>JBBIHG010000032.1:0-34218 GCA_037447125.1 Chloroflexota bacterium | reverse complement strand
GATCGAGTTCAGGCTCTGGCTGGGGCACGGCCCGGAGTCCGGATCGATCTGGGAGAACACGTCGCTGTGGTCGGCAGTCGCTTTCCTGATCATGCTGCAAATCACGGCGGTGTGCTTCAACCTGCTGCCCGTGCCGCCGCTGGACGGCTTCGGCGTCATCGAGCCGCTGCTCGATCCGCGCACGCGCTGGCAGCTTCTGCAGGTGGGGTCCTATGGCCTGCTTCTGGTCTTCCTGGCCTTGTGGTTCATCCCGCCGATCGCTGAGGCATTCTGGGCGATGATCTTCGACATCACCCACGCGCTGCAGATTCCCGACGAACTGGTGCGCGAGGGCTTCCGCAGCTTCATGTTCTGGCGTAATCCGCCGTAGGTCGCCCTTTCGGGGAGGGAGATTCCAGTGCCGCGCTTCATCACCGTCGCCACGACCGCCGAGATCCCGCCCGGCGCGCGCGAAGTCTTCGAGGTGGAGGGTCTGTACGTCGCCGTGTTCAACGTGAACGGCATCTACTATGCCATCGAGGATCGCTGCACGCACGACGACGGCCTGCTGGTCGAAGGCGGCCTGGATGGCTTCACCATCACCTGCCCCCGGCACGGCGCGCAATTCGACATTCGCGACGGGCGCGTGCTGGCCATGCCGGCGGTCATCCCGGTGCCCTGGTTCCCCGTGCGCGTCGAGGGCGACACCATTCAGATCGCCCTGGAAGATTGAGCGCGGCGGACTCGATGAGCGCCGGGCGATCTGCCTCAACGCGCCTTGGCCTTGACGCGCGCACGGTGTTGACCGCTGCTGCACTCTTCGCGCTTTTGACGCTGGCGTTCTACGCCTCGCCCTGGGACGGCGGCGCCGATTGGCAGGTGTTCTATGATGCGGCCCACCGCGCAATGGATCTGGCCTCTCCGCTCTATGGTACGCCCACTGCCCAAGGCTACCACTACTACAACCCGCCCTGGCTGGCTGTCCTGTGCATCCCGCTGGCGCTGCTGCCGTTTCGCCTGGGTTGGGCGGCGTTGGCGGCGGCGACGCTGGGCGTAGCTTTGCTGCTACTGCGCCGCTGGAACCGGCAGGCCAGTCTTGCCAAGCCGGTGCTGGTCTTGCTCTCGCCACCCATGTTCTACACGATCATGCACGGCCAAGTGGACCTGCTGATTATCGGCGGCGTGCTGCTACCCGCTCAGTGGTGGGCGCTGGTCGCGCTGACCAAGCCCCAGGCAGCCCTGGGCCTGCTGGCCGGGGTGCCGCGCGCGCGCTGGCTCCAGGCCGGGTTGCTCGCAGGGGCGGTGATCGCCGTCTCGCTGGTCTGGTTTGGCAACTGGCCGCGCGCCCTGCTCAACCAACCGACGCCCTTTATGGATGCGGGCCACAATCTGTGGGCGGGCCTGTGGCCGTTCCAGATTCCGGCGGGCGTGCTGCTGATCGCGCTGGGCATGCAGCGACGCGACGAGCGCCTGTTGATCGCGGGGACGCCGTTCCTGTCGCCTTACGCCGCGCTATCGAGCTTCGCCGGCCCCTGGATCGCCGCCATCACCTGGCTGAGCGACCGGCAGGCAGCAGCCGTGTTCGCCAGTTGGTGGGGCGCCGTCATCACTCGCGCGCTGGGGGGCTAGTCCATGAGGCAGCGGCGCTTCATTGGCCAGATCGCAGCGATCCTCCTGATCGGCTTCGCGCTGCGGGTGATCAGTCTGGGCGACGACAGCCTGTGGTCAGATGAAGCTTTCACCGCCTTCTTCGCCAGCGCGCCCGCTGACGATTTCGTATCGCTGCTGCTGACCGATGGCGTTCACGTCCCGCTGTACTTCTTGCTCATGCGCGCCCTGCCCACTGAGAACGATTTCATGCTGCGCTGGCCGTCGGTCTTGCTGGGAGTGGGCGGCATCGCCTTGCTGATCCGGGTGACCCTGCGCCTCTATGGTGGCCGGCCGTTGGCATTGTGGGCGGGGCTGTTGCTGGCCTGCAACCCGTACCACATCTGGCTCTCACGGATGGCGCGCCCCTATGCCCTGTTCTTCGTCACGGCGCTGCTGGCTTCGTACTACTTCCTGGTCCTGCTGCGCGGCGAGCGCTCAGCGACGCACTGGGCAGGTCTTGGCCTGAGCAGCGCCGCCAGCTACATGACTCATTTCTTCGCCGCGGCGCTGCCGCTGGCCCAGTATGCCGTTCTGGGCTTCGCCCTGCAGGGCAAGCGCCGGATGCTGCGCCAGTGGCTGCTGGTGCAGATCGTCGCCCTGGCTCCGCTGGCCTGGTGGATCTATCGTCTCGTCACTCAGGAGGTCGTCTCGTTCGGCATTGCCTGGATCCCCAGACCTGCCCTGGCCGATCTGCCGGTCACGCTGGCGAACATGGGCGCTGGCACGGATAGCGTCCGGCTTCTGCTGCTGCCGGCGCTGATCGCCCTGGCCGTCGGGCTGATTGCCGGCACGCACCGGGCGTGGAGCGCCTGGCGCTTCGATCTCACAGACCTGTACTGGTTCTGGCTCGTCATCCTCGCCTTGCTGCCGGTCTTCCTGCTGTCACAGGCTCGCCCGGTCTACGCCGACCGCTACTTCATGGTCTTCCTGCCGGGGCTGCTCCTGCTAGCCCTGCGCGGCTGGAGCGCCCTGGCCAGGACGAAGCCAGGTCTGCTGAAGCCCTTTCCCCCAGTCGCAGGGCTGGCCGGTAGCTCGTGGGCCGGTGCCGTGGCCGCGATTGTGGTCATTAGCGGAGCTGTGCAGGTGCTGTACAATGTCGCGAACGAGGATAGCGAGCGCCAATCCTGGCGCGATGTCAGCGCGTTCGTGGCCGCTGAATACCGGCCCGGCGACGGGTTCGTCATGGAGCCGGCCCTGGCTCTGCTGCCTTTCTTGCGCTACTGGCAGGACGAGGCACTGCTGCGCGCCAACCTGGTTCTGCCCCAGGACGCTCTCGCCGCTCCGCACGCCCGGCTCTGGACCATCGTAACCGATCCCACCGTCAATGTGCACCGCGAGCAGGCCCAGGGACCCTTCGACCCCTTTGCGCTGGGCGACTCGGCTCTTTCGCGCTGGCTGGCCGGGCAGCGCGATCACGTGGTGGCGCAGCACCAGGGCAACGGCGTAGCTGTGCTATTGATCGAGCGCGGGGCGGGTTGAGCGGGCGCGGCGACCGCGGAGCTTCCGGCCCGTCCCCCTAATTCATACAGGAGCGAGCGCTAATGGCCCTCTCGTCCACCCCCTCCCGTCTCGGCTGGCCAGCACTGATGCTGGCCGCCGCCGCCGTGATTCTCGCTGCGATCAGCCTGGGCGTCGTCGTTCAGTCAACAGATTCCGAAGCGACCCCCCTCGTCGTCCCGACTGCCACCCCTGTGCCCACCGGAGCCATGTGGTCGCTGGGCACCGGCGGCTGGGAGGGCGAGCCATACCACGAATGGGTTGCCGTCTATCCCACCTCCTCACGCTGGAACATCCTCGGCGCGCCGTCGCTGCGCTTGTTCGACCACGCGCCCAACGAGCCGGGACAGGATCGCAGCTTTGAGATTGGCTTTTACAAGTACGGCCCCACGCTCTACACCGCCAATCACATCGTTGAGTTCTGGATCGGCGACGGTGAGGGCGGTGGCACATTTTCGGTGATAGGCAACGACGGCACTGGCGGACAGATTGAGGTGCGCAACCCCACCGACACTGACCACATCAGCCTGGACTACCGCCAGGCCGACCGGCCACGCATCCGCGTGAGCGCGAATCCCCTCTACTTCGCCGCTGACGGCGGGCTGGTGTCCGAGAATTCGCACACCTTCGCGCGGGGCTTCGACGTCCCACCGCGAAGCGGTCACGCCGGGCAGGTGCGCGACGGCTGGCAAGACGGAGCCGTGACCGTCCCCACGCGCGCCGTTAGCAGCGGTTCGCTGGTGCTGATCACACCGGTCAGCGAACCGCGCGGACGCTGGTGGGTAGACGCCATCTCCGCCGGGGAATCGTTCACCGTGCGCAGCACTGCCCCTGAAGAAGCTATGGCGTTCAACTGGCTGGTGATCAACTGAAGGGAACTGCCATGCCCACCCTCTTCCGCTACGACCCGGCCCTGCTGGTCAGCTTTCCGGCCATTCGCGGCGGGGCAATCGCCGCCCGCAACCTGCGCAACGGCCCTACCCCGCCCGCGCTGGCCGCCGCCTTTGCCGCCGAACAGCGCGCAGCCCTGGCCCGCCTGGGCGACACCCCGCTCAGCGACGTGCCCAGCCTGGCTGCCTGGCGGCGGGCCTTCAGCGCCTTCGGCGTCAAGCCGACCCAGTACCGCAGCGCCGCCGAGGCCCTGCTGCGCCGCCTGACCAAACACGACGACATCCCCTCGCTCAACCTGCTGGTGGACCTGGGCAATCTGGTCAGCATCCGCTATGCCCTGCCGGTGGCGATCTTCGATCGCCGCATTACAAGCGGCACAGTGACCGTGCGCTTCGCCGCCGGTGACGAGCGCTTCACCGACCTAGGAACGGACGAGAGCGTCCATCCTGATCCCGGCGAGGTGATCTTCGTGGATGAAGCGGGGCTGGTCAGCGCGCGGCGCTGGTGCTGGCGGCAGAGCGACCAGAGCGCCGCCCGCGAAGACACGACCGAGGCGCTGATCACCGTTGAGGGACACCACGCGAGCGCTGAAGACGACGTGCGCGCCGCACTGGCCGACCTGCAGGCCCTGCTCGGCGAGCACGTGCCCGGCGCGACTCTGCACGCCGCGCTGCTCTCGCCGGCGACACCGGCCCTGGACATTCCGGAGGACTGAGCGCGCTTCAGTCGCCTGGCGCGCCGTAGACGGTAGCGCTCAGCCGATCCAGCTCAGCGGCGCTCAGGAACCCGTCCGCCGCGCCGGTTGCGCCAATCTTGTACGAGGCGAAGACCATCGCCTGGCGAATAGCCAGATAGGGATCGCCCGTCGCCGCATAGACGTGCACGAAACTGGAGAAGAGCGCGTCCCCCGCGCCAATGGTATTGACGACCGGGCGCGTATAGACAGCGGGCACGCGCTCGATGAAACCATCGCCGCGCACGGCCAACAGCGCCCCCTGCATCCCCCGCCCGATAACCACTACCGGCGCGTCATAGCGCTCCCACAACTGGCGGACCCACTCCTCAGGCGCGCAGGGCAGCAGCTCGTCGCTCATGAACAGCACCGACGCAGCGCGCATCCAGTCGGCGTTGTACGCATCGTCCGGGTCGGCGATGGCATGCACATCGGTGGCGATGGGCACGCCGCGGGCCTGCATCGCGCCGAGCATGGGTCGCGCAAAGTTGATGTTGCACAGCACAGCCAGCACCACGTCGCGCGCCGCTGCCTCGAACATGGCCGTCGGGTAGGCGCGCTCTTGCAGGTCCTTCAAGTCCACGTAGATCATGCGCCGCCCATCCGTGTCGTAGAGAATCACCGACCGCGCCGTGCGCTCCGTCTCCTGGGCGACGAAGGCGTTCGACAGCCTATCGGAGCGAAGCTGCGCCAGCACCTGGGCCGCTCCCTGATCGCGCCCGATCATGGACAGGAAGCGCACCTGACGGCCCAGCACGGTCAGCGCCCTGGCCACGTTGTACCCGACGCCGGACACACTCGCGTCCACACCGAAGAAAGGATAGTGAACCGGCACATAGGGGATCGGGAAGCCTTCCACGCGCAGCGTGGTCTCGATGTTAGTCAGTCCAGCGACAAGCACAGCGCCCATAGTTAGCGTGCTCCTCATCCTGGGTGGGCCAGCATGTGCCCTGGCCCACCCGAGATCGCGAGGGTCCTCCGCACGGGTCAATAGCGGAAGATGGCCGCCACCAGGTCCCCGCCCGGCATTTGCGCCGGCTCCAGCACATAGACCGCGCCGCCGTGGGCGATAGTCTGGGCCGCGGCAAGGTCAATGAGGTCATGATCGCCAGGTTGCTCAGAGGGGTGGACGTGTACCTTCTGGCTGTGGGTGCGGAAGACGCCCCACTTCTGCACGCCGCGCGGCACAAAGAGAGTCGCGATGCGCCCGGCGTGCGCCGCCTGGACGATGTCTTTCAGCGAATGCGACGCGCGCGGGTCGTCGCGCCCGTTCAGCTCGTAATAGAGCGCGATCTGGTCGCTCTGTGCCTTGGCGAACAGCGGCATGACAATCGCCCAGGCGCGCTGGTGTAGCTCCTTGGCGCTCAGCAGTTCCGGGCTGCCTGTCACGCCCTGTGGCACCAGGTGCGGGTAGGTATTGGCCTCGCGATAGATCGGCAGCAGGTAGTCCACACCGGCCAGGACCAGCGGGACACGCCGGTCCGCCAGCAGTTCGCTCAGGGCGCGGTCAACCATCTGGAAGTAGCGCAGGATGTCGAGCTTAGGAGTCTCTTCTCCGCTGCCGCCCTGCCCATGGTAGACGGTGATGCTGGTGCCGCCCACCGCCCTCGCGCGAACCTGGTGCTCCGGCTGCTCCGGGCGCAGCGCCTCGGTCAGATTGCGCGGGACGTCGGGCAGTTCGATCTCGGCCACCTGGTCGCGCGTCCCTTCCAGGAGGCGGATCTCATCCTGGCTGATCGCCAGCACCAGGAAGCGCCCGTCCCCGCTGAACAGTGGCAGCAGGGGTTTGACGTGAAAACGACGCCTGACCATCACCCGCTCCTCGAATGAGGTGGGCAGGCGATAATAGCCGAAGTGATCGGGCGCCACGAAGACGGCGAGCCCGCTGTTCAACTGACGCCACAGGGCGGCGTCGTCCAGCATCGCGGTTGCCGGCCCCAGCAGACGCTCGGCGTCGGGCACACGCACCTGCAGCCTGGCCAGCCGCTCTTCGGCCTGGCGGAGCAGGTTCTTAAACCGGATTGTGTTCTGCTGCACCTCCGTCCCCGCGCGCACAGTGGGCATATAAAGAGAGACACACCATTCGTCTTCAAAGTCAATCAGCTCAATCAAATGGTTTCGGGTCAACGAGTCCATATACCGGCTCCTTTCCTTATGTTAAGCATAGTGGAGTTTGGCAGGCGGTGCCAACGACCTCCCCACCCGCCCAGGCAACTCTTTTCCCTTTGACTCGTTTTTGTGGCACAATAAGAAAGACCTCAAGCCGCGCAGTTTATGAGTCCCGTCCGCATAGGTGAAGAACGGAAGGTCTGCCGTGCCCGCACAAGAGAAACTCACCCCAACAGAACAGAATTTGGCGTACTTGATCGGATTGGGCGTCACCATCACCATCGTGGCCCTGCTGCTCATTAGCCTGGGCACCATTGACAATGCCGACATTACTACCACCCTTTTGATCATCGGCATCGCCCTGATCGTCCTGGGCGTGGGTGGCTGGCTGATCATGGTGCGCCCCTGGGAACGCTTCGACGACCTGAAAACCCCGCACTACGCAGGCCACGAGACGCCCCCCCCCGAAGCCGCAGCGGAGGCGGAGCCTGCTCTGGCGAAGCAGGCGGCGCCCGCTGCCGAGGCCGGGGCGGAAGCGAAGCCTGCCCCCGCCAAAGAAGCGCCGCCCGCTGCCGGGGCCACAGCCGAAGCGCAGCCCGTCCCGGTGGAGGAGGCAGCACCCCCCGCTGAGGCCAGAACCGGGCCGGACGACCTGACCCTGATCGAAGGCATCGGCCCCAAGTCCGCCGCCGCGCTCAAAGAGAGCGGAATCACCACCTTTGCCCAGGTCGCGGCCATGACCGGTGCACAGCTCGAGCAAATCATCAAGGGGCGCGGCGTGCGCCTGGTGGGCAGCGCCGAAAGCTGGCCACAGCAGGCCCGGCTGGTGGCGGCGGGTGACTTGGCGGCGCTGGCTGAAATGAAGGAGAAACTCAAGGGTAGAGAGTAAGCTGGCGCAGAGCTTGCCTCGTGCCGCGCTCTCACATCAATGACGGCGCAGGCCCATAACTGCGCTGTTCAGTCAGCGACCCACGATCACGACCGTTAGGGCTGCGGCGCGAATTCCTGCTCGTACTGCGCCGCGATCCAGTCGCGGCTCATGGTAAGCGTCGGCTCCAGCACCTGCCAGAACGCGCTCAGCGGCGGCCCGGTCACGACTGACAGCGGCAGGCGCGTCGTGTTCGGGTAAGCGCAGCGGTAGATGACGATCTGCTCGATCTCGTCCACCGGCCAGCAGTGCTTGCTCACGAAGGCGAAGATCGGGTCCAGGTTGGCCACATCGCGGCGGCCTCCCTCCCCCCACCATTCGATGCGCCGCGCCGGGTCAAGGGGTGGGATGCGGTCGCCATCCACCATCGTGCTGTCCACAATGATCGCCGGCTTGCCGCGTTGCAGGTCGCGCACCGCTTCCAGAATGTACTCATCTGACAGCTCATCGGGCACGATCAGCGGGTAGCCATAGTGGAACTGAGTGGGACTGCGCCGGTCGGCCAGGAAGTTGACCACTGTATTCGCGCCCCACACCAGCACCGTGTCGTGCGGATCGGTGCGCTCCGTCACGTAGGTGACCACTTCCTGCTGACGGGCCGGCCCGACGATCTCCGTCTCGGCCAGCAATACGCGCCCTAAAGTCGCCAGCACCGGCACGCCGAGCAGCAGCACAGCTAGGTAGACGCGCAGCCCCGCCCAGGCCCGGCGCCGGCGGCCCGCTGACTGGGCGATGCGCTGGGCCACCACCGGCAGGCTCATCGTCGTCAGCAGGGTCATGGCCGGGATCAGCGTGATATAGTAGTGCGCATACCCCCGATTGGTGATGTTGCATAGGATCATGTCCGCGAAGAACGTCAGCACGATCCACACGCGCAGCGTTGCGCGGGTCGCCGCCTGGCGCCCGTAGTAGGGTCGCGCGCGCAGGCTGCGCCACGCTGCGCGCATGCCCAGCACCAGGAACGGCAGCAGCGGCACGATCACCAGCGGGGCCGAGCTGGCTGTCCATGTCGTAATCACCGTCCGCCCGATCCACACCGAGCCATCACTCACCCAGTCGTGGAACGTGCCCGCTGCCACGAATGACGCTTTGATGGCATCGTCCAGAATGCCGTTGATCAGCAGGTACAGCGCGACCAGGCCCAGGCTGCTCAGCCCGCCCAGAATGGTCACGCCCAGCCAGTGCCAGCGCCGCTGCGTGCCCAGCACCGGGTGCCGGCTGATCAGGATGGCCGGGACGAAAGCCAGGGCCACGCCCACCGTCGTCTGCTTGATCAGAAAGGCGCTGCCCGCCGCAAAGCCCATGGCGAATCCCCAGCGCGAGCCGGGCGCGCGTAGGAACTGGTAGCCCGCCACCAGGACCAGCATCTGCGGCAGCAGCGCGTAGGGCTCGGTGAAGTTGATGTCAGAGACGAGCGCCGGATGGCGCGTGAGCAGCACCAGGATCAGCGGGCCAACCCACGTCTCGCCACGCCCACCGTACAATTGGCGCAGCAGCCAGAACATGGTCATGCCCGTCAGGAAGAGGGTGATGTTCTCGGCCAGCCACAGCGCCCAGCGGTTGGTCCCAAAGGCGACGAAGGCCAGCGCGTTGATGAAGTAGATGCCAGGAGGCTTGTTGTCCCACGCATCCAGGTAGGGCAGCCCACCGTCGTGGATGATTTTACCCGTATAGGCGTAAATGCCGCTGTCGCGCCGCTGTTCGGCGATAAATGGCGCGAACTGCAGCGACACGAGGACAATCAGGAGCAGCAGATAACTCGCCGGCAGCACCCACGACATCCTGACGAAGGCGAAACGGCTGCCCCTCGCGCGAGGCTGGCCCATCGGATAGCTCATGCGGCTGAGCGCATCTCCTTACTATGCTGCCTGCTGTCATTATATGCCCGCTGGGCGGCACAATCAACCCACATAACGAACGGCGTGAGTGGTGCTCACGCCGCCGCCGCACACGACATTGTACCAGAACGGGCGCTATTTCAACAGGTCGGCGACCGCTTCGCGCTCCTCCAGCAGCTCCTCCGTCGACGCCTGCAGCTTGCCGCGCGCGTAGTCGCTCAGCGCCAGCCCTTCAACTACCGTTACTGACCCATCAGCGTTGGCCCGCAGCGGGAAAGAATAGATCAGCCCCCCGGCGATGCCGTAAGCGTTGCCATCGGAGAGAATGGCCCCGCTGAACCAGTCGCCGGCGGGCGTGGGCCGCAGCAGGCTCTGGATATGGTTGACGACGGCGTTGGCGGCGCTGGCCGCGCTGCTCTTGCCGCGCGCGTCAATGACTTCCTTGCCGCGCTGCTGCACCGTCGCCAGGAAAGCGCCTTCGAACCAGCCCCGGTCGCGAATCACGTCAAGTGCCGGCTGCCCGTTGACCAGCGTATGCTCGAAATCCGAGTACATTGTCGGGCTGTGGTTGCCCCACACGGCCAGGTTGGTCACAGCGCGCACGGGCACGCCCGCTTTCTTGGCGATCTGCGTCTGGGCCCGGTTCTGGTCGAGCCGGGTCATGGCCATCCACCGCTCGACGGGGACGTCCGGCGCGCTGCGCAAAGCGATCAGCGCGTTGGTGTTGCACGGGTTGGCCACGACCAGCACGCGAATGTCGCTGGCCGCCCGCTCGTTGATCGCCCGCCCCTGGCTGACGAAGATCGGCGCGTTGTCACGGATCACGTCGGCGCGCTCCATGCCCTTGCCGCGCGACTTGCCGCCGACCAGAATCGCCCAGTTCGCGCCGTCAAAAGCGATGTTCGGGTCGTCGGTCGCCACCATGCCGTGCAGCAGCGGAAAAGCACAATCATCCAGTTCCATGACCACGCCGCGCAGCGCGCCCTGGGCTTCGGGGACTTCCAGCAGTTGCAGAATCACCGGCTGGTCGGGACCGAATGTCTCGCCGTTGGCCAGGCGGAACAGCAGACTGTAGCCGATCTGACCGGCTGCACCGGTCACCACCACGCGAATCGGATTCTTCACTTTTGCACTCCTTAGGCAAGATGAAACATCAGGCTGTGTCGGGGAGTTCCTCGCAGAAATTATTTTAGCGCCAAAGCATCGTCGCTGACAACCGTAACGAGGAACCAGGCAACGGAGCAACCCACCATCCCGTTTGGTGATGCTTTGTGGTATACTTCGCGCGCCAGGTAATAGGACGCAGCCGAATACACACACAATGCCCGATCGTTTCATTGACCTCACCCAGGGTGTCGCCATGATTGTCTCCGATTTGCACGGCGACGGCGACGCTTTCAACCGCTATGTAACACACTTCCGTCGGCTCCACGCCTCCGGTGCCGCCCAGCGTCTGATCTTCCTCGGCGACCTGATCCATTCCTACGACACGCCGCGCCGCGACCGCAGCGTGGACATCCTGCGTGGCGTCATGGCCCTGCGCGCTGAGTTGGGGCCAGAAGTGGTGAGCATGCTGCTCGGCAACCACGAGTTGCCGCATATCTACGGGGTCGCGCTGGCGAAGGGGGAGAACGAGTTCACACCGCACTTCGAGCGCGCCCTGGGGCGCGACCGCGAGGAAGTGCTCGGCTTCCTGGCAAGCCTGCCTTTCTACGTGCGCACTGCCGCGGGCGTAATGCTGAGCCACGCTGGCCCGGCCCCCGAGGCGATCGCGCATGTCGAGCTGCTGCGCGATTTTGACCACGACGCCCTGCTCGCTCAGGCCGATGCCGCCTTAGCCCAGACAGATGACCTGACGCCCTACTACCGGCAATACGAAGAGATCCACGGCACACGCTATGCCGACGATGCCCGGCACTTCCTGGCCGTGAGCGGTCCGAGCGATCCGCGCTACCCACACCTGCTGCGCGCTGTTCTGATCGCCGCGCAGAGCAAGCCGTTTACCATCCTGTGGGACGCGCTTTTTGCGCAGAACGAGTTGGGCCTGACCGAGTACGGCTATGTGCAGGTCGTCCAACAATTCCTGGAAGCGTTTTCGGCGGGCGCGCCTGCCCCTCAGCGAATGATCGTCAGCGGGCACATCGTCACGCCGCTCGGCGGCTACATGCTGGTCAACCGCTACCATCTGCGCCTGTCCAGCGCCGCCCATGCCCGCCCGCGCGAAGCGGGCCATTACCTGCTGCTCGATTGCGCCGGGCCCGTGCGCGCCGCCAACGAGCTGCTGCCGGCGCTGGGAACGGTCTTCCCCGACCATCTCAAGGCCCTGGCCTGATCGCGCCGGACTCACCCCGATGCTTGAGCACCCCGCCTCCTCTTCAACCCGCGTGCTGTGCATCCGCCACGGCGAGACCGACTGGAACGCTGCCGGACGCTGGCAGGGCAGTGCTCCCGTCCCGCTCAACGAGATCGGGCGCGCCCAGTCCGTCGCCCTGGGCCGTTACCTGGCCAGCAACGGGCTACGCCTGGCCGCGCTGTACAGCAGCGACCTGCCGCGTGCCTGGCAGACGGCTGAGGCCATCGCCGCGGCGCTCGGCCTCTCCGTCCGGCCAGAGCCGCGCCTGCGCGAGATAGACCTGGGCGACTGGCAGGGTCTCACCCGCGAAGAGGTGCTGGGCTGGGATGCCGAACGCTACGCGGCCTACCGCGCCAACTGGCGCAACATTCCGGCGCCCAACGGAGAAACGCGCGCCGCGCTCAGAGCGCGCGCCCGCGCCGCCTTCGACGACATCACCAGCCACCACGCCGGGCAGACGGTCGGCCTGGTCACCCATGGCGGGACGCTGGGGATGCTGCTCGAAAGCCTCTTTGGCGATGTACAGCGCCCCTCGCTGACCAACACCTCGATGACTATCGTCGAGCGCGCCTTGCCCGGCGACGCCTGGACGCTGGTCCGCGCGGCCTGGTCGCCGCACCTTGACGCGGCACCCCTCGGCGAGACGTGGTAGCCGCAGGTTTCTAGCGCATTGATATTGATATGATTATTATAACAATTATTGGCTTTCTTTCGGAGATAAGCTATGATCACCTCACTGATTGTCCACCTCTCCTTGAGGTGGCTGTTGTTTGAGGAGACACGAGTCCATGAAACAGATCATCGCCAACATCGTCCTGGTCCTGGTGCTCGCCGCAACACCTGCCGCCGTCCTGGCTCAGGGCGATGACGAGTTCGAGACGTTCACGTCTGAGGACGGCCTGTTCTCCGTCAGCTATCCCGCGGGCTGGCTGTCCAACATGGACGAAGAATCCCCCTTCCCCACACTCATCGCTGTGAATTCCGAAGAGGCTATGGAACGCGTTGACGCTGACGAAGACCTGGAATCCGGTGATGCCGGATTTCTGGCCATCGTCGTGCCGATCGAGTTCCTGGGTTTCCTCGGCGTGACCCTGCCCGAAGACGCAGGCCCCGCTGAGATCGTGGGCGTGGTCGCTGAACTGTTCTTCGCGCCGGAGCCGGCCGCTGATGGTACTGTGAGCGAGGACGAAATCGCCGAGTTCGGCGAGCCTGAGGAGATCGAGCTGGCCGAGGATCGGGTTGCCGGGTCTGTCACCGTCACCTCGCCGAAGGAAGACGGCTTCTTCATGGTCTTCGCGCCCGCTGAAGGGCTGCTGGCGGTCGTCTTCGCCGTGGCCCATACCGGCGAATTCACTGACGAGCAGGCGGAAGTGGCTCAGACCATGGCAGCCAGCCTGGTCTATGAGGGGTCGGCTGAGGACATCATGGCCGCGCTGATGGCGGTCGAGGTCGAGGAAGCGCCGGAGGGCACGACCGCCGCAGACCTTGACGGCGCAGCCCTGGTCGCCGAGCGCTGCTCCGTCTGCCATACAACCGACCGCATTGACCGCGCCAAGAAAGACCTGGCTGGCTGGACGGAAACCGTTGACGAGATGATCGGCAAGGGCGCGCGGCTCAACAGCGCCGAGCGCGAGGCGGTCATCGCCTACCTGTCCAGCAGGTAATCACCCGCGAGCCGCTAGAGCGTGTGATGCCCTTTCTGGCGGTGCTTTGGCCCCCTTCTCCCGAAATGAGGAAAGGGGCGCCGCCAGGGCCATGTTCCCCCTCTCCATGCATGGAGAGGGGGCAAGGCCGGGCGTAGCGAGGCCAGGGGGTGAGGTCAACGACCCGGCTGTCCTTCGAGAATATCCCCACTCGCGCGTGGGCATTCTTCCTCCCAGGAAACCTGGAGTGGGCAAGCAAGCCCCACCGTGTCTATAACCACACGCACCGCCGACGTTTCGGCAGGGGCGCAAAAACGCCTGTATTGTGATGTTGTGTGCGTAACGGAGCTGACATGATGACTGAGTACGAGCATCGCCCATATCCCTGGCTGGCAGCGATCACCCTGGTGGCTGTCGTCCTCACCCTGATCCCTGGCGCTCCGCGCAGCGTGGCCCAGGAGAACACCTTCGACGTGGGCGAAGACCTGACCATCGCCTCTCTGCTCGAGCGAGAGGTCGAAGGCAGTGAGATCACGTTTGAGCAGCAGCTTGCCAACGGTCCCAGCTATTCACAGCACCTTGTCAGCTACATTTCCGAGGGCAACAAGATATACGGGCTGCTCACCGTCCCGTTCGGGGAGGTGCCGGAGGGCGGATTCAAAGCCATTGTGTTTGTCCATGGCTACATTCCACCCGACAGCTACCGCACCACGGAGCGATACGTGGCCTATGTCCACACGCTGGCCAGTCACGGGTTCGTGGTCTTCAAGATTGACTTGCGCGGGCATGGTGATTCCGAGGGCGAGGCGACCGGCACTTACTTTTCCCCGGCCTACACCATTGACGCCATTGCCGCGCTCAAAAGCCTGCAGACGCTCGATTTCGTCGATCCGGAGAGGATCGGCATGTGGGGACACAGCATGGCGGGCAACCTAGTGCTGCGCGCCATGCTGATCGAGCCGCAGGTGAAAGCGGGTGTGATCTGGGCCGGCGCCGTTTACAGCTACGAGGATTTCGCCGCCTATGGGATTTCGGACCCGTCCAGGCCCCCCACCGGCGGGGAACAGTCACCAAGTAGACGGAGGGGGCGGGAGCTGATCGCGGCCTATGGTGAACCCAATACGGACGAGCCTTACTGGCAGGCTGTCTCGCTCACCGAGAATATCGCCTACTTGCAGAGTCCCGTGCAGATTCACCATGCCGTCAATGACACTGTGGTCAGCATCAGCTACTCGCGCGAGCTGGCAGCCGTGCTGGCGCAAAACGGCAAGATGTACGAATTCTACGAGTATGAAGGGGGCGGGCACGATATCACATCGCCCTACTTCGAAGAGGCAATGCTGAGAACCATCGCGTTCTTTCAGAAGCATCTGTGACCTGGCCGCGCGCTTCCCCAAGCGCAAGGCCCATCTCGAGGACACGCTCAGCGGTGAAGCCCTGGCTGTCGCGCCACGCAGAGACTGATCGGAGAAGAACGCAGCAGCGTTTGGGCCAGGCTTCCGAAGTCTGCATTCCAATACCGCCAGCGCCCGGCGCAAAAAGACGGGCAGCCCGCCCTGGGGCAGCCCGCCACTGAGGCCGCCCGCGCCCCTACCATATCTTCCAGGTGTTCTCCACCAGGTAGATGACTGCTCCGTTAGGCAGCGTCAGGTACAGGCGGGAGTACTTGAGGTCACCGGAGCGCTGGTGCTGCATGGTATAGCCCTGCTCGAAACCGATGGCCCAGCCCAGTTCAGCGCGGACCTGTGGGTTGTCTGCCCACACCCGGCCAAAGCCGCGCTCAGGCTTGTACATGCCCGGCGGAGGCGTCTCGTCATAGACGATAGGCTCGCCGTGCCACGTGTCGCGGTAGCGGCTGACCAGCCCCGTTGCGCGGTGAAGCGCGTAGATGTCGCTCGTATCCGCCCGCCAGATCATCGCCCCGCGCTCAAACTCCTGGTAGGCGGCCTGCACCGTCGTCGCGGCCTCCAGCGGGCAGGTTAGCGTCTGGCCGCGCACATCGAAGAAGTACACATAGGGGCAGATCACGTCCACTGCGACCGACTCCTGCACCTGGGTCCCGGCAGCATCGCGCGCGAAGAGCATGAACGTCGCTGCGTCCACGTAAGAGGAGGGCACAGCGACCGTCCACGTTCCCTGTGGCGTCGGAGTGGGCGCAGGTTGGGTCAGCCGCCCGCCCGGCTCGACCAGCCAGATGCCCAGCTCCGCCGCGTTGCGCACATCCCAACTGACCGTTACCGTGCCCCCTCGGGGGATGATCTCTGGCGTGACGATGAAGAGCGCCACTTCCACTGGCGCAGGGCCGCGCCCCTGCGCCGGCGGCTGGCTGGGCGACGCAGGTACCCCGGTCGAGAGGCCGGCCTGTGCTGGCGGAGAGACAGGCGCGGCAACGGGCAGAGCAGCGCTTCGAACCAACGGAATGGCCGGCAGCGCGTGGACAGCCAGCGTGCTGCCGTCGCGAATGTCCACCACGCGCAGCCGCAGCCGCACCACCTGCCCGGCAGCGGCGGGCACCGGAGCGACTACGCCCGCGCCGCGTGACGGAATCCACAGGTTCGGGCGCGGCAACTCAACAGAGACCACAGCCCCGGTCTCCAACACCTGCTCGAAGACGAGATGCATGGTCGGTTGGCGACCGCTCACCTCCCACGTCACCGGCACGCGCGCAGTCCCGGTGGCCAGCGCCGCCGCGTCAAGCTCGGTCACATCGGTGCGGAACGAGTCAATGTTCAGCGGCACGGTCTCATCGAGCGGCGCGTAGGGGATGATCACGATGCGCTGGTCGAGCGCCTGCCCGAAAGCATCGGCGATCACCAGGCTGATCACCGGCGGGCTGAAGGTCAGCGCGTGCTGGATGGTGAAGTCATAGCCACCCGTCGTAGGCAGTGGCCCGGCATCGGCGGGCAACAGCGGCTCCCAGCGGTTGACACGGAAGACGTACAGGAGCAGCCGGTGATTCATCTGGACGCCCACCGTCTGCCAGGTGAGCCGGGCGGGAGTCTCGCCCGCTTCAGCGTCGGCCAGGCTGATCGACTCGACATCCACGGCGAAACTGACGATGGTCGGCGGCAGCACCGGGGCGCCCTGCGCTGCCCAGGCAGACCCACCCGTCAGCGCCAGCAGCGCCACCATCAGAAGCATGGAGATCTGAGGCCGGTTCATCGTACATACTCCTTCCGCTGGTGCAAGCTGCGTTCTTCCTGTCTTCAGTATACTTGATTCAGCGCAACCCGTAGCCGGAGCGCAGGGAAAGCGCCTGCTGCGTACGGAACCTGTCGGGCAGTCAAAGCGCTGCCGCGCCGCGCCTTGCCGACCTCACCCCCTGGCCTCGCTGCGCTCGGCTCTTCCCCCTCTCCGTTGACGGAGAGGGGGAGGCGAGGCGCGCCAG
Organism: Chloroflexota bacterium; assembly: GCA_037447125.1. GTDB lineage: Bacteria > Chloroflexota > Anaerolineae > Aggregatilineales > Aggregatilineaceae > UBA2029. The sequence continues at coordinate 17,209 of JBBIHG010000032.1, read as the reverse complement.
CGCCGAGCGGGGGTGAGATCAACCGGCTGGCCCTCATCCCCTAGCCCCTTCTCCCGCGCTGCGGGAGAAGGGGGAAGGCTGAGCGGCAACAATCAAGTCCCCTCGCCCCGTTTACGAGGGAGAGGGGATTTAGGGGTGAGGGGAAGACTCACCGCCCGCCAACGACAAGGGCCGCCCCGGTGGGACGGCCCTCGTTGACTCTACGCTACAAGCGCCGCTTAGTTGCGGTGCGGGTCGCGGACGCCCAGCTCACCCAGGCGCTCCCAGCCCTTTTCGCGCAGGGCAGCGTGCGCCGCCGCCAGCCGCGCCACCGGGACGCGGAAGGGCGAGCAGCTCACGTAGTCAAGGCCGATGAGGTGGCAGAAGTCAATGCTGTCCGGGTCGCCGCCGTGCTCGCCGCAGATGCCGACCTCCAGGTTGGGCCGGGTCGCGCGCCCATCATTGACAGCCATTTTCATCAGCACGCCCACGCCCTCGCGGTCAATGGTCTGGAACGGGTTCTTGGGCAGGATGCCCTTCTCGACGTACTGCAGCAGGAAGTGGCGCTCGGCGTCGTCGCGGCTGATGCCATAGGTCATCTGTGTCAGGTCGTTGGTGCCGAAGCTGAAGAACTGGGCCAGCCCGGCGATCTCATGGGCGGTGATGGCCGCGCGCGGGATCTCGATCATCGTGCCGAACTTGTAGTCAATCTCGATGCCCTTGGCCGCCATGACCTTCCTGGCTTCTTCCTCCAGGATGGTCTGCAGCAGCTTCAGCTCGTTGATGTGCGCCGTGAGCGGGATCATGACCTCAGGATGCACGTCGTAGCCCTCTTTGGCCGCGTCGCACGCCGCCGAGATGATCGCCCGCACCTGCATCAGCGTCACATCGGGCATCATGATACCCAGGCGAATGCCGCGCAGGCCCAACATCGGGTTGAACTCGGCCAGTTCCTCGGCCTTGTGCAGCAAGAATTCCTTCTCCGCCACATCCTCGCCGCGCTCATGGCCGAGCGCCACATCCACCTTTAGCTCGTCGCGCGCCGGCAGGAACTCGTGCAGCGGCGGATCGATCAGGCGGATGATGACCGGCAGCCCATCCATCGCGCGGAAAATGCCGTAGAAATCGTCATGTTGCAGCCCGGCCAGCTTTTCCAGCGCCTGCTGCTTGGTGTCCGCATCGGCAGCCAGAATGTAGTTCTGGAAAAGCTGCGTGCGCTCGCCCAGGAACATGTGCTCGGTGCGGCACAGGCCGATGCCCTGCGCGCCATAGCTGCGCGCGCGCGCGGCCTGCTGCTCGTCGTCAGCATTGGCCCAAACCCCCAGGCGGCGAATCTCATCGGCCCAGCCCAGAATCTTGAGCAGGTCGGTTTGCTCTTCCAGCTTGGGAGCGACCACCGGCATCTGACCCAGATAGACGGTGCCCTTCGCGCCGTTCAGCGAGATAAAGTCGCCTTCTTTGACGACGGTCTGGTTGACCGCGAAGAACTTCTTGTCCAGGTTGATCTTGATGTCGGTGCAGCCGACCACACACGGCTTGCCAAGCTGGCGAGCCACGACTGCCGCATGGCTGGTCGCGCCGCCTTCCGCCGTCAAGATGCCCTTGGCCGCGAGCATACCGTGCACGTCGCTCGGCTCGGTCAGCGGGCGGACGAGGATGACCGCTTCGCCTTCTTTGCTCTTGACTTCGGCGGTGTCAGCGTCGAAGTAGACCTTGCCGACCGCCGCGCCGGGCGACGCATTGAGACCTCTGGCCAGCACCGTGGACTTCTTGAGCACCCCCTCATCGAAATGTGGGTGCAGCATCTGGTCAATCATGTCTGGCGAGATGCGGGCCACAGCCTCGGCGGGCGTGATCAGCCCTTCGGCCACCATGTCCACCGCGATCTTGACAGCGCTGGCGGCAGTGCGCTTGCCCGAACGGGTCTGCAGCATCCACAGCTTGCCGCTCTCGATGGTGAATTCGATGTCCTGCGTCTCGCGATAGTGCTCTTCGAGGATGTCCGACACCTTCATCAGTTCATCCCATGCCGGGCGGATCTCGTTGGCCAGGCCAGACACCTCAGTCGGTGTGCGCGAGCCAGAGACCACGTCTTCGCCCTGGGCGTTGAGCAAATACTCGCCGTAGAACTTCTTCTCGCCGGTCGCCGGGTTGCGGGTGAAGGCGACGCCCGTGCCGCTGACGCCGTCGGCGATGTTGCCATAGACCATCGTCTGCACGTTGGTGGCCGTGCCCCACGTGTGCGGGTAGCCGTAGTGATTGCGATAGTCAACGGCGCGCTTGCCGTTCCAGCTCTTGAACACGGCCTCGATGCCCAACTCAAGCTGCCTGTATGGATCGTGCGGGAAAGGCTTGCCGGTATGCTCCTCAGCCAGCTTGATGAAGCGCTCCGCGCAGCGCCGCCAGCCCTCGGCGGTCATCTGGGCGTCGCTGGCCGCCCCGGCGCGCTCGCGCTCCTCGTCAATGATCTCCTCGAATTCCTCGCCGGGCACTTCCAGCACCACCTTGCTGAACATCTGGATCAGCCGGCGGTACAGGTCCCAGGCGAAGCGCATGTCGTCGAACTTCTTGCCCATCGTCTCGACGGAGCCAGGAGTCAGGCCCACGTTGAGGATCGTGTCCATCATGCCGGGCATGGATTCGCGCGCGCCGGACCGGATCGAAACCAACAGAGGGTTGGCATCGTTGGCGAACTCCTTGCCCGTCTTCTTGTTCAAGGCCTCAATGTGCGCCAACACCTCTTCCCACATACCCTGGGGGAACTTGCCCGTGTCCATATAGACCACGCAGGCCTCGGTCGTGACCGTGAAGCCGGGCGGGACCGGCAGGCCGATGCGTGTCATCTCGGCCAGGTTGCAGCCCTTGCCGCCCAGGAGGTTGCGCATCTTGGCGCTGCCCTCTTCAAACGCATATACCCACTTCTGTGCCATTCAAGCCTCTCCTAGACTGTCTGCAGAATCGCTGCGTTTTCTGTCAATGCGTGCGAGTGTCACCGTCACCGGCCCCGAAGCACGGTTGCATGGCTCTCCAGAGGGCGCAGAATCGGGGGCCGGGCGAGCAAACCCGGCAAATTGTGCCATCAGGGATTGCGCGAGTACAGTGAAGAAACGCACCGGATCGTATGACGAGTGATACAACCGCTTAAAGATACCCCGTCGCGGCGGCTCCGTCAACCGATTTTCGCCCAGCCGCCGCAACGACAGCGGCATGACCGGCCCAGCGAGTCGGCCCGCCGCGCAAACATTGTACGGTCGTGCCGGGTGATGCTATCATCGTGCAGTGCAACACCAGCCAAGGAGCGTGCTCATGCTGCGACAAACCTCTCTCTCCCTGCTGATCCTCGTCGCCCTGCTCAGCGCGGCGCTGAGCGGTCTCGCCCTCGCCCAGCAGAGCGATTTCCTGGTCCCGCCAGGCCGCATCGTCGCCGGTGACGACACGGGCCTGTTCACTATGCTCACCGACGGCACGGCCAAGACCTATCTGGCTCAGACAGAAGAAGCGGACTGCTGGCTGCGCGATGGCGTGTGGAGTCCCGACGGATCGCAGATTATGTACACGTCTATCTGCGGCGGCGAGGGGCCGGGCGACTGGCTGCCCGATCCGGATCGCACGGACCTGCGCGCGCGCACCGCCCAGGTGATGATCGTGGATCCGCTGAATGGCACGACGCGCGTCCTGGTGCCGGGCGACGGCATCCACCAGGACTACGCCGGAGACTGGCATCCCAACGGCGACCAGGTGCTCATCTACTCCAACCGCGACGCCACCGGCGTCTTCAACCTGTTTCTCTACGACCTGGCCGAGGGCGCGCTGACCCAGCTCACCACCTTCGACAGCAACGTCAGCCGCGCCTCCTTCAGCCCGTCGGGCAGCCATCTGCTCTACAACCGGCGCATCGTGGACACGGACGACATCCATTACGAGGTGCGCGCGCTCGACCTGGCGGCGCTCAGCGAAATCTCCGTCGCTCAGGGCTTCACCCCGGCCTGGAGCCGCGACGGGCAATGGATCGCCTTCGCCACCGAGGGCGAAGTCACCGACATCTTCGTCATGCCCGCCGACTGCATCATCGCCAGCGGCGGCTGCGACGCGGCGGCGAACGCGCGCAACGTCACCAACTCGCCCAACGTCGCTGAGCGCGAGCCGGTCTTCAGCCCCGACCAGACGCAGCTTGTCTACGTCCGCGACACCGACGACGAGTTGAGCACCCTCACCTGGGACATCTTCCGCCACGATCTGCGCACCGGCCTGCACGCCAACCTGACCAATACGCCGGGCAGCGAAGAGCGTCATCGCGGGTGGGAAGCAGTGCCCAACGTCACGCCGGTTGACGTGGCAACCGTGCTGCCGGTCGTCGCGCGCGTGCGCACCGCCGAGGGCGCGGCCAACCTGCGCGCCGAGCCGACGACGAATGGCGCCATCGTCGGCGTGTTGCCGCGCGGCACGCTGCTGATCGTCCAGGGCGCGCTGGCCGACCGCACCTGGTATCGCGTCACCCTGCCGGAAGACAGCGCCCAGGCGTGGATCTACAACACGCTCATTGACCCGGTCGCCGGCGATCTGGCCGGGGTGCCAGATGTGCCGCGGTGACGCCCAGCGCGCGCCACAACCGCCCGCCACTGATTCGGGGCCGAGAGTGCCATGTCTAGCCCAACGGACCAGACCACACCCATCCAAGCGGCAGCCACGCTGCTGCTGCGGCGGCAGGAATTCTCTGTGCGGGCTGGCCTGACCGTGCGCGCTGCCATTCAGGAGTGCGGCCTGGAACCAGAAGCGTTCATCGTCACCCGCGCCGGCGAACTCATCGCCGAGGAAGACGTGCTCCAGCCCGGCGACCGCGTCAAGCTACTGCGCGTCTCCTCCGGCGGGTAGGCGGGGCGTGAGCGCTCATTTCCCCAAGCGTGTATGAGGCGACGTGGGAGCGGTGCTGTGCTCCGCCCCATGTCGTGGCAGAGCAGCGTCCCTACCCCACCGCATGCGAGGAACCGCCATGTCTCACGACTACGACGACCTGCTCGCCCAGATTCCCGCGCCCGAAGAGCTGCCTGAGGGGCACAAGAGCGGCTTCGTCGCAGTGATCGGACGGCCCAACGTGGGCAAGTCCACGCTGATGAATGCCATCCTCGGCGAGAAGATCGCCATCGTCAGCCCCAAGCCACAGACCACCCGTTTGCGCCAGTTGGGCATCCTCACCGAGGCGGACAGGCAGATCGTCTTTGTGGACACGCCGGGCATTCACGACCCGCGCACGGCGCTGGGCAGATTCATGGTCGAGGTGGCTGTGGATGCGCTGCGCGATGCCGACGTGATCCTCTTTGTGGTGGATGTCAGCACCCCGCCCACCGCCGAAGACCGGCACATCGCCGGGCTGATCGAACAGGCGGGGGCGGGGGCGGCAACGCTGCTCGCCCTCAACAAGGCCGATCTCGCCGCCGGGCCAGCGGCCCTGCAGGCTCGCGCCGACGAGCACCGCGCCCTGGTCCCTGCCGCTGACTGGGTGACGACCATCGCCACGACCGGGGCAGGATTGCCCGACCTGATGGCCCGTCTGGTGGAGAAGCTGCCGCCCGGCCCGCGCTACTACCCGCAGGATCAGCTTTCGGATGTGGCTGTGCGCGACATCGTCGCCGAGATCGTGCGCGAGAAGGCGCTGCTCAACCTGGACGAGGAGGTGCCGCACGGCATCGCCACCCAGGTGGAGGAGTTCAAGCAGCGCAATGACAATCTCACCTACATTCACGTGGTGATCTACGTCGAGCGCGAGTCGCACAAGGGCATCCTGATCGGCAAAGGCGGGCGGATGCTTAAGACGATCAGCCAGCAGGCGCGCGAAGAGATCGAAGGCTTTCTTGGCACGCGCGTCTATTTGGAGCTGTGGGTCAAAGTGTTGAAAGACTGGCGGCGCGACGAGAACGCCTTGCGCCGCCTGGGATACCGGTTGCCCAGGCCGAAGTAGGCGCTGGTTATTGGTTGTTAGTTGCTTGACAATGTCACATTTGACCCCCATCCCCAGCCCTTCCCCCGCAAGCAGGGGAAGGGAGCAAAGTCGGGCCTGAAAGTCCCTCCCTGCTTGCGGGGAGGGATTTGGGGAGGGGTTGGAACCCGCGCTAATGTGACATTGTCAAGGTTGTTGGTGATCGGTGGCCAGGGCCGCGAGGAGTGCGCGTCCCTGGATCACGTCCTCATGAATCTGGGCGACCAGCGCCTCCACGCCGTTGAACTTAATCTCTGGGCGCAAAAAAGCCACCACATCGAAGGCCAGGTGCTCGCCGTAGATGTCGCGGTCGAAGTCGAGCAGATACGCCTCAACAGTCACCAGGCCGCCGTTGAACGTCGGACGGTTGCCGATGTTGGCCACGGCCATGAACGTCTCGCTGTTCAGGTGCGCCCAGCCGGCGTACACGCCCTTGCGCGGCAAGAACTGCTCGTCCCACACGTCGAGGTTGGCCGTCGGGAAGCCGATGGTACGCCCGCGCCCGTCGCCATGCACGACTTCGCCTTCCAGCCGGTAGGGGCGGCCCAGCCGCCGGGTCGCCGCGACCACATCGCCGTCGGCCAGGGCCGTGCGGATGGTGCTGCTGCTAATCACATCCCCGTTGCCATCGTTAGTTACCAAACCCACGACCTCCAGCGCAAAACCTTTGCGCGCGCCCTCCGCCCGCAAGAAAGAGACATTCCCCTCGCGTCGGTAGCCGAGCGCAAATTCCGGCCCGACCCACAGCTCGCGCAGCTTGAGGTGCGCCAGCAGCCGGTCTACGAACTCCGCCGCGCGCATGTGGCGCACCTCTTCATTGAACGGGTGCGCTACCACCAGCTCGACGCCCAACTCGCCCAGCAGGTCGGCGCGCTGCTGCGGCGAGGTCAGGTAGTAGCGACCCGACGCGCGGCCCAGCACCACGTCCGGGTGCGGGAAGAAGGTCAGCACCGCCGGGACGAAGCCGCGAACACGGGCGGTCTGCACCAGGCGGCGCAGCAGATGCTGGTGCCCGCGATGCACGCCGTCGAACATGCCCACCGCCACGATCGTTGGGCCGGCGGGGCGCGCGTCGGCCAGGCTATACACGTGCTGCATAGGGTCTCCTGTTGAAGCGAACAGCCGTCAGCTTTCAGCGGTCAGCGGTCAGCGAGAAGGGCGCGCTGGCCTGATTGCCTGTATTCCCAGACTGCGCCCGCCGCTCGCCAGCAACAGCCAGCCGCCTTGAACCGAACACTGACAACTGGTCACTGATCACTCCTCATCACCCGCCGTCGCGAACACCTTATGCGGCTTCCAGGACGGGCCGCGCCGCGCCAGCACAGCGATGAAGCGCCCGTCCGCGTCGTAGGCGCGGGCCAGATCGTGCCCGGCGCTGCCCGCCGGCGCCGCGATCAGCCGCCCGCTGAGCACCGCAACAGCTCCCTCAGCGTCCAGGTGCAGCGCCGGAAAGGCAGCCAGAGCGCGGTCGGGCGGGATCAGGTATTCGGCCCACGACCCGGCTTCCATCGCCGCGCGGAATACCTCCCAGGGCACAGCATCCGCCGCCGCAAACGAACCACTGGCGGTACGCTCCAGCGCCGCCAGGTGCGCCCCCACGCCGACGGCCTGCCCCAGGTCGCGGGCCAGGCTGCGGATGTACGTCCCCGGCGAGCAGTCAATCTCCAGCACGGCGACCGGCGGCTCCCAGGCCGTCAGCACCAGACGGCTGATGCTCACCGTGCGCGCGACGCGCTCGACTGTCTGCCCGGCGCGGGCCATCTCGTACAGCTTGCGTCCGCCGTGTTTGATCGCGCTGTACATCGGCGGCACCTGGGCGATCTCCCCACGAAAGCGATCCAGCGCCGCCTCGATCTCGGCGCGCATCACCCGGCGGGAGTCCTGTGCGGTGATCGCGCCCCCGGCATCGTAGGTGTCCGTCTCGACGCCGAAATGCACGCGGGCCACATAGGTCTTGGGCGACCCCATGAGGTACTCGCTCAGGCGCGTGGCTGGCCCCAGGCACAGCACCAGCACGCCCGCCGCCGCCGGGTCGAGCGTCCCCGCGTGGCCGACCTTCTTCACGCCCGTGCCGCGCCGCACCCAGGCTACCAGGTCGTGACTGGTCGGCCCAGGGGGCTTGTACAGGTTGAGCAGGCCGAAGACGCCGGACAAGCTAACCGCCCCCACTCGTCACCAGCGGCGCGCCGGCGCGCACCGCGTCCTGCAGCATGGCCACCGCGCGCAGGACCAGCGTCGCCAGCGGCTCGCGGACCGTCGCCCCAGACGCCAGGGTATGCCCCCCGCCGCCCAGGGCCACGGCCACTTCCGACGTGTCGAAGCCCGGCACGGCGCGCATCCCGATCTCCACAGCGCCATCCCCCTTCTCGCGGAAGACAGCGGCAATGAAGGCCTCGTCGGCCTTGATCAGCGTGCTGACCAGTTCCGCGTCGTCGTGACCGTCGTAGCCGGCCTGGACGAACATCTCGCGGGTGATCGCCGCCCAGATGACGCCGCCCTCCAGGCGGACGGTGGGCAGGACCAGCCCCCACAGGCGCAGCCCGGCGTAGGACGTGCGGTTGACCGTGCGTTGGACGATCTCGGTCAGCGACGCGCCGCAGGCCATCAGCCGCTGCGCCTTGCCCAACGTGTCGCTGCTGACATTGTCTGTGCGGAAGCACAGCGTATCGGTGACCAGTCCGGTCAGCAGGCAGAACGCGGTGACGCGGTCTATGGGCGCGCCGAGCCGGTCGAGCCAGTCGAGCACGCCTTCTGCGGAGGCCACCGTCGTCGGGTCAACCAGGTTGGCATCGCCAAAGAGCGTGTTCGTGCGGTGATGATCCAGGTTGATCAGCGGGGCGCCACCCCGCCGCGCGGCCTGCCCCACCTGCCCCATGCGCAACTCATCGCCGCAGTCCACGGCGATCACCAGGTCGGTCTGCACCGCGTCTAGCTCTGCGTGCACCGCCGCGCTGCCCGGCACGAAGGCCAGGTCGGGCGGCACGCCCCCGTCCACCGCCGTCTGCACGTCTTTGCCCAGGCCGCGCAGGGCGTTGGCCAGGCCCAGCATCGAGCCGATGGCGTCGCCGTCCGGGTTGACGTGAGTCAGCACCAGCACCCGCCGGGCAGAGGCCAGCAGTGCCGCGGCCTCATTCCAGTCCATCATCCGCCTCGCCCTTCTCCGGGGCAGCAGGAGCCGGTGGCGCAGGGCTGTTCAGCGAGCTGAGCAGCTCGTCAATACGCTCGCCGCGATCGATGGCCGCGTCCCAGTGAAAGTGCAGCACCGGCGTCTTGCGGAAGCGCGTGCGCGCCGCCAATTCGCGGCGCAAGAAGCCACTGGCCCGCTCCAGCCCGGCCATCACTGTCTCGCGGTCTTCCAGAGCATGGACGAAGACCTGTGCATATTCGATCTCGCGATCCACCTTCACCTCAGTGATCGTCACGTCCTGCAAGGCGGGATCGGTCACTTCCATCATGAACATCTCACCCAGAATCTCCTGGATGAGCTGGGCCGCCCGTTCCTGTTTGATCGTCATCGTCTTACCCTCGTTGCAGCGATCACAAGCTAATTCCGTGCAAGGGGCATCTCGCGATGGGGCAGAGCTCTTGAACCGCAGAGGCGCAGAGAACGCGGAGAAGAACTATCAAGACTCTCTGCTTTTCTCAGCGCTCTCTGCGCTTCTGCCGTGAGACTTCGCCCCAAACGGAATGCCACCCTCTGTGTGCGGCGCTCAGCCCGTCGCGCGCGCTGCCTCAAGCGCCGCAACCAGGGCCTCGCGCGCCGCATGGCGCGGCGACCAGCCAGCCGCGGCCAGCCGATCGGCGCGCAGCGTCCCACCCAGCAGCAAAGCGCGGGCCCACCGGGGCGGAGTCGGCCAGCCGCGCCAGCGCCAGCCCCACCACGCGCGCAGCAGCAGCCATGCCCCCGGGACACACGTCTGCCCGCGCCCGGCCAGCGCCGTCAGCTCGCGCAGCGCCAGCCCTTCAGCGGCAGCGATATGATACACCCCTGGTAGATCATGCCAGATCGCGTGCTCAATGGCCAGCAGCGCGTCGTCTTCATGGACCAGCGCCAGGGCGCGCGCCTCAGCCCCGCAGACGAGCACTGGCAGCCGCCCCACGTGGCGCACGATCTCCACATGATGCGCGCCCGCCACGAGCGCCACGCGTAGCCGCGTCAGCACGCCAGGGTACTGCGGCGCGGCGTCAAGCTCCAGCCAGTCGGCCAGGCGCGCCCGCGCTCGCCCGTAGGCACTGACGCTGTGCCCGCGCGGTGGGGCGTCTTCGCCCAGGACCGTACCCGCCGCCTGCACGCCGTACAGCGCGGCGCTGTTGGCGACGATCAGCCTGGGCACGCCCATCGCCACCGCCGCGCGCACAAACGCTTTTACATCGCTGACCAGCGCCACCTCACGCCGCCAGTCGCGGCGGGCCAGCGGCCAGCGCAGCGGAGTGAGCAGCACGGCAGCGTCGGCATCCGCCAGGTACGGCCACCATTCCTGCTGCTGGTAACCCGCGCGCACGAAACGCACGCCCGCCAGCGGTGGATAGCAGGGGCAGTCATCCAGGCCGGTCACGGCCCTGACGCGCCCGCCAGCCAGCAATCGCTCGGCCAGCAGACGCCCAATGCTCCCCGCCACACCGCCAATGAAAACGTGCATGTTCCCCCTGGCGCGCAAAACAAGCGGGCCAGAAGATGCGCGCTCCTGGCCCGCCTGGCCACTATGCGGCGGCGCGTGCGACTAGTTCACGCGCTCGCGGACAAAGAACTCGATACGATCGCCCTCTTCGAAGTCGTGGAACCCGTCGAGGCCGATACCGCACTCGAAACCGGTGCGCACTTCGCGCACATCCTCTTCGAAACGCTTGAGGCTGGCTACCGCCACGCCGCTCGCCAGCACATTGCCCTGGCGCACGACGCGGGCCTTGGCATTGCGCCGCGCCATGCCTTCCAGGATGTACGAACCGGCGATGTTGCCGATCTTGGGCAGGCGGATCACGCGACGCACCTCCGCCACTCCGACCAGCTTGTCGGCGTACTCCGGCTCCAGCAAGCCTTTCAGCGCCAACTCGACGCTCTCGATCAGCTTGTAGATCACGTTGTAGGAGCGGATATCCACACCGACCGACTCGGCCACACGGGCGGCGGCGGAGTCTGGCTGCACGTTGAAGCCGATGATGATGGCGCGTGAGGCGTTGGCCAGATTGACATCGTTCTCGGTGATCTCGCCCACGTCCGCGTGGAGAACAGTCACCCTGAAGTCACTCACGGAGATGTTCTTGACGGAATTGACCACCGGCTCCAAAGACCCATCCACGTCCACTTTGATGATGAGCAGCAGTTCTTTTGTCTCACCGGCCTGGAAGCGGCTGAAGACTTCTTCCAGGGTAAGCGCCGGGGTCACCCTGGCCGCGGCTGCTGCCTGCTGAGCCTGCCTGCGCTCCTCAACGATGGCCCGCGCCTCTTTGATGTCCTTGACCACGGCGAACATCTCGCCCGCGTGGGCCGGGGTATCCAGTCCCATCACGGAGACGGGGCGCGAGGGGCCGGCTTCTTGGATCACGGCGCCGTTGTGGTCGAACATGCGCTTGATACGCCCATGCGAGGTCCCGGCCACCACAATATCGCCCGTGCGCAGGGTACCGTTCTGGACAAGCAGCGTGGCCAGCGCGCCGCGCGCACTCTCCATACGTCCTTCCAGCACGGTGCCCGCCGCCGGCGCATCCGGGTTGGCAGAGATGTCCCGTTCCTCAGCCACGAGCAGAATCGCTTCGAGCAGGTCTTCGATGCCGGCCTCCGTCCTGGCGCTGACCGGCACGATCAGCGTGTTCCCGCCCCATTCGTCAGAGCGCAGGTCGAGCTCCTCGGCAAGCTGCTGCTTGACGCGATCCGGGTTGGCGTTGGCCTTGTCAATCTTGTTCAGCGCCACGACCACCGGCACGTTCGCCGCGCGCACATGCGCATACGCCTCGCGCGTGGTGGGCATGACGCCGTCATCGGCGGCCACCACCAGCACGGCGATATCCGCGCCCTGCGCCCCGCGCGAGCGCATAGCCGTGAACGCCTCGTGACCTGGTGTATCCAGAAAGGTGATCACCTGGTCGTTGTGCGTCACCTGGTACGCGCCGATGTGCTGAGTGATGCCCCCCGCTTCACCTGCCTGCACGTTGGTTCGGCGGATCACATCCAGCAGAGAGGTCTTGCCGTGATCAACGTGCCCCAGCACAGTCACCACAGGCGGGCGCAGCTTGAGCGTCTCGCGCGCCTGGTCCGCGTACAGCCGGCGCCAGGTCTGGGTCGCGGTGACGTCCTGGGCGACCTCTGGCTCGGCGGCCTTGATCGGCTGTACCTCAAAGCCCATGCTGTCGCCGACAATGGCCGCAGTGTCGAAGTCAATCTGCTGGTTGATCGACGCCATGATGCCGTTGCTGATGAGTTCCTTCATCACCTCGATCGGGCTGGCACCCATCAGGTCGGCAAGCTCTCTTACCGAGAGGAAATCCGGGACTTCAAGTATCTGCTTCTGTTGTGGCATAGACGTAGCGGATCTGGCCGCTGCCGAAGGGCAGCAGCGCCGCCGCTAACCTCCTTTCATTGCGTATCAGTGTATCAAGCGGACCGCGCCGGGCCGTCGCAGCCACCGTGGGCTGCAGCGGAGAGGCGACTTCACTCAGACATGGGACGGGCGCTGCGCGCCGGGCGCGCTTGCACCAGCCGCTCGCGGTCGGCATCGGTCAGCGCTGTGCGTAGAGCTTTGGCCAGCACATCGCTCGCCAGCGCGCGATCCCAGCAGATGGGATCGTCGCACAGGTAGGCGCCACGCCCGTTGCGCTTCCCGGTCGGGTCCACGTGCACACCGTCATCGGGAGTCCGCACCAGGCGTACCAACGCCCGCTTATCGGCGGTCGTGCGGCACACGACACAGGTACGCTGCGGAACCCGGTGGCGCCTCTCCATCGTACCGCGCTTGCCCATCGTACAGCACCCTTACCAACCAGGGCCGGTCACTCGCTGAACTCATCCCATTCGCCCCGGCGTCGCCCGCCCTTGCGGCGACGGCGGGCGATGACCTCACCGCGATCCTCGTCGAATACCAGCTCGCGGCGCTTGCCCTTCGCCTTCTTCTTCTTCTGAGCCCCACCCTTGCCGACTTCTTCCTCGTCGAGGAGCTCGTCCTCGTCAACGTCGTCAACGGTCTTGAGCCGTCCGGCGCTCTTGAGACGCCGTTCCAGCTCAGCGGCCTCTTCGGCGTCCAGCAGCGGCACCGGCTCCGGCTCAACAAACGCCGGCATGACTTCCTCGTCATCACCCGGCTCAACAGCGACCGGCGCTGCCTCGGCCAGTACTGGCTCCTCGACTGCGGCGACAGCCACCTCTGGGGCGACTTCCGCCTCGGCCAGCGGTTCAGGTTCCGGCACGGCCTCAGGCTCTGGCTCGTCGGCGCGCAGCACGACCAGGTCGTCGAGCGCGTAGCGAATGGCCTCCATCGCGTCCTCGCCCGCCCCACTCTGCTCCAACGTGCGCTGCAGGTTCCCGGCATCGGCCAGCACGCGGACCATCAGTTCGCCCACGTTCTCGATGCGCGCCAGCGCGCGGTTGATGTCCTCGTCGAGCTCCAGTTCCTCAATGGCCATGCGGTATGCGCGGTCCGGCACCAGGTTACGCACGCTGCTCATGGCCGCGCGGCGCGTCGAGCGCGCCGCCTCGCGCACGGTCTGCAAGCGACGCTCGGTCATCTTGACAAACTCGGTGAGCGTCTTGTACTCCTCTGGCTGGATCGGGCGGTTGGCGAGCTTCTTCTCCATGATGCGCTCGACCTCGACCACCATCTCCGGCATGTCCGTCTGCAGCGCGTTCAGCGGTGGCTCCTGCAGGGCGGCATAGGCCCTCTCAGCGGCCTCAGAAACGCTCTTGATGTCTATGCGCCAGCCGGTGAGCTTGGCGGCCAGGCGGGCGTTCTGCCCTTCGCGGCCAATTGCCAGCGAAAGCTGGTCGTCGGGCACGATCACGGTGGCCGTGCGCCCCGTGTCCAGGTCTTCTTCGAGCAGCATGTCGCTGACGCGGGCCGGGCTGAGCGCCTTGGCAATGAAGATCGCCGGGTCCGCATTCCACTCGATGACGTCGATCTTCTCGTCGTTCAGTTCTTTGACGATGTTCTGGATGCGCATCCCGCGCATGCCCACGCAGGCGCCCACCGGGTCCACGCCCTCTTGCAGCGCGGCAACGGCCACCTTGGAGCGGTGTCCCGGCTCACGGGCGATATTCTTGATCTCGACCTGGCCGTTGTAGATCTCCGGCACCTCGTACTCGAAGAGGCGGCGCAGCATGTTCTTGTGGGCGCGGCTGACCACGATCTGCGGGCCGCGCGTGTTGCGCTTGACCTCGGCCACGTAGGCGCGCACCTTATCGTGCGGGCGATAGCGCTCACCAGGAATCTGGTGCTGGCGGGGCATGACCGCCTCGGCGCGGCCCAGGCTGATGGTCAGCGTGCCATGGCTGACGCTCTGCACCGTCCCGGTGACCAGGTCGCCCTCGCGCTCGACGAACTCGTCAAAGAGCGCGTCGCGCTCTGCCTCACGGATGCGCTGCAAGATGACCTGCTTGGCCGTCTGCGCGGCGATGCGCCCGAAAGTGATGCTGGTCTTCACCGGCACCATCACCGTGTCGCCAAGCTCGGCTTCGGGCACGTGTTCGCGCGCCACTTCCAGCGCCACCTCAGTGGACTCGTTCTCGACCGACTCGACGACTTCCTTCTCAAGGAAGATGTGCGCCTCGCCGGTCGGGTCAATCTGCGCTTCGACACGCTGGTTGTTGCCGATATTGGCATCGCGCTTGTAGGCGGAGACGAGCGCCTGCGAGAGAGCGTCCATCACGACCTCGCGCGGCAACGCGCGCAGCTCGACAATCTCGTTGAAAGCCAGGGTGAAATCGCTCTTCATGGTTTTGCTTGGTTCTGCCCTACCGGGACTCACGCCATCAATGGAGTGCTGAGCTATATACAACGAAAAGTGGGGGGGCCCACTTTCCTAGGTCGATCTCGGTCTCAGCAACCACAGTATATCACGGCCCGCCTCGCTTGACAAGGGTCACGCAAGTCGCTCATTCCGCCCCACGCAGGCAAGAAGCGCGTCTCGCCGAGGCCTGGGGGCACATGGGCCGCGCCTCAAGGGGCGACTGAGCACCCTACCCCCGCACCCAGGCCGCGACCTCATCCAGCGGCACGATCACCCGCTCGGCGGAAGCGCGGCGCTTGGCCTCCACGCCGCCCGCCGCCAGCGCCTTGCCGCTGACCGCCAGCCGCACCGGGACGCCAATCAGATCGGCGTCGGCGAACTTGACGCCCGCCGACTCCGCCCGGTCGTCGAGCAACACCTCCAGTCCGGCGGCGCGCAGGTCATCGTGGAGCCGCATGGCGATCTCGCCGAGTTCCGGGTCTTTGCCCAGGGTGAGCAGGTGCACATCGAACGGGGCGACGCTTTTCGGCCAGACGATGCCCCATTCGTCGCGATGCGTCTCGATGATCGCCGCCATCAGCCGCTCCAGCCCGATCCCGTAGCTGCCCATGACCACCGGATGCTCGGCGCCCGTCTCGTCGGTGTACGTCACTCCGGCGGCCTCGCTGTAGCGCGTCCCCAGCTTGAAGCAGTGCCCTAGCTCAACAGCCCGCTCGACGCGCAACGTCCCCTGCCCGCAACGCGCGCACGTCGCCCCGTCGAAGGCGGTAGCGATGTCGGCCAGCAGTGCCGGGTCGAAGTCGCGCGGGACGTTCACGCCGGTCAGGTGATAGCCTGCGTCGTTGGCCCCGGCGACGAAGTTCGCGCCCGCCCGCACCGACCGGTCAGCGACGACCGTCACCGCCGGCGGCAGACCCATCGGGCTGGCGTAGCCCGGCACCGCCCCCGTCGCTGTGATCTCGTCATCGGTCGCCGCGCGCAGCGTCCCGCCGCCGAGCGCGCGCAGCAACTTGACCTCGTTGACCTCCAGATCGCCGCGAATCACGGCGAAGACGAATCGCTCCGGCGCGTACGGGCGTTCCTGCACGAAGAAGACTGCCTTGAGCGTCTGGCTGGTCGGCACGCCCAGGAAGTCGGCCACCGCCTGGATCGTAGTGCAGCCCGGCGTGGCGACCTTCTGCAGCGGCTGGAGCGGGACTTGCGACGGAGCGGGCAGCGCGAACTGAGCAGCTTCGAGGTTGGCCGTGTAGCCGCAGGCGTCGCAATGCGCGAAGGAATCCTCGCCCGCCTCGTGAACGAGCATAAACTCGTGGCTGACGCCCCCGCCCATCGCTCCCGAATCCGCCTCGACCGCCAGGGCGGGCACGTCCACACGCTCGAAGATGCGCGCGTAGGCGGCGACCATGCGCGGGTAGAAGCGATCCAATCCGGCGTCATCAACGTCCAGCGAGTAGGCGTCCTTCATGGTGAACTCGCGCAGGCGGATCAGACCGCCCCGCGCGCGCGGTTCGTTGCGATACTTCGTCTGAATCTGGTAGAGGTGCTGGGGAAGCTGCTTGTAGCTGTCAATCTCGCGCGCGGCCAGGGCGGCGACCACTTCCTCATGCGTCGGCCCCAGAACGTACTCGCGCCCGGACTCCGCCGCGAATTTCTGCAGGGCCGGCCCGAACGTCTCCCAGCGACCGGTCGCCTGCCACAGCTCCGCTGGATGCACCACCGGCAGGCGCACCTCCTGCCCGCCGATAGCGTCCATCTCCTCGCGCAGAATCGCTTCGATCTTGCGCAGGACGCGCCAGCCGAGCGGCATGAGCGCGTAGATGCCCGCCGCGACCGGGCGCACCAATCCGGCGCGCACGGCCAGCTTGTGGCTGACCAGCTCGGCGTCAGCGGGGGCGTCGCGCAACGTGCGGGTGAACAGATCAGATAAGCGCATCGGAGCCTCCTCACAGGGAACTGGAACACTACGGGAGCTTCGCTCCAGCCAGTCGCAGACTCTCATCACCCGGACGCAAACAAACCGGCGTCGGGGGTGGGCCTGACGCCGGTGGAGTGCAGCTTGCAGTGAGTGCAATCGTCACACAGGCATCATCCAGCGAACCATTCCCGATGGGTGGCGCGGCTATGGACGCTGCTAGGTGTGGGACTGCACTGGTAGCTGATCATGCTCCTCATACTACGCCAGTTCGCGGGTTGTGTCAATCGGTCTGCTGCTCCGGGGCCAACGAGCAGACTGCCAGCGGATCATCTGTCGCTGCCGGCGAGCCTCACCGTGGAGAGATACGGTGTTGGTTGTCAAGTGGAATGCGGTACTGGTTGATGAGT
>JBBIHG010000031.1:0-34243 GCA_037447125.1 Chloroflexota bacterium | reverse complement strand
AGGGGCGCCCGTCTTCAGCGCGCGCGTCACCGCGCGCAAGCCCGCCTGGTGACGCCCGGCAGGTCACAGAACGTCTCGTTGCTCGCCCTGCCACGCATGTTCAGCAGCCGAACGCTGCCCGGCCCGGATGCAGACTTCCGAAGTCTTCGAAAACTTCGGAAGTCTGTGGTCGTGTCCAGCGAACGCAGCGACGCCGGGATGAGGCCATGAGGCCACACCCCTGACGACAGGGCAGCGCCACCCCTTCTACCTGACAGATTTCGCCTGCCCCCGCCGGTGTGCCTGATTGCCCGCGCACGCTATGATCATTGGCACTAGTCGCTCGCCAAAAGGTGCGATTATAGTTGTGAGAAGTCTGGGAGTGCCGCCATGACCGCCCAAGCACAGTTAGAAGCATTGATTCCGCTGGCCGTGGCCCTGGTGCTGTCTGGTTTCATTGGCCTGGACCGGCAGTGGAAGCAGAGTCCGGCAGGAATCCGTACCCACATGATGGTGGGCATCGGCTCGGCGCTGGTCATGGTCATGGGCAAGATTCTCTACGACGACAACTCGGCGGCCCGCCTGGCGGCGAACGTGATCACTGGCATCGGCTTCCTGGGAGCGGGGGTTATCATCCGCCGCGACGACCGGGTTCACGAGCTGACGACGGCGGCGTCGCTGTGGTTTGTGGCCATGGTCGGCCTGGTGGCGGGCGCTCGCCTGTACGTGCTGGCAACGGGGGCGACCGTGATGGGCATGTTGGTGCTGTCGGTGCTGCGCTGGCTGACCAAAAGAACGCGCCAGGTTGACGCGGCGGAACACGACGATCAGGCGTGATCACCGTCCTTGGGCAGATGACGCTCGATGTGGTTCTTGACGGCGAAGACGGCGGCTTCTGCCCGGTTGGAGACCTGTAGCTTGCTGAGGATGTTGCCCACGTAGTTGCGGACGGTGCCCTCGCCGAGGAACAACTGCGAGGCGATCTCACGGTTCGTCAAGCCCTCGACCATCAGCGCCAGAATACGCATCTCCTGGGGGGTCAGCCCGGAGAAGGCGGAGGCTTCTTTGACCTGGGCCGCCTGGCGCACTTCTTCGAGCAGGGCTTTGGTCATCGTCGGGTCAATCAGCGCGTCGCCGCGGCCCACGGTGCGGATGGCGTCCACCAGATCGCTGCTGCCGACGCGCTTGAGGACGTAGCCCACCGCGCCCGCGCGCACGGCGTCCATGACCAGCTCGTCTTCGGCGTAGGAGGTGAGCATAATCACGCGGGTTTCGGGCACTTGCTCGATGATCTGCTCGCAGGCTTCAATGCCCGACAGGCCGCCCGGCATGCGGATGTCCATGACGACGATATCGGGCCGATGAGTCGCCGCCTGGCGCACAGCTTCGAGGCCGCTTTCGGCTTCGGCAATCACTGCGAAATCGGGCTGCTGTTCCAGGAGCGCCTTGAGACCGGCGCGCACGACGGCGTGGTCGTCGGCGATCAAGATGCGAAGTGGCGTCACTGCGTTCTCCGGCATGGGATGTCTGAATCAGGCCGTCAGGCTGCACCAGGCAGGACGCGCGTCCGGACGCTCTGGCTGCGAGCAGATTATACGTGTCCTGCGCGCGGAAGACCAACTGATCGCCGCCCTACGCCCGGCGCGAGACAGGGATTTATTGCTTATTTGTGGCGTTTATGGCGGAAATAGTAATCGCATTCGCGTTGTAGGTCAACCTGGTGACGCCCATGACTCTTCCCACGCCCCCACCCACCGACTCCCAGGACTGGAGCGCCTCCATGCTCGATGCGCTCAGCCGGGCGGCCACGACCATCACCAGCGAGCTGAGTTTGCCCCGCGCGTTGCAGGCGATCACCGACATCGCCCGCGATCTGGCGCAGGCGCGCTACGCGGCGCTGGGCGTGCCCAACGACGACGGCACGCTGCGCGCCTTCATCACCTCCGGCATGTCCCCTGAGCAGTTGCGCCACATGGGGCCAGAGCCGCGCGGGCTGGGCCTGCTGGGCGCGGTGCTCGAATCCGACGCGCCCATTCGCCTCGACGACCTGACGAAGGACCCGCGCTCAGTGGGTTTCTGCGGGGAGGGCCACCCGATCATGCGGCGCTTTCTCGGCGTGCCGATCATCAGTCGCGGCGAGCGCCTGGGCAACCTGTACCTGACCGACCCGCTCGACGGCGAGCCGTTCAGCGAGGACGACGAGCGCCTGATCGTGCTGCTGGCCAATCACGCCGCCGTCGCCATCGAGAACGCCCGCCTGTCCGAACAGCTTCAAGAGATCGCCCTGGTCCGCGAGCGCGACCGCATCGGCATGGAACTGCACGACGGCGTGATCCAATCGGTCTATGCCGTGGGCATGAAGCTGGAAATCCTGCGCGGGCAGTTCCCCATGACTCCGGGGCAGGAAGAGCAGTACAAGAGCATCATCGAAGACCTCAACCAGATCATCGAGGACATCCGGCTCTACATCCGCGACCTGCGCACGGCGCGCGAGGAACAGGCGACCTTCAAGCAGCGGCTCGACAACCTGGCCCGCCACTTCCACGACTTCGCCCGCGTGGACGTGACGGTGGACGTGCCGGCCCGGCTGCGCACCCTCAGCGACCGCCAGCGCCACTCGCTGACCCAGATCGTGCGCGAGGCGCTGTCCAACGTGGCCCGCCACGCCCAGGCCACGCAGGTCGTGGTCAAGGTGCGCGAACGCGAGAACACGCTGGTGCTCACCGTCGAAGACAACGGCGTGGGCTGCGACCCGGCGGAGCTGCGCAACCCGAACAGCTTCGGCCTGCGCAACATGGAGCAACGCGCCCGCCAGCTCAGCGGCCAGTTCTCGATTGACAGCGACCCGGAACAAGGCGGGACGTGCATCACCGTGCAGATTCCCTTCCGGCCCTGAGCGAGCCGCAACTTTCCAAACACAAACGTAGGGGCGAGTTTCGAAACCCGCCCCTACCGTGTCTCGGCCAAGGACTTGTCCCTGTGGCGTTATCTCCAAATGCTCAGTCCACGACGGCGGTCGGCAGCGGCGCGCCATTCCACACGGCGTCGTAGTTCGGCCCCAGTGTCGCTTTGGGCACCCACACGAAATCGCAGCCTCCTCATTGTTCACTTCCAGTTCCCTATAGTAGCAACAAACAATATGCTACCATAAGATCGAAAAGGCAAACGAAAAATGCGTGAAGCAGTTGGAGTCTGTGCAGGCAGGGCTCACTTCTGGCAAATGTGTGCTGTGTCCAGAAATCCGCCCACAGTACAGGGTACACGGCAGACAGCGCGACGCCATTGCCACTGAATTCGCTACACTGCCAGCGCCTACAGAATCCGCCGGATGCGCAGGGCCAGGTGCACGGCCAGCCGCGTCTCCGGGTTGTCCATGTCCAGTCCGCTGATCTCCTTGATGCGATCCATGCGGTAAAGCAGGGTGTTGCGGTGGATGTGCAGGCGTTTGGCGGTGCGCGTCAGGTTGCCGTGCTCCTCGAAGAACGCTTCGAGCGTGGTGATGAACTCGGCGTTCTGGGGAGTGGCGTCGGTCAGCTCGCCGAGCGTCTCGCCATAGAAGCGCTTCAGCTCCGTCGAGCCGACCAGCAGCGACAGCAGCCGGTAGACGCCCATCTCGTTGAAGGCGAGCGGGGCGCTCAGCCGCCATTGCAGGGCAGTGCGATGCGCGGCGCGGGCTTGCTCGAAGCTCTCGCGCCAGGCGCGCAGGTCGCCGGCGCACTGGCCCACCCCGCAGGCGATCACCGCGCTGTAGCGTTCCTCGACGCGGCCCTGCACGGCCAGGGCCAGGTCGCGGGTTGTGTTTTCGTCGCCCTCGCAGAAGACGATCACCGCGCTGCCGTAGGGCTGTACCAGCGCGCCGAAGCCGAGCGCCCCGGCCTGCTCGTTGCACAGCGCCTCGATCTGGCGCGCGGTGGGCACGTTCTCGCGCACGCCGCTGACGTAGAGCGTTGTGTAGCGTTGGTCGGGCTGGTAGCCCAGGCGGGTCAGGCGCAGCAGCGCCTCGCTCTCGTTGATCATCCCGCCGAGGAACTGTTCCAGCACATTGCCCTGCACCCGTTTCTGCGCCTCGCGGATGGCCTTCTCCTTAGCCATTTCCAGCGCGCAGACCGCCGCGCCGTGCCGCGTGATCAGTAGGTCCAAGGTATCATATGGCTCGTCCCTGGGAAAGACCAGCGAGAGGAAGCCGCGGCCCATCTTGCCGGCGACGATCGGCGCGACGAGGCGCTGCATGCCCAGGGTTGGCAGGGCAATGGCCACCGGGTCCGGGCTGGCCTGGGCCACCTCCACGCGGTCGCGGAACAGGGCGGGCAGCGGATTGGTGTCGTAGAGCGCGTCCTCAATGTCCGGCCACAGCCGCGACTCGGTCAGCGCACCGGCGGCGGCCAGCGGATGCAGGCGCTTGTCCTGCACGACCACTGTCTTGCCGACCATCGCCGCGATGACCTCGCTGAGCGCCTCCAGGCCGCGATTCTCGGTGGAAAGCTGCAGAAGCTGCTCGCGGATTTCGTGGCCACGCTGTTCGGGCGAGGGCGGCGTGCCGAGCAGCACCTGGGCGACGTCGCGCTCGACATTGCGCAGTTGGGCCGTATCGGGCAGGCGCAGCAGGGCGATGCCCAACTCATCGGCGGCTTCCTGAGCAGGACGCCCGATCTCGCCCAGCACGCCGATGCCGCTGACCTCCATCTCGGCCAGGTCGCGGATCAGGCCGACCAGGGTCAGCTTGTCGCTCAGCAGATGCATGGCGTCCAGCGAGAGCAGCGCCATCTCGCCGCCGCGCAACTCTGGAAAAGCGGGCGGGCGCGTGTTGAGCACGTGCACCCAGGTCACCGGGCGATCTGCGCCCTGCTGCCCGGCGACGATAACGGTTCCGACAGGCAGGGCCATGCGCAGCAGCGTGCGAATGGTGGGGCGTGATGGGGCTGGCACGGCGATCCTCGCGACAAGCCAGGTGGTTGGTTGTTGGTTGTTGGTGATTGGTGGTTGGTGGTTGGTGGTTGGTTCTTGGTTTGTGGTGAAGGGTGCTTCGCACCAGTCAGCTCCACCAACAACCACTAACCAACAACCAAATACCAAATACAGTATACGCCGACTTTGCTCAATACGTGCTCAGGTAGCGTTCCAGTTCCCAGGGGCTGACCACCGGCAGATAGTCCTTCCATTCGAGCCGCTTGGCTTCCAGGAAGCGCTCGAACAGGTGCAGGCCGAGCGCCTCGCGGGCCAGGTCGCTGGCCTCCAGCTCGTCGAGCGCCTCGCTCAGCGACTCCGGCAGCGTGGTCAGGTGCCGGCTGCGGTTGGAGACGGCATACAGCTCTTCTTCGGCGGCAGGCGGCAACGCCAACCCTTCACGGATGCCGCGCAGTCCCGCGTGCAGCAGCACGGCGAAGGCCAGGTACGGGTTGCAGCTTGGGTCGGGGCAGCGCATCTCGACGCGCGTGCCCAGGCGCGGCGGATCGGTCGTGCGCGGCACGCGCAGCAGCGCGCCCCGGTTAAGCTGCGCCCAGGTGACATAGACCGGCGCTTCCAGGCCGGACATCAGGCGCTTGTAGCTGTTGACCAGTGGCGCCAGCACGGCACAGATGGCCCGCGCGTGGGCGAGCTGGCCGGCCATGAACGCCTGCGCCTCAGCGGACAGCCCATAGCCATTGGCCGGATCGGTGAAGCGGTTCTCGCCGCTGTGCGTGTCCTCCAGCCACTGGTGGACGTGCATGCCGTTGCCGGGCGCGTCGGCCAGCGGCTTGGGCATGAATGTGGCGAAGCGCCCCTCCTGCCCGGCGATAGCCCGCACGGCCATGCGCGTCGTGACGATGGCGTCGGCGATGTGCAGGGCGTCGGCGGGCGCCAGGTCCAGCTCGTGCTGGCCCGCGCCAACCTCGTGATGGCTCGCCTCCACGACGATGCCCATGCTGCGCAGGGCGTCGCTCACCCGCTTGCGAATGGCGCGCGCCGCGCCGTCTGATGCGTCGAAGTAGCCGCCCTGATCGTCGGGCAGGGGCCGGGCTGCTCCTGGCATCTCGCGGAACAGGTAGAACTCCAGCTCCGGCGCGACCATATAGCGCGCGCCCATCTCGGCGGCCTCGGCCAGGGCGCGGCGCAGCGCCCCGCGCGGGTCGCCGGCGGAGGGTTGGCCGTTGGGCATGAGGACATCGCAGAAGGCGCGCGCCGTGCGCCCTACGTCTGGGCGGGCTGGCTCCCACGGCACAACGGCGAAGGTGGCCAGGTCCGGCACCAGGTACATATCCGATTCGACCACGCGGGCAAAACCCTCGACCGCCGAGCCGTCGAACCATACCCCCTGGTCGAGCGCGGCGGGCAGCCCGGCAGCGTCAATGGTGACCGCCTTGTGGATGCCGGCCACGTCGGTGAAGAGCAGCTCGATGGACTGGACCTGCTGATCGCGGATCAGCGCGTAGATGTCGTCGGGGTTAGGGGCGCGTAGATTGTTGGGCATAGTGCTTGCTCATCAGGCTCAAACCAGGATCTAGCCGCTGATTATACCCCGCCGCCTCGCGAGTCTTTTGTGCGATTTGCCCAGGTTGGAGAGTGGCCGCAGGTGGTGGTGTCTTGCCTGACCGGCATGTACGAAAAATGCGTGAAAATTGTATAAAGTACTCAATATTTCGTTGACTTCGCCTTCATGTTATGCCATAGTGAAAACGTCCTTTGTGGACCTCGAGGGATTTCCATGTGCCAGCCCTTCGACGCCTTGGCCTGCCAGCGGGCTGGCCAGGGTCGCAAGCGCTGGAAGTGTGCTCCAGCCGGAAAGGTGAGAGAACCAATGTCCCATCACATAGCACAGAGGCAGCCCTACTGGTCAGGGGTAGGGGCGATAGTGATGCTTGTGGCGTTAGTGTTGACCGCCTGCGGCGGCGATGATGACAGCGCCCAGAAGCAGTTCAAGGTGGGCATCCTCAACCCGATTGACCTCTTTGACCCGTCGGTTGAGGGATTCAAGGCGGGCATGGCCGCGCTGGGCTATGTCGAGGGGCAGAACATCACCTACGAGTACGACGGGCCGGTCGGCAACTTCGGCGAGGGGCTGGCGACCTATGCCCAAACCCTGGTCGAGCGCGACGTGGACCTGATCTTCGCCATCACCACGCCGGGGGCGCTGGCCGCTCAGGCCGCCAGCAAGACCATCCCGATCATCTTCACGCTGGTCACCGACCCGGTGGGCGCCGGCTTCGTGGCAAGCTGGCCCCAGCCCGGCGGCACCATGACCGGCGTCTCCGACGCCAACCCGGACTCGCGCCGCTTGCAGATTCTCAAGCAGGTGTTGCCGGACATGCAGCGCGTGTACCTGCCGCTGGACACGAACATTCAGGCGGTGCGCTCGGCGCTGGAAGATGTGCGCTCGGTGACTGATCCGCTCGGCCTGGAGTTGGTGCTGCGCGAAGTTCACACGCCAGACGAAGTACGTCAGGCAATTGCCGACATCCCCGCCGACGTGGATGTGATCGTCATCCTGCCCGACGTGACGACCAACGAGTTCGCCGTGGAGTTCGCCGCCGCAGCGATGGCGCGGGGAGTGCCTTTCTCCACGCCCAGCATTCCGGAGACCGATAATGTACTGCTCAGCTACGGCGTCGAGTTCTACCCGGCGGGCGAGCAGGTGGCGCGGCTGGCCGCCCAGGTGCTGCGCGGAACCAGCCCCGGCGACCTACCCGTCGAATCGTTGGATTTCGCGCTGATGGTCAACCTGCAGACGGCGGCAGCGCTGGGCATTGAGGTGCCCGCCGCCGTGCTCAGCCAGGCCGACATGATCATCCGCCCGCCGACGGAATAAGGCCGGGCGGCGCAGAGCGCAAGACACTGCCAACAGCCCGGCCCGTGATTGGAGAAGCGGTATGCTCAAGAGCCTTCGTGGACGACTGACCCTGATCATGATCGTGCTGGCCGTAGTGCCGACGCTGATCGCCGGCGGTGCGGCCACTCTGCGCAGCTTCGGCGCGCAGCGCGAGCAGTCGCAAGACCTGCAGGCCGAGGTCGCCCGGCGCGTGGCCGGCGAAGTGGGGCAGTTCCTGGCTGAGCGTGCCCGCTCGCTGGAGTTGGTGGCTCAGACGGGCGGGCTGCTCACCCAGGCAGCCGAGGGGCGCATGGCAGCGCTGGCCGAGCTGCTCGCCTATGACCGCGTTTTCGCCGAGCTGGCCCTGCTTGACCCGGACGGGCAGGAGATAGCGCGCGTGGCCCAGCGCGCGGTTGTGGCCCCCGCCGATCTCACCAACCGGGCCAGCGAGGATGTTTTCCGCGTGCCAGCGACGCAGCAAACGGCCTACTACGGCCCGGCGCGCATCGAGGCAGCGACCGGCGAGCCGCTGATGGACATAGCCATTCCACTGGTAGACCTGCGCTCCGGCGAGGTGAGGTTGGTGCTTACCGCCACCGCCCGCCTCAAGCCGGTCTGGGACCTAATCGCTAATCTGCCCGTCGCCAGGGGCCAGGATGTCTATGTGGTAGACGCGCACAGCCGCGTGGTGGCCCACCGCAACCCGTCCATCGTCCTGCGCGGCACTGTGTTCGCAGTGCCGGACAGATTTGGCGAGACCACTGGCTTGAGCGGCAGCGACGTGGTGCTGGCCTACGAGCGCGTGCAGTTGGGGGAGCAGGCGTTCACAGTGGTGGCCGAACTACCCACGTCTGAAGCGTACCGGCCCGCCTACGACGTGCTGACAGCCATTGCCATTGTGCTGGTCGCAGCGGCCCTTGGCACGGCGGTGATTGGCCTGTTGGTCGTGGCCCGCGTCACGCGCCCGCTGGCGGCCCTGGCTGGCGCGGCGCGCACGTTGGGCGCTGGGAACCTGGCGGCGCGCGCCCCGGAGTCGGGTGGCGTGGAGATTGGCACGGTGGCCCGCGCCATGAATGACATGGCCGGGCAGCTTGGCGCGCTGGTCGGCTCGCTGGAGGACCGCGTCGAAGCCCGCACGCGCGACCTGCGCCTGGCTGCGCAGGTGGCCCAGCAGGCGGCGGCCATCCTCGACCCCGATGAGCTGCTGCCGCAGATTGTCGAGCTGACCAAAGAGAGCTTCGGCCTCTACCACGCTCACATTTACCTGCTCAACAAGACGGGCGACACGCTGCTGCTGGCTGCCGGTGCCGGGGAGACGGGACGCATGATGCTGGCCCGCGGGCATCGCATCCCATTGAACGAGCGCAGCCTGGTGGCCCGCGCCGCCCGCGAGATCCAGCCGGTGATCGTGGCTGATACAGCGCAGGACCCCAGCTTCCTGCCCAACGTGCTGCTGCCCAACACCCGCTCAGAGGCGGCCTTCCCGCTGGTGGCGGGGGCGCGCGTGCTGGGCGTGCTGGACGTGCAGGCGGATGTGGAGGATCGTTTCGGGCCGGACTTGCTCGATGTGTTCATGACGCTGGCCAGCCAGATCGCCGTCGCGCTGGAAAACGCCCGCCTGTTCCGCGACGTGGAGCGGGCTACCCGCCACGAGCAGACGCTCAACGTCATCGCCGAGCAGATTCAGCGTGCCGCCAGCCTCGATGAGCTGATCCACACGACGGCGCGCGAGCTGGGCAAGGCGCTGCGCGTGCCGCACACGGCCATCGAACTGAAGCTGGCCGCCGGCGCAGACGGTGAGCGCGCCGACCAGAGCAGGTCAGCGTAACAGGGGTATGAACCTATGACTGAACAGGCAGGAACCATCCCATCCGGCGGCACTGGGGCAGGCTCCCGGCTGCCGTTCTGGCGGCAGATGCGCTGGAGCCTGGCGCTGACCTTCGCCCTGCTGGTCATCATTCCGGCGACGATCATTGGGGTGATCACGGCGGCCCGCGTGAACATGATGGCCCACGACCAGGCCATTAGCCAGCTTGAGTCTGTGGCCGAGTTGAAGAGCCAGGAGATCACGCGCTGGCTGGCAGACAGCCGCTCGCTGCTCTCGGTGCTGGTATCCGACGAGCTCAGTTACAGCCGCTTTCTGCTGCTGGCCGATCTGAACATTGACCGGGGGCAGTCGCTGCAGCGCACCTTTGCTGAGTTCTTCCGCAACACGATTGCGGCTGACCCCAGCTTCAGCGAGTTGTTCTTCTACGACGAGACGGGCCGCATCCTCACCTCGTCCAACCCGGAGCAGATCGGCGAGATGGTCGCCCACCAGCCATACTTCGCCAACAGTCTCAAGGTGCCTTATACCCAGCCGCCCTATTACGAGCCGGGCACTGACGAACTGACCATGATCATCAGTTGGCCGCTGGTGGACAAAGGCGAGGCGGTGGGCGTGTTCGCCGGCCGGCTCAACATCGCCACGCTGGGCGCGCTGATGGGCGAGCGCGCCGGCCTGGGCGACAGCGGCGAAACGTACCTGGTCAGCACCGAAGGCAATCACCTGCTCACGCCGAGCCGCTTCCCCGGCTACCCGCTGGCCCGCGCTTATCGCAGCGCGGGCATCGAGCGCGGCCTGGCCGGCGAGAGCGGCACGGGGACGTATGTCAACTATCGCGGCCAGACGGTCTTTGGCGTGTACCGTTGGATGCCGGAGCTACAGTCGGCCATGCTCGCCGAAGTGGAGGAGGCCGAGGCGCTCGCCGCCTTCCGGGCCACGCAGGGATTCCTGCTCGCGCTCGTGGCGGTGCTGGCGGTTGGGGCGGCGAGCCTGGGGGTGCTGCTGGCCAGGCGCTTTGCCGGCCCGGTTGTGGCCCTGGCGGGGACGGCGATGCAGCTCGCGGGCGGCGATCTGGAGCAGCGCGTGACCCTGCGCGCGCGCAACGAACTGGGCATTCTAGCCCACGCCTTCAACGACATGGCCGGCCAGCTTCAAGACCTGGTTGGTTCGCTGGAGGAGCGCGTGGCCGAGCGCACGCAGAACCTGTTCCAGACGCTGCAAGTGGGCCAGCTCGCCACGGGCCTGATCCAGTCGGACGATCTCATCCCCAGTGTGGTCGAGTACATCCGCGAACAGTTCGACCTGTACTACGTGCAGGTCTATCTGCTCGACGAGGTCGGGCGCTACGCCGTGCTGGAGGCCGGCACGGGCGAGGTAGGGCGGGCGCTGCGCGCGCGCGGCCATCGCCTGGAGCTAGGCACGACGGCCATTGTGACTCGCGCCGTGCGCACGCGGCAGGCCGTGCTGGTCTCTGACACGGCGACCAGCGATGTGCACCTGCCCAACCCCCTGTTGCCCGATACGCGCTCCGAAGTCGCCATCCCGCTCCTCGCCGGCGAGGCGGTGATCGGCGTGCTTGATATGCAGGCGGCACATCCTGGCACCTTCCATCCCGACAACCTGCCCGTCTTTGAGGCGATGGCCAGCCAGCTTGCCTCGGCGTTGCTCGGCGCGCGCGCCTATGACGAGACGCGCCAGGCCGTCACCCGCGCCGACGCGGTCAATCGCCGCCTGATTAGCGCTGCCTGGGAAGGATACCTGGGCCGCCTGGCGGGGGATGGGCGCGTTGGCGTGCTCTACGACCTGCAGCGCGTGCGTCCGCTGCACGATGATCCCCTGCCAGCCGACTCGCCCGAAAACGGGCGCGAGCGCGTGCTCGTGCAGCCGGTCAGGCTGCGCGACCAGACCATCGGGCGGATCGTCATCGGTGAGGAGAAAGAGCGCGCCTGGACGCCCGACGAGCAGCGCCTGATCGAAGATGTCGCGTCGCGCCTGGCCGCTGCGCTGGAACAATATCGCGCCTTCGACGAGAGCGAGCGCCGCGCCAGTGAGCTGGAGACGGTGGCTGAGGTGAGCGCCACGGCCTCGACCTCGCTCGACCCCGACTCCTTGCTGCGCTCGGTTGCCGACCTGACCAAGGAGCACTTCGGGCTGTACCACGCGCACATTTATCTACTCGACGAAGTGCACGAGGCGTTGGTGCTGGCCGCTGGCGCGGGCCGGGTGGGCCAGCAGATGGTCGCCGCCGGACATACCATCCCGCTCCACGCCGAACGCAGCCTGGTCGCCCGCGCCGCGCGCACGCGCTCCGGCGTCGTCGTCAATGATGTGCGAGAGTCGCCGGACTTCCTGCCCAACCCCCTGCTGCCCGACACCCGCTCCGAGATGGCGGTCCCGCTCATCGCCGGCGACACCCTCATCGGGGTGATGGACGTGCAGTCCGAGCGGCCAGGACGTTTCAGCGAAGAGGATGTGACCATTCACACGACGCTCGCCGCGCAGATTGCTATTTCAGTGCAGAACGCGCGGCTCTACGCCGTGCAGGTGGGCGTGGCCGACCAATTGCGCGAAGTGGACCGCCTGAAAGGCGAATTCCTGGCCAGCATGAGTCACGAGCTGCGCACGCCGCTCAACTCGATCATTGGCTATGCCGAGGTGTTGCTCGATGGCATTGACGGGCCGCTGACCACGGAGATGGAAGAGGACATCGCCGCCATCCACGAGAGCGGGAGGCACCTGCTCAACCTGGTTAATGACATCCTCGACCTGGCCAAGATCGAGGCCGGGCAGATGGACCTGGCCCTGGAGCGCGTCCGGCTGCACGATCTGGTCGAAGACGTGGCCGATGCTTCGCACGTGCTGCTCAAGGGCAAGCCGGTAGACCTGATCGTGGACGTGCCGGCGGACCTGCCGGAAGTCGAGGTTGACGCGTTGCGCGTGCGCCAGATCGTCGGCAATCTGCTGGCCAACGCCGCCAAGTTCACCGACGAAGGATCGATCGCCCTGCGCGCGCGGGTCTATGACCGCGATCCGCGCTGGCTGCTGGTCTCCTGCGCCGACACCGGCATCGGCATCGCCCCGGAGAAGCTGTCGGTTATCTTCGACCGCTTCCGCCAGGTGGACCAGTCGTACACGCGGCGGGCGGGCGGCACGGGGCTGGGTCTGTCCATCACGCGCCAGCTTGTCGAGATGCATGGCGGCACCCTGTGGGTGGACTCGTCGCCGGGCGTTGGTTCCACATTCACCTTCACGCTGCCCATCGCCGGGCCGGATGAGGAGTGAGAGGACGCCTATGCCTTCGCTGCTCAACGCGCTGGAATGTCTCGACTGCGGCTGGCAGATGGCGCCAGACCCGCTGCCGGATGCCTGCGAGCAGTGCGAATCGCCCTGGCTCGATGCCCGGTACGATTACGCGAGCGTAGCAGCAGCCTGGCGCGGTGGTCTGAACGCCCGCGTGACCTCGTTGTGGCGCTACGGCGAGCTGCTGCCCGTCGCGCCGCGCGGGACGATCTCGATGGGCGAGGGATGGACGCCGCTGGTCCCGGCCACTGGACTGGGCCGCGAGCTGGAGCATACCGGCCTGTGGGTCAAGGATGAGCGCCGGCTGCCCACGGCCAACTTCAAAGACCGGCAGGCGGCGCTGACGGTGATGCACCTGCTCCAACGCGGCATTGACGAGTGTGTCATTGCCTCGGCCGGCAACAAGGCGGCGGCCTACGCGGCCTTCTGCGCGCGGGCGGGCATCCGGCTGTGGGTCTTCTTAACCAGCAGCGTGCCCGCCGAGAAGCTGCGCGAGCTGGCCCTCTATGGCGCGGAGGTCGTCAAAGTCACGGGCACTTACGAGCAGACCAAGCAGATAGCAGCAGACTTCGCCGCCCGTCGCAGCCTGTACTACGACCCCGGCACGCCATCCGTGCTGGGCCGCGAGGCGTACAAGACCATCGCCTACGAGATCGCCGAACAGCTTGCGCGCCTGGCATCGGCTAGCACACCCTGGCACGCCCCTGATTGGTACGTCCAGGCGGTCAGCGGCGGGATCGGGCCGCTCGGTGTGTGGAAAGGCTTTTACGAGCTGTGGCAGATGGGGCTGATTGATCGGCTGCCCCGGCTGGCGCTGGTCCAGTCGGCGGGTTGCGCGCCGATGGCGACGGCCTGGGAGGCCGGCCAGGCGACAGCGGAGCCGGTCGTCTCGCAGACGCGCATCCCCGTGCTGGCGACTGGCGACCCTGGCCGCGCTTACCCGTTGCTGCGCGAAGCGTGCCTGGCCGGCGGCGGGACGATGATCGCTATCCCCGATGGTGAGGCATTCCGCGCCATGCGCCGCCTGGCCCGCGTCGAGGGAATCAGCATGGAGCCAGCGGCGGCGATGGCCTTCGCCGGGCTGGAGCATCTGGTTGCCAGGGGGATGATCGATCGCGCCGAGACGGTGGTCGTCAACTGCTCCGGCCATACCTTCCCGGCGGAGAAGCATCTCCTCGAAGACCAGTACGTGCTCGACCTGGAATTCAGCGGGGCGGAGCCGGGCCCCGACCACACGCCGCTGGCCGAAGGGCTGGGCGCGGCCTTCGAGCATCTCGACGAACAGGTGACGACGATCGTCGTCATAGACGACAACCCGCAAGACAGCCGCCTGATCCACCGGCTGTTGCAGGCGCACAGGAACTACCGCGTGTTTGAGGTCAACGACCCGCGCGACGGCCTGGACGTCGTCCGCCAGCGCAGGCCGGACCTGATCGTGCTGGACCTGATGATGCCCGATCTCGACGGGTTCACGCTGCTGGCGCTGCTCAAGAATGACCCGCAGGCGGCCCACATACCGGTCGTGGTCGTCTCGGCTAAGACGCTGACGCCCGCCGACCGCGCGCGGCTGGAAGGGATGGCCGAGTCCCTGTGGCAGAAGGGCGGCTTCAACACGCGCGAGCTGGTTGAGCACGTGGTCAGCACATTGGGCAGCAGCCTGGGCGAGACGCCAGCGGAGCTCACCCTGGCCAGCGAGGGGCAGGTTGCGGCGGCCTCCAAGGAGCGCATCGCCCCCGCGCCGCCGCCGCCGCGTGACATCGTGGTGGTGGACGACGAGCCGCGCGACGCCCGCCTGATCCGCCGTCTGCTCGAAGCGACGGGGCGCTATCGTGTCATTGAGGCGCACGACGGCGAGTCCGGCTGGGCGACCATCCTGCGCGAGCGACCCGCGCTGGTGGTGATGGACTTGATGCTGCCGGACATCAGCGGGGAGGCCCTGCTGGAGCGACTCCACGCCGATCCCCGCACGGCGGATATTCCCGTGGTGGTGCTGACGGCCAAAGACCTGCGCCGGGTCGAGCGCGAACGGCTGCTCGGCCAGATCATCTCGCTGTTCCAGAAGGCGACCCTGGATCGCCAGGCGCTGATCGCCTCGGTGGACGAGACGCTCGGCGGGCGATAGGCCCGCCACCCAGGACAGGACTTCGCCGCCGCTGGGCGGGGCGCGGAGAGTGCGTATGGCATACCGCATTCTGTACGTCGAAGACAACTTCCAGAACAAGCGGCTGGTGCGCAAGATGCTGCAGGCGCGCGGCTTCGAGGTGCTGGAAGCGGGCGACGGGCTGACCGCCATCGAGGTGGCCACCAAAGAACGGCCCGACCTGATCCTGATGGACATCAGCCTGCCGGGCATTGACGGCATGGAGGCGGCACAGCGCCTCAAGGCCCGGCCCGAAACCGGGTCGATCCCCATCGTCGCTCTGACGGCCAACGCCATGCGCGGTGACCGCGAGCGTTTTCTGGCGGCGGGCTGCGACGATTATCTGTCCAAGCCGATCAGCACCGCCGAGTTGCTCAGAATAGTGCACAGACACCTCAGCAACGGGCGGGATCATCCTCCAGAGCCAGGGATCCGCGATCTGTGAGCGCCTCGCCCTATTCCCGCCGGAACACTGGCTCGATAGTCCCCTCAGCACGCTTGCGCGATTCATGATAAGATACAGCTAATTGGTGGCAGGTCTATGCTGGCCGCAGCGCCCGGTTGGCGACGTGGGGGGCTGGGCTGCCGGCCAGAGCGCGAGGCAGCGCGGGAGAAGGGAGTCATCATGAGCAGAGCACTGGGGCGATGGATGATCGTCGCGATGCTGTGCGCAGCCTTGGTGGGCGGCTTGTGGGCGGCCAGCCCGCCGCACAGCGAGGCGCGCGGCGCGTCGTGGACGGTCTCGGTCTTCAACAATCCTGATTTGTTCGGCAGCCCGATCTGGGTGGGGCTGTCGCCCGCTGTCAACCACACCTGGGGCGCCGGCCCGCCGGTCATTGGCGGCGTGGCGACGGGCGCGCCGGCCGACAACTTCTCTGTGCGCTTCACCACATCCACCTTCTTCATGGCCGGCAATTACCGCTTCACCGTGCAGGTGGACGACGGCGCGCGGCTGTATGTGGACGGGCTGCTGCTGATCAACCAGTGGCAGGCCGGTCTCGGCTTCCGCACCTTCCAGGCCGACTACAACTTCGTCAGCGATGGCCTGCGCACGATCACGGTTGAGATGTTCGACGCGATGGGCGACGCGACGATCATCGCCAGCTGGTCGCTGGCCGTAGGCCCCTTGCCGACAGCGACTCCCTTCTATGCCGGGGTGCCCTGGTACGGCGAGTTCTTCAATGGGCTGGACCTGGCCGGCCCCGTCGTCTTCACCACGACCTACCCGCCGAGCGGCCTGAACCTCAACTGGGGACAGGGCTCGCCCGGCGGCGCCATGCCGGTAGATAACTGGTCGGCGCGCTTCATCCGCACGCTCAACGTGCCGTCGGATTTGCCGGAGGGCGTCTACACGTTCTACGCCCGCGCCGACGACAACTTCCGCTTCTTCGTGGACGCGACGCTCATCTTCGACTACTGGGACACGTTCGCCAACACCCAGACTTACACGGCGACGGTGACGCTGCTCAACGGCCCGCACACGCTCAAGGTCGAGTACCGCGAGCGCGAGCTGGACGCATCGCTGTTCCTCACCTGGACGCCGCCCCATGCTCAGAATCCGGTGCTATCGCCGGGCACCGCCCCTGACGGCACGGGCGGCGGTGGCGTAGTGTCCACCGGCATCACGGCGACGGTCAACGTGTCGCTGCTCAATCTGCGCAGCACGCCGGTGCTGACTGCGCCGATCCTGAGCAAGCTGAAGAGAGGCGAGACGTATCCGGTCACCGGGCGCAGTCCCGACGGCGCCTGGGCGCGCCTGCTGGTCGGCGCGACGACGGGCTGGTCCTGGGCGCAACACCTGACCTTCAGCGGCGATTTCAACGCGGTGCCCGTCGTGGATACCGGCATCGCCCCGCCGGCAGCGCCGCAACCGACTGGCGTCCGGGGGCGGGTGCTGGGCAACCTGCGCATCCGCGAGGCACCGACAATCCGCTCGGCGCAGATCGGTCTGATGCCCTGGGGCGCGGAGATGGACATCCTGGGCAGGAATCGCGGGCACTCATGGTACATGGTCCGTTATGGCGAGGTCGTCGGCTGGTCTTCTGCCCCCTGGATCAAGATCGTCCAGGGCACCTTCGATGCCCTGCCCTACACCGACGGCACGCAGCCGGAGTTTGAGCCGCCGGACGCGACCCAGGGCATCGTTGTGCAGGCGTATGGCAACATGCGTATCCGCAGCGGGCCGGGCCTCCAGCATCCGCAGATCGGGCGCGTTCTGTGGGGGGCGCGGGTGCAGGTGCTCGGTCGCAGCCCGGATGGTCGTTGGTACAAGATACAGCATGGCAGCGTGACCGGCTGGAGCTTCGCGGCCTGGTACCGCGTCGTGCAGGGCGATGTCAATGCGGCGCCGATTGTGGCGCAGTGATAGGCCCGCATCGCTGATCGGTTCCACACAGCGCCCCGGCTGGTCTTGCATCCTCCGGGGCGCTGTTTTGGTGCATCGCGGCTAGCCTCACCCCCCGCTCAGCCCCCTCTCCACGGCGTGGAGAGGGGGCAAGCCGAGCGCAGCGAGGCGGGGGTGAGGCCATATGCCGGTGCCAAGACGATCACTGACAACCCTTGCGCGCGCCCCGCGTTAGGACTCCGGTCAGGCTGCGCGCTGGCTCTCCTCGCAGTATACTGGGGCCACGGGCAGTGGTCTGTGCAGGGTAGCAGGGTTGGGATGCCATGATCCGGGCCGAGAACATCTACACCACCCAGGAGATCGCCAGCGCCGCCGAGGTGTTCGTGGACGCGCTGAGCGCGCTCTTCCCCGGCGACACGTTCGATTCGCTCTTTCACCGGGGGACTCTGCGCCGCGCCTATTGGACGGCGCTGCAGGCGGCGCTGAACCATTACGCGGCGAGCGACAAGGCACCGCTGACGCGAGGCCTGATGCGCGGGCACGCCCTGGCCGATCGCGCCGTGGTGGGCGAGCTGCTCCGGCTGTTCGCGCCAGGGCAGACGCCGGACTACAAGGCGGTGGGCGCGTGCTGGGCGCGGATGCTCGATCTGCCGGATGGCGAAAGTGCATCCCTGGCTGCCGAGGCCCAGGTGCTTTTCCACGCGCTGGCGGCTGAACTACGCCAGTCGGCGCCGCTGCGCCTGGCACTGGGCCAGCTTGCCGTCGCCCGCGAGCGCATCCCCGACGACGACCTGGATACCATCCCTGTCCGCGGGGAGCAGGACCTGGCCCACCTGCTCGATGTCGCGCTGGGCGCTGGGCCGGGCGTGGTCGCCCTGCAGGTGCGCCATCTGCTGGCGCTGGCCGCCCGCTGTCCTCCCCGCGCCGCCGAGTCTCCGGCGCGAAGCCTGGCAGCGCTGGCCCGACTGGCGGAGTCCCTGCCGCCGGACGCGCTGGCCGGGTTGTGGGCGGCGGTGGATGCCCTCGACGATGCGGCGCTGCGCGCGCGCAGTCTGGCCCACCTGGCCCCACACCTGGAATGGGCCGGCCTGGTGCCCGACGCGCTGGCCCTGGTCGAGGGCGTGCTCGCCGCTCGCCCGGCTCCGCTGGCCCCCGCAGAGCGCGTCGTCGTGCTGCTGGCGCTGGCCCCACACCTGGGCCCCGCTGAGGGCGAAAGCGCCCTGATCGCCGTGCAGCAGCGCGCGCTGGAAGCAGCGCAGGCGATTGGCGACCCAGCGTCGCGCGTGCGCGCGCTGGGGGCGCTGGCCGAGCACCTCTCGCCCGACTGGCAGCCGATCGCCGTCACCAGCGCCTTCGAGACGGCGCGCAGCATCCCCAGCGACCTGGCCCGTGCCGCGGCGCTGGCCGCCCTGCCGCCGCATTTGCCCGCTGAGTTCCACGCGCCGCTGCTGGCCATCGCTGGCGAGCTGGCCCAGCCAGAGGTGCGCGCCATGCTGCTGGGGCGCATGTTGCCGTACCTGTCGCCTGCGCTGCGCGCGCGTGCGCTGGTGGACGCACTGAATGCCGTGGCCGCCATCAGCGGCGACGACGCGCGCTCCGCCGCCCTGATCGCGCTCGCCCCTGGTGTAGAGGCGGTCGGGTCGCTGCAGCACATGCCGGACGGCCTGCGCCAGGCGATGCAGGTGCTGTTCACCATCACCCGCGAGGGAGATCGGGCGCGCGCGTTCGCGGCGCTGGCTCCCGCGCTCTCACCGGAACTGCTCGGCGAGGCGCTGCTGGCGCTCAAGAGCATCGGCGATGCGGACGAACGCGCGCGAGCGCTGGCCCGCCTGGCGCCGCACCTTCCAGCGGAGCTACAAGTCGCGGCCTTCGGCATGGCCCGCGAGCTGGGCGTGCCGGGCGCGCGCGCCCTGGCGCTGGGGGCCATCGCCCCCTATCTCGCGCCGGTCGCTCGCCTGACCGCTCTCGACGAAGCGCTGGAGGCGGCGCTGGCTGCCACGCCTGGCGAGCTGCGCGTCACGACACTGGTGGACCTGGCTCCCCACCTGCCCGCAGAAGACCGTCCGCCGGTTCTGTCTGCGGCATTGCAGGCGGCGACCACGGTGGCCGAGGACGCAGCGCGGGCCCAGGCGCTGGTCCGGCTGGCTCCCCATCTTGCCGGCGAGCAGCTACCCGACGCGCTGGCCTGCGCGCAGACGATCCGCGACCCACTGGATTGCGCGTTCGTGCTGGGCGCGTTGTTGCCGCGTCTGGCAGGTGAGGAGGCGACACAGGTCGGGGTGGAGGCGCTCGATCTGGCGCGGGCGCTGCGGCCCGTGCATCAGCGGGCCAGCGCGCTGGCGGCCATCGCGCCCGTGCTGCCCGCCGAGCTGCTCGAAGAAGCGATTGCAGCGACGCTCGATATCGAGTCGCCCTACGACCGGATGCGCGTATTGGCGGCGCTGCTGCCCCGCTGCCCGGCGCAACTGCGCGACGAGGCCCTGGCCACGGCCCGCGTCGTGCCCAACCGGGCGCAGCGCGTGGATGCGCTGCTGGAAGTGGTGCTGTACCTGGACCAGGAAGCGCGCGCGGCTGTCTTGAGCGAGGTGCTGGAGACATCCCTGGGCATTGACGACGAGTACGATCGGGCCAGCGCCCTGGCCCACCTCGCGCCGCACCTCGGCAACCATGACGCGGCACGCAACCGCCGGCTGGACGCGCTCGGTCTGGCGCTGGATGCCTGCCTGGAAATGCCGCAGGATGAACGGTTCGCAGACTCCCTGGCCCGCCTGGCGGAGACGGCTGTCGCCCTGCTGCCGCTCCCCCAGGCGTACCTGCTGTGGCGGCGAGCGGCGCTGGCCCTGCGCGGGCAGTCAGAAGCGGATGTGCTGGTGGCGCTGGCGGCGCTCTCTCCGCTCATCGCCCATCTGGGCGCGGCGCTGGCGCCGGATGACATTGCCGGGGCGCTGTGGGACGCGGCGTCTGTTGGTGATTGGTGATTGGTTCCTGGTTATTGGTAAAGACGATCTTGTTGCGCGTGTGTTTTTCACTAATAACCTTGACAATGTCACATTTGACCCCCATCCCCAGCCCTTCCCCTGCTTGCGGGGGAAGGGAGCAAAGTCGGGCCTGAAAGTCCCTCCCTGCTGGCGGGGAGGGATTTAGGGAGGGGTTGGAACCCGCGCTAATGTGACATTGTCAAGTAACCAACAACCGACGACCCTTCTCAACGCACCAGCGGATACGTCCAGAACAGGGCGACTTCGCCGCGCGCCAGGTCGTCGTTGTGGTACAGTGTCTCGCGCAGCCCGTCCAGGCGGCAGCCCAGCGCCAGGTAGAACTGGCACGCCGGGACGTTGTTGGTCTGCGTTTCGAAGACCAGTGCGCGGTATCCCGCCTGGCGGGCCCAGGCGACGGCCCGCCCGAACAGTTCCCGCCCCACGCCCTGGCGGCGGATGGCCCGGTCGAGCATCAGGTTCCACACCCAGGCGGTGTTGTTCCACTCCTGCGGTGTCACCTCCAGCAGGCCGGCGATGCGCCCGCGCCATTCCACGACCAGATGCAGGCCATCGCCGCGCCGCAGCCGGAGGCGGATGGCGGCCTGCTCGTTGGCGTCGAAATCGTAGGCATGGCCCTTGTCGAACGACTCCGGCAGGCGGTATTCCACCAGTCGCCAGCCCGCCTCGAAACCATTCCCCAGCCGCTCGACGCGCAGCGCCGTGTCGCTGACGAAGCCGGGGCGAATCTCGGCCAGGCGCGGGATGTCGGCTTCGGTCAGGGGGCGGATAGTCGGCTCGGCGGGCATGGGGGTGGTGTCCTCTGGCGCGGGGCCACTGACAGTGGGCGCGGCGTTTGGTCGAATTGTACGCCCGTCCGCCGGATTTTCAAGAGGGCGAGCAGGGAGGGGACGTACAGTGGTCGTCAGCGAATCGCGTGGCAGCGAGGCATTGACCTCACCCCCGTGCAATTGGGACTGCAACAGACATGCGCCAACGGCCCCGTCGAGGCGCGCCAGCGCCTCGACGGGGGTGAGGTAAAGTTGCGCGTGGCCTCGACCCCAAGCACCCCTGGTGCCCGTCCGCCCCTGAGCTACTACCGGGGAAAGGGGCCAGCGGTCGGGGTTGAGCAGTGCATAACACGCTCTAACCAGGGCGCAGCAGAGCAGCGCCCCTACCGCCGGACGGGTGTGGACTCCCGCAGTCCGTCACCGGCGAGTATGCTATGATGGGAAGCGGCGAGAGGAGGAGTTATGCGGGTCAGCATACGCGAGCGGGGGACGACCTGGGGCGGGCGAGCCAGTTTCGCGGCGCTGCTGCTCGTCTGCTCCGAGTGGGTCGTCTGGCAGACGCCGACTCGCTTCGCCGCGCTTGACTGGCTGGGTCTGGCGGCGCTGTATCTGGCGCTGGCGGCAGCCTCGCTCGACCTGATCGCGCGGTTTGGCGTGCGCGAGCCGCTGGGCCTGCTGCTCGTGGCCGGGCTGTATGGGCTGCTCAACGCCACGCTGATCAGCGGCGTCACGGCGCGCGATCTGCCGCTCAGCCTGCTCGGACGCCCGCTCAGCGCGCAGCCGCTGGCGTTTGTGGTCGCCTTCGCCGCGTTCCGCGTGCTAGCCAGCGGACGGGCGACCGGTCCGCTCGACTTCCTGATCGCGCTGGCGGGCGGCCTGGCCTGGGGAGTCTGGGTGCGCTGGTTCCCGCTCGTGGCCAACGAGCCAGTGCCTGCTGCGCGTTCCGGCGCAGCGCTGGCGGCGCTGGCGATCCTGCTTGCCGCCTGTGGCGTGCTGCGCGCCGTCCTGCCGCCCGGCAGCCCGCGCCGCGTCCAGGAGTGGCGGCTCAGCGCGCCGGAGTGGGTGCTGGTGGGCGGCGTGCTGGGGGCGGCACTGGCCCTGGGCGCGGCGCGAAACGCCATTGACGGGGCGGCCATCAGCATCATGATCGCGCTGGGCGCCTTTCTGGTGGTCCTGCTCTACGCCAGCGCCGTGCAGCGCGGCGCGGCCTCGCTGCTGGATGGCGTGACGCCACCCCGCCGCCCGAATCTCGCCGCCTGGCTGGTGGTGGTTGTGCCCTTTCTGGCGGCAGGATGGGCCGGCTACCATCTGCCGGGGGACGGCGCGAGCAGCCCGCAGAGCGACCTGCTCTTCGGCGGACTGGCCGTCTTCGCGCTGGTCTGGCCACCGCTGGTCTCGGTGCTGATCGGCGCGCGCGTCGTCGCCGCGCTGGTGCGCGAGGGGTGGTAAGGGGAAGAGTCATGAGTCAGGAGTCGAGAGGCTACTCCCGCGCCAGACTCCTGACTCACGACTCCAGATTCATAACCCAAAACAATCGCACGGGCCGGGACTTTGCCTATCAGGCGACTTCCTCACCCGGCCCGCGCAACGCCAGCGGTAGCAGCGCCGCCGCCAGCAGCGCCAGCAGCGCCCCGAAGGCGAACGGCGCGCGCGGCCCCAGCCCATCCCAGCCGGCGACGCCCTGCCACAGCACCCCGGCGATCAGACTGGCGGGCAGAGCCATCAGCCCGACCGCCGCGTCGTAAACGCCGTAGGCTGTGCCAAGCTGCGCGCGCGGCACCAGATCGGCCACCAGCGCCTTGCTCACCCCATAGGTCAGCCCGTAGTAGACGCCATACAGCCCATACAGCGCCCAGACCTGCCAGGCGGCATCGGCGGCGGCAAAGCCCGCGTACACTGCCGCGTAGAAGAGCCAACCCGCCAGCAGCAGGCGCCGTCGCCCCACGCGGTCAGACAGAGCGCCCGCCGGCTCGGAGACGAGCGCGTAGATCATGTTGAAGGTGATCAACATGCCCAGCACGCCGGCCACACTCAGGCCGAGCTTGTTGGCGCGCAGGATGAGGAAGGCATCTGCGGAATTGCCCAGCGCGAAGATGGCCGCGACCAGCAGGAACAGGCGGTAGCGCACATCAAAGCCGCGCAGACTCAGGTGGACGGGCGCACGCCGCTCAGTGATGGTCACATCGCGCGCGCCAACGGCCAGGGCCAGCACTGCCAGCGCCGCCGGGATGATACTCAGCAGCACGATCGTCTGGAAGGTGTCGCGGGCCAGCGTCACCTGCCCGCCCTGAGCGGCCAGCACGACGAGCAAGGCGATGACCAGCCCCAGCGCCGCGCCCGCCGTATCCCCGGCGCGGTGCAGCCCGAAGGCAGTGCCGCGCTGCCGGGCGTCCACCGTGGACGCTACCAGCGCATCGCGCGGGGCAGTGCGAATCCCCTTGCCGACGCGATCGGCGAAGCGCACGGCCAGCACGCCGCTCCAGGCGGTGGCGAAGTAGAGGAACGGCTTGGCGACCGCCGAGAGGCCGTAGCCAGTCACCGCCAGCCACTTGCGGCTGCCCAACCGGTCGGAGAGCCAGCCGGAGAACACCTTAAGCAGGCTGGCCGTGGCGTCGGCGATGCCCTCGATCAACCCGATCACGTTGGTCTTGACGCCGAGCGTCCCAGCCAGGAAGAGCGGCAGCAGATTGAGCACCATCTCGCTGGAGATGTCGGTGAGGAAGCTGGTGATCGTCACCACCCACACGTTGCGCGGCAGCGCGCGCACGCCCCCGCGCGCGGTCGCGCTGTCCGTTGAGGTCTTCGATGCCGGCATGGGTCATGCCTCTTTCAGTCACCTAGAGCGTGTTATGAACTTGGCACACTCGGCAATGGAGGAAGATGTTTTGTTGACCTCACCCCCTGGCCTCGTTACGCTCGACCTTTCCCCCTCTCCATGCTATGGAGAGAGGGTGTCGAGGCGCGCCAGCGCCGAGACGGGGGTGAGGTCAACTCGCGCGCGGCTCTCGACCCCAAGCACCCTTGGTACCCGTCCGCCCCTGAGCCACTGGCGAGGAAAGAGGCCGGCAGTCGGGGTTGAGAAGTGCATAACACGCTCTAGAAACACGCCGGGGGCGCACCTGCGCGCCCCCGCAGCTCATGGGTTCACGTCCGCCGTCCGTCAGGCGGGGACCGGCTCCGCCGTCGCCCGCACGCCGTCCGGCTTGATGCCGGCCATCAGCAGGCCAAGCTGCTCGCGGGTAGCGTTCTTGGCGGGCAGCGTATCAATGACCTCCCCCTTGTAGAGGACGGCGATGCGGTCGGAGAGGGCCATGATCTCGTCTAGCTCCGCCGAGACCAGCAGCACAGCCGCGTTCTCATCGCGCTGCTCGATGATCTGGCGGTGAATGAACTCAATCGAGCCAACATCAATGCCGCGCGTGGGCTGCGCGGCGATCAGCAGGCGCGGCCTGCGGCTGAACTCGCGGGCGACGATCATTTTCTGCTGGTTGCCGCCAGACAGATTGCCGCCGTCAATGATGGGCGAAGGCGTGCGGATGTCGAATTCCTCAATCAGGTCGGTGGCATGGTTGATGATGGCTTCCTCGTCGCGCAGCAGACCGCCCTGGGGGTCCGGGGCCTGGCCCTCGCCACCCCGCCTCTGCCAGATCGCCTGCCGCAGAGGGTCAGTGACCCCGCGAATCGTGGCCCGGACGCGCTCCGCACCCAGCACGCGCAGCGCGATCAGGTGCCCGATCGCGCCGAACACCAGCTCGGCGGCCAGCAGGACGATGACGCCCATGTTGATCGGGCCTTGTAGAACCGCCCGCTGCGCGCGTGAGAGGGTCGCGCCGATCTCGCGCAAGCCGGGCGGCACATTATAGGTGTCGAGCAGCGCTGCCCACAGCCATTGATCCCAGACGGTCATGGCGAGCACCGTCAGCGCGGCCACGACTCCCCCAACCACCAGCAGATAGCGCACTAACGCACCGGGCAGCTCGGCCAGGTTCGGTTCTTTGGCGAAGGGGCGCTCGTAGTAGTCGTTGAGCACTAGGTTGTCGGCCACCGAATAGAGCCTGACCAGCCCGTGCCGCTGGCGATCTTCGGGGACGTGACTGGTGCCGGCATCCTTGATGCGACGCGGCGTGATTCGCTCGCGGCGAATCAGGCGCAGGCCGAGCCGCCGGTCGAGCCAGGTTTGGCGGTCGGCGTCGCGGCGCGACATCCAGGCCATGACCAGCAGCGGGACGAACAGAGGGATGCGCAGGGCGGTGAAGGCGACATAGCGCTGGACCAGGCGCAGCGGGCCGGGCCGCCGGTCGTGCTGGTCGGCCACTTCCAGCCCCACGAGGGCCATGCCCAGCGTGCGACTCTTGGCCAGCCAGCTTCCCAGGAAGTAGAGCGCGTCCACAATCAGCGCCACCGGCGCGACCAACCCGATGCTCATGTCCTCATTGCGGAAATAGGCCGCGAAGTAGCCAGTGAAATAGATGGCAGCGACGACAGTGATCATATCCAGCACAAAGGCCGCGATTCGCGCGCCGGGCGACGCGGCAGGCTGGCGCTCGGACTGGAGCGCCCGGCCAAGCAGCCGCACCGATCCTCCGGCCAGATCGCGCAGGCCGGTCAGCACCTCGACCAGCTCCGTCTGGCCGTTGCCCTGCACGCCAGCCAGGCCCAGCACCTCGCCCGCGTGGACGGTGAAACTGACCCCGCGCAGCGCCTGTGCCCCCCGGTCGTCAATGGCGCTCAGGTTTTCCACTTCCAGCACAGGCTCGGCGGGCTGCGCTTCGCCCTTCTCCACCTGTAGGATGACTTTGCGCCCGACCATCATCTCGGCCAGCGAGGTCTCCGTCGCCTGATCAGGTGTCGTAGTGCCCACCACATGCCCATCGCGCATGACGACGATGTGGGTGGCGACCTCAAAGACCTCCTTGAGCTTGTGGGTGATGAAGATGATGGAGACGCCCTGCGACGCCAGCTCGCGCATGATCTTGAACAGCTCGCGGCTTTCCTGGGGGGTGAGCACGGCGGTCGGCTCGTCGAGGATGAGGATGTCGGCGTGGCGGTAGAGCGCCTTGATGATCTCGACGCGCTGCTGCATGCCCACCGGCAGCTTCTCGATGGGGGCGTCGGGGTCCACTTCCAGGCCGTACTGGCGCGAGAGGTCGCGCACGCGCTCTGCCGCCGCGCGCACGTTGCGGATCTCGGTCATGTTGTGCAACAGGACCAGGAACGAATCGAGCACGCCATCCAGCGGCGAGGGCCTGGTCACGCGGTCTTCGAGGGTGTGCTGGCGGTGCTGGTACATCCGCCAGGCGATAGCCGCCAGGGCCAGCGCCAGCGCAGCCGCCAGCCCAAGCCGTGCCGCCGTGCTGACCGTGTCGAGATTCAGCCAGGCTGCCGCCACGTAGAAGGCCAGCAGCACACCCAGGATGGCCTGGTCGTATGAGTTCAGGCGAACGGGCGCACGCGCCGTGCCGCGCCATGACGACAGGCTGTGCCCGCCGGTGGCGATCAGCAGCAGGACGACGCTGAGCGCCTGGGCGACCGGCGGCACGTCGTCAATAGCGTCCAGCAGCCAGCCGGGGACGCCCTTGCCGCGATATTCCTCCAACTGCGCCTGGGCGCTGGCGACCACGCCGCTCGCGTTCCTGGCCGTGCGGTATTCCTTCGCCCAGTCGAAGGCGATCCGCTCCCGCCGGACCAGAGCGCCCTTGACGGTGTAGCCCCCCTCCATCTCGGCGGGTTTGAGTACGCGCACCATCTCGACTTTCTGGCGCAACGCGACATCGGCGATGCCCACCTGGGTGATCATTTCGACTTGCGAGGCGATGGCCAGGGCAGCTAATGCCAGGCCCACACGCCAGACTACGCCCCACAACAGACGGGCCAGCGGCAGCAGGGCCACGACAACGCCGGCCAGCAGCCCGGCGACCGCCCCGCCGAGGACATACCCTATCCCTCCCAGCGCAATGCCGATGATCAGGCCCAACGCGAAGAGCACCAGGCTGGGCAGGCGCTGCAATATGTGGCGCAGCACGGGGCTGTTTTCGCCCTTGTAAGCGACAGTGCTCTCCTCGCCCAGCACCACGTTCTCGGCCACGGTCATCACGTTGACCAGTTGGAAATGCTGGTGCACCATGCCGATGCCGTGGTGGATCGCTTCGCGCGGGCTGGCAAAGCGGACTTCG
Organism: Chloroflexota bacterium; assembly: GCA_037447125.1. Taxonomy (GTDB): domain Bacteria; phylum Chloroflexota; class Anaerolineae; order Aggregatilineales; family Aggregatilineaceae; genus UBA2029. Next base: position 6,933 of record JBBIHG010000031.1, on the reverse strand, counting down.
TGCCCCTTGATCCGGATCGTGCCGCTGTCGGCGTGGTACAGCCCGTAGATGATGTTCATCAGCGTGCTCTTGCCCGCACCGTTCTCGCCCAGCAGAGCCAGAATCTCCCCGCGCCGCAACTTCAGGCTGACGTTGTCATTGGCCAGCACGCCGGGGAAGCGCTTGGTCACGCCCTCGACTTCGAGGACGGTGTTGGGGTCGGGAGGGGCGGGTTCAGTCATGGTTATACCTGGTTATTAGTTATTGGTTATTGGTTAATTGGTTATTGGTTGCTGGTCGTTAGCTTCTGGATCAGCGCATTAAGCATCCGCCGGACGCTCGACACTTTCTCGTGGAGTTGTTGGTACACTGTCTGTCCAAGAAAGCCGAGATCGCACGCTAGAAACAGAAGGTACTCTAGTTCACTGGCCGATCCCATCGCAACGTACAGAAAACGGCGAAGCTCTCCGGGCGTTTCGCGCCCACAACCTTCCGCAATGTTCGTTGGAACCGAAGCAGCGGCGCGTCTGATCTGACTGGTAAGGCCGTACAATTCATCAGGAGGGAAACCGGCACTGGCCCGGTAGACATCGAGTACCAGTTGGTGTGAGATCTGCCATACTTCTAGTTTCCGAAAATCCTGCACCCGGCATATCTCCCTGGACCGCCAGACTGATGGAGAGGCGAGAACGCCTCGTATCATCAATAGTGCCAGACTCATGTCCTTGTGATTGGCTATTGCTCAAGACGCTACCATTTCACGCACGGTCTACCAAGAAACAGTAACCGTGTCTCCCCTCAAGCATACGAGAGGCCCCTGTGGGGCAGACACCGAAGACCAATTACCAACAACCAACCACCAACCACCTCTCTCACTCCTGCTCGTAGGCCATGCCTACATGCGCCGGCGGACGGGCGCGACCGACAAAGCCCGCCAGCACGATGATGGTCAGGATGTAGGGCAACATGCCCACAAGCTGATGGGGGAAATTGATGCCGAACTGCTGAAGCTGCCCTTGCAGCGCGGTGGCAAAGCCGAACAGCAGCGCTCCCCCTAGCGCGCGCGAGGGCCGCCAGTTGCCGAAGATCATCACCGCCAGGGCGATGAACCCGCGCCCGGTGGTCATGCTCTGCTCGAAGATGCCCACCGCGGCCAGCGTCAGGAATGCCCCGGCCAGCCCGGCCAGCATCCCACCCAGGAACAGATTCGTGTACTGCAAGCGATACACGTTGATGCCCAGCGTGTCCGCCGCGCGCGGGTTCTCGCCGACCGAGCGCGTGCGCAGCCCCCAGGTGGTGTGGAACAGCGCCCACCCCAGGAAGAAGACGAGCAGCAGCGTCAGATAGGTGATCAGGTCCTTGTCGAAGAGGATGCGCCCGATATCGTAGGGCAGGTAGAAATTGAGGTTGCTGGCCAGGCTCAGCTTGTAGGAGCCAGCCTGAGTCCAGGGGTTGTTGATGAGCGAGGGCAGCTTGCCCATGGTGGGAGTGTTGAGCTGGTAGAAGTAGCCGGTCAGCCCCAGGGCCAGGATGTTGATCACGGTGCCGCTGACGATCTGGTTGACTTTGTACTGGATGGAGAGCAGGGCGTGCAGCAGCCCCAAAGCGCCGCCGGTCAGCAGGGCCACCAGGATAGACAGGCCCAGACGCACGCCGACCGATTGCAGCGCCGGGTCTACATCGGGCCGGCTGAGCGCCACATTGGTCATGAAGCCGGTGAAGGCTGACGTCAGCATCATGCCTTCGATGCCGATGTTGACGATGCCCGACCGCTCGCTCATGATGCCGCTCAGCGCGCCCAGGGTGATCGGGATCGAGTAGCGAATCGTGAAGTTGATCGTCGCGATGATGGCGAGCCCCAGTTCTGTTTCGCCCACGTTACGCTCCCTAATCCCTGCCGCCCAGGTGCAGGCGCGCCCCCGGCCCGGCAGCGCGGATGCGATACAGCCGGCGGATGATCTGATCCGCGGCGACGAACATCAGGATCAACGCCTGGATCACCTGGATCAGCTCTTTGGCCACGTCCGCTGCCAGCGCCATGCGCGTGGTGCCGGCGTCCATCGCGCCGAAGAGGAACGCCGAGAAATTGATGGCGATGGGGTTGTTGCCAGCCAGAAAGGCCACGGTGATTCCTTCGAAGCCAAGCCCCAGGCTCTGGTTGCCCTGGTAGTCGTGGTAGACGCCAAGCGTCTGAATGCCGCCAGCCAACCCGGCCAATGTCCCGGCGATGAACATGGTGAGGATGGTCACCCGCTTGACGTTGACGCCAGCATATTCGGCTGCGGACGGACTGAAGCCAGTCATGCGCAGTTGAAAACCGAAGGTGGTGCGCTGCAGCAGGAACATGATCAGCGCCGTGGCAATGATGGCGATGAAGATGCCCACATGCAACGTGAAGTTGGGCGGCACGCTGTAGATGACGGGCATTTGGGCGCTCTCCAGAATTTTCGGCGTGCGCGCGATGGCATCGGTCACCGACTCCGGGCTGGCCAGCGGCCCGGCTCGCAATCCACCGCTGCTGGTGGAGATCAGCCAACCAGCAAACTGGGCCGCGATGTAATTGAGCATGATCGTCGTGATGACTTCGTGGGCGTCGGCGAAAGCCTTGAGCGCGCCGGCGATGGCCGCCCACAACCCGCCAATGAGCATCGCCGCCAGGATGGCCAGCGAGATGTGCAGCAGCGGTGGCAGCCCCTGGACAGCGAAGCCAATCCACGCCGCGACAATCGATCCCATGATCAACTGGCCCTGCACGCCGATGTTGAACAGACCGCTCTTGAAGGCAAAGGCGACCGCCAGGCCCGCCAGGATCAGCGGCGTCATGTTGCGAAAGGTGGCCAGCAGGCCGCGCGGCTCGACAAAAGCGCCCTGAAGCAGTCCCTCAAAAGCGGTGATTGGGTCGCGCCCATCGAGCAGGATCAGGATTGAGCCGACCAGCACAGCAGTGAAGACCGATAGGATGGGAATGAGCAGGCTCTGAAAAACGGACCAAAGCTGTGCTCGAACCTGCGCGAGACGCCGGGCAGGTGGCGGTTGGGTAGGAGGGGTTGTCACCATACGAAGCCGTATCTCCGCGGAGCGAACAAGCGAGAACCCAGGCACCAGTGCCGGCCGCCAGGAACGCGGCGCACACGGGGCGGGGCGCAGGCGATCTCCCGACTGCGCGCGATTATAGCGAGACAGGTGTCGCGCTGTCGAAGAATGGTCGGGGCGTATGTGTGACCCCAGTCATTGTCGTCGCAGCGGCTCTCCAGTGCAAATCGCGCGCCGGCGCAGGGCTTGCGGTCAAGGAGCAGCGGCAGCGCAGCGCCTGGTATGCCTGACAGGTTTTGCACGCATCCCTCGGCTTGTGCGATCGGGCGACTGGTGCGAGAATGCCCCTATGCGGGGAATGTGGTGGGGAGGCAACAGAAAGCTCGCGCCGCGACATGGCACACCGGCTGGCATTGCCCGGGCCACCATCAACGAGGAAGGATATGACCTACCACCGCGAGACGCTGCAACATGTCATCACCCGCACGCTCAAGCGCAACACCTTCACCGCCGGCCAGGATATCGCCGTTTTCGTGCTGGGCGAGGACGTGCTGCTCTATGGCACTGTCACCCACCCCGACATCATCCCGGAAGCCGTCGCCACGGTCGAAGCGGTGGCCCCTTTTCTCCACGTGTATAGCTCCCTGCGCGTCCGCGACACGCAAACGCCCGCCACGGGCTAAGCCGCCCCGTTGTGTCCTGCTCAGGGATGAGTGCGGGGAACAGTCTCAGTCGAGCACCTGGGCGTAGCGCAGCGCGGCGGCAATACGTTTTTGCGCCGGGTAGCTTGCCGGCTGGAACTGGCTGCCGGTCAGCATTTCATACACGCGCTGGTAACGCTGGCTGATGGTGACGATGAGCTCGTCGGGCAGCGGGGGGAGCGCGTCGTCCTCGGCGTAGCCTTGCGCCTGATACCACAGCCGGATGAACTCCCGGTCGAAGCTGTCGGGCTCCTCGCCCTCCTCGAAGCGTTCGTCGTAGGTGTCGGCGCGCCAGAAGCGGCTGCTGTCGGGCGTGTGCAGCTCGTCAATCAGCACCAGGTCGCCGTTGAGGTCCAGCCCAAACTCGTATTTGCTGTCCACCAGGATCAGATCGGACAGGATGCAAAGCTGCCGCCCGCGCATGAACAGCCTCAGCGCCACCGTCCGGATACGCTCCCACTGCGCCGGCGAGACGCCCATCTCGATGACCTCGGCGTCGGTCAGGGGGCGCTCGTGAGCGCGACCGAATGTCTTGGCCGTAGCGGTGACAATCGGCTGCGGTAGCTCCTCGTTCTTGCGCAGCCCGTCGGGGAAGGCGATGCCGTAGAGAGTGCGCTGGCCGGCTTCGTACTGCGCCCACAGACTGGTCGGGGTGATGCCGCTGATGAAACCGCGCACGATGACGGCGATGGGCAGCGGATTGGCCTTGAGGACGATGGTCACGTTGGGATCAGGCTCGTCAATGACGTGATTGGGCACGATGTCCGCGGTGTGCTCAAACCACCAGTTGGTGAGCTGGTTGAGCACCTGTCCCTTGTACGGCACCTGCCCGACATGCTGATTGAAGACCGTGCAGCGGTCGGTGGTCACCACCACGCGCCGACCATCGCGCAGCTCGTAGTTGTCGCGCACCTGGCCGCGCTCCGCCGTCAGGCTGGGCAGGGTCAGCGACTCCAGGGCGTCGGGAATGGCGCGGCGAATCTGTGCGGGTCTCAGCATGATAGTCACCATCCTCTGCTGGGCGAAGTCATCTCTCTGCGCCAGGCAATTGCGACCGGGCCAGCGTCGTGCTGGTCGGGTCAAGGACCTGCGGGCTGCCCGGCGGGTACTTGTGCCGGTTGGCCTCCAGCTTGGCCGCGATGCTGGCGCTCACGTCCAGGTCGAGCGCATTGGCCAGCGTCAGGCAGTAGATCAGCACGTCGGCCAGCTCGCCAGCCGCATGTTCGCGCAGGGCAGCGTCCTGCAGGCGCGCCGTCACCTGGTCGCTGTCCACCCACTGGAACAGCTCCATCAACTCCGCCGCCTCGATGGCGATGGCCATGGCCAGGTTCTTGGGCGAATGGAAGCGACCCCAGTCGCGCTCGGCAGCGAACTGGGCGACAGCGGTCTTCAGGGCGACGACAGGCGTCTGGGCGTCGCCGGCTGGGGAGATGGTCACGGCAGCCTCGCGGTCAGTGAAGTCCTCTTACGCCACCAATCATAATGCTGAATCTCTGCCAGGGGAAATCGGCTGGAGCTACCTGTGTGGGCCACACGCGCTATTCGTGAAATGCTTACTGTCTTGGCTACGAACGGACATTCGTGCTATAATTCATGGTAGAACGACGTGGGCTGCTGCGCGTTTCCGCCTCCGGTCTCATCACTATCAATCATCCTGGCATCAGGGGGTGAAGAGTGGAAAGGAGACGCGATGGACAGCCGTCACAATGACCCGATCATCTCGCTGACGCTGTGGGTGGACTGGTCGAATCCGCTCCTGCTATGGTTCGTCGGCGTGATGGGATCGCTGCTCGCCGCCGTAGCGCTGGCCGCCCTGCACTGAGCTGCCCGGCGCTGCTCGCCGCACTCCGCCGCCCCTGACGGTGCAGGGGCGGTTTGTGTTTCCGTCGCTCACAGCGCGAACCCGTCCACATGATACGGGGCGACGATCGTCTCTGGTGCTGCCTCGCGCAGCAGCGTCTGAAGCGCCCGGCGTTGTGCGTCCATCTCCTCCGCGCTCAAAGGGCGGATCCCCGTCTGCGTCGCCAGCGCGTCGTATTCCATGCCCGGCGCGGAGACATAGGTGGACAGGTACACCTGGTCGCCCGAACCGAGGCCCATCGCCCGGATCGCCGCCACGGACCCGGCGACGTGCGCGTCGGCGAAGCGGTCGCCGCCGATGCCCGCCATGACGATGGCGCCCACGGCCACGCCCCCGGCGCGCAGCGCGCGCACCGCGCCCACGGCATCGGCGACCGTCCCCGGCTTGTTGAGGAAGCGCAGCAGGGCGTCGTCGCCCGTCTCCAGACCGATGTAGGCGCGGCGCAGACCCAGCGCGGCCAACTCCGCCCATTCCTCCGCGGACTTGCGCCCTACGTCGAACGCGCTGACGAAGGAGAAGATGGGTCGCGGCCCGTCCGGCAGCCGGAAGTATTCCTGGGCGATGGCGAGCAGGGCGCGCAGCCGCTCCATGGAGAGGACAAGCGCGTTGGCGTCGGCCAGGAAGATGCCCCGCCGCAGGCTGATCCCCTCGCCGAAGAAATCGCGCACGGCAGCGCAATGCGCGCGGAAAGAGTCCGGGCTGTGGGCGCGAAAAGCGCGGTCGCGGTAAAGCCCGCAGAAGGTGCAGCGGTTCCACGTGCAGCCCTCCGTCGCCTGGAGCACCAGGGCCAGGTACTGGTCGGGCGGCAGGATGCTCACCGGCTTGTACAGGCGGCGGAAGATCGCCCCGTCCTCGGCCAGGCGCCCCGGCCCAAAGGCGAGCACTCTCGCCAGGCCATCGGCCAACAAGCTGCGGTCGTCATTGGACAGGCCGAGGTGCGGCAGCGCATCCGCCAATGCCCCCAGGGCAGCGAAGGTTCGCTCCAGCAGCGCGCTCGCCTCTTCGGGCGAAAGCTCGCGGCGACGGGGCCCGTTGTCGCGCCCGCTCAGCCGCTCCAACAGGCGGTGATCGAGCGTCCGCTGGTAGCTGCGCTCGTCGCGGAACAGGCCCAGCAACCGCCCGGCGCGGTCGAAGCTGTAGCTTTCGCCGAAGCGCGGCGAGATGACCAGCGCGCTACCGGTCAGGCTGGCGGTGATGGTGTCTCCCGTCGCGGGATCGGTGCAGTGAATGGGCATGGATGTCCGGGTGTCAGGCGGCAGCCATCCGACGGCGATCATCGGCTGCCACACAGTTTCATAGGTTATAGAGGCTTTGTTGAATGAATACGATGGATAGGCACACGGGTCCTAAACGATGCTG
>JBBIHG010000030.1:0-34710 GCA_037447125.1 Chloroflexota bacterium | reverse complement strand
GCGGAGGCATTACCTGCTCCCGCTTAGTTCGATACGTTTTCTGAAATGCTATAGTAGACTCCCATCATGCAGGCCCAACCCCAAGCGCTTCTGGCATGGCTCGCATCTGTGGACGCACTGGTCCCAACTCCTCGCAGCCTGATGACCACGCACGGGCAGAGGGCAGCCATCGTGCGCATAGTGGCGCGTGCACCCCCCAGAGGGCATTGGCGCGGCTTGGCGGCTGCCTGGACCAGACTCCGGCGCAGGTTTGTGCAGTCTGCTGCTTGTGCTGCTGCCCCTTCTTATGGTATCGTCTGGTTAGCCGAGACAATATAATATCGCAGAGACTCTATTGGCCAGTGTCCACCCACCCCACACGCAATTGCAGCACCTCACTGTTGATCGCCTGCGGACGGCAATCATTGAGGGTGAGCTCGCACTGAGGCAGTGGCTGCGCCAGCGCCAGTTGGCTGAAGAGTTCAGCCTCAGCCAGATGCCGGTTCGCGAAGCGCTCAGGGAACTTGCCGCCGAGGGCCTGGTCGAGCACATCCCCTATCGCGAGATGCGTGTAGTTGGTTTCTCCGCCGACGATGTGGCCGATCTGTACGCCCGCCGAAGCCTGCTGGAGAGTATGGCCGCACGCGCGGCGGCGACCTGCACCACGCCCGATGATCTTAACACGCTCCGGCAGCTTCATGCGCAGATGGCCGCTCATCATGATATTCAGGATTTGGCCGCATACCGCACGCTCCGCCGGATGTGGGCAGCGTTTCCCCACCATGTTGGGGAGCAACTTCGCCTACACTGCTACTGCTTCGCTGCCCAGGGCGACGCGGATGACCTGGGTGGGCACGAGGGCATCCTGAGGCGCGCGATCCCGTCCAGGCCGAGCATCTGATGTGTCTGCATATCGACATGTCCGGTCGTGAGCTGGTCAGTATGCTGCGCGCCACCGAAGAGTCCCAGAGGTGAACTCGGCGATTCCCAGGCCCGTCATTCATTCCCAGTCTGTCACTGACACAGAAGGAGGCGCCTATCGAGCACACTGTTGCAATACCTCGCCTACCCCACCCATAGGTCGAGCTAGCTGCTCGGCCCACCCGCCTGTCGATCCGTCGCACGTGCGTACACACCCAAGGAGGTGAAACGTGAAGAAAAGCCATATCCTGATGTTGGCGCTCGCCGCGATCCTGATGTTGGGTCTTGTCGGGCCAACCGGCGCTCAGGGTCCCAAAGCTGTGATGATCGCCTTCCCCCAAGAACTGGACAGCCTTAACCCGATGTACACCGTGATGTACTTCGCCGGCATCACGCGGGACCTGTACCTGGCACCCGCCTGGACCTTCGACAACGACCTCAATCCCGTCCCGGTCCTGGTCAAAGAAGTTCCCAGCGTGGAGAACGGGGGGGTCTCCGAGGACGGTCAGGTTCTGACGCTGACCCTGCGCGATGACATCGTCTGGTCGGATGGTGTGCCGATCACCTCGGCCGACTTCGTGTTCACCTACGAGATGATCATCAGCGACAGCAACACACCGCAGACGCGCTATCCGTACGACGAAGCCGTCGCCAGCGTGACCGCGCCTGACGAGCGCACCGTGGTGGTCACTTTCACCCAGCCCCTGGCGTCGTGGCTGGGCCTGATCTTCACCTGGGTGCTGCCAGAGCACGTCTTGCGGCCTGTCTTCGAAGCGGACTTCACCCTGGACGAGGCCGCCTGGAATCGCGCGCCCACCGTCGGCAGTGGCCCTTACGTCTTTGATGAGTGGGAGACCGGCAACTACATCCGCTTCGAGCGCAACGAGAACTACTATGGGCCGCAGCCCAAGCTGGACGCCGTGGCGATCACCTTCATCCCCGACAGCGCAGCTTACGTCATCGCCCTTGAGAACGAAGCCGCAGACGTGGGCACGTTCGTCGCCTACTCGGACGTGCCGCGCCTGGAAGCGACCGGTGTGCTCGATATGTCGATTGTTCCCTCCGGCTACAACGAGGCCTGGCACTTCAATGTGCGCCCGGAGACCGGGCACCCTGCCCTGCAGGACGTCAACGTCCGGCGCGCGCTGGCCATGGCCTTCGACCGTTGGCAGATCACCGAAGACCTGCTGCTGGGCCTGACCTACCCGGCCTCCGGCTTCTGGGAGGGGATGCCCTATGACAACCCCGACATTGAGCCGATCCCTTACGATCCTGAGCTGGCCAAGCAGTTGCTGGATGAGGCCGGCTGGGTGGATACCGACGGTGACGGCATCCGTGACAAGGACGGCGTGGCGCTGAAGCTGCGCTACGTGACCAACACCCGCCAGATCCGTGTAGACACCGGTGTGGTGGCCCAGCAGATGCTGCGCGAAGTTGGCGTTGATCTGGTGCTGGAAACCCACCCGTCAGATATCTACTTCGGCAGCTATGCGGGGGGCGGGCCTATTGCCACCGGCCAGTTCGATATTGCGCAGTGGTCGGCCAGTCCGGCGGCCTTCCCCGACCCGGATACCGCCCGCTTCCTGTGCCGCCAGATCCCAACTGACGACTCCCCGGACGGCAACAACTGGAACGGGTACTGCGATCCGGTGCTGGACGAGCTGTTCGCCGAACAGTCGCGCACGATGGACTATGATGCGCGGGTGAGCGTCTTCCACCAGATCGATGAGCGCATGGCCGAGGGCGTCTTCTGGGTGGGCGTGTGGCACGATCCGGACCTGTGGATCGTTAACAAGCGCGTGGAGGGCGAAAAGCTCAACGGCATCACGCCGTTCTGGAACATCGTCGAGTGGGACATCGCCGGCTAACTGACTGGCCAGGCAAAGTGCGAGCTGGAGCAGGGCCCAGGGTTTCTGCGGCCCTGCTCCGTCCGTCGAACCCGACCATCTGGAGACCTCCATGGCCCAATACGTTGTTCGACGCCTGATCCAGTCGATCCATCTACTGTTCATAATCAGCGTCGTCTTGTTTGTGCTCATGCAGGCGTCGGGCGACCCGCTGGCGACACTGGGCGGGCGCCAGCCGCCGCGCGCCGAAGATCGCGAGCGGCTGCGCCGGCAAATGGGCCTGGACCAGCCGATCCACATCCAGTACTGGTACTGGCTCGTCGGCAACGAGCACGTCATGATTGACCTGGACGGCGACGGCGTGGGCGACAGGCCGGGGACGCGGCGCGGCGTGCTGCGCGGCGACTTCGGCAGATCAATCATTACCCGCCAACCTGTCCTCGACGAGATCAAGACGCGCCTACCCGATACGCTGCTGCTCATGCTCACCGCCCAGCTCGTCATCATCAGTTGCTCGCTGTTCATCGGCATCTATTCAGCAGTCCGGCAGTATTCGCTGTTAGACCACGTGCTGACGGGCTTCGCTTTCGTCACGTACTCGATGCCCGTGTTCTGGATCGCCCTGATGTTGATCTACATCTTCGCCGTCAAGTTCAAGGCGTGGGGCCTGCCTCACCTGCCGGTCACGACGATCTACGATCCGGTCGAGGGGAAGACAGCCGCACAAGTCATCAAGCACATGATCTTGCCCGTGGCCAGCATCTCGCTGATCAGCATCGCCCAATACACACGCTACATCCGCGCGAGCATGCTGGAGGTGCTCAACTCCGATTACGTTCGGACGGCGCGGGCCAAAGGTCTGCACGAGCGCCGTATCCTCTTCGTGCACGCTCTGAAGAACGCCGCCTTGCCGCTGGTGACCCTGGTCGGCATGGACCTGCCGCTGCTGCTGGCGGGCGCGGTGGTCACGGAACGCATCTTCGCCTGGCCGGGCATGGGCCGCCTGTTCCTCGATTCGTTAGAGCGCTCGGACTTCTCCGTGCTGATGGGGCTGTTGATGATCATCTCCAGCGCGGTGGTGGTGTTCCAGCTCCTGACCGACCTGACCTACACCTGGCTCGATCCCCGCATCCGCTATTCGTAGGAGGGCAGGATGGCGACACAGCAACCGGCCTCACAGGACGCGCGCCCCGACCTGCCGATCCATCTGGATACTCGCGCGGACGATTTCCAGGCCCCCTGGCGGCGGACAGTACGCCGCTTCCTGCGGCACCGCATGGCCCTGACGGGCGCGTGTATTCTGTCATCGCTGATACTCTACATCCTGATCGGGTCGATTATCTTCACCGAGGCCGATGCGAACTACAACGATACCAGCATCAAGCTGAATCCACCGTCGCACTCGCACCCGTTCGGCACTGATACGGTCGGGCGCGATGTGCTGGCCCGCACCATCTACGGAGGCCAGATCTCGCTCATCATCGGGCTGTTGGCGGTCACCGTGGCCGTTAGCGTCGGCACGCTCGTCGGCGCACTCTCTGGTTTTTATGGGGGCGTGATCGATAGCGTGCTGATGCGCGCCACGGAGGCTATGCTGAGCATCCCCACTCTGCTGTTGTTGCTCGTCCTGGCGAGGTTCTTCAGCGGGCGTGTCAGTGACCTTCACCTGTTGGGCCGGACGTTCAGCGGGAGCCTGGTGGTTATCATCGCGGTGATCGGCCTGACGAGCTGGATGTACCTGGCGCGCATCGTACGCTCCTGCTTCCTGTCGATTCGCGCCCAGGAGTTCGTCACGGCGGCGCGGGCGCTGGGCGCCTCAGACCCCTGGATCATCCGCGTGCACATCTTACCCAATGCCATGGCGCCCATCATCGTCGCCTCGACGCTGGGCGTGGCTTCCGCCATTCTGCAGGAGGCGTACATCAGCTTCCTGGGTATGGGCGTGCGTCCGCCAACGGCCAGTTGGGGCAATATGCTGGAGAGCGCGTACCGCTACATCGAGGAAGCGCCCTGGCTGTGGATCTTCCCTGGGTTGCTGGTAATTCTGACAGTGATAAGCATCAACTTCATCGGCGATGGGCTGCGTGACGCGCTGGATCCACAGTCGGAGAAGCGCGTCTGACGCCGGGCGCGGGGCGCTGGTGGAAGTGCCTGGTCGCGGCCGATCGCGGCGTGTTGCCTTTCTGGTGGTCAAGTCCGGATTTTTCTGTGAACTGATTCAAACTTTCGCTGCGAGAACACGGCGCAGGTTATCACAGCCAAAGCGATATGATGAGCGCCCAGGAAAGGGGCATCTTTACGGTCAAAGCGGATGAGCAGCGCACGGAACTTATCAACCCAGGCGAAGCCGTGTTCGGTGGCAAAGCGTTGAGCCAAGACTTCAGTAATACGTTGACTCCTCTCTCAGCCTCTCCACTGCGATCCGAACCTTTCCCTCAGCACTTGTCACCGTTCGCTTGTTCACTGCGTCAGCGTAACGCGCACAATGCCGTCATCCTGACGCAGGTAGGGCGTGCTCTGACCATTCACCAGAACGCCTTCCACTGCCGGTTGGCCCGCCAACGGCAGCAGACGCACGGAGAGGCGCTGCTTGGGCGACCAGTATTCGACCTCGACGCGCTCCCCGTGAAGGGCCAGTGCCACGTGGGTGGTACCGTCCATGTCTTCGAGATCGAACGCGCCGCTGTCGAGCACATAAGCGTCGAAGGTCACCTCCTCGAACGGCTCCTGGCGCAAGGCAGCCGTCGGCTCGATGGTGGGGATCAGCGCCCCGACCCGCAGGTAAAGGGGCAGCACGTCTAGCGGCGGCTGGATGGTGCGCGTCGCCGGCCCGACAATGACCTCGTGGGTCCAATAGTCAACCCACCGACCTGCCGGGAAGTAGACCGGGCGCCGGCCCCCCCTGTCGTAGATCGGCGCGACCATGATGTTCTCGCCGAGCATGTACTGGAGGTCGAGCGCGAACGTGTTAGGATCACCCGGATATTCAAGCACCATCGGGCGCAGCAGGGGCAGGCTAGTGCGGGCCGCCACGCGGGCGTAGCTGTAGATGTACGGCATCAGCCGGTAGCGCAGGCGGACGTAGTCGCGGAAGATGCGCTCGGCCTCGTCGCCATAGTCCCAGGGCAAGCGAGTCGTCCGGCCATGGGCGCGCGCCAGCGGCGAGAGCAGACCGAACTGCGCCCAGCGGATGTACAGGTCTGGCGTGGGTCGCCCATTGAAACCGCCGATGTCGTGGCTCCAGAAGGCATGACCACACATGGCCATGCTCAGCCCACCACGCAGCGTGGAAGCCAGGGCCGGATAAGTGCAGTTGGGATCGCCGCTCCACTGGGCGGCGTGGCGCTGCCCGCCAGTGAAAGTGCTGCGTCCCCAGACCAGGCCACTGTGATGCTCGGCTGTCTCGGCGGTGACTTCGGCCACCGCGTCGTTGTACAGCAGCGGGTACAGGTTATGTAGTCCCTCACCGGGCATACCGTTGTGTGCCACGACATCCGGCGGGATGCCCTCACCGAAGTCGGTCTTGTAGGCGTCGACGCCGATCTGCAGATGGGGACGCAGCAGGTCCTTGAACCAGGCTACAGCATCCGGATTGGTCATGTCGATGATCCCAACCGGAAGATGGTGCCCGTTCCACAGATCGCCCACCCAGGCTTCGCCCGCGCGGGTCTTGAGTAGGTACCCCTTCTCGCGCGCTTCGACGAAGCGCTCGCTCTCCGTGCCCAGGTAGGGGTTCATCCACAGACAGACCTTGAAACCCATCGCGTGCAACTGCTCAATCATCGCCGCCGGCTCCGGGAACATCTCCCTGTCCCAGATCATCTCCGACCAGCGCCCAAAGCGCTGCCAGTAGCAGTCTAGGTGCATCACGTCGCAGGGAATGTCATGAGCGCGCATGTCGCGCGCGCGGCTCAAGACGGCGTCGGCGTTGTCTTCCTTGAAGCCGGAGGACATCCACAGTCCGAAAGCCCATTTGGGCGGCAGGATCGGCAGGCCGACAAGCTGCCCGTAGCGCGCGATAATGTCCTTGGGGTCCGGCCCTGCGATAACGTAATAGTCCAGCGCGCTGTCCGGCACCGCCACGCTGAAGACCGAGTGGCTAGTGGCCGCCATGTCGAAGCGGGTCGCGCAGATGCTGTCCACCAAGAGGCCATAGCCGCGCGTGCTGACGAAGAAGGGGACGCACTTGTAGGCACGCTCGCTGTGCGCGCCCAGGGCATCGTAGTGCCATATGGTGACGCGCTGCCCGCGCTTGTCGAAATCGGTGAACTGCTCGCCAAAGCCGAAGAAGTGCTCGTCCGGCTCGACGGCGAAGGAGTCATGGAACGCCACTCGCTGCCCATCCACGTCGCTGAAGCCAAAGGGCAGCGCGCTCAAGCGGCCCACTGCGTCCGCATCGGTGCGATCCTGCGCAAGCAACAGATCTCCGCCCCTCCTGTAGAACGCTAGGCGAAACGGCTCAAGCGTAATCTGCACGCTCATTTCGTCCAAAACCAACCGCGTGCCTTCCCACCGGACCTCGAGTGGCCGGTCCGAAAGATCGCGCGCCAGCCGGACGCGGCCCGGGTCGGACCGAGCGTCCTCCAACTGCACTCGCACGATTCCCGGCGCGCAGGCCGTGATGGCGATCGTCACCTGTTCGCCGGTCTGCATAACCCCGGCCAGGACCAGGCCGTGAGTGTGCCTCTCAGCGATCGTCGCGCGGACGACCACCGTAGGCCCGCCTGGGTCTTCGGCGCGGCGGACCGGCAACGGAGGAGGGTAGTACGGGTAGCTCACATACTGAACTAGCGGCGTGTCGAACGTCATTTCCCCTCCAGCGCGTCAAATATGCGGTAGATCTCCTCGAGATCAGTTGTGGGCCAGCCGTCGTCGATCAGGCCGTTGGTCACGTCCACGTTGATGAACAGCCCGCGGTTGGTCTTGCGCGCGGCCAGCACGCGCTCGACGAAGTCAACCATCCCGCTGAAGCGCACGTCCCGGTTCAGCCCGACGCGCGTCACCAGCGCGGTCTGGCTGCCGAACGCGTCCAGCATTGGCCCATAGGGAGCTTCACTGGCGCCGAATTCCAGCCCGCGCAGTTTGTGTACCTTCCGCAGACTTCCGATTTGGTGAGCCCATCTGCCGCACGAGTGAATGAAGATTCCCTCAAAGGCGTCCGAGATCTGGTTCAGGTAGGGCACGGCGAACTCATCGTGCATCTCCGCCGAGATCATCACGCACTCATCGTGGGCGACTTGCATGCCCCAGCCATCGGGCATCCAGGGGTAATTGATGGTGGGCACGAACTCCCCGCCATGCGCGCGAATCAGGTTGCGATACGCCTGCACGACGTCGATGGTCAGATCGGTCACCTTCTGCAGCAGGTGATGGACCGCCAAAGGATGGGTGACCATTGCCAGCAGGAAGTTACTGTGGCCGAGGATCAGAGCGGCGCTGTCGAGCGGACCTTGCACGTCTGTGATGCGGATCGGGATGCGCGCGCTGGTATGCTCCAGGAAGTAGCGCGTGAACTCCATGATGCGGCCCAGTTCGCCATCTGTAACCGATGGCTGGAGCAGGTCAAACACCTGGTCGGGATCCTTGGCGGGCAGGGGCCGCACCGCAGGGAGATCGTCTCCCCACCAGACCACTTCGCAGCCGAAAGCTGACGGAATCCCGATCACGCCCAGCATCGGACACAGCCCCGGCACGTAGTCACCGCGCCGCGCCAGCAACCCCTCGATCTCCTGAAGCTGCGCGCTGAGGTAGCGAGCCGGGTCCAGCAGCCGCTCGCGGACCGTATCCGGTCCCTCCCTGGCAAACAGCGCGTTCTCGACCGGCCGGCCGTTCTTAACCCGGGGCCCGGTGTAGCCGATCATGAAACCGGGCCGCTCGGCATTGTCAAGAGCCCACAGCCGGGTCAGGAAGTCCCGGCTGGCGGCGATCTGCGCGGCATATGCGTCCAGGAATGCGAGGGAGGGGGTCTCTCCATCTGATACGGGCAATGGGATTGGCTCCTCTGTGCTGTGGCAGGCCGGCGGCGCTTGGAGCGGCCTGGCTGACGTCCGGACGCGCGCCTCAGGCTCCCTCAGCCGGCTGACTGACTTTGAGGTAGGCTCCGCAGGAACGGCGCACCACCAACTGCGTCGGGACGATCACCTGCTGCCTGGGTCTCGCTGGCACTTCGATGCGGGCCAGCAACGTCTCCACGGCCCGCCAGCCGATGTCAAAGGCTGGCTGTTCCACCGTGGTTAGCGGAACATCGAGATGCATGGTGAAATCCAGGTTATCGAAGCCCACAAGCGCGAGATCGAGGGGGATACGCCTGCCCATGTTGCACGCAGCGCGGTAGACGGCGAGCGCGATCTGATCGTTCGCGGCGAACACGGCTGTCAGGTCCGGATGGTCCGTCAGGAACTGCTGCAACGACTTCAGGTCGACGGTCGGGTAGCCCTCGACCTCGCACAGGCACTGCGCGTCACACGCGATCTGCGCCTCGGCCAGTGCCTGGATGTAGCCTGCTTTGCGATGCTCCATGCTGATCGCCGGGTCGCGCCACGACACAAAGCCAATGCGCTCGTGTCCCAGCCCGATCAGATGCTGCATCGCCTGCATCGCGCCGCCGAAATGGTCGGACATTACGTAGTCTGTAGCCACGCCGCGCAGGTAGCGATCCACCAGCACAAGCGGATAGCGCGCCTCGGTGAGGCGTTTCATAGGTTCAATGTGCACTGAGTCCACCGGGTAGAGCACGACGCCTGCCAGACCCTGCCCCGCCAGGGTTTCAAGCACTTCTGCCTGCCGCTGGAAATCATTCTCCACGTGCTTGAAGGTCACGGACAGGTTTCGCTCGGCGGCGGCCCGCTCGATGCCCAGTAGAATCTCTGGGACGAACGAATCGCGGACGTAGGGCACGACAAAACCGATCTGGCTGCTCGATGAGCGCCGGGAACGCGCGCGTGCGTCGCGGTCGGCGACAAACGTGCCCCGTCCACGCTCGCGCCGCAGATAGCCCTGGCTTTCAAGCTTGCTCAGCGCTTGACGAAGAGTCCCCCGCGCCACACCAAACTCCGTGCACAGGTCTGGCTCGGCGGGCAGACTCGTGCCGGGCGGCCATTCGCCGTTCAGGATACGCTGGGTGAGGATCTCGCTCACCTGGGCGTAGAGGGGGATTCCGCTCTCGCGCTGCAAGGGGGTGCTCACGTTCATCATCTCTTTCTGGCCGCAGGACCGACACACATCATGATTCTCACTCTATTGTCCTCCAAGACTGTCCTGCTGTCAGAATCGGCCCTCCTGTCTCACAGCGCGCCTAGAGCGTGTTATGCACTTTCAACCCCTATCCCCCGACCCCTTTCCCCGCAAGCGGAGAAAGGGGAGCAGCCCGTCCCTCCCCGCCAGCGGGGAGGGACCACAGGGTGGGGTTCAGGTGATCGTAGGGCATCGCGAGTTGCCCGCCGCGCCGAGTGCACAGAGTTCATAACACGCTCTAGTCACACCTTGGGCCGGCGGCGCTGCGCGGCAGATCGCTGGGCCTTGTACCATCCTGGCGCTGCAGAACCCGAGTGGCAGGCCCAGGCGTACCTGCCACTCGGTACCGGGTGCATCCTTGGACCCGGAGTGATTGTTACTCGTCCAGAGCCTTGATCAGCTCCTGCCCTTGCTTGATGACGTCTGAGAGCGACGCCTGGTTGGTCAGGAACAGCGAGGCCATATCGTCGACGATGGTCTGGGCCTCGGCCACCTTGGGGTGGAACGGACGCGCGGCAGGCACGCCAGCGGCCGCGTACTGGCCCATCGCGGCGACGATCGGGTCGTCCTCGCCCTCGAAGGCGGCCAGGATCGACGCGCGCGGCACGATGAACCAGGATTGACCCCTGGCCAGCTTAGGCGCCACCTCGTTGGAGGTGATGTACTTGAGCAGCTCCTTAGCGCCATCAATATTGGGCGCTGACTTGGGAACCGACCAGCCCCAACCGCCCCACCATGCCTTGCTGCCGGCGGGACCCGCGGGCGGCAGCTCAATCTTCAGCTTCTCCGGGGCGAACCACTCAGCATTGCCTTCGGCCACGCTCTGGAAGAATGGCCACTGGCGCATGAAGGCCACCTTGTCGGCCATGTACAGCTCGTTCTGCTTGGTGTAGTCGTCGTTGAGCGCAGTCTCTGGGAAAACCTTGTGGGTGTGAATCATGTCGTGGAGGAACTGTAGCGCGGTCGCCGTGCCCTCGTCAAAAGCGAATACGTTGCCGCCCGTCTGGGAGGTCAGGTAGGCCACGTAGACGTACAGCAGAGCAGGCTTGACCAGGCCATCGGTTGTGCCCCAGACGCCGGTGGCCGGATCGGTGAACAACTTGCCTGTCTCGACCAGCTCATCCCATGTGGCCGGCGCCGCCACACCCTTGTCGGTCAGCCAGTCGCTGCGGGTGAAGAAGTAGCCGATAGCGAACTCGTGCGGCACGCGGTAGCGCACACCATCGAAGCTGTGGAAGACCTCGATCTGGCTGTCGAAGCTCTCCGGGAAGTCGGCCCAGGTCTCTTCTGGGATCACGTCATCCAGCGGGAGCATGTAGCCAGCGCGGTAAAAAATCGGGCCGGCGTCATCGGCATCGCTGACGACATCGACCGGGCTGTTATCGGCGGCGAAGGCGGCGGCATACTTGGTCAGCATGTCGTGGCCGCTGACGGGGCCGCTCTCCAGCTCGACCGTCAGGCCGGTCGCCGCTTCGAAGTCTGGCAGCACGGCCTTGACCGCGTCGTGCGCGAATTCCTGCACTGCCAGCACGACTTCATTCTGCGCGCGGACGACGTTGGGCTTGAAGATGCCCTGGGTCTGGAACTTGCCACCCAGGGCAGCACCGGCCACCACTGCGCCCGTGCCCTTCAGGAAACTGCGGCGTGAAAGACCTTTCTGTGCCATCTTGGTTCTCTCCTAGATCATCTAAATTGGACCTACCCCACATTAGGCGAACGCTGACAGTGAGCCTGGCAATGCTCCGGTACGTGGGTCTTGGACGCGTTCTCCTCCCGGTGATAGCTCTTACGCGCATGGTGATAGGCGGCGCGAGCACATGGTGCACGGAACTTCGCGCCGGATGCTGTCGGTGTTTAGCGCCCGCTCGGTGACCGGCCCCTACGCCGGGCGGGCGGCGGAGCGCTCACGCGCCGTCCCCGCCATACGTGCAGCGCCGCGCCTCGTCGGCGAAAGCTGCGATCAGGGCCGGATCGGCGTCGAAGAAGTGGTCTGACGGGCTGAGGATGTACCCGCCGCCCGGCCCTGCTTCCTCGAAGCAACGGCGTACCTCGGCCCGCGTCTGCTCGGCTGAGCAGTCCTTGAAGTAGTGGCCCTGATTGAAGCCGCCAATGCAGCAGACGCGATGGCCAATGCGCTGCTTCGCTTCAGCCAGGCGCATGTCCCCGCCCATGGCCGGAGGCGTAAAGGTCTCCATCGCGTCGGTGCCCATCTCGGCGATGCGCTCCAGCAGCGGCATCATGCCGCCGCAGGTGTGGTAGACGATGCGCTGGCCAGCTTTGTGGGCCAGGTCAATCAGTTCGGCGTCGTAGGGCGCGACGAACTCGTCGAACAGCCGTGGCGAGATCACCGTCGAGGACGCCGCCCCGCCCCCCAGCTCGAGCACGTCGTAGCGCGCCCCGGCCAGCGAGCGGATGAAGGTCTTCTTGCGCTCTTGCAGGATATGGATCAGCTCATGCACCCATGTCGGATCGTCGTAGGTCTCCAGAATCAGCCGCTCGGTGCCCACCAACTCAACGGCATCCTGCCAGCAGCCCGGCTGCCCGTAAACGTCGAAGTAGGTGATATGCCCGCGCACCAACCCGCGCTCGCCGAAGGCCGTGGCGCGCTGGTTGACAGCCTCGACATCGCATTTGGGATGCGTCACGAACTCGGCGATGAGATCAATGTCGCGCTTATCCTTGATCAGCGGCTCTGCCACCCAGTCGGTGTGCTCCGTCCCTTGCAACACCATCGTCAGCGTTCCTTTGGGCGTCGCGAAGCGGTAGCGGGTCGTCTTGTACTGCGGGTCGGGGATCGCTTCCGTCTCGATGCGCCAGGAATCGGAGACCACGCGGTGCGTGTGGTCCAACGGGTGGCTGGATGTCTGGGTTGGATCGAAGTATTCGCCCTGCGCCTCGTCGGGCTTGTAGGGCACAGTCCACAGCCAGGCGTCCATGCCGAAATGATCGAAGAACTCATGATAAGACATACCGCCCATGTACCGGTCAAGGAAGTACAGCATGACATGGTGCGTCGTCACCGGCAGGCGATCGGGCACGCCGCCGGTCAGCGCGGTGAGCATTCGCTGGCGAGAGGTCATGGCGGTCACGGCTGGTCGCTCCCTGGGACGAACTCCAGCGTGACGACCTCGGCGCCGCGCACGTCGAGCCGCACCCGCTTTCCTTCGATGAGGTCGATCTGCATTCCTCGTTCCTCGGCGAGCGTGGTGCGGTAGGCGGCGCTTGCCGGCAGGCCCAGTGTCACTGTGCCACTGACCGGCTCGCGCGTGATGTTGTAGAAGCGCACGATCAGCGTGTTGCGCTCGCTGCGGCGCACGGCGCTCAGCACCAGCGCGGCCGGCTCGATCTGGATCGCGCTCAGCGTGGGCGGCAGCGTCCCGCCGCGCGGCCAGGGGATCGGCGTGACCAGGCTGGGGTCGTCGCGGGTGATGTTCATCTCGCGCAGTTCCAGCCCTGGATGGGTGTCGGCGCGGCGAGCTAGGACGGGCGCGTTCATGGCGTGCGCGGTCTGGTACACGCCCTGCCAGTCGCCGGCGTGGGGCAGGATGGCGTACTCGTAGCGGTAGGGGCCGAGGCACTGCGCCCCGGGAGTCGGGACCAGCGGTCCCGCGGCGATGCGGCGCACCCACAGATCGTCGCGCGACAGCCATCCGACCGCGCGCAGCAGTGTCAGGGCAATGGTGCCGTCTTCGGTCACCTCGACGGAGGGCAGCCCCTTGTTGGCGATGGCCAGCCCGCGCACACCATCGCTCAGATCGGTAAAGGTCCGCTGGTGCATCAGCGGCGTGGGGTCTTCAACCCAGCCCATCGAGTCCGGCAGGTGCAGATCGCGCTCGGCCACCATGAACGACTCGTCCACGTGGGCCTGAGCGACGCGCAAGCCGGTCGGGAAACGGACGCTCAGCTTGTGATCACGAGCCTGGTTGTCAATCTCAGTCGTGATGTACAGGCCGGGCTGCCCGGCGTACAGGTAGACGTGCGACACGATCGGCAGCGCGACCGTCGCCGGGCTGCGGCGCTGGCGATCGGCCGTCAGACTGTGGGGGATGGCCAGCATCCGCTCGATGCGGAAGGCTGCCCGGCACGGACCGCTCTCCACGCAGGTGATCGCGGCCTGGCCCCCCTCGGTGCTGATCGTCTGGCCGTGGGCAGGCAGCGGGCAGTAGGTGTACTCGTCGCCCGCGTCTTCTACATCGTCGAAGTGATGTAGTCCGCCGTAGGTATACCCGCTGATCTTGTCGGTCACCGTCAGCCCGCCGTCTGCGGCGATGGTGAAGGTCAGGAATTGGTTCTCCGCGCCGCGCTCGGCGACCGTCAGCTCGCCCGCCGGCGGGGGCACCACGCCCGTCACCGGCCCCGCGTAGAAGGTGGTCCAGCCCAGGGCGGGCACCTGCGCCGGGAACAGCACGCGCACACAGCGCTTGCGGTTGGGCTTGAGCACTTCCATCCAGAAGCGCTCTTCGTCCTCGATGACCTGATGGGGGACGGCCCGCCCCGCCGCGTCTACCAGTTGGAAGGCCCCCGCCTTGGGATCGTTGAAGTCAAACTCGATCAGCGCCTCGACGATCTCGTCGCGCGCCCAGCCGAGCGGGTTGAAGGCCAGCACGGGCGTCCCGTCCTGACCGCTCATGTCCACCTGGCGCGCCAGCAGCCGGAAGTGATCGCGGATGAGCGCATCCGCGATCTGCCGCGCCCGGCTGAAGCGGAAGTCCATCTCGTGGTGGACTTCGTCAATGCCGCTACCGTAGATGTCGTCGTGCGGGTGGTTCAACAACAGCCAATGCCAGGCCAGATTGGCTAGTGCCGCCGTGCCGTCGGGCACCTGCGCACCGGACAGCCAAGCCAGCGCCGTGATCGGCTCCATGTAACGCTCAAGCTGAGTCTCGCCCGCGTGATTCTGCTGCTTGAGGTGGATGCGCGTGGAATAGACGCCCTGCAGAATCTCCGAGTAGCGCCCCCAGCGGAATTCGCCCTCAGAGGTGGGCAGCGCGACGCCGGACGTCCGCACGCGCTCCAGGTGATCGCGCAGCGTGCCGTGATGGATGACCACACCGTCCAGCCGCCCGTTCGCCTGGCGGATCACCTCGGGGATGCGCGGCTCCACTTCGGCGTGGTCAATGCCATTCATCAGCAGCAGCGCGTTAGTGTTGGCCATCGGCTTGAGCTTCTCCAGCGCGCCGGCGATCTTCTTGTGGGCCAGCGCCCAGTCAAACTCCATCTGCGAGACATCGCCCCAGTGGATGGCGTAGCCCAGGTTGGCGACGTTGTGGTAGCCCCAGGGCATGAGAATGGTCGTCACGGGCGAGCCATCAGGCGCGCACCACTCGAACTCCGTCCCCAGCCGGTCGCCATCGGCACCCATGCCGCGCCAGAAGAAGACGTTGTCTATGCCGAAGCCGCGCAGAATCTGCGGGAGCTGGGCGATGTGCCCGAAGCCGTCGGGCACGTAGCCGATCGGCATGACCCCGCCGTACGGCTCGCCCATGTGCCGCCCGACCATCAGGTTGCGAATCAGCGCCTCTGGGCTGACCAGGAACTCGTCGGCCAACACGTACCAGGGACCGACCTGGATGCGCCCGGACTGGCAGAGCCGCCGCAGGCGCTCGGCGTGCTCTGGACGCGCCTCGAGGTAGTCCTCCACCACGCTCATCTGCCCGTCGAGCATAAAGACGGGGAAGTCCGCATCGCGCTCGAGCATGTCTAGCAGGCGATCCACCAGACGCACCAGACGGACGCGATACTCCTGGAAGGTACAGTACCAGGCGCGATCCCAGTGGGTGTGGCTGACTAATGTGGCCTGAAACGTGGAGTCATTCACCGGTGACTACCTTTGCCAGACGCGATCCGTCGGATATGTATAGACAAATCCAGTATACTCCCCTTACGTAGACAAGACAAGTGCCTCGTGCGAATTCGTTTCTCACTGTGGGGCGTCCCCGTACCTGTCGGCTCTCTGGCCTGCCGCGCTGGAGCCACGGCGGCAGAAGCTGCTCAGGGGCGCGCCCCTCGATCGTGACATGCGCCCCAGAACCCGCTGTTGTTTGACAGAAGGCCGGAACGGAAGCATAATAAACTTGTCTAGACATAAGTGATTCATCCAACGTCGATGATTCTTTCTCAACGGTCCGTCACACGTCGCGACGGCTCACAGGCGCCGGCGGGCTGGCTGTGCGACGCCCTTGCGAAAGAGTTTGCCCATGTTCGAATGGTTTGACACCCCCTTGATCACGCTGTCCGATACGGTGACCATCGCGCGCTCATGGCTGGTCATCGCCCTGGCGACGCTGGCAATCGCCTGGATCGCCCACCGGAAGCGCCAGGGGGCTGGGCTGTGGTATGCCGTGGCTCTGGGCGGGTTCATTGCAGCCAGCGAACTGGTCCGCTACCTCGTCCCCGACGCCGTCCAGGAGCTGGAGCGCGGTCAGAGGCCGAGCGCTGCTTACACCATCTGGTCAGAGGCCGCCTTCCGCGCAGACTTCGGACTGCTGCTGTTCGCCTTGCTCCTGGCAATGCTCCTCGGGGTCATTATGCGGTGGCTACTCGCCCATGCGGATGGCCTCCAGGCAACTTCGCCCTGGGGGACCAGACTCAGTGCCGGCGTTGCCGCAGTGTCACTGTGCTTCCCGCTGCTGATCTGGCTGTGGCTGGGGGGGTGGCTGGCTCTCGCGCCCGGCTATACGTCGTTCGTGGTCCCGCTGATTGTTTTCGCATGCTTGGCGGCGCTGACCGCAGTCGTGCTCTCCACCCTGGAGGGCGGGCAGCGTCAGGTTGCTGTGCTGGCCCTTGTGGCCGGCGTGCTTCTGGCCCAGCTTCGCTACAACGCGACGCGCCCGCCAGGGTCAATGTTTGAGTCGAACGGATCGGTGCCGTTCTTCCTGGCCCTGATTCCTTTGCTGGTCGGCGGTTTCGTGGCACCGATCATCCGGCGGGGGCGGACGAGTCGCCGTTACGTGCGCATGGGCTGGGAGCTGGGCCTGCTGGCATGGGCAGTGGCGCTGCTGGGCTGGGTCGTCCGCTTCATGGCCTTCTACAAACACCAGAACTCCTATGCCTTCTCGCTCGGCTCGCTGTTCGGGGTGCCGATCCATGCGGTGGCGGCGCTGGGCAAGGTTTACTACAGTCTCGTGCCCCGCGAGATCGCGGAGGCGAGCAACACCGCCAACATGATGGCGTGGGAGGCTGCCCTGGCGGTGGGGGCGGGGCTGGTCGTATGGCTGGGCGTGCTGGCCCACGTCGGATGGCGGTTGCCCGCCCGGGCCGAGCCGCTCACCTTCGGGCAGGCCTTGGCGCGCCCACGGCACTGGCAGTTTTCACTGCAGCAACGGCGCTACTTGCTGGCTTTGGCCTTGATCACGCCCGCGCTGGTCCTGCGCATCTTCACGACGTTCTACCCCTTCGTGCAGACGTTGATCCTGAGCGTGCAGCGGTACAACCCGGCCTTCCCACCGCGCCGCTACCTAGATGTCAGGAATTTCGAGCGCCTGTCCACCGACCTCGTCGTGCGCGAAAGCCTGGAGTTCACCCTGGTCTTCGTCTTCGTCTCGACGTTCTTCCAGATGTTCCTGGGGCTGGCTATCGCCCACCTGCTGAACGCGAATTTCCGGCTGCGCGGACTAGCCCGCACGATCAGCCTGATTCCCTGGGCGGTGCCCATGGTCGTCGCCGCGATCGGCTTCAAGTGGATGTTCGATGACCAGTTCGGCATGGTCCCGGACCTGTTGGGACGAATTGGCATCCGCGAGAAGTGGCTGATCGACCCGGTGAACGCGCAGATCGCGGTGATCTTCGTCAACGTCTGGAAGAGCACGCCGTTCTGTGCGCTGCTGTTGTTAGCCGGCTTGCAGGGGATCTCGCTGGATCTCTATGAAGCGGCCAAGGTAGACGGGGCAAACTGGTTCGACTCGCTGCGCTTCATCACCGTGCCGATGATCATGCCGATCATCGTGACGGTGACGATGTTCATGCTGGTGTGGCAATTGGCGGTATTCGACCTGCCCTTTGCCATGACGGGCGGTGCGCCAGGCTTCGCCACCACCGTCGTCGCGCAGAAGATCTACTTGGAGATCAACTCGCTGAACTACAGCTTCGCGGCCGCGGTCAGCGTAATGCTTGTAATCATTGTGACGGTGATTGGCGGCATTGGCGTCTACACCCTGCGCCGTGTTGAGGTCTCGGCCTAGAGAGGCACAAGCATGAGCACACAATCCCTAGCGACACGCCGTGCCCAGGCCCAGCCGTCCTGGCTGCGCCGCCACAGTCACAGCATCGTGACCTATGCGGCCTTCGTGGTCTTTGTCATCTTCATCTGCTTCCCATTCTACTACATCGCCATCTCATCGTTTACGCCGAAGAGCGAGTTGTTCACCATCCCACCCACGTACTGGCCCTCGCGTTTCACCCTCGACAACTACAGCAGCATGATCCAGTCGGTGCCGTTCTTGACGTATCTGCGCAACTCGCTGATCTTCGCCGTCGGGTCAGCAGTGGTATCGGTGGTTGTCAGCGCCATGGCGGCCTATGCCCTGGCGCGCATCCGGTTCCCCGGCAGCAACGTTGTCTACATGCTGCTGATCATATCGGCGGCGCTGCCTCAGATCGCGGTGCTGGTGCCCATGTTCGAGACCTTCCAGCAGTTCAAGCTGATCAACACACATCACGGCCTCATCCTGTTGATGAGCAGCCTGGTCTTGCCGTTCACGATCCTCATCCTGGTCTCGTTCATCATGCAGGTGCCCCCCGAGATTGAAGAAGCGGCGCTCATTGACGGGGCGAACATCGTGCAGGTGCTAACGCGCATCGTGCTGCCGCTGATTCTGCCCGCAATCTCCACCATGACCGTGATCAATTTCATTATCAGCTGGAACGAACTGCTGTATCCGCTGGTGTTCGCCCAGCGCGCCAACACCAAGACGCTCAGTGTGGCCATGATCGAGTTGTCCTCGGACGCGTCGACTTACACCCGGCCCTGGGACATGCTCAGCGCGCTCAGCGTCTTCATGGTGATCCCCATCCTGCTGTTAGTGCTCGTCGCGCAGCGCATGATCATCGCCGGGCTGTCGCGCGGCGCGGTCAAATAGGGCGGATGCCGCGCCTCGCCCCGGCTGGCAGTGGGCGGCGGGATCGCTCACCGCCAGCTACAGCGGGCAGGAGGGGCGGGCTTGTAGGGCGCGGCCCGGCTTTCCTAGTAATCGTCAGCAAATCGCACAATGAGGAGCGGCGAGGACTTCCACATTCGCCGGGGCCAGAAGTGGATGCCCGCCCTGTTGCAGACCTATGGCTACAGCGCGACGCCGGAGCAGATCAGGGAGCGGATGGCGGCGTGGATGATGGCCAACACGCCGGTGAAGATGCAGCAGCGTCACGCGCCGGGCATCGCCTAGCCCGCCGGTGCAGTCTTGTCCGGCAAAGGGCACCAGGGTCACCCAGATCCCCGGCCTGGGCGCGCCCATCGCTATGGTAGCCGCAGAGGAGCTGATGGCTGATGGCTGAGATTATCGAGATAGGCGTTCCCATCGAAGAGATCGAGGCGCGACGGGCGCGCGTGCAGGCGGCGCAGCGTTTTGAGATCCCCGACCGCGTGCCGGTCATCCCGGCCATCGCTCACCGCTTCCTGGTGCCCAAAGTGGGCGTGCGCTTCCGCGACTACTACGCCGACCCGGAGACGATGCTGCGCACGCAGATCTGTGCCCAGAAGTGGCTGCTGGAGAACGTCCGCACGGACGCGCACGCCATCACCGGGGCCTGGGTTGGGGCGTGGACTGACTTCCAGAACACGTTTGAGGCGGGCAGCCTGGGCTGCACGGTTCACTTCTCTGACGACGATATACCCTGGGTGGGCGATGGCTGGGTGAAGACCGACGCCGACCTGCGCCGCCTGGAGGCGCTGGACTACGTGCACAGCGGGATCAACGCACGGCAGATCGCATACCGACGAACGATGATCGCCGTGGCAGAACAATACCCGGTGCGCTTTCAGGGCGGGCCGGTCTTCTACCCCGGCGCGAATCCGGCCTTGACCAACACATCGGACGGGCCGTTCGGCGTGGCCGGCGATGTGATGGGCGCGGTGGAGGTGTTTACCGCGGTCTACGAGCGCCCCGACTTCCTGCACGAGGTGCTGCGCATTGTCACGGACAAGATGATCGAGTGGCTCGACTTCTGTGCGGAGGAGATGCAGCTCTCCCGCCCGCGCAATTTCGCCTGGACGGACGATTTGGCCGTCTCGCTCTCCGCTGACGCCTTCCGCGAGTTCGCCCTGCCGTACAACCAGCGACTCAGCCAGCACTTCGACGGCAGGCTGAGCCTGCATATGTGCGGCAAGACCGACCATCTGCTGGAGATCTTCCGCGACGACCTGCGCATTGACGAGTTGCAGGGCTTCGGCTACCAGGTGGACCTGGACCGCATCGGCGAGGTGATGGGCGGGCGTGTGGTGCTCATCGGCAACGTTAACCCGATGCTGATCCGCGACGGGACACCCGAACAGGTGCGTGCGGCGACTCGCCGCGTGATCGAGAAGCTCGGCCCCTACCGAGGGCTGATCATCCAGGACGGCAACAACATCCCGCCCGACGCGCCGCTGGAGAATATCAATGCCATGATGGAAGCCGCCGAGCAGTACGGTCGCGCTGATCAGTACGCGCCCCAGGCGCGGACCGTCTCATAGAGAGCCAGGACGTTCTCGACGGGGGTCTCAAACAGCACGTAGTCGTGGCTCGGCGACGCAATGTACCCGCCGCCGGGCTTCATGATATCGAGGATGCGACGCGTCTCGGCGCGCACCGAGTGGGGCGTTCCTTCAATGATGATCTGCGTGCTGATGCTGCCCATCAGCAGCAGATCAGCCCCGTAGTGCGCCTTAAGGATCGCTGGATCCATACCCCGGCAGTTGGGCTGCAGCCCTTGCAGACCATCCAGTCCGGCCTCGATCATGGCCGGAATCAACGGCTCAAAGCCCCCACAGCAGTGCAGCAACACCTTCAGCCCATTGGCGTGCCCCAGATCGATCAGGCGCTTCAGGTGCGGCAGCAAGAAGCGCCGGAACAGCTTCTCGCTGATCAGCGGGCCGATCTGCGAGCCGAAATCGTTGCCGATGAAGAAGATGTCAATGAGATCGGCGGCTTCCTCAAAGATGCGCCTGCTGACCGCGCAGTAGTACTCAACCGTGTGGGCGAGCACAGCATCCACCAGCGCCGGCGCATCGAACATCTTGTACAGCAGATTCTCCATGCCCAGCAGGTCGATGGCATCATGCCAGAAGGGCGACCACTCCCCGCCCAGGATGGCATACCGGCTGCCGTACTGCCCGGCCTCCGTGCGAAGCCCCGATACGTCAATCCACTCTGGATCGGGCCACGGATACGCCTCGATTTCGGCCACGGTCGTCGCCTCACCGAGCGGATGGCTCATGGGCTGGCCGCCCTCGTAGCCGTGGCGCAGAATCCCGAACACTGAGCGGTACGTCGCGCCAGCGGGCAGGTCGCTGGTAGGGCTGGCGTGATCCGGCCCGGCGTACGGGGCGACAACGCGGCGAAAATCGTCTCCAACATAGCGGGCCAGGGACTCGTCGTCGGGGAGCTGAAAATGCTGCTTCGCTTTCTGCTGAAAAGCGGGGGACATGCCCAACCACGCCGGGACGCGATCCGGCGCGCGGTGGTCGAACGCTGTCATGACACGCTGCCTGGAGTTCATCGCCGCGTCGCCCTCAATGCTGTCCGGTGAGTGGGCCGGATTATACAGCAGTGAGGAAGAGCTCCAAAAGCTGGCATTGGCGCAGAGGCGTTGCAGCGATTACCGGCACTGGCTACTCTCGTCGACCGTGAGCGATGTGCTGAACACGTTGCGCCAGTTGTTCATGATCATCAGGGCACAAGGGAGTGCGACTCGCCGCGCATGTGTTGCCCTCGTATTCCTTCATTTGGTGGGCATTTCACCGGCGATAGTCTCCCTGAAGGTAACTACTCAGGCCAAAATATGCGGGTCTGAGGCCCAAGGCGGTATAGTTGCAGCATGAACCAGGATGAACAAGCACTGCACGAACTGGATAAAGCGAGTCTGATAGCGATCATTCTCGAACTGCGCGAGCTGGTCATGCAGCAAGCCGCGCGCATCCAGGAACTGGAAGACCAACTGGCCAAACACAGCGGCAACAGCGGCAAACCACCGAGCAGCGACGGACTGAAGAAAAAGCCTGCGCCGAAGAGTCTGCTCCAGGTGCGGGCTGCGGTCGCGCGGCTGAGCCAGCAGGCTGAAGCTCTGGTACAATACGCGCCTGACCGGCAGCGGGCATAGTTCGGCGTAGCCCCAACCCTCGTTGCCGATCAGCAGTGCGGGCTGCTGGTCGCTGGTGACGATCAGCAGGGCTTCCTCGAATCGTTGAAGCCGAAAGCCAGTCCTGGCCTGCGCGCCGGACGGGCCAACTCGGCCAAGACAGCCAGTTGGCGCTGCGCCAGTGCCTGCTTCCCGCTGGTCACCAGCGCGGCCACATACCACCCGCCGATGAACGGCCACACCCCGCCGTTGTGGTAGTCTCCCGGCCGGTTATACAGCTCATAGCGAGGGTGCCAGTCCCGGTCGTGGCGCTGGATCGCCGGGATCAGGCACGGCGGCACATCCCCGCTGAGCATGCCGCTAGCCCGCAGGGTGGCGCACTCGTCCGCGATCCAGGCGACGATGGCCTGGGCTTTCTCAGGATCCGCCAGCCCGAACAGAATGGCCAGGCAGTTGCCCAGCAGGTCGAAGCGTGCGCTGTGGTGTACCTTGTAGGACCACAGCGCATAGTAGGGCCGGTCCGGCAGGGCCAGCCCTTCCAGAACGTGCGCGGGCTTGCGTTCATCCACGATCGCGTGCTGATTGATCCGCTCGCGCAGCAGGCTGCCCTGTGCGTCCTGTCCAAACAGCCGCAGCGCAGCGTAGAGCAGCGCGTTGACGTACAGCCCGTAACCCAGCACCCACTGCTCGTCGCGCCAATCGCTGGTGGGCTGCTGCGCGATCAGCACCCGATCATCCGGACTCTGGTAGGCCAGCCAACGCAGCGCCCGATCCGCGGCCTCCTGCAGGAAGACCGCTTCGCCCGAATGCTGGCGGTAGAGCGCCAGCCCGATCAAGAACAGGGGCGTCGTGTCACTCGATCCGCGATCGCGGGGATCATTGACCAGGCCGGGGATATGCCCCAGCGGGGACTGGTTCTCGGCGAGAGTCGCCAGCACGCGGCGCAACGAGAGGATCAGATCGGGGTCGCCCGAGACGAGAATGCCGGGCGCGGCGATCATCAGGTCGCGTGTGTAGGGTTCGGGATAACCCCAGCCCGCCGTGCGAGGGAGCGAGCCGTCCGGGCCTTGGGCGTTGTGACGAAGCACCGCGAGTGCGGCCTGGACGGCCTCCTCAACGACCTGACTTGACACAGCGCCTCCATTCTCAGAGCCGCACGGCCACCGTCTGGCCGCTGGCGCAGCTCTCGGTTGCTGCCAGGGCGACAGCCAGGCTGGACAGCCCGTCGTCCGGGGTGACGGTTAGCGGCGCATCCCCGCGAATGGCCGCCACCAGATTACGCGCACCTGCCTGGATAGCGCGCCGGTAATCACCCTGGCGATCAAGGGCCTCCACATGCCCCTCAATCCGCCCGACCAGGGTCTCGGTTGTGCCACCGTGCGCGAAGAGGGCGCGCTCGCCTTCAAAGCGCTCCAGCACGTCGAGGTGCTCTCCGAGCAGCCCCTGAAGCACGGCCAAGCCGGAATTGTCCACCAGCCCGGACACCGTGAGATGCGTTGGAATCCAGCCGGACAGGGTAACATGCCCGCGCGCGCAGGCGATGCGCATCGTCGTCTGCTCGATGCGCCCGATCTGGGTGAAGCTGTGGTAGAACGTCGCCAACACGCGATCCCCGTAGCGGACTGTGGCACTCACCCGGTCCACGCGGCCGTCGGCGCGCGACTGGGCGGTGCCGGCGGCGGAGTCTGGCATGCCGCCCGCCAACTGGTTACAGATGTCGAAGAAGTGCACGCCATGCTCGACGTGAATCCCGCCGCTCTGCGCCGGGTCCCAGAACCAGTGGTTGGGCAGCAGCGTGTCATCGGTGGCGAAGTTCTCCAGTGACACGTACTGTGATGGGCCCAACGCGCCGCTGTGGACGATCCGCGTTGCTAGCTGGTGCAAGGGGTGAAAGCGCAGCACGTAGTTAACGGTGAGATGGACGCCAGCATCGCGCGCGGCCCCGATCGCCAGACGGGCGTCCCGCAGGGACGTGGCGAGTGGTTTTTCGACAAAGAGATGCTTGCCTGCCCGCGCCGCTTCAGTGGCCATCGGGCCGTGCAGGTGAGGTGGTGTGTTGATGGCGACGATGTCCACGGCAGGGTCGGCCAGCAGGTCGCCGAAACGTGAATACACGCGCGCCCCGAATGACGCCGCTTTCTGCGCGCGTTGCGGGTCGCTGTCGGCGGCAGCGACTACTACGATCTCTGGCATCTCGGCAAAAGCAGCCAGGCAGAAGAGGCCGAAACTGCCTACGCCGACCAGTCCCATTCTTAACGCACGCTCGGCCATAGCAGCTCTCCAATTACCCCTGGGCGAAGGCGCGCACCTCGGCCTTGCTGACCGACGCGACGGCCATGACGTGATCGCCGCCGCCGTAGTAGATATGGTAGGCGTCGCTGGTTTCGAGACCGCCGCAGGTGAAGACAACGTTGGGCACGTCGCCCCACTGCTCGAACGGCCCCAACGGGCAGAGGATCGGATCATCCTGGCGCTTGAGAATCAGCGCGGGATCGCGCAGGTCGTGCAGGGCAACGCCCAGACAGTAGACGCGCTCCTCGTTGTACCCGTGATAGAAATTGAGCCACCCCCACTCGGTCTTGAAGACCGGGCCACCCGCGCCGATGCGGACGCTGTCCCACTGCCGGAGGCGTGGTTTCATAATGATCTGGTGATCGGTCCAGTGGAGCAGATCGTCGGAGTAGGCCAGCCAGATATCAGGCGGGCGGCGATGGAACATGGCGTAGCGCCCGCCGATCTTCTCCGGGAACAGGACCGCGTCCTTGTTATCCTCGTCGGGCAGGACGATGCCCAACCGCTCCCAGGCGATCAGGTTTGTGCTGCGCGCCAGCGAGACACGGGTGCCATGCGGCGAATAAGCCGTATAGAGCATGTAGAACGCCCCGTCCAGTTCGGTGATCCGCGGGTCTTCCACGCCGAAAGCTTCGAACTCGTTGGCCGGCGCCAGTACTGGCTCCAGCAAGCGGTTGAAGTGGTAGCCATCGGTGCTGATCGCGCAGCCGATGCGCGAGATGCGGTCCAGCCCTTGCGCGCGGTAGTGCATGTAGATCAGGCCGTTGAAACGCACTATCGCCGCGTTGAAGACATTGTCCGTCTCCCAGGCATTGAATGGGGAAGGGACCAGGAGCGGATTGCCCGGATAGCGCGTCAGTGTCAAGCTCATGATTGCTCTCCTTATACAGTTGCGCTGGGCAGTTTGCCGTAGGTGGTCAGGCGTTCGACCACGGCCCGGCTACCCAGCAGCGAGGCGAAAGTGGTGAAGAAGACGGCGATTGGCAACATGGTCAACAGGCTGAGGACCAGCGCCAAGGCCATTGCCCCCACCAGCACGAAGGTGAAGAGCGGATTGGCCAGCGTCAGAAAGAGCGCGTTCTTCAGCGCGAGGCCAAGTCGTTTCTCCTGCTGCTCGGTCAGCAGCGGCCAGGTGTAGAACTGCATGGCGAGCCACACCACCCCGGCGGTGACGAAGAGCACCTGAATGACGCCCCCCAACACGCCCCCGGTTGCGCCATAGAAACGGAAACCCACAGCGAAGACCACGATGGCAGCGATGTTGAGCAGCGCCCAGCGATAGCTCACCCAGGCGTAGCGCCGCATCCCCTGCCAGAAGTCGCTGATGTGGGCGCCAAGCCCATGGGCGATGCTGTGGGTCACGACATAGATGCCGGCAGTCGCCGGCGGCAGCAGGATCACGGTCAGGCTAAGCGCCAACCACACGAAGTTCATGAAGGCCAGCCCGACCATCCCGTTATACCAGTCGCGGACAGTCTCCCAGAAGACGTCCAGTGCCGTGTGCATTACGGCTCCTCGACAACGGTCACGTCGCCCGTTCGCGTGTCGTAGGTGAGCGTCAGCCGCGCGCCGTCCGGCCCCTCGAACACGCGCTGCGCGACGACCGGCTGGATCAGGAAGCCATCAACATCCACGCGGCGCAGGGGTTCCAGTCCGGCGTAAGTCACCTGCAGGACATGTTCGCCTGCATCGAGCGTTACGGGGTCGTAGCCCACCAGGTCGAGCCACAGATAGCGGCGGTCCGGGGCAGTGTTGGCGGGGACGATCATCGGATCGCCGCCGTCAAGGGTGACGCCGATGGCCAACGCGCGGGCGCTGGCCTCGAGTACCTCCTCTACGCCGCCCATGGCGTCCAGGTCGCTGAGATCGTTCACCAGGATCAGTTTTGCCAGATTCGAGGCGGTGTCGGGATCAGCGCCGGTCAGGTCCAGGAACGAATCGCCGCCGATGCCGCGCCCAACTTCAAGGCCAAGCGTCTTGCCCGCTGCCACGGCGCGCGTTCGCAGCGAAGTGAAGGGCAGCTTCGCTTCGTAGATGTAGCCGTCGCCGGTCGCCAGTGGCTGCCACGCCAGCTCGGCATTGGGGAGCCAGGTGGAGGCGATCCAGTCCCACACCTGCGGGCCTTGGGGCGTCTGGGCCAGGGTGAACTTCGTGCTCAGGCGCTGGCCGCGCCCTTCGCCATCCAGGTAGACCCACAGTGCATCGTAACTCCACACCGAGGGCCCGACTTCGGGCTGCTCAAACACCGGATCGCGGACCGTCGCGGCCAGGTAGAGATTCTCCTCATCCCACATGACCTGCACATCGAAGCTGTCCACGTCCGGGCCACGCCAAAGGGCTGCGCCACGCAGAAACTGGCGCTGCGTGTTGGCCGAGAACAGCGGCACCTCCGCCCACTCGTCGAGCACGGCATTGATCGCCGGGGGCGCCGGCGCGCGCAGGGCGACCAGCGTTGTTTCCTCGCTGGCGATGGCCTGGCGCTGGTGGGCGACATACAGCCAGTACTCACCCGCCTCTGGCACCTCAAACGGGACTTCCAGCATATCGCCCGCGCCCAGGCTGATGTACCGCCCAAAGCTGAAATACGCCTCGCCAGTCCAATCGCGCTCGCGAAAGCTGGGCTTGCCTGCAATGGACGTGCCGAACTCAGCCTCCACGCGGATGTAGGGCCGCACGGCGACTTCTTGGTAGTCGAGATAGCGCGCCGCGAGGGGGTCCTGGTGGACGGTCAGCAGGGCCAGCAGCGCCTCGATGGTTGATTCGGCGCCCGCGTTGCGATTGACGCGCCACGCAACCGGCCCGTCAATGCCATCGAAGCAGCGCCCGTTCTCGGGATCGTAGACTGCAACGCCCGCCATGTTGTTGCCGAAGAACCACGACGCGGCCAGCCCGGCGTAGCGCGCGTATTTCTCTTCGCCTGTCGCCCGGTAGAGCGCCATGTATCCCTGCACCAGCATGTTAGTCCCATAGGCGATCTGGCCCAGGCGGCGGGGCAGAATCCCCATCTCGCTGATCTGCTCAAAGACGAGCTGGCGCAGCATGAACGCCTCCGCCTCGAAGGCCGCCGAGTCGATCCAGTCCTGGCGGTTCAGAACAGCGCCCGCTTCGGCCAGCGCGTGCACCATATGGCTACCCCAGGCGTGCCAGTAACCGGGCGCGTTCGTAGTGACCGGGTGTATGCCGAAAGGATAGGTGGCGCTGTCGCCGAGGACATACTCGCTGATTCCGCTGGCGACATGCTCGATCAGCGCCTGCGTGGCAGGATTCGGGTTCGCACGGTAGTAGCTGGTCAGCGCCAGTACCATCACCGAGGAGACATCCGATGCGCCGCCCGGGATCCAGGCCGGGATCGAGAAGCCGTGAAGCAGGCTATACACGCCAAAGTTGTGCAGGACCTCACCGGCCAGCGCCTGCTCGGTCAGCAGGTAGGCAGCC
Organism: Chloroflexota bacterium; assembly: GCA_037447125.1. Lineage (GTDB taxonomy): Bacteria > Chloroflexota > Anaerolineae > Aggregatilineales > Aggregatilineaceae > UBA2029. Next base: position 6,733 of record JBBIHG010000030.1, on the reverse strand, counting down.
TGCAAGTCGGCGGCATAGGCGGGATCGACTTCGGCAAAGACACGATAGCCTTCGGCCAGCGCCCACAGCCCGCGCATGGCCCACCAGCCAGTGAGCGTCTTGTAGCTGGTGCGCCCCTGGGTGTTGATCGCGCCGTCGGCGTCCGTCACGAAGTTGTAGAACCAGCCGTCGTCCGTCTGCATGTAACGCACGAAGTCCAGGCATAGCCGCGCCTGCTCCAGCGCGCGCGCATCGCCGGTCTGCTCGTAATACGCCAGGTAGACCAGCCCCGCACGCGCCACGTCATCGACCGCCGCTATGCCTTCGCCGGCTGCGTCCACCCACTCGTATTCGGGATACTCGGAGTAGATGTGCACGATGGCCACGTCCAGGTCGCCAAACGTCACCGGCTCAGTGAGGAACAGCAGGTGACTGAGGTTCACCAGACCATGACGCATGGTGCTCTCCTGGGAGCGGGCCGACGGCGTTCCCCTCGCTGAGGCAAACGGCGCGGCCAGGACCACAACCAGCGATAGGATGAGCGCCACGCGGGCCACGGACACCTGACCCCCGCCGCGGAGCATGAGCTGTTGAACCGTGTGCATCGCCTCTTACCCCTTCACTGCACCCACGTTCAGCCCTTCGATGAAGTAGCGCTGCGCGATGAAGAACAGCAGCAAGATCGGGGCGGCCATCATCGTCGCCATCGCCATCATGTAGTGCCATTTGGGCGCTTCCTTAGACAGCGACTGCTGGAAGAACTGGATCGACAGGATCAGCGGGAACAATTGTGTCGTGTTCAGGTAGATCAGCGGCCCTTCGAAGTTGTTCCAGTTGCCCTGGAAGGCCAGCACGCCGATCGCCAAGAACGCCGGTTTGACCAGCGGCAGCATCACGTAGAAGAAGACCTGCACGGGGTTGGCCCCGTCGATGATCGCCGCCTCGTCCATCTCGCGCGGGATGGTGAGGAAGAACTGGCGCAGCAAGAAGATATACGCGGGGCCCCAGGCCGTCCAGGCTGGCAGGGTGAGCGGATCGTAAGTGTTCAGCAGACCGACCTCGCGCCAGATGAGAAAGGCGGGCACGCGCGTCAGAACTCCGGGGATCATCATCGTGGATAGCATGATGAAGAAGATCACATCACGGCCCTTGAAGCGAAACCGCGCGAACCCGTAGGCGACGACAGCCGCGCTGAACATCTCCGCGAACATAGCCAGCACGGTGATGAACAGCGTGTTGCCGATGATGCGCCAGAAGGTCAGGCCCGGCGCGATGCTGCCGAGCTGCTCCCATGCAGTCCAGTAGTTCTCAAAGGCTATCGGGTCGGGGATCCAGCGTGGCGGCCATTCGAAGAGTAGTTTTTCGATCTTTAGCGAGGTGGATACCATCCACAGAAAGGGGACAACGATCACCACCGCACCGGCCAGCAACAGCCCGTAGATGACGATCCGGCTGACGATCGACAGAATGCGCCGGCGGCGCGCGAGCGGATCATAGGTTAGCGTTTGGATGGAGGCTCGGGTGGTCATGCTTTGGCCCCTCCTGGTTCTCGTTCGCGCGCGCCCTCATAGAAGACCCATGCCGTCGATGAGCGGAAGACGATCAGCGTGATAGCGATGATGAGGACGGCGTACAACCAGCCTACTGCCGAGGCATATCCCATCCGGCCGAAGTTGAAGGCCTCGTTGTATAAAAACCAGTTCACGAACCAGCCATCTGCGCGGTCGGTGGGAATGAATGCCTGTTCGGTGAACAACTGCAGCGCGCCAATCACGCCCATGATCAGCGTGTAGAACAGCGTCGGGCTGAGCATGGGGATGGTGATGCACCGGAACTTGACCAGCGTGCCGGCGCCGTCAATTGACGCGGCCTCATACAGGTCTGGCGGGATGTTCTTGAGCCCGGCCAGCAGGATCACCGTGTTCGCGCCGAAGATGCCCCACAAGCTCATGATCACGAATGACGGCAGCACGAGGTCTTTGTCGGTGAACCAGCCGAGCGGCTCGGAGCTTGCCAGGCTATAGATTGGACCGAGCGCCCAGTTGATCAGTCCGCGATTGGGCGCGAACAGCCAGAACCACAACAGAGCCACTGCCGCCGCGGGGAGGACTGCCGGCAGGTAGTAGAGGGTGCGCCAGTAGCCCACCCCTTTCACGTTCTGGTTGAGCAGCAGCGCGACCCCCAGCGCGCCAGCCATCCCAAGCGGGATCGACAAGGCCGCGTAGCGCAGGGTCAGCCAGATGGCCTTCAGCAGGTAGATATCGCTGGCCGCGATCACGTAGCGCTTGTCGCCAATCACGAAGCTGTCCAGCTCGCGGTAGCGCACGACGTCCGGCCCGGCCGCGCCAAGCTGGCCGAGTCTGGCTATCGACACACGTTCATCCTTGTCGAAGGTCACGATCTTAATGGACAGCGCGCGTTTGTAGTTGAACAGCGGGTCTTCCAGCGCTTTGGGCCGGTCCCAGAGAATGTTGTACTCAGTGAACCCCAGGTAGAACGAGAGCAGGATCGGGAAGGCCGTCAGCAGGATGCGCCCAACCAGCCAGGGCGTGATCAGCGCGAAACCGGTCGCTGCCTCGGTTTTGACGCCCAGTTTGCGCAGGCCCCTGTAGGTGAGGTAGATGATCAGAGCTAAGACAAGGGCTGTGCCAACATAACGCAGGAAAGTCGGGTAATACGAGTTGAAGGCTCCAGGGTCGCCCATGGTCTGGCCTCCTCAATTCCAGACGGGCAGGAGCGGGATGCCCCGCTCCTGCCTGCATGGCCATTCCCTCGGTCGAGTGGTTCTATCGAGAGGCCAATACGTCTTCCAGCAAGATGCGCGCGTCGGGGGCCAGCGCTTCGGCGGTATCCTCACCGCTGAAGGCCGGGCTGAAGTAGTCTCCCCACAGCACACCCATGAACTCGCTGAAGCCCGGGAACAGCGTGAAGCCGCGCATGTAGGGCACGGCAGCGATGATATCCGCTGCGTTGGCTACCTTGCGCGGCTCAGACGCGACAAGGTGTTCGACATTCGCCTGCGAGACGCGCGGCGAGACGATCTTCCAGTGATGGATGCCTTCGGTCAGCAGGACCAGCGCCTCGTAGGCCTCGTCCGGATAAGCCGTCTTGGCGTTGATGGCCGTGGCGGCGATCCAGGCGAAGGTGGTATTCTCGCCGGTGACATTGCCCTTCGGCACCGCCGAGATGCCGACGTTCAACCTTTCGACACGATCCAGGTCATCCGCGGCGCCGCCCATGAACATGGCCACGCGGCCTGCCTTGAACATCTCGCCGAAGCCTTCCTCAGCGATGGTCTCCTGGCTTGGGCAGCATTCGACATTGTAGATCATGTCGGCGTAGAACTGCACTGCCTCAACCACCGCCGGATCGTCCACCGGGGCCTGGGTCAGGTCAGCGCTGACGATGTCGCCGCCGTTGCCCCAGATCCAGATATAGGGCGGCGGCCAGCCATTCAGGGTGAAGCCGTAGTGCGCCTCGTTGGTGAGTGCGACCGCGGCGGACCTGAACTCGTCCCAGGTCCAGTCCGGCGTGGGATAGGCAACGCCCATCTCGTCGAAGATGTCCTTGTTGTAGAACAGCACGACCGGCTGAGCGATCCAGGGCAGTCCGTACACGCCGTCACCCAGTGCAACGGTCAGCCAGACGCCGGGGAAGTAGTCATCTGGGTTAGCCACATCGCGGGTGTCATTCGCCAGATACTCAGAGATGTCGAGCAGCACGCCTTCCCAGGCCCAGGGCATGTGATCCTGGTCCAGCCACATCAAGTCGGGGCCAACCCCACCCGCCAGCGCGGTCTGCAGCACTGTGTAGTAGTCGGCTGGCTTCGGCTCGTGGATGATCTGGAACGCATCCTGCGAAGCATTGACCTCATCAATGATCAGTTGGAGCTCGGCGGCTTCCTCGACGCCTGCCCAGGTGGTGATCCGGATGGTTGGTTTGTCTTGCGCGCCGGAGGGGGGAGCGGGCAGCAGGGCTACGATGACCGCCAGCAGTACTATCACACGCATAATTCTCAACATCCTGGTTGTCTCCTCTATGCACTAGGACTCTTGCGATAAACGAACTGAAGCGAAATTGTTGGAGCGACCTATTGCACCCCTCCTTTCTACCCATTCGAGGGCTTTCGATGGGGTTCCTCCGCAATGCAGCCGCAAGATCGTCGTACGATCAATTCGGTGCTGAGGCGGAGCTGAAATCCGGCTGCTGTCCGACGTTCAATGCGGTCAATCAGCCGGCGGGCTGCCTGAATCCCAACCTCGCGCCAGGATACGCGCACGGTAGTGAGGGGGGGATCATGGAGCGGGGCCCACCCTACGTTGTCGAACCCGACCACAGCGATCTCCTCCGGCACGCGGATACCGCGCTCTTTGCAGGCCCGGATCGCGCCAACTGCGGTGGCATCATTGACTGCGACGATGCCTTCAAGATCGGGGAACCGTTCCAGCGCTTCAAGCATCGCCCCATGCCCCTGATACATCGTCGTATCTTCCTCGAAGATCACGCGGGGTGTCTGCTCGATCTCCGCCAGGGCATTGGCATATCCCTGGCGGCGCTCGCGACTGCTGAGCCAGTCGGAAGGCCCGGAGATGAAGACGAGGCGGCGTAGTCCATGGGTCTGGATCAGGTGGCGTGTGATAGCGTAGGTCCCGCCCACGTTATCACATAGCACACTATCGATCGGGGTCTCGCTGAGCAGGTTATCGACCAACACGAGCGGGATATCGCTGCTGGCCAACTGGATAATGAAGGATGCTTTCAGCGCTGGGCCAACCATGATGAGGCCGTCAGTTCGCTGCTCGCGGACAAGCGTCATACGTAGCGCATCTTGCATCGCAGCCTTGTCCACGAAAGTGGTGATGATGTGGTACCCGCGCTCGCGCGCTTCCTGGTCAGCACCCTGCAGCGTTTCATCCGGGAAGCTGGTAATCGGTTCTTGCGGAGGACGGTCTGACAGGACAGCACCGAGTGTGTAGGTGCGCGAGGTGGCGAGTCCTTTGGCATTCATGCTGGGCGCGTAGCCCATTTCGCGCGCAATCCGCAGGATTCTCGCGCGGGTTTCAGTGTTAACCCCAGCACGGTCATTCAGCGCACGTGATACGGTGGCGGTCGAAACGCCGGCTTTTTCGGCAATGGCTTCCAGACTCGGTCTCATGGCAAGTGGCTCCTGAAGGCTTCGCGGTATAGAACGTGCGACACAGCTGTCTGCACGATTCAACCGGGCCACCATACCATACTCGCGTCATGGAAAACTAACGCAAGCGCTTGCAATCATCATACGACGAAGCCTGGACACTGTCAAGCAGAACGGGCGTGCGTCTATGGGGTGAAGGACTCAATCCGGGCGAGAAAAGGGGCTTCACTGGCCGAAATGTCCATCCGTTCGGGATTCCTCCCTGAACCATGCGGGAGTACACTGGGCTGTTGCGTGTCAGAATTCGTGGGACAAGAAGGCAGGCTAGACTGAGGCTCAAATGAGCCAATAGTTAAGCCATAAGGGCCTTGCCTTGATAAGTCCACTGAAAAGGTTTGGCCATGGTTCGGTTGAAATCGTCGACAAAGGCCAGCACCTTGGCCTTGAGATCGGCAATCGAGGTAAAAGTGCCGCGTTTGAGCAGCTTGCGAACCAGGATGCTGAACCAGATTGAGATCTGGTTCATCCAGGAAGCGTGTTTAGGCGTATAGTGAAAGACAATGCGATGGGTCGGGTCGTCCTGCGGGACGGGCATCGGCCAGGAAGCGGATCACGCGGCCTCCGAGCCGAGGATGATGTCTTCGTTGGCGACGACATCGGCGGCGTAGGCGACAGCGGCGTAGATGTCTTCTGGCGTGAGATGCGGATGGGCGTCAATGATGTCGCTCACCGTCATGCCGTCGGCCAGTTCGCGCAGCAGTTGCGCGACCGGCACGCGCTTGCCCTTGATGCAGGGTTGGCCTGCCATCACGCGCGGATCCACCGTGATACGTTCGTGTGTCATCTGGTGCGTCTCCATTCACTCCACTGCCACAGGCCCGGTCACCAGGGCAGGGGCGGTCGTCAGCCAGCGGGGGAGTCCCCGTGCAGCTACTCCTTAGTCCGTATAGAAATGCGGGCGCAGCTCATCCTCGGGGATGAACCGGCAAACGTCACGGTAGATGCTGCGCAGCGTGCCAATCGGGATGGTCGTGCTGCCATGCACGGCGATCACCAGGCGCTGCTCGTTGCCGTCCGCAGTGACGCGCTGAAGGCGGACATGGCTGCCCCTCTGGCTATAGACCTCAAAGCCAAAGGTGCGCAAGATGGCGATCACCTGCCTTCCCGACAGACGGCGCACCACTAGGCATAGGCGTCTGTCACTTCAAAGGACACTTCCACGCGCGGAAAAGCTGCCAGCGTGTCGTCCTCGTAGTAGAGCGCCAGGGCTTCGCGCAGCCGGCGCAGCGCCGCTTCAATGGTCTGGCCATCCGTCACCAGCGCGATCTCGACCCCGCTGATCACGTAGTAGGTCCCCTCATCGTCAAATCGCTCCATCTGGAAATGCAGCACGTCTTGGGCCATTCTTGCCTTCCTCATTCACTCCACCGCCACAGGCCCGGTCACCAGGGCGGGGGCGGGCGTCAGCCAGCGGGGGAGTCCCTGCCGGGTACGATCACCGAGACGCCCTCGAAGCGAGCGAAATGCTTGCGGTCGAAGGTCGCCACGCGCGCCAGTCCCTGCGCCAGCAGCCAGGCGGCGTTGAAGGCGTCAATGAAGTCTACGCTCTTTTCTTCATAC
>JBBIHG010000029.1:8029-35277 GCA_037447125.1 Chloroflexota bacterium | reverse complement strand
TGGAGCGCGGCTCGAACTTCGCCATCCGCGAGGGTGGCCTGACCGTCGGCGCCGGCGTCATCACCGAAATCCTCGACTGAGCGAGCGATTGTCTGTGCGGAGGCTGGCAAGTTGCACTGTGCACGGCAGATCAAGAACATACAGTGGTCTCTGCCAGTCTCCCCCAGTTGACTTCTAACAGGTAGGAAGTCTGAGGAAACCCTATGGCCAAGCAAAAAATCCGCATCCGGCTCAAAGCGTATGATCACCGCGTACTCGACCAGTCCGCTCAGCGCATTGTGGATACGGCTGAGCGCACCGGGGCGCGGGTTGTCGGCCCGGTGCCGCTGCCCACGCGCATCGAGCGTTTCACCGTCCGCCGCTCGCCGTTCATTGACAAGGACTCGCAAGAACACTTCGAGATTCGGACGCACAAACGGCTGATTGACGTGCTGGACCCAGACGCGAAGACCATTGACACGCTGATGCGGTTGAACCTGCCGGCTGGTGTGGATATCGAGATCAAGATCTAAGCAGCCGGCCCAGGCTGCGCGCCTGTGCGCCGCTGGCCTGGCGGATCGGGGACCCTGCCAGATGACACCGGTCGCCGATGGTAGTGGTCCTGGGGCCGAGCGCCCAGCGCGCCCGGCGACACGCGACAAGACAATGGTTGAGGCGACGAAGCAGGGATGATGAGTGATGGGCCTCTCTTCGCTCAGTCCCTTGGAGGCAGTGATGAAGGGCATCATTGGAAAAAAAGTGGGCATGACCCAGATCTTCGACGATGACGGCCAGGTGATCCCGGTCACCGTCATCGAGGCTGGGCCGTGCTATGTGACTCAGATTCGCTCTGAGGAGAAAGACGGCTATGCCGCCGTTCAGCTTGGCTTCGAGGAACTGCCGCCCAAGCGGAACGGGTCGTCGCGGCTGAACCAGCCCAAGCGCGGCCATCTGCAGCGCAACGGCATGGCCCTGCCCGACCTGCGCGTGCTGCGCGAATTCCGCGTCAAGGAGATTGACGTGGAAGAAGGGCAGAAGCTCGTGGTTAGTGATGTCTTCGAAAAAGGCGAGCGCGTGGATGTCGTCGGCACGTCGAAGGGGCGCGGTTTCGCCGGGACGGTCAAGCGCCACAACTTCAATCGCCAGCCGAAGACGCACGGCGCGTCCGACCGCGAGCGCGCGCCCGGCTCGATCGGCTCCACGACGACGCCCGGTCGGGTGATGAAGGGGACGCGCATGGCTGGCCGCATGGGTGGCGATCGCGTCACCGTGCAGAATCTCGAAGTGGTCGTGGTGGATGCAGAGAAGAACATGCTCGCTGTGCGCGGGTCAGTCCCTGGGGCGCGGGGCGGCATCCTGTTGATCAAGCCGTCGCGCAAGCAGCGCCAGTAGACGTGGCCGCAGCAAGGAGTCGTGAATCATGCTAGTACCAGTTCGCAACATGGCCGGTGAGCAGGTGGGCACCGTCGAGCTGCCCGCCGACATCTTCGAGGTTGAGGTCAACACGGGCCTGATGCACCAGGCGTATGTGCGCCAGATGGCCAATGCCCGCCTGGGGACGCACAAGGCCAAGACGCGCGGCGAGGTCAACCTGTCCAAGGCTAAGTGGTATCGTCAGAAGGGCACAGGACGTGCCCGCCATGGCGCGCGCTCGGCCCCCATCTTCGTCGGCGGTGGCGTGGCTCACGGGCCGCGGCCCCGCGACTACAGCAAGGCCATGCCGCGCAAGATGCGCCGCCAGGCGCTGCGCTCGGCGCTGTCGGCCCTGGCCGCCGATGACCAGATCGTGGTCGTGGACTCACTGGCAGTGGACTCGCCCAAGACCCGCGTCATGGGCGAGGCGTTGCGCGCCCTGGTCGGCGACCAGAGCGCGCTGCTGCTGCTGGCCGGCCGCGACGAAGCTGTGGAGCGCAGCGTGCGCAACCTGAGCAACGCCCGCTATTTGCGCGCGTCCTATCTCAACGTGCGCGACCTGCTCTCGCACGACAAAGTCGTCATCCCTCAAGACGCGCTGGATGTCATCCAGAGCTTCCTGGGCACGGCGGCGGATCGCTAGGAGGAGCAGCACAGTGACCAAGCAACTGCATCTCTATGACATCATCAAGCGACCGGTGATCACCGAGAAGTCACACGTGATGGCCGCCGAGCATCGCCAGTACGTCTTTGAGGTTGACCAGAGCGCCAATAAGATACAGATCGCCGAGGCGGTGATGCGCATCTTCGACGTAGACGTGCTGAAAGTGCGCACGATGGTCATGCCGCTCAAGCGCGGGCGCCGCCTGCGCAAGGCCTACGTGCGGCAACGGGCCTGGAAGAAGGCGATTGTCACCATCCCGGCCAATCAGGAGATCAGCCTGTTCAAGATGTAAGTGAATGGCAGTGGCGGCGCTCAGATATCCGCACCTCACGGGGCTAATGAGCGCAGTCGCGTGGAGATGATGAGGTACACACATGCCCCTGAAGAAGTACAAGCCCACATCGCCCGGTCGCCGGGACATGACGGGCAGCACGTTCGAGGAGATCACGCGGGCCAGGCCGCACCGCAGCCTGCTGACCGGCCTGCGCAGGCGCGCCGGGCGCAACAACAGCGGACGGGTCACCGTCCGCCATCGCGGCGGCGGGCACAAGCGGCGCTACCGTCTGATTGACTTCAAGCGCAACAAGCTGGACATCCCGGCGCGCGTAGAGTCGATTGAGTACGACCCGAACCGCTCGGCGCGCATCGCCCTGCTGCTCTACGCGGATGGCGAGCGGCGCTATATCATCGCCCCCCTGGGGCTGCGAGTCGGCGACACGGTGAGCAACGGCACCCAGGCCGAGATTCGCCTGGGCAATGCCCTGCCCATCCGTCTGATCCCGGTCGGCTCGCTGGTGCACAATGTCGAGCTGGAGCCGGGACGCGGCGGCCAGTTGGCGCGCGCGGCGGGGACGTCGGCGCAGTTGCTGGCCAAAGAGGGCATCTACGCCCAGATTCGCCTGCCTAGCGGCGAGGTGCGTATGGTCCACGAAAACTGCATGGCGACCCTCGGCCAGGTGGGCAATGCCGAGCACGGCAACATCAAGCTGGGCAAGGCCGGGCGCAAGCGCTGGCTGGGCTGGCGGCCCACCGTGCGCGGCACGGCGATGGACCCCAACAGCCACCCCCATGGCGGTGGCGAGGGACGGTCGCCCATCGGTATGCCGGGGCCGAAGACGCCCTGGGGCAAGCCGGCGATGGGCAGGAAAACCCGGCGCAACAAACGTACTGACAAGTTCATTGTCCGGCGTCGTGGTAAGCGTCGGCAGTAGGAGGCGAGGCTGGTATGTCGCGTTCGCTAAAAAAGGGACCGTTCGTAGACCCGAAGCTGCTGCACAAAGTGGAAGTGATGCGGGAGCGCGGCGATAAGAAGGTGATCCGCACCTGGAGTCGTGCCTCGACCATCTTCCCGCAGATGGTGGGCTTCACCATTGCAGTCCACGACGGACGCCGCCATGTGCCGATCTACATCACCGAGAACATGGTCGGCCACAAGCTGGGCGAGTTCGCCCCGACACGGACCTACCGGGGCCACTTGGCCGAGAAGAAGAAGAAGAAGTAGGCCACGGGATAAGGAATTAGGCTATGGATGTTCGCGCAAGTGCCCGCTACCTGCCGATCTCGGCGCAGAAGATGCGCCTGGTCTGTGACCAGGTGCGCGGCATGGACGCCGACCAGGCGCTGACTATGCTCCGCTTCATGCCGCACAAAGGCGCTGGCTTGCTGTTCAAGCTGATCGAGTCGGCGATTGCCAATGCCGAGATGAACTTCGAGATGAACCGCCAGGACCTCTACATCACCCACCTGGCGGCCAATGAAGGTCCACGGATGAGGCGGATGAAGGCAGGGGCGCGTGGCCGCTACAAGCCGCGCGTGAAACGCTCGACCCATCTCGTTCTCGTGTTGACTGAACGTCAAGAGGAGACAGCCTAGTCATGGGACGCAAAGTACACCCGGTCGGCTTCCGGCTCAAGATCAACCGTGACTGGACCGCGCGCTGGTTCGCCGAAGGCGACCGCTATCGCGGGCTGCTGCAAGAAGACTTCAAGATCCGCCAGTACATCCAGAAAGAGGCCGAGCGTGCTGGCGTCTCTGGGGTGGAGATCGAGCGCTATCCCAACCAGGTGCAGGTGACGCTGTTCACGGCCAAGCCGGGCATCGTCATCGGGCGCAAAGGCGAGAGCGTCAAGAAGCTGCGCCAGGGCCTGGAAGAGCTGACCAGCAAGAAGGTCAAGGTCGAGGTCGAGGAGATCGAGAAGCCCGACCTGGACGCGCGCCTAGTGGCGCTGAACATCGCCGGCCAGTTGGAGCGTCGCATCGGCCACAGCCGCGCCATGAAGCGCGCCATCGGCCAGGCCATGCGCCAGGGCGCCAAGGGCATCAAGATTCAGGTCAGTGGCCGCCTGGCCGGCGCCGAGATGGCCCGCCGTGAATGGCAGATGGAAGGTCAGGTGCCGCGCGCCACGCTGCGCTCGAATATTGACTACGCCACTGCCGAGGCGCTGACTACCTACGGGCGCATTGGCGTCAAGGTCTGGGTCTATAAGGGTGAGGTCTTGGGCGAAGAGAAGCGCCAGGCCGAGCCGACCGATGTCTATGTCAGTCAATAAGCAGAGCGCCTGCGCCGTCTGCCGGAGTTATTCGCCCGGCGCGTCGGCAGCCCCTGGGGCGGCGTTCTGACTTTCGAGGAGTGGACGAGCATGTTAATGCCAAAGCGGGTTAAGCACCGCAAGCAGTTTCGAGGGCGGATGACCGGCATGGCCGGGCGCGGCAACACGGTCCAGTTTGGCGACTACGGCTTGCAGGCGCTTGAGCCGGCCTGGATCACCAGCCGCCAGATCGAGGCTGTCCGCCGCACCATCATGCGCCACATCCGGCGGCGCGGGCGCGTGTACATTCGCATCTTCCCCGACAAGCCGGTGACCAAGCGCGCGGCGGAAAGCCGCATGGGTAAGGGGAAGGGGTCGGTCGATCACTGGGTCGCGGTCGTGCGCCCAGGGCGCATCATGTTCGAGATGGCCGGCATGGATGACGAGACCGCCCTCGAGGCGCTGCGCCTGGCCGCCTACAAGCTGCCCATCGCCACCAAGGTTGTCCGCCGCGCCGACCCGCTCAGCGGTGAGGAGGTCTCCTGATGCGTAAGACAGCCGAAATTCGCCGGATGACCGATGCCGAGATCGCCGGGGCGCTCGATGACGCCAGGCAGGAGATGTTCAACCTGCGCTTTCAGCGGGCGTCCGGCCAGCTAGAGGACTACACGCGCATTCGCCAGCTCCGCAAAGACATCGCGCGGCTGCTGACCATTCAGCACCAGCGCGCGCTGGCGGCCCAGCTTGTCCAGGAGGACACCGATGCCTAACAATCGCAAACGGCTGGTGGGCCGTGTCATCCGCAATACGATGGACAAGACAGTCGTCGTGGAAGTCGAGCGGGTGCACCCTCACCGCCTCTACAAGAAGGTCGTGCGCACGACCAAGAAGCACATGGCCCACGACGAGACCAACGCCATCCCGGTGGGGGCGCTGGTGCGCATCGTCGAGAGCCGCCCGATCAGCAAGACCAAGCGCTGGGCGGTGGAGACCGTGCTGGAAATGCCCGCGCAGGAAGTGCCGCCCGCGGCGACGCTTGGAGAGGCAGACGAGCGATGATCCAACACGAATCACGACTCAAGGTGGCCGACAACACGGGCGCGCGCGAAATCCTGGTCATCCACATCACCGGTGGCTCGCGGCGCAAGACGGGTACGGTGGGCGACATCGTCGTCGGGACGGTCAAGTCGGCGGCGCCGCAAGGCTCGGTCAAGAAGAGCGAGATCGTGCGCGCGGTCATCGTCCGCACGGCCAAGGAATATCGCCGCAGCGATGGGTCGCACATCAAGTTCGACGACAACGCCGTGGTCATCCTGGCCGGCGAGAGCAAAGACCCGCGCGGCACGCGCATCTTCGGCCCGGTCGCGCGCGAGCTGCGCGAAAAGGGGTTCATGAAGATCGTCTCGCTGGCACCAGAGACGCTCTAGCGCGGCTGTGGGCCGGCGCGAGATGGGAGTGAGGCAGCAATGCAACGGATCAAGCGGGGCGACACCGTCGAGGTGATCGCCGGCAAAGATAAAGGCGTGCGCGGCGCGGTGCTGCGCGTGATCCCCAGGCAAGACCGGGTGGTGGTCGAGCGCGTCAACGTCGTCAAGAAACACCAGAAACCGGTGCGGGCCGGGCGCGGCCAGGTGCAGCCGGGCATCATCGAGTTTGAGGCGTCGATCCATCTCTCTAACGTGATGATTGTCTGCAGCCAGTGCAGCAGCAAGACGCGGGTCGGCTACCGGACGACGGAAGACGGCAGAAAAGTGCGCGTGTGCCGCAAGTGCGGCGCCGACATTGACTAGCCGTCTCCGCCAAGTGAGGTCACAGACTATGGCAAGCAATCGTCTGCAGGAACGTTATCGGACCGAGATCGTTCCGCTCTTGAAGGAAGAGTTTGGCTACTCCAGCGTGATGCAGGTCCCCCGCGTGACCAAGCTCGTGGTCAACATCGGGGTGGGCGAAGCCCTGGACAACGCCAAGGCGCTCGACGGCGCGGTTGAAGACCTGCGCGTGATCACCGGCCAGCAGCCGGTTATCACCCACGCCCGGCGGAGCATTGCCGGGTTCAAGCTGCGTGAAGGGCGCGCCATCGGCGTCAAGGTGGACCTGCGCGGCGAGCGCATGTGGGCGCTGCTCGACCGCCTGATGAACGTCGCCCTGCCCCGCACGCGCGACTTCAGCGGCGTCAGCCCGGACTCGTTCGACGGGCGCGGCAACTACACGCTGGGCCTGCGCGAGCAACTGCTCTTCCCGGAGATCGCCTACGACAAGATCGACAAGGTGCGCGGGCTGGAGATCACCATCGTGACCACGGCGCGCACCGACGAAGAGGGACGCCGCCTGCTCAAGCTGTTGGGCATGCCGTTCCGCGAGCAGTAAGCTGCGCCTGAGTGTCAGGCCGTTCTCGCTGGTGAGGAAGGAAGGTCTCGATGGCCAAGAAGTCTATGGTGGCGCGTGAGACACGGCGCAAGTACAAGGTGCGCGTGCGCAATCGCTGCCAGTACGTGGACCCCCATTCGGGGAAGGTGTGCGGGCGCCCGCGCGGCTACATGCGCCGCTTTGGGCTGTGCCGCATCCACTTCCGGGAGCTGGCGCTCGAGGGCCAGATTCCGGGTGTGGTCAAGTCTAGCTGGTAATTGATCGGAGCGACTCATGCTTAGCGATCCCATTGCTGATATGTTGACCCGCATTCGCAATGCCGTCATGGTTGGGCATAGCACAGTGGTTATCCCGCACTCAAAGACCAAGATGGCCATTGCCCAGATTCTCAAAGACGAGGGGTACATCGCCGATGTGGCGGTCCAAGAGGGCCAGCCCGCTTCGTCCATCGTGCTCACCCTCAAGTACTGGGGAACCCGGCGCGAGCGTCGCCCGGTCATCACCAATCTCAAGCGCGTTAGCAAACCCGGCCGGCGAGTCTACGTGGGCAAGGACGACATCCCCTGGGTGCTCAGCGGGATGGGCATTTCGATCCTGACTACCCCGCGCGGCATCATGACCGGGCAGCAGGCGCGCCGCCAGGGCGTTGGTGGCGAGGTGCTGTGCTACGTCTGGTAACGGCGGCGCACAGTGCCGAGGGCACGCCTGAACTGGGCCGACGGGTGCCGGTAGAGGCTCTGGTCGAGGGAGTGGAAGGACTGCTTCTCCTCTTCGCCCAGAAGCTCTACGTCACATCCTGGCCCGGCCAACGGCCCCGGCAGAGCTTATCGTCAGCATGTTGAAGGAAGGATAGGAACCGTGTCACGTATTGGGAAGAAACCTATTCCGATCCCGGACAAGGTTCAGGTGACGATTGACGGGAGCCAGGTGACCGTCAAGGGACCGAAGGGGGAGCTGCGCCATACGTTCCCCGCCGAGATGATCATCAAGCAGGAGGACGGCCAGATCGTGGTCGAGCGCCCGTCCGACCAGCGCCAGCATCGTGCCTTTCACGGCATGACGCGCGCGCTGGTGGCCAATATGGTGACGGGCGTCAGCGCTGGCTTCGAGCGCGTGCTGATCATCGAGGGTGTCGGCTACCGGGCCGAGATGAACGGCCAGACTCTGGTGATGCATGTGGGCTACTCGCATCCCGTCCCGGTCGAACCGCCGGGCAACGTGGCCTTCGCCGTCGAGGAACGTGGCCGGATCATCCGCATCAGCGGCATAGACAAACAGGTGGTCGGCCAGTTGGCGGCCAACATTCGCAAGCTGCGGCCCCCGGAGCCTTATAAGGGTAAGGGCGTGCGCTATGATGGCGAGAAGATCCGTCGCAAGGCTGGAAAAGCGGGTAAGGCTGGCTAGGCCGTAGTGCGTAGAGAGTGAATCCATGAGCGAAAAATCGCGTATTGCGCGCAAACGCCGTCATCGCCGTGTCCGGGCCAAGATCGCTGGCACGCCAGAGCGTCCGCGCCTGAATGTGTTCCGCAGCCTGGGCAACATCTACGCCCAGGTCATTGACGACGTGGCCGGCCAGACCTTGGTCTCGGCCTCCACGATCGATCGCGAGCTGCGTGGGCAGCTTGAAGGCAAGTCCAAGACGGACGCCGCCAAGCTGGTCGGCGAGCTGGTCGCCCAACGCGCCCAGCTCGCAGGCGTCAAGCAGGTCGTCTTCGACCGGGGCGGCTACCGCTACCACGGTCGGGTCAAGGCGCTGGCCGACGGCGCGCGTGCCGCTGGGTTAGAGTTCTAGGACGAATGCCCTGGTCGCCAGCGACCGGGCGCGCTGCTGCGCCCGGCCTGGCCCAATGGGCTGACCTTTGGAGAGAACCATGGGAAGACGAGAACCACGACGCGAAGAGGACCGAGACGAACTCGACGAGCGCGTCATAGACATCAGCCGCGTCGCCAAAGTGGTGAAGGGTGGCCGTCGTTTTGCCTTCCGCTCAGTGGTGGTTGTCGGCGATAACAGGGGCCAGGTAGGCATTGGCGTGGGCAAGGCCCGCGGCGTCCCGGATGCGATCCGCAAGGCGTCCGAGCGCGCGCGGCGCAACATGCACGCCGTCTCCCTGACGGGCACGACCATTCCTCACGAAGTGACGGGGCACCGCAGCGGCGCGAAGGTCTTTCTGAAGCCCGCTTCGCCCGGCACGGGCGTGATCGCGGGCGGTAGCGTGCGCGCCGTGCTGGAAGCGGCGGGCGTGCGCGACATCCTCAGCAAGAGCCAGGGCAGCGCCAATACCCTCAACGTGGCCTATGCCACCATCGAGGCGCTGGCCCAGCTCAAGGATGTCGAGACGCTGGCCGCCATGCGCGGCAAGGACCCGGCGCAGCTCCAGCCCTTCTGGAAGCGCGGGAGGAAACCCAATGACTGACAAGAAGCTGCGCGTCACCTTGGTGCGCAGCCCCATCGGCTACAACAAGCGCCAGAAAGCCACCGTCAAGGCGCTGGGGCTGGGCCGCATGAATTCGACGGTGGTACACGACGACACGCCGCCTATCCGGGGCATGATCAACAAGATCATCCACCTGGTTAAGGTCGAGGAGATCGAAGCATGAAGCTACACGACCTGCGCCCGGACAAAGGGGCGACAAAACCACGCAAGCGCGTGGGCCGCGGCATCAGCGCCGGCCAGGGCAAGACGGCGGGGCGCGGCACCAAGGGCCAGGGCGCGCGCAGCGGCGGCGGCAAGGGCGCCTACTTCGAGGGTGGACAGCTCCCACTCGTGCGGCGTCTGCCGTTCAAGCGCGGCTTCACCAATATCTTCCGCGTCGAATACCAGGAAGTGAACGTGGACGACCTGGCGCGCATCTTCAGCGATGGCGACACCGTCACCCCCCAGGCGCTGGCCGCGGCAGGCCTGATCAAGAAGGCCGACGAGCCGGTGGCCGTGCTGGGGCGTGGCGAGTTGGGAGCCAGGCTGACTGTCAGCGCACACCGCTTCACCAAGAGCGCACAGGAGAAGATCGAGGCTGCGGGCGGCTCGGTGCAGACGCTTGAGCTGCTGCTGAGCGGCGCGCGGGCAACGGTCAAGAAGCTGCGCAAGGACCAGCTCAGCAAGCTGCGCGCGCAGCAAGGGCAATAAGCGCGTCCGACCGGCGACGCGGCGGGTGCGGAGCACCCGCCTGCCCTGGTTCGTGTCACTTAAGGCTAGTGGATAAGGAATAACACCATGATCGAGGCACTGCGGAATGCGTTCCGGTTGCCAGACCTGCGGCGGAAGATGCTCTACACGCTCTTCATCCTGGTCATCTACCAGTTTGCCGCCCATGTGACGGTCCCCGGGGTGCAGCGTGAGGCTCTAGATCAGTTGTTTCGCGACAACGAATCCGGCTTCCTGAGCGTGCTCAATCTCCTGTCGGGAGGCGCCATCTCCAATTTCAGCGTGATCGCCAACGGTGTGTACCCGTACATCACCGCCTCGATCATCCTGCAATTGCTGGTGCCCATCATCCCCCGTCTGGAGGCCATCGCCAAGGAGCCAGGTGGCCGCGAGAAGATCAATCAATACACCTACTACCTGGCCATCCCCATGGCGGCTCTGCAGGCCATCGGCCAAATCAACATCTTCCAGAGCCAGATCAACCAGTCGGGCATGGCGGTAGACCTGATTGAAGGGTTCGGGTTTGGGGCCGACGACAACCTGCTGACGACGCTCTCGGTCATCATCACGATGACGGCAGGGACCATGTTCGCCATCTGGCTGGGCGAGTTGATCACCGAGCAGGGCATTGGCAACGGTATCTCGATCATCATCTTCGCCGGCATTGTGGCCAGCGTGCCAGGCAGCCTCATCCAGATGCTGCAGGGCGAGGGCGCGGTCTTCAACCTGATCACCTTCCTGGTGCTCACGCTGGTGACGGTGGTGGTGATCGTGATCATCCAGGAAGGCACGCGGCGCATCCCGGTGCAGTACGGCAAGCGCGTGCGCGGGCGCAAGATGTACGGCGGCGGGGCCACGCACATCCCGCTCAAGGTCAACACGGCGGGCATGATCCCGCTCATCTTCGCCCAGTCCATCGTGACCTTCCCGGCCATCATCGCCGGCTTCTTCAGCGGCACGGCGGCCATGCGCATCCAGGACATCTTCGGCAACCAGACCGGGTTCCTCTACTGGTTCATCTACTTCTGGCTGGTCGTGGGTTTCACCTTCTTCTACACCAGTGTCATGATCCAGAACCAGAACCTGGCCGACAACTTGCAAAAGAATGGCGGATTCATCCCTGGCATCCGGCCAGGGCGGCGCACGCAGGACTACATCAACCGCATCGTCAACCGCATCACCCTGGTTGGCGCGGTGTTCCTGGGGACGGTGGCCATCCTGCCCGGCCTGACGCAACTGTTCAAGAATCTGGTGCTCGACCCGGCAGTGGCGGCCGGTTCCGCTAACCCTGCCCTGGTCATCAGCAGCGCGGGCCTGATCATCGTCGTCGGCGTGGTCATTGATACGATGCGCCAGCTTGAGGCGCAGTTGACCATGCGCAACTATGACGGGTTCATGCACTAGGGCGCGTGAAGAATGGCGAGGCGCGCCGGCCGCGCGCCTCGCTCTCGCTGGCAGGCTGGCAGGATTGACGCGATGCCCGTGACGCCCAAGACGCCTGAGGAGCTGATCCTGATGCGCCAGGCCGGGCGCATCAATGCCCTGGCCCTGGAGGCCATGCGCCAGGCAGTGCGGCCCGGCATCAGCACCTTAGAACTCGACGCGATTGCCGCCAGGGTGCTGCGCCAGCACGGCGCCCAGCCTGCTTTTCTGGGCTATCCGCCGGGCAGCGAGCATCCCTTTCCGGCGACGATCACCGCCTCGCTCAACGATGAGCTGGTGCACGGCATCCCGCGCGCCGAGCGCATCCTGCGCGAGGGCGACATCGTCAGCCTGGACTGCGGGACTATTTACAACGGGTTCGTGGGCGACTCGGCGATCACGGTCGCGGTAGGCACCATCTCGGCGCAGGCCCGGCGGCTGCTGGAAGTGACCAAAGGGGCGCTGTACGAGGGCATCGCGGTGGCGGTGGCCGGCAACACGACGCGCGACATCGCCCGGGCGGTACAGCGCTTCGTCGAGCGGCAGGGGTTCAGCGTAGTGCGTGAGTACGCCGGGCACGGCGTGGGGCGCGCCATGCACGAAGACCTGCACGTGCCCAACTGGTGGCCCAATGGGCGTCGCAGCCGCTACTTCCGCAGCGTCTCGCTGCGGCCAGGGTACACGTTCGCCATCGAGCCGATGATCAGCGCGGGGCACCCTCCCGTGCGCATGCTGGACGATCACTGGACGGTGGTGACCCAGGACGGGGCGCTGTGCGCGCACTTCGAGCACACAGTGGCCATCGCGCCCGAAGGCCCGCCGCTGATCCTGACGGCGCTCTAGAGCGTGTTATGCACTTCTGTCGGGGGATGGGGGGACAAGCACGCCAACAACTTGTTCGTGGTCCCAGACGAAGTTAACCCTGTTCAAGGGCAGCGCTTTTCGTTAGAATAGAAGTTCCGTCTGGCGGCTGGCTGCCGCCAAAGAACGAGGAGATGACGGCTTTATGGCACGTATCGAGGGTGTGGATCTCCCGCGCAATAAGCGCGTCGAAGTCGCGCTCACCCACATCTACGGGATTGGCCCGACTCGCAGCAAGCAGATCCTCGACCAGACCGGCGTCAACGCCGACACGCGGGTCAAGGACCTCACTGAGGACGAAGTCCAGAAGCTGCGTGAGAGCGTTGGCCACTTCCGTGTGGAAGGCGAGCTGCGCCGAGAAGTCCAGCTCAATATCAAGCGGCTGATCGAGATCGGCAGCTATCGCGGCCTGCGTCACCGCCGCAGCCTGCCCGTGCGCGGCCAGCGAACCAAGACCAACGCTCGCACGCGGCGCGGCCCCAAGAAGACGGTCGCCGGACGTGGTCGGCGTCGCGGGGCCAAGAAGAAGTAGTCGTTGGGGCCTATCTGACCCGCCTGCCGGCCCGCATGGCGACGCTGTGCGCGGCTGGCTGAGCACGGCCTGTGCAGCCTGGAAGGGCGGCCAGGGGCCTGCTGTGTGGCGGGTGAGTGCGACGTTCGCGAACCAAGTATCGAGGAGAATGTAAAGGACAATGGGACGTACTCGTAGGGGGCCACAGCGCGGGCCACGCAAGGTCAGAAAGAGCATCCCCTACGGTCAGGCGCACATCCAGGCGACGTTCAACAACACGATCGTCTCCATGAGCGATCAGCAGGGCAACGTCGTGGCCTGGGCCAGCGCCGGGACCGCCGGCTTCAAAGGCAGCCGCAAGAGCACGCCCTACGCAGCGCGTATGGTCGCTCAGCAGGCGTCTGAGAATGCCAAAGAGCACGGGATGCAGGAAGTGGATGTGTTCGTCAAAGGGCCTGGCCCTGGCCGCGAAGCCGCTATTCGCGCCATCCAGGCGAGTGGGCTGAAGGTACGCTCGATCACCGATGTGACGCCCGTCCCCCACAACGGGGTGCGCCCCCCCAAGAAGCGGCGCGTATAACCGTCTGGCGACGGTCTGTGACCAATCTTAGACGAGTGGTGTAAACACACTTGTCCTAGTGTGGAGGAAGCCAGAACCCAATGGCACGTTATACCGGACCAGTCTGTAAGCTCTGCCGCCGCGAAGGGGAGAAGCTCTTCCTCAAAGGCGCGCGGTGCATGTCGCCCAAATGCTCATTCGAGCGCCGCAGCTACGCCCCCGGCCAGCATGGCAAGGATGCCCAGTTCCGTCGCGGACGCGGCTCGGACTATGCCCTCCAGCTTCGTGAGAAGCAGAAGGCGCGCCGGGTCTATGGCGTGCTGGAGCGCCAGTTCCGCCGCTATTTCGGCGAGGCGCTGCGTCGCCCTGGTCTGACCGGCTCGAATCTGCTGTCGATCCTCGAAACCCGCCTGGACAACGTCATTTTCCGCATGGGCTGGGCCGATTCGCGCAACCATGCCCGCCTGCTGGTCCAGCATGGGCATTTCGTCGTCAACGGTCGCCGGACGAACATCCCGTCCTATCTGGTTGCCCCTGGCGACGTGATCGCTGTTCGTGATGGCAGCCGCCAGCGCGCCTATTTCAAAGAGCTGAAGTCCTACGTGAGCGACCATCCGGCTGCGCCCGAATGGTTGGAAGTGGACACGGCGGCGATGAAAGGCAGCATCCTGCGCGTGCCGGAGCGCCGCGATATTGATCTCCCGCTGAACGAACAGCTCATTGTGGAATACTACTCGCGCTAGGCCGGCGGCACGCTGGCTGGGCGAGTAGCAGTCCCATCTAGAGGAGGGGACGTGGTTACGAACAACATGGTGCTGCCCAAGATCGAAGGAGAAGCCGCCTCGCAGAAGTACGGGCGCTTCATCATTAGCCCGTTGGAGCAGGGATACGGCATTACCGTGGGCCACGCGCTGCGGCGCGTGCTGCTCTCGTCGCTGCCCGGCGCTGCGGTGACATCGATCCGGGTTTCGGGCGTTCACCACGAGTTCTCGGCAATTCCCGGCATCCGCGAGGATATGACGCAGTTCATCCTGCAAGTCAAGCAGCTCCGCCTCAAGCTGTTCGACACCGAGTCGGCGCGGCTGCGCCTCGAAATGCGCGGCGAGGGAACCGCTACGGCGGCGGATATCATCTGCCCGTCCGAAGTCGAGATCATCAACCCGGACCTGTACCTGTTCATGGCGGATTCCGAAGACACGCAGCTTGAGTTTGAGTTCACGGTCCAGGCAGGACGGGGGTTCTCGCCCTCTGAGGAGCGCGGGCGTCTGCCGATCGGTGAGCTGCCGATTGATGCGATCTTCAGCCCGATTCGCCGGGTCAACTACGATGTCGAGCGCGCGCGCGTCGGCCAAAAGACCAGCTACGACAAGCTCATCCTTGAGATCTGGACCGATGGCACCATCCGCCCCGAAGAAGCCATGAGCCAGGCGGCGGAGATCCTGATGAAGCATCTGATCATCATCGCCGGCGTCAGCGAAGAGTCGCTGCTGCCGTCGGTCGAAGAGGAAGTGGTGCTCGATCCCAACGCCCTGCCGCCCGAAACGTATGAGACGCCCATCGAGACGCTCGACCTGAGCGTGCGCGTGTTCAATTCGCTCAAGCGCACGGGCATCACCAACGTGGGCGAGGTGCTGGAAATGCTCGACCGCGGGCCGGACGCCATGCTCGCCATCCGCAACTTCGGCGAGAAGTCGCTGGATGAGCTGATCGAGCGGCTCAAGGAGAAAAACTACCTGCCGGAAGAGCACGACATCTTCAGCGGCAGCTAACTACAGACGAGGAATCTGGCCGACATGAGACACAAAGTAGCTGGCAAGAGGCTCAGCCGCAGCACAGGGCACCGCAACGCGCTGCGCCGCAACCTGATCAACGCCCTGTTCCGCCACGAGCGCATCAAGACGACAGATGCCAAGGCCGATGCCATCCGCGGCGAGGCCGAGAAGCTGATCACCCTGGCCAAGCGCGGCCTGGCTCACCAGGACCCGGCGCGCGGCGTGCACGCCCGGCGTATCGTCTTCGCCCGCCTGCGCGACAAGGACAACGTCCACAAGCTGTTTGACGAGCTGGCCCCGCGCTATGCGGAGCGCCCCGGCGGCTACACGCGCATCTACAAACTGGGGCCGCGCAAGGGGGACGCGGCGGCCATGGTGCTACTTGAGCTGGTGGATCGCGAGGAAGCCTAGCGATCGCAATGGCCCGCCCCGATTCCCCGCCGGCGACCGCGCGCTACCGGGCAGTGGTCGCCTATGATGGGACCCGTTACTTCGGGTTTCAGCGCCAGGCGGGAGACACGCCCACCGTGCAGGCCGCGCTCGAAGCGGCCATCGCGCGGGTGACCGGGCAGCGGGTGACGGTGAAAGCGGCGGGGCGCACGGACAGCGGCGTCCATGCGACCGGCCAGGTGATCGCCTTCGATGTGGCCTGGCGACAGGCCCCCGCCGACCTGTGGCGCGCGCTGAACGCGAACCTGCCGCAAGACGTGGCGCTCAACGCGCTGGACGCGGCCCCGCCAGACTTTCACCCGCGCTACGACGCGCGCAGCCGGGTGTACGAGTACACGTTCTATGTCGCGCCGGTGCGTCAGCCTCTGCTCGATCGCTGGGCGTGGCAGGTGAAGGCCGGACAGCCGCTTAACAACGAGAGGATGCAGCGTGCGGCAGCTCTGCTGGTGGGGGCGCACGACTTCGCCGCCTTTGGGCAGCCGCCCCAGGGCGAGAGCACCGTCCGCCATGTCCTGCGCTCCGAGTTGGAGACGCTGGCGGCAGCGCTGCCCGTTGTGCAGCTTATGCGCTACCGCATCGAAGCGAATGCCTTCCTGTACCGCATGGTGCGCCGTATCGTGGGCGCGCTGGCCCGGGTGGGAAGCGGGGCGCTGGCGCTCGACGAGTTTGAGCGGGCGCTGCACGCCGCCGAGGCAGAATGGCCGAACCAGGCGGCCCCAGCGCGGGGGCTGTGCCTGATCGCAGTGACTTATGAAGAGGGGCGGGGAGACGCCCGCTGGAGCAAAGTGGAACGATGAAGATCAGAACCTACTCTCCAAAGCCGGATGATATCCAGCGCGAGTGGTTTGTGGTTGATGCCAAGGACCAGACGTTGGGCCGTCTCGCCACCCAGGTCGCGACCTTGCTGCGCGGCAAGCACAAGCCGATCTACGCGCCGCACGCGGACGTGGGCGACTTCGTGATTGTCATCAATGCCGACAAGATTCGGGTCACCGGCGACAAGCTCGACCAGAAAGTCTACTACCGCCACTCTGGCTATCCGGGCGGCATCAAGTCGCGCACGCTGCGCGAGCTGCTCAACCGCTACCCAGATCGCGTCATCCGTCTGGCGGTGCGCGGCATGTTGCCCAAGAATCGCCTGGGCCGCGCCACGATCAAGAAGCTGAAGATTTACGCCGGCGACAAGCACCCGCACCAGGCCCAGCAGCCCAAGCCATATGAGCTGAAGCACTAAGAGGACACAGTGACCATGTCAACACAGTATTACGAGGGTATCGGGCGGCGCAAGACCTCGACGGCGCGTGTGCGCATCTGGACGGGCGGCAACGGGTCGGTCATCATCAACGATAGGCCCGGCGAAGAGTTCCTGACGCGCGAAGGCGATCTGTCGGTGGCCCTGGAGCCGTTGCGCGCAGTCGGCCAGGAGCGCGCCTACAATGTGACCGTCAAGGTCAATGGCGGCGGCGTCAGCGGGCAGCGCGATGCGATCCGCCTGGGGTTGGCTCGCGCCCTGCTCAAGGTCGAGCCGGAATGGCGCGCTGTCTTGCGTGAGGGCGATCACCTGTCGCGCGATCCGCGCATCAAAGAGCGCAAGAAGCCCGGTCTCAAGCGCGCGCGCAAGGCCCCGACCTACACCAAGCGTTAAGCTCACGCCGGGGCTTGTCCCTGATGGCGAGGACAGAGCAGGCAGAATCCCTGAGCGCGATGGCGGGGGTTTTGTCTGCTTTTCGTTCGTGCGCCCATCTCACCGCTCAACCGGAAAGGCCCGCCATGTCGCTCCATGCCCTGTGGTCCCGCGCTGCGCCCGCGCTTGAGGCACTGGACTTCGCCGACGCGGATGGAGTGCAGGTCTTCAGCGCCGAGGCGCTCGCTGCGCTGCATCACCCGCCGCTCAACCCGGACCTCCCGGCGCTGATCGTCGCCGACGGAGCGCCCGACCCGGCGGCGCTGCGCCGCGTCCTGGGCAACCAGTACCCGGACGACCATCCCCTGCATGTTGTGCGCGCCGGCGCGGTTGTGGAGACGGTGTCGCTGGCGGCGCTGCCAGGCGTGGCCGCTGACTGGACGGCGCTGGGCGTGCCGCCGCTGCCCCGCCCCGGCAGCTTCGAGCGCTTCCAGGAGGTGATCGCCCACCTGCGCGCGCCGGAGGGCTGCCCCTGGGATCGCAAGCAGACGCACCGCTCGCTGCGCCCCTACCTGTTGGAAGAGACTTACGAGGCGCTCGAAGCACTCGACGCCGACGACCCGGATGCGCTGCGCGAGGAACTGGGCGACCTGCTGCTGCAAATCGTCCTGCACAGCCAGGTGGCCGTGGATGCCGGCGAGTTCCGCATGGGCGATCTTCTCGCTCACGTCATCGAGAAGATCATCTGCCGCCATCCCCATGTGTGGGGCAGCGTGGACGTGAACGACGACCAGGAGGTCAAGGTCAACTGGGACCGGCTCAAGCAGGCGGAGAAAGCGGAGAACGGCGTGCTCGCCTCGCGGCTGGACGGCGTGGCCAGGGCGCTGCCAGCGCTGACCCAGGCGTACAGCTACCAGGACCGCGCCGCGCGCGTCAGGTTCGATTGGGAGGCCATCGCCCCGGTGATCGCCAAAGTGCACGAGGAGATCGAGGAGCTCAGCGCGGCGCAGACCGCCGCCGAGCGCGAAGCGGAGACAGGCGACCTGCTCTTCGCCGTCGTCAACTGGGCGCGCTGGCTGGGCGTGGACCCCGAGTCCGCGCTGCGGGCAACCAACGCCCGCTTCTACCGCCGTTTCCGCTTCATCGAGCAGCAGGCCGCCGCGCAGAACCGCCCGGTTGACGACCTGTCGTTCGAGGAGATGGACGCGCTGTGGGAAGCGGCCAAAGAGGATGGGCTGTAAACTGAGGGACGGCGAGACAAATGAAAACTCCCGGCTTGTAGGTAAGCTGGGAGTCTGTCGGGGCGCCCGGATTTGAACCGGGGACCTCACCGACCCGAACGGTGCGCGCTAGCCAGACTGCGCTACGCCCCGAAGCACGACGTAGTGTACCTTAGGCAGTACGGCTTGACAAGGGCCAGTTCGGTCGCGTACAAAGGTTGTAGGGGCGTATTGCAATACGCCCTACGGGGGCGCAGCAGAGCAGCGCCCCTATCTGACAGGTCTTGCACGCACCCGCCAAGTTTGCCGTATCACGCGGCTGACTGCACAGGATAAACACATGGCAAAGCAGAGATCTCCCCGCAAGTTCAACACGCTGACCGACTATATGCGCCACCTGACCGGCGGGCTGACTTCGGCGGTGGGGCGTTGGCTGCACGCGCGCGGCGTCCACCCGGACGTGATCACCTTCGTCGGGCTGATCATCGTGGCCATCGCCGCCTACGTGGCCGCCCAGGGCGAGTTCTTCTGGTCGGCGATCATCATCATCGCCGGCGCCCCCCTCGATGCGATAGATGGCGCCGTGGCCCGCGCCATGGGCCGCACCGACAAGTTCGGCGCGGTGTGGGACTCGGTGCTCGACCGCTACGCGGACGGCTTTCTGTTCATGGGCATCGCCTACTACTACAGCACGCAGGGCGAGCAGACGGCCGTCCTGCTGGCTCTGCTGGCCTTGACCGGGACGCAGTCGGTCAGCTACGTCCGGGCGCGGGCCGAGGGCATTGACCTGGACTGCAAGGTCGGCCTGTTCACGCGCATGGAGCGCATGGTCGTCATCCTGCTCATGCTGCTGACCGGCTACGTGATCGCCGGGCTGTGGGTGCTGGCCATCGGCACCAACTTCACCGTGCTGCAGCGCGTCCTGCACGTCCACCGCGAGATTCAGCGCAGCAAGGAGAAGAAAGCCGCATGACCTTTCACCGGCGCGGGCTGGAGATCGGCCCCATCAACCTGCTCGGCCTGGAGATCAACCCGACCTTTCACTGGTACGGCCTGATCATCGTCAGCGGCATCCTGGCGGCAGCCTGGCTCGTCGCCTGGATGACCCGCCGCGAAAAGGGCAAAGACCCCGATCACGTGTGGAACGGGCTGATCTGGGTGGTGGCCCTGGCCGTGGTCTTCGCCCGGCTGTGGCACGTGCTGTTCCCCTCGGTGTCATCAGTCGAGGCCGGACGCACCGCGCAGTGGTACCTGACCCACCCCTTCGACCTGCACGACGGCCCCTTCATCATCTGGAGCGGCGGGCTGTCCATCTTCGGGGCGGTGCTGGGCGGGGCGTTGGGCCTCGCGCTCTACGCGCGCAAGCACCGGCTCGACCTGCTCGGCTGGATGGACATGGCGGCGATCTCCGTCCCGCTGGGCCAGGCCATCGGGCGCTGGGGCAACTTCGTCAACGAGGAGCTGTACGGCAAGCCGACCGACCTGCCCTGGGGCCTGCGCATCAGCGACCCGCCCGCCGAATACGCCGGGGAGACGCACTTCCACCCGCTGTTCCTCTACGAGTCGCTGTGGAACCTGGCCTCGGTCGCTGTGCTGCTGGTCGTCTGGCTGCGCTGGCGCGACCGGCTGAAGAAGGGCGACTTCGTGCTGCTCTATGCCCTCTCTTACGGGACGGTGCGCTTCCTGCTGGAGTTCCTGCGCATCGAGGTCACGCTCTCCGGTGGGGTGAACGTGTCGCAGGCGTTCAGCCTGGTCGCGGCGATCCTGGCCGCGCTGCTGCTGGCCTACCGTCACCGGCGCGCGCTGTGGGGGCGGCTCCGCCCGGCGTGATGGGATTTCAGGCGGAATTCACATTCACACCTTTGAGCCACACCGCCGGGGCGCTTACAATCTAGATAGCCGCCGCCGGTTGACGCAGCGCCGGACCAGCAACCAGCAGCCGGTAACCAGTCACTCTGCCCGCGCTATGATCGAGACGTTCGAGCTGTGCAAGGATTTCAAAGGCTTCCGCGCTGTGGACCGGGTCACGTTCACGGTCGCGCCGGGGACGATCTTCGCCATGCTGGGGCCGAACGGCGCGGGCAAGACGACGACCGTACGTATGCTCACCTCGATCCTCAAGCCGACGGCGGGCTGGGCGCGCGTGGCCGGCTACGACGTGGTCGCCCAGCCGACGGCGGTGCGCGCGTCGGTGGGCGTGCTCACCGAGCAGCACGGCCTCTACGAGCGCATGAAGGGCGAAGAATACCTGGAGTTCTTCGCGCGCATCTACGATCTGCCCCCCGCATCCCGGCAGCGTCCGCGCCAGCTCATGGAGCACTTCGGGCTGAGCGACGCCCTGGATAAGCGGCTGGGCGAATACTCGAAGGGCATGAAGCAGAAGCTGGCCCTGGTGCGGGCCATGCTGCACGACCCGCCCGTGCTGCTGCTCGACGAGCCGACCTCAGCGATGGACCCGCAGAGCGCCAAGCTGGTCCGCGAGGCGATCAAAGAGCTGCGCCGCGAAGAGCGCACCATCGCCATCACCACCCACAACCTGATCGAAGCCGAGGACCTGGCCGACCATATCGCCGTCATCCGCCAGGGGCGCATCATCGCCTGCGGCACCTTCGCCGAGCTGGCGGGGCGCTTCGTCGGCGCGCCGCTGATGGAGCTGCGCCTGACCCAGCACCTCAACGGGGCGCTTGACCTCCTGCGCGACATGGTCGCCATCACCGAGACGGGTGATGGCTGGCTGCGCTACCGTGCGCCCGATCCCGCGCGGACCAATCCCCAGGTCATTCGCCGCCTGACGAGGGCCGGGCTGGACATCGTCACGCTGCGGGAGGTATCGCGCACGCTCGAAGACGTGTACCTGCAGATCGTCGTCGAGGACGAGGGAGCGCCGCCACATGGCCAGCCTGAGTGAGCGCAGCGGGCAGGGCAGAGTCCCGCCTGCTGAGCCGGACGGACGGCTGAACAGGGCGATGGTGGCCCGCACGCTGCGCAACGCCCTGATCGTCACCCGCCGCGAAGTGCGCGACAGCCTGCGCGACTGGCGGATCATGATGCCCATCTTCCTGCTGACGCTTCTTTTCCCGCTGCTGGCCAACGAGATGACGCGCGCTTTCACCGGCTTCTTCGAGGACAACGGCGCCGAAGACCTGCTGCCGGCGCTGCTGCCGCTCATGCCGATGATCGTCGGCTTCTTCCCCGTCTCTATCTCGCTGGTCATTGCCCTGGAGACATTTGTCGGCGAAAAGGAACGGCGCAGCCTGGAACCGCTGCTCTCCACTCCCCTGACCAATACCGAGCTTTACCTGGGCAAGTCGTTCGCGGCCATGCTGCCGCCGCTGCTGGCCAGCTACACCGGCATGGCCATCTACATGGGCGGGCTGATCCTGGGCGAGCAGCAGTGGCGCCCGCCCCTGCTGCTCGTCGTGCAGATCGTGCTGCTGACCTCGTGCCAGGCGCTGATGATGGTCACCGGAGCGGTCGTCGTCTCCAGCCAGACCACCTCGACGCGCGCCGCCAACCTGTTGGCCAGCTTCATCATCATCCCCATGTCGCTGCTGGTCATGCTCGAGGCGACGATCATGATCCAGCCGTACCGCCGCTATCTGCTATGGGTGATCATGGTCGGCGTGCTGGTCGCGGTGATCCTGCTGGTGCGCATGGGCGCGCGCCTCTTCAACCGCGAGGAGTTGTTGGGCGGCGCGCTGGACCAGCTCAATCTGCGCTGGATCGGGCGCACGTTCTGGCGACATGTGCGCAGCCCGGCAGGGGAAGCCTTCTCGCTGCGGCGCTGGTACCGGCTGGGCGTGTTCCCCGCCGTGCGGGGCCTGCGTGGCGGCGCGGTCGTCGTGCTCATCTGTGCGGCTGGCGCGTTCGCCGGCGGGTGGATCGCGGCGGGAGAGTGGCGGCTCCCGCTCGACCAGTTCGAGGCCAACGACGAGACGCTGCTGGACAACCTGCGCTCGTGGTTTGATCTTGGCCGGGACAACTCGCAGTTGGTGATCATGGTGCTGGTGCAGAACAGCCGCGCCCTGCTGCTGGCGACGCTGCTGGCGACGTTCACCTTCGGCGTGATGGGCCTGGTGACGGTCTCTGTGCCGTTTGCCATCCTGGGCTTCATCCTGGCCCAGGTGACGATGGCCGGACTCAGCCCGCTGCCATTCCTGCTGGCTGTGATCCCGCATGGCGCGCTGGAAATCCCGGCGATTGTGCTGGCCGGGGCGGCGGCACTGCGTCTGGGCAGCGTGGTTACCCGCCCGCCCGCCGACCTTTCGGCTAGCGAAGCGTGGCTGGCGACGGCGGCGGATGTGTTCAAGGTTGGCGTGGGACTGGTGTTGCCGCTGCTGGTGCTGGCGGCCCTGCTGGAAGTGATGCTGACGCCGCGCGTGGTGGAATTTGTGTTAGCGCTGTGACCGTGCTATACAGGGAGCGGCCTGCCACAAGTCCCTGCGCCGGGTACTCACCCACGGCTGGCGGCCGCTCCACAGGACACGCGATGGCCCGTCTGATCATCCTCGGCTCGGCGGCGGCTCTCTCCGACGCCGATCACGACAACACGCACTTTCTGTTGCAGGGCGATCACGACCGGGCCGTGCTGGTGGACTGCGCTTCGAACCCGCTGAGCAAGCTGGCCCGGCACGGCGTCGGCCCCGACGATCTCACCGACCTGATCCTGACCCACTTTCACCCCGATCATATCTACGGCGTGCCCATCCTGCTGATGCAATTGTGGCTGGTGGGGCGGCGCCGGCCGCTGGACGTATACGGGCTGCACCACAGCATGGCGCGCTTCGAGGTCATGCTCGACGCGTTCATGGTCAATACCTGGCCCGACTTCTTTGAGGTGCGCGTCCATCGCCTGGCCGAGCAGCCCGACGTGCCCCTGCTGGACTGCGACGACTTCCGCATTCGCGCCTGGCCGACCAGGCACTTCATCCCGACGATCGGGCTGCGCGTGGAGGTCAAGTCCTCCGGCCAGGTCTTCAGCTATTCGGGCGACACCGAGCCGGTCCCCCACATCATCGCCCTGGCCCGCGACGCCGACTTGCTGCTGCACGAGGCCGCGGGTGAAGGCTTCGGCCATTCCAGCGCGGCGCAGGCGGGCGAGGTGGCCACGCTGGCTGGCGCGCGGCGGCTGGCGCTGATCCACTACCCGGTGGGCAACACGGATACTGAGGCGCTGGTCGCCGAGGCGCGCACAACCTTTGCCGGCCCGGTGACGCTGGCCAAAGACCACGACGTGTACGCGATTTGAGCCTGGCAGGGACGAGTGTTGGGAAAAAAGTGGGGCGTATCGCCTACACCCCTACGTGAGGTGGCGGCGACAGGCGGCAACTCATCGCCCCTCTGGTGATCCCACCACAAACACGGGCACCGCGTGACTCAAAGCCACGCGGTGCCCGTGGATGCTATGCGGTTGTCAGCCCGGTCTAGCTCAAATAGTCGCGCAGGTTGTGAGCCAGGCGCGGGTGGCGCAGCCGGCGCAGCGCTTCCTTCTCAAGCTGGCGGATGCGCTCTCGGCTGAGGCCGAACTTATTGGCGATCTCCTCCAGCGTGTGCGGCTCTCCGCCCCCCAACCCAAAACGCAGGCGCAGAATGTGGCTCTGGCGGGGGGTCAGCTCGCTGAGCACTTCCTCGATGGTCTCTTGCAGCAGGTGCTGCGTGGCCGCCTCGACCGGGCTGGGCGAGTCCTGGTCTTCGATGAAATCGCCGAACTCGCTGTCACCGTCATCGCCGACCGGTCGCTCCAGGGCGATGGCGTGCTGGCTGGCGTCCATCATGCCGCGCACGCTCTCCGGGGGCAGCTCCATCTCCTGGGCGATCTCTTCGGGAGTCGGGCGGTGCCCCAGGTTCTGCTCCAGGACTTGCGCCGTGCGATACATCTGGCGAATGCGCTCGGTCATGTGCAGCGGGATGCGAATGGTGCGCGTCTTCTGGGCGAGAGCGCGGGTGATGGCCTGGCGTATCCACCAGGTGGCATAGGTGCTGAAACGGTTGCCGCGCTTGTAGTCGTACTTGTCCACCGCGCGCATCAGGCCCACATTGCCTTCCTGGATCAAGTCGGGAAAGGGCAGGCCCTGGCCCATGTAGCGCTTGGCGATGCTGACCACCAGGCGCGTGTTGGCCCGGCCCAGGTGTTCGCGGGCGGCCTGGCCATCGTCCACCAGCCGGGCGAGCCATTCGCGCTCGTTGGGGGGCAGCGCGTGGTCGCACAGACGCTCAGCCGCGTCGCGCCCCAGTTCGATGCGCTTGGCCAGGTCAATTTCCTCTTCGGCGGTGAGCAGAGGCTCCTGGGCCATCTGGCGGAAGTACAGCCCCACCGGGTCGTCGGCCGAGACCGCGTTGATGTCGCCGACGCCAGGATCGTGCGAGGTTTCTGCGGGTTGGAATTCGTCGTCTGGGTTGTCCAGATCATCGTGCGATTCGACTTCGTTTTGACGAAGCTCGATGCCCAATTCATCCAGCTCGTCGAGTACTGCTTCTATGGCGTTTACATCGTCGCTATCTTCATCCAGCAGCTCCAACACATCCTCAAAAGTGACATAGCCCCGTTGGTCCGCGCGATTCATCAGTTCCTGGATCACGTGTGTCCCGATGCCTCCTGGGTCGTGCTGATCGCAACACCTCAACGCGCCTGATGGCAAAAGCACCAGACGTGCCTGAAGGTATCAGCCATAGGATTTAGGAGCACATTTAGAGATTATATCATGAATTGAACGGGGTTGGAAGTACGGAGCAGGATTCTTGAGTGTACCCGCGCGGCGCGCAGAAGGCGAAAACTCGTATGGGCCGAGGACGATTGCATCAAAATCTGCCGGGCATCAGCCCCTTGACCCCACCTCCGCCCGGCGCGCGTCAGAGGGCCGAGCGGGGGGTGAGGCAACGTTAAGAATAGCCTCCGACTCCAGATGCTGCCAACGCCTGTCTGCCCATGAACCCTGCTGCTCAGGCGCTGTCCCGCAATGCCGCCA
Source organism: Chloroflexota bacterium (assembly GCA_037447125.1). Taxonomy (GTDB): domain Bacteria; phylum Chloroflexota; class Anaerolineae; order Aggregatilineales; family Aggregatilineaceae; genus UBA2029. Next base: position 9,799 of record JBBIHG010000029.1, on the reverse strand, counting down.
GGTCCTCGATCACCTGGCTGTCGCGGATGCGGCTCGCGCCGTCCGCCCACTCAACTGTGCGCCCGCCACCAAAGCCCTGGAAGTAGGTGGCGCCCAGCAGCGCCGCTCGCTCCGCGGCCAGCAGCTCGCCAGGGATGCTGTAGACCAGCGGGGCGAAGCACTCGCGGACAGCGCCCTGCACCGGCAACACGCGCTGGACATAGCGACTGATCGCGGTCTCGCCCTGTGGCACGACGGCCACCGTGCGCCGCCCGATGCTCTGCGCGGCGCGCGCGACCTCAGCCATGCGGTCGGCGTCGCGGCGGGCGGCACTGATCAAGATGGTCGGCGTATCGGGGCGCGCGCCGAAGTACTGCAGGTGCGCCCACTCTTCGGTCTCCTGGGCCAGCGCCGGATCGCCGCTCGCTTCCAGCATCTTGGCCGCGCTGAACATCGCCACACCATAGAGCGGCCCCGCCCCCACATAGACGAGGTCGGTGAGATCCGACCAGGCGCGCACCAGCTCGTGAGCCACCGGCTCGCAAGCCTGGATCGTGGCTTCCAGCACGTCAGCCAACCCGACCAGCTCAGCGCGCAGCGCGTCAGCAGAGGGCGTCGTCAGGTGCCCACGCACCTCGCCAATGCGGATCGCCGCGCTGTACAGCGCCATCTGCGAGGCGAGATAGGAGCGCACGCCTGGCACCACCATCCCGGCCAGCTCGTCGGGCAGGGGCGGGACCGTGGTTCTGAACACCTTCTCGGCAGCCTGAGCCAGTGGTGCTTGTGGAGCCCCGGTCAGGGCCACGCCCACCGCGCCCGCCTGCCGCGCCAGGCCCAGCGCCTCAATCGTCCGGCTGACCACCCCCGACACCGACACGGCGATGACCAGGTTGGTGCGCGGGCCGGTCGGCGGCAGAAAAGGCGCGATGTAGCGGCCAAAGGTCAGCGCGCTGACCGCCTGGGTCGGCACGTTGGCCAGTTGGTGAAAGGCCAGCTCTGTGCCGACAGGGGCATGATAGCTGTCGCCACAGCCGACGAGGTAGATGCGCTTGACCGACGTGCACATCTCGAAGTCGAAGGTCGCGCGCGCTGCCTGATCGAACGGTCTGGCAATCTCGCGCAGCAGGTGCGGCAGCGTATCAATCTGCTGGTGCATGGGAGAACGACTGGTCATGAAACCTCCTGTAGCCATGTGATGGCGGTTGACGTTGGGCGCTGGGCCGGACATACTGGGTGCCGGCACATGACCACCCGACAAAGTCTGCGCGAACATCTCGTCCAACGAAAGGTGAACTGTCGTGACTTCCCCTCTCAATACCGTGCTTCTGGTCACCCGTGAAGGCATGGGCCATGCCGATCCCGACCTGCAGCACACCCTGGTGACCAAATACCTCCAGATTCTGCTCGACGACGGCAAGCTGCCCGCTGCGATCTGCTTCTACGCCGATGGGGTTAAGCTTGCCTGCGCCGGATCGCCAGTACTGGGACCGCTGCGCGCGCTCGAAGCGGCGGGCGTGCGGCTGATCGTGTGCACGACCTGCCTCGCCTTCTACAATCTGGCCAGCCAGCGCGCCGTCGGGCTGGCTGGCGGTATGGGCGACATCGTCGAAGCGCAGTGGCAGGCCGACAAGGTGATCACGATCTAGAGCGTGTTATGCACTTCTCAACCCCTATCCCCCGGCCCCTTTCCCCGCAAGCAGGGAAAGGGGAGCAGCGTCCCTCCCCGCTGGCGGGGAGGGACCAGAGGGTGGGGTTCAGGTGATCACAGAGCATCGCGAGTTGCCTGCCGCG
>JBBIHG010000029.1:6640-7929 GCA_037447125.1 Chloroflexota bacterium | reverse complement strand
GGGACCAGAGGGTGGGGTTCAGGTGATCACAGAGCATCGCGAGTTGCCTGCCGCGTCGAGCGCGCAGAGTTCGTAACACGCTCTAGCCACGCTGTTCGGCATCGGACCATTCCAGCGGATAGGCCCCGGCCCGCGCCTCGTCCAGCCGGCGAGCGTAGTCCGCGGGGTCGGGCAGGGCGGCGGGCAGCCCCACCTGTTCAAGCAGATACGACGCGGCGACGCTGGCATGGCAGGCCGCCTCGGCCAGCCCCTCGTCCAGGCGCGCAACCAGCGCACCGCAGAACGCATTGCCCGCGCCGACGACATCCACGACGGTGGTTTGCACGGCGGGCACATGTGCGCCGCGCCCCCTCACCAGGTCCCATACGTCCGCGCCGAGCGGTCCGCGCCGCAGCGCCAGCACACGGCAGCTCAGCGCGCGAAAGTGCGCCAGAACCTCTCGCTCGTCCTCGCGACTGGTGAGGCGCGTGGCTTCGAGCCAGTTCGGGGAGAAGACCTCGCACGCGGTCAGCATGGCGCGCAGCTCATCGTCGGTGAGCTGGCGATCGGGCGGCTTGAACGGCTCCAGGCTGACGCGCCGCCCCAGCGCGTTCAGTCTCTCGGCGAAGCTCAGTGAGGAGTCGTCGCCGGGATGGAAGCCCCAATGGAAGGCTCGCGCACCGCGATAGGCGGGCGGCATCACCTCCCAGGAGCGAGCCAACTGGACGGCCAGCGATCTTTCCGGCACGCGCCAGACCTGGGTGCGTCGCCCGTCGAACTCGATGGTCTGCCAGGCGCGCGGTGTCGGCTGATCGGTGACTCGCACGCCCTGCAGGTCAATGCCCGCCGCGCGCAGCGGCGCCAGCACGACGTCGTCCAGGTCCGCTCCAATCCCGGCGACCAACCCCACTGTCGCACCGGAGCCGAGCGCCGCCGCCATACCCCAGGCTGTCTGCGCGCCGCCTCCTCCCAGGACGCCCATGCGTGTCTTCCCGTCCGGGAAAACAATGTCGTCAACGATAATGCCAAAGGCAACGTATGCGATCATGCGGTCTCGTCATGATGGGCGCGGATCAGCGTCCTGCCAGTCATTGGAACGCCTCTCAGACGGTCAAGGGAGTGCGGGCAAAGGTTGTCAACGGTTCACGGGAGCTGGCCAAGAGCCTCACCCCCAGCCTCGCTGCGCTCGGCTTGCCCCTCTCCATGACGTGGCTGAGGGGACGGACAGTGATGGAGAGAGCACAAAGATTGGCCTGCCCGATTTACCTCACCCCCGGCCTCGCTACGCTCGACCTGTAACCCATGTCCCC
>JBBIHG010000029.1:0-6540 GCA_037447125.1 Chloroflexota bacterium | reverse complement strand
ACCCATGTCCCCAGTCTATACAGCATGGAGAGGGGGGGCGAGGCGCGCCAGCGCCGAGACGGGGGTGAGGTCAACTCGCGCGCGGCTCCCGACCACAAGCACCCCTGGTACCCGTCTGCCCCTGAGCCACTGGCCGAGAAAGGAGCCGGGGTTCGGGGTTGAGAAGAGCATAACACGCGCTAGAGGCTGCTATGGACTTCACAGAGTATTGCCCCCCACCCCTGATGACCCCTCCCCCACACTGCGCGGAGGGAGGGGAACATCGTCCTGGCGACACCCCTTCCCTCATTTCGGGGGAAGGGGCCGGGGGATGGAGGCCACAGCATCGCCAGAAAGTGCCTGACACGCTCTAGAAATCAAACAGCTCGCCCAAGAATGAGCGTCGCTTCCTGTAAGGGGCGCGTCTGTCACTCCCGCGGCGCCATTCATCGTCGTCATCATCGCGCCGATCGGCGTAGCGGGCGCGCTGCCCCGGGGCGGGTTCACGGCTCGGTACGGCAGAATCGGGTAGCATGCGGTCAATGATCTTGTCAAGCTCGCCGCGATCCAGCCAGACCCCCCGGCACTTGGGGCAGTAGTCAATCTCTACGCCTTCGCGCGTAGTCATGACCAGGTCGGTTGCCTCACACATAGGGCATTTCATCTCACATCCTCCATCTTCTCATTTCGGCTCGGGTCCGAACAGGTTTCCAGGCTAAGACAGCCACCAACACAAACAACGCAGACCTCAGCTTGACGGGCGAGCACGCTTGCGCAGCAGCCATTTCTCCGCTTCGAGCGCGACGAACGCCGCGCTGCCAATGACCAGGCAGATGCCCAGCTCGATCGCCGACAGTGGCGTCGTCTTGAAAAAGTCCCTGAATGCGGGCGCGTAGATCGCCACCAACTGCAAGACCACCACGGCCACAACCAGCGCCAGCAGGGTGGGATTGGAGCGAACACCCAGGGCGAAGGATGATGTTTCCGTCGAGCGTGAAGCGAGCGCCTGCCCAATTTGCAGGGAGGCCAGCGTGGTGAAGATCATCGTCTGCCAGGTGCGGCTGCCGTCATCGCCAGAATGGTAGGTGACAACGCCCACCCCCAACGCCAGCGTGCCTATGAGCGCGCCTACCCACAGGGTATGGCGGCGCAGCCCGGCGCTGAAGAAGCCTTCCGTTCTGCTGCGCGGCGGGCGCTGCATGATGCGCCTATCCGCCGGCTCCATACCCAGCCCCAGCCCCAGCAAGCCATCGGTCAGCAGGTTGAGCCACAATAGTTGCAGTGGCAGCAATGCCACCGAAATGCCGAACAGCGGCGCGAAGAGCATGACGATGACCTTGCCGATGTTCCCGGCAATGGAGAACTTGACAAAGCGCCGCAGGTTATCGTAGATGGAGCGTCCTTCTTCGACTGCGGCGACGATGGTGGCGAAATTGTCATCGAGCAACACCATCTGCGCCGCCTCTTTAGACACATCGGTTCCGGCGATGCCCATCGCCACACCAATATCGGCCTTCTTCAGCGCAGGCGAGTCGTTCACCCCGTCGCCGGTCATGGCCACCACGTGCCCCTGCTGCTGCAGCAATTCGACAATGCGCAACTTGTGCTCCGGCGTCACCCGCGCGAAGACTGACACCTCGCCGATGACCGCCGCCAACTCTTCGCGCGACATGCGATCCAATTCCTGGCCGGTCTTAACGCGCCCATTGTCGCTGATGCCCAGATCGTGGGCGATGAAGCGCGCCGTCAGCGGGTGATCGCCGGTGATCATGATCGGGCGAATGCCGGCTTTCTGGCATGTCTGAATGGCCGCTCGCACTTCCGGGCGTGGCGGGTCAATCATTCCAATCAGCCCAACAAACGTCAGATCGCGTTCCAGGCTGGCGTCCGGCTCGCGCGGCGCTCCGTTCAGCATCTTGAGAGCCAGGCCGAGCACGCGCATCCCTTTTTGCGCCATCTCGTCGTTCGCCAGCCGGATGCGTTCGCGCCAGTCCGCGCCCAGCGGCACTGGCTTGTCGCCGTCCCACACCTGGCTGGCGATGTCCAGCAGCCCATCCACCGCCCCCTTGGTGAAGGCGACGTGGGCCGCTCCCAGCGAATTCAGCGCCCTCAATGGCCCCGCTGACGTCACGCCGTCAGCAGGCAGGCGGTGCACGGTGGTCATGCGCTTGCGCTCGGAGTCGAAAGGTAGTTCGGCCACGCGCGGCGCGGATTCCTCCAGCGCGCTGCGGTTCAATCCGGCTTGCGCGGCAGCGACCAGCAGCGCGCCCTCGGTCGGATCGCCCACAAGGATGTAACGCCCATTCTTCGGGTCCGGGTTGAGCGACGCATCGTTGCATAGCGCGCCGCCTACCAGCACCAGTTCCACTGAGGGCGGCTGCGCGGCGAGCACGTTCATCTGGCTGCGCGACGCGGCGAGAGTGGACGCCGGGTGCCGCCCCGCGCCGACCAGCTCCAGATAGTGCCCGGCCACGTCAATCACCGTCACGGTCATGCGGTTTTCAGTGAGCGTCCCTGTCTTGTCGGAGCAGATGACGGACACCGAGCCAAGCGTCTCAACAGCCGGCAGCTTGCGCACCAGCGCGCGCCGGCGCAGCATCCGCTGCGCGCCCAGCGCCAGCGTCACCGTGACCACGGCCGGCAACCCCTCCGGCACCACCGCAACGGCTACGCTCACTGCTGTCAGGAACATGTCGCTGGTCGGCACCCCGCGCAGCACGCCGATGATCATCACCAGCAGCGCGACGATAATGCCGCCCAGCGCCAGCAGCTTGCCCACCTGGTCAATCTGCCGCTGGAGCGGAGTCATCTGCTCCTTGACATCCTGGATCAGCCCGGCGATGCGCCCCAGCTCCGTCTCCATGCCGGTTGCCACCACAACACCGGCACCGCGTCCGTAGGACACCGACGTGCCCATGTAGCCCATGTTCGCCCGGTCACCAAGCGGCATTCTCGCGTCTGGCAGCGCCGCGATGTGCTTTTCGACCGGCGCCGACTCGCCCGTCAGCGCTGCCTCTAACGTGCGCAGGTTGGCGCTTTCCACCAGGCGCAGGTCGGCGGGCACCAGGCTGCCAGCTTCCAGCAATACCACATCGCCGGGGACGAGGTCGCGCGCCGGACGTTGCTCAACCCTTCCATTGCGGCGGACGCGCACAACTGGCGCAGACATCTGCTTGAGCGCAGCCATCGCCCGCTCCGCGCGGTATTCCTGGATGAAGCCGAGCACCGCGAACAGGATGACGATGGCCGAGATCGCCGCCGTCTCCAGGGGCTTGCCCAGGAATGCCGACACAACAGCAGCGGCGATCAAGATCAGTACCATGACGCTGCTGAACTGCTCCCAGAGAATGCGCAGCGGGTGCTTACCACCACGATCGGCCAGCTCGTTGGGGCCGGTCTGGGCCAGCCGGCGCGCTGCCTCATCGTCAGTCAGACCCTGTGTAACATCTACGGCGAGCGCGTGCAGCGCATCCTCAACAGGACGGATGTACCAGGTACGTTCCAAATCGTTAGGCTGAGAGACCATACCCCCTCCGCTGGGTCAGAAATCCGCTGCGTGCGATCCACGATCAATGAACATAGCAGCGCCACATCCATTGGCGCCCCCCAATTTGTAGGGGGCGCGAGGAAATCTGTCGCACTTCAAACCCAGATCATTGAGATTTGAGAGCTTCGCATAACCCTTAACACGGGGCGAGAATACGAGAACGGGCGTGAAGCAGATCAGGCCGACCAAGGGTATCAGCTAACCAAGCGACGAGCAAAACAGCTAAACAGACTTCAAAAGTATGGCGATAGGCGGCGTGTGCGCCCTGCGCCTGCAAGGCGTTAAGACGAAAATAGCGTTTGAGCACGGCAAAGAAACGTTCAATGTAACCGCGCTTACCTCGACTGCGGCGATCTTCAGTCGCCCAGCATTGGGTAACGAGAGCTTTTTTGCCGCGCTTGCGCGGATTGTAGACCACCAGCGGGGTAGCGTGCAGCACCCCGGTGATGAACGCCAGGATGGGACGGGTAAAATAGGCGGCATCGGCCCGAACCACCGTGACCGGTAGACGGAACAGCCGCAGCGCCAACAACAGCAACGGCACGGCCCAGGGCGCATCGTTGCGGTTAGCCGGTGAGACGAGAAACATGATGGGCAATAAACTATCCCGACAGATCAGCATATGGACCTTGTATCCAAATCGTTTGGTAAAACTCCAGCCCGCCTGGGCATCCTCGGCTGAAAACGCGTCGATGAGGGTCGAATCGATGACCCAATCGCGGCCTGTTAACACGCCGCGCCCGATCAGCACCCAAACCAGGGCGCAAAAGGTGATGAAATACACCCACAAGCCCAACTGCTCCCGTCGTCGCCGCAACTGGCTGGCACTGATGACTGTGTCTGTGCTGTACCCACAGGCTTCAGCCAGTTCCGGCCAGCGCTGCCTCGTCCATCTGCAGGTTGACGGCCTCCACCAGCCGCCCGTCGGCGGGGATGCGGTCTCCTGCCTCGAGCAGGACCACATCGCCGGGCACCAGCTCCGTCGCGCTGACTTCCAGCACATGGCCGTCGCGCCGGACGCGCACGACCGGCGTCTGCATGGCGCTGAGCGCGGCCAGGACCTGCTCGGCCTGGTACTCCTGGAAGAAGCCGAGCGCCGCGTTGAGCACGACAATCGCCAGGATGACGATGGCATCTTTGGTGTCGCCGATGATCACCGAGATCGCCGCCGCGGCGATCAGCACCAGGACCATCACATCGGTGAATTGGCTGATCAGCAGTTGCCAGATACTCGTGCCGGTACCGGTGGGCAGCTCGTTCTTGCCGTATTCGGCCTGGCGCTGGGCGACATCCTGAGCGGCCAGACCTTTTTCGACATCAGTGCGGAGCTGGCCCACTACCTCGGCGACGGGCAGAGCATACCACCTGTCTTTTGGGGCCTCTCCCATAAGCGAGATTCCTTCCCCCCACAACACCGCCGGACCCTTTCCGGCGGCGGATGCTGGTTGCATGATAAACTGAGCAGCGATTGTAGAGCAACTGGGGAGCGCTGTACAGGCACAGTCCCCCCCCAAATATTAGGGGTAGTGTCGTGCGGGCCTCCCATCAGCAGCGCGCCGATTGCTGAGGAGGACGCTCTTCGCTCCCGTGCGGCGGTTGAGCAGGCGGCGCCCAAGATGCTATAATGCCCGCGGTGACTGTGTGCGCTGCGTGTGGCCTGGAAGGGGGGCGCGCTATGCCCAAAGCGGATGTGATCGCGGATCTGCGCGCGGCGCGCGCCCGGCTGCTGGACGCCATCGCGGGGCTGAGCGATGAGGACATGCTGCGCGTGGGCGCGGTGGGCATCTGGTCGGTCAAGGACGTGCTGGCCCACCTGGTCTCGTGGGAAGCCGAGCTGGTGACAGCCCTGGCACGCCTGGACCAGCGCGGGCAGCGCGTCCCGCAGATTGTCGAGATCGAGGATATTGACGAGTGGAATGCCGAGCAGTACCGGGCCAACGCGCCCCGCTCGCTGGCCGCAGTGATCGAGGATTTTCACGGCGTGCACAAGCATCTGCTGGAAGCCATCGCCGCTCTCGACAGCCGGACCCTGGACGATAACCGCCGCTTTCCCTGGATGGAAGGCGAGCCGCTCAGCTACCTGATTCTCGAAAACGCTGTCTGGCACGAAGAGGAACACGCCGCAGACATTCGCGCCTGGCGCGAGCAAGAGGGCCTGTGATGATCCGGCGGCGCTGGTCGCTGGCACAGAGAGGGTGCAGCCATGGGCGTTGACCGGCCTGCACGCGCACCGCGTCCGCTCGGTTTGATGCTGGCCCTGGCCGCGACGGCGGCGCTGTATGGCGTTGCTCCGCTGCTAGAGGTGTATTTCCTCACGCGGCTGGACGCGACCGCTGACGAAGCCTACCTGCTGGGCGGGGTGACGATCACCACCTGGACCTGGCTGCAGGGCGCCTTCGGCGCGTTGGTGCTGGGGGCCTGCCTTTTGGCCTGGTGGGGTCGCCCGCCGCAGATTCGTTTTGTGCTCAGCGGCCTGCTGCTGGCCCTGACCCTCGTCATGCTCTATCGAGTCGTCGAGGCGGTGCGCGCACCCGTTGATCCGATCTTCGGCGGACAGGCGCAGTCGGCGCTGCGCGACTACCTGCGCTGCCAGCTTCCGGGGCTGATCCTGGTGCCACTCTACGTGCTGTGGTATCTCAACCGCGCCCCGGCCCGCGCTTTCTACCGGCGCAACCAGAGGCCGGGCTAGAGGGCGTTCGGTCACGCGCCCTGGTTTACCTCACCCCCTGGCCTCGCTGTGCTCGGCCTGTCCCCCTCTCTACACGCGGCTATGCTTTACCCACAAATGTCCCCCATCTCCAACCCCTTCCCCCGCGCTGCGCGGAGGGAAGGGGAGCGGGTCTGCCGCGTTTCTCCCTCGGAAAAGGACCGGCGATGGGGGGACAAACGCGCGCACGGCCTGTTCGTGGACCCAGCGGACCCAGCGGGTGCGTGCAAAGGTTGTCACCAAATCGCTTGCCGCGGGGTATTGACCTCACCCCCAGCCTCGCTGCGCTCGGCTTGCCCCCTCTCCG
>JBBIHG010000028.1:0-35331 GCA_037447125.1 Chloroflexota bacterium | reverse complement strand
TCGGTTTGCGCTGCGGGCAATTGACCAAAGCGCCAACGCCAGCGCCGTCGCCCCTTCTGCCAGCCAGCTAGGGATGCGCCAGGGGGCCAGCCCGGCGAGCAGACCGAGGACAAGGCCCAGCGTCACCCCCACCAGCAGGGCGCTCCCCGCCAATGCCGCCGTCGGACCGAGATTCTGGCCGATCATCTGCAGGACAGGCTGGCCGGTCACCAGCGACTCGCCCAGATCGCCGCGTACTGCGCCACTCAGGTACCCGGCATATTGCCACCACAGCGGATCGGTCAGGCCGAGTGCCTGCCGCCGCGCCGCGACCTCGGCGGGCGACGCGCCCGCGCGGGCCAGCGTGGCGTCAATGGCATCGCCCGGCAGCCCGCGCAGCACCACAAAAGCGGCGCTGAGGGCAATCCAGGCGACTACCAGCGCCGCTGCCACCCGCTGCAGGATGAACTCAGCCATCTGTCAGGAGTATCGTCTGCCGTCAGGGGTGCAGTTGTAGATTGCGCAGCAGGGGCCACCAGCCCTGGGCGCTGAAGATCACTCCATCGAGCCGGGCCGTCGTGCCATGGATGTTGACGTAGTCGCGGATGGGCAGCACGACCGCCTGCTCCATGATGCGCCGCTGCGCTGACGAGTAAAAGGCCGCGCGCGCCCCCGTGTCCACCTGGCGCACCGCCTCGTGCAGCCAGCCGTCCAGCTCCGGATCGCTAAAGCCAGACCAGTTACTGGCTCCGTCGGTCATGTAGAAGCGATTCAACATGCTGGCATCCACGCCGAAGTCGTAGAAGGCGATCAGGTCAAAATCGCCCTCCAGCGCATAGCGGCGCAGCGTGGGGAAGTCCGGCACGCGGATAAGCTCAACCTCAACGCCAATGTCGCGCCATTCACTCTGCACCAGTTGGGCAACCTCCGGCGTCTGGTTCCACGAAGCGAAGACCATCGTCAGGCGCAGCGCTTCGCCATCCCGATCCCAGACGCCATCGCCGTCGCTGTCGCCGAAGCCGGCGCCCTGCAGCAGGCTGCGGGCGAAAGCCGGGTCGAACGGGTAGAGCGTTTCGACCGCCGGATCATAGAACGGCGTCAGCGCGGTCAGCGGTCCGTGCGCGGCGGGTGACTGCCCCTGGAAGACCGCGTCCACGATCTCTGTGCGATTTGTGGCATAGAGCAGCGCCTGGCGCACAGCCAGTTCGTTCGTTGGCGCGCGCTTGAGATTGAAGAAGAATTGCTGCGGCAGACCAGGGATCGGCACCCGCAAGACCCGCACTTGCGTGTTGCCCAGCAGCAGCTCAACGTCCGTCGGCAGCAGCTCGCCGATCATCTGCACTTCGCCGCTCTCCAGCGCCAGGCTGCGCGTCGCCGGGTCCTCGAAGAAGCGGAACTCGATGGTGTCAACCGACTGGCTGGTCGCCTCAGCGTAGAACACGGGGCCCCAGGCATAGTCGTCGTTGCGCCGCAGCGTGATGTGGTCGCCGGGCACAACTTCTTCCAGCCGGTACGGCCCGGTACCGACCTGGTGCCACTGGTAGGTGTTCTTGGAGTATTCACGCAGCGCCGCTGGGCTGGCCATGCCCAGGTAGACCTGACTCAGCCCGTCGAGCAGTGGCGCGAACGGCTCGGCCAGATGCAGCGCGATGGTGTAGTCGTCCACGATCGTGTACCCCGTATACGAGCCGAGCAGTGCCAGGGCCTTGCCCGATGCCAGTTCCGGGTTGGTGATGCGATCCAGGTTGGCCGCCACAGCCTGGGCGTTGAAGGGTGTGCCATCATGAAAGGTCACGCCCTGGCGCAGCCTGAACGTCCAGGTCAGGCCGTCCGGAGCCATCTCCCAGCGCTCGGCTAGGCCTGGCACGAAGTCCATCGTCTGCGGGTGACGGTAAACCAATGTGTCGTAGACCGAGAAGAAGGGGATGCCCAGTTCGCTGGAGATGTGGATGTGCGGGTCCAGCCCGGAGGGATTGAGCGTCAGCCCGTAGACAATGCGGTTGCCTTCGTCCTCGTCGCCCAGGTCCCCGCGCAGCAGTACGACCAGCACCACCACGCTGGCCAGACACAGGATAGCAAGCAGCACGCCAAGAACGCCAAGACTCACCGGCAGTCGCCGGCGCGTAGAAGCAGGGGTCAGCACGTCAGTACCCTCACTCAGCCCGGTCCAGTTCAGGGACAAAACATCGCCGCAGAGGCCCGGAGAGCGCGGAGAAAACGGGAAAGACAGACTTCCGAAGTCTCCGAAGACTTCGGAAGTCTTGTTCTTTCTGCGTCCCTCTGCGGTTCACGAATCTCGTTCCTTTGTGAAATGCACTCCCGGCGAGACGTTGGGCGCTCTTCCGGGGCTGCGGTAGAATCGCGGCGAGTGTACCACCGCCTGGGCCGCGATCCAAATCAAGGAGCGTATTCGTGTCGTTCGAGCCTGTTCTCCTGGCTCCCGAACCGGAAGTTGAAGAGATTTACCCCTACCGGCGCGTGTGGCGCACTGCGTGGCTTGAAGTGCTGGCGCTGTTTGGGGTAGTCTCCGTCCTGTACGCGCTGACCATGCTCTTCGGCGTCCTGCCCCACGACCTGCGCGATCCGCTTGCGCGCGTCGGGCTGGCCCTGCTGCCACTGGCGCTGTGGCTCGTTTTCTCCTACGGGGGCGAGCGCCGCGCCCTCAGCCCACGCCCGGACCTGCTGCGCGTGCTCATTCTCAGCGCACTGGTCGCCAACGCGGTCGCCGTGCCGCTGGAGGAGCACGTATTTGTGCCGCAGCGCTGGCTGCCGGGCGCGGAATTCGGCGGGCGTCTGCTCGGCTACGCGGCGACGATCGGCTTCACCGCCGAGTTCCTCAAGTACCTCGTCCTGCGCTACACCGTCTGGCCACGGCGCATCACCCAGCGCCTCGACGGTATCGCTTACGGCCTAGCGGTATCAGTCGGCTACGCCGTCGTGCTCAACTTGCGTTTCGCCCTGTTCACCGATGCCACCCTGCTGGCGACCGCGCTGCGCGTGACCAGCATCACCCTGCCGCATCTCGCCGTGGGAGTGATCGTCGGCTTCTTCCTGGCCGAGCTGTGGATCGGGCGGACGAGCATCTTCTGGCTGCCGATCGGCCTGGGCATCGCCTCACTGGTCAGCGGCGCGCACTATGCCTTCCGCGCCATCGCCATCACCGGCAGCCCCAGCGTCGTCGAAACCGGCAGCTCGCCCTTGCTCGGTCTGCTGCTGGCCTTCGGCCTGGTTGCCATCCTGTTCGCCACCGTCGCCTTCGTCATCGCCAGCGCCGACGCACGTGCCCAGGCGCTCGCCAGTCCCAGGCGCGCCCTATGATCGGTCACTCCTCCTCCGCTGACTCGCCCGGCCTGGATTTTGTCCGGCGCTGGAACAACTACCTGGCCCTGCTCATGGCCGCAGGCACATTGGTGCTGGGCATCTTGCTGCGCGATGCGGCCCTCGGCGCCACGCGCACGTTCGAGGACCTGGAGGCGGGCGTCCGCGCTCAATTGCCCAGAGAGTGGCTTCTCGAGTCTAAAGGGGAGGATTTCGTGGTGCGTGCCCAGGACCCGGACGCCCTGCCCTTCAAGACTACCCTGCAGATCGCGGTGCTGCCCATCGGCCCCGACGCCACCCCGAATACCGTGCTCGATCTGCTCTACATGCAGCGGGCGCCGCGCTTCTCCACCTACAAGGAGATCGCCCGCAGCGATCAGACGTTGCGCGGCGACCCGGCCAAGCGCATGGTCTACGCCTACACCCAGGACGACCCCAACCCCTTCCAGGCCAGCGTGCCCCTTGTGGTCCAGGGCGTGGACGTGGTCGTGCTGCGCCGCGGGCAGGCGGTCGTCATCACCTACCGCGAGGAGCGCACGGCCTTCGACGCCAACCTCTACCGCTTCGAGAACCTGCTGCAAACCGTGGAGATCTTCTGATGCCGCGCCGACTCACCCGGCTGTTGCTGGCCCTGGGGGCAGCCATCCTTCTGCTGATCGAGAGCCTTGCCCTGCCCCTTGCCGCGCCCATCGTCGCCCAGGACGGCGAAGACGTGGATGAGGAGATCGCGCCGCCGCCCCTCGTCGAGCTGAACGAAGACGTGATCAAGCGGGCGACCGTGTTCATCATGCAGACCTACCACAGCCGTGGTCAGCCCGTCATCTCTTGCATCGGGTCGGGAACGCTGGTCAGCGCCGACGGGCTGATCCTGACCAATGCCCACATCGCCCTGCCCAGCGAGACCTGCCGCTCGGACACCATCGCCATCGCCATCACCGTGCGCCTCGGCGAGCCGCCCATCCCCACCTATACCGCCGAGGTTGTGGACGCCAGCCGCGGCCTCGACCTCGCCGTGCTGCGGATCACCGGTTATCTGGATGGGCGGGTCATCGAGCCAGGAGCGCTCACCCTGCCTTTTGCCGAGCTGGGCGATTCGCTGCAGGTGGCGCTCGACGAGACGATCACCATCGTCGGTTATCCCGACTTCGGCGACGCGCCGGTCGAGGTCACGCGCGGCACGGTCAGCGGGTTCACCGCCGAGGCGCGCGCCGGCGAGCGCGCCTGGATTCGCACGCGGGCGACCATCCCCGGCACGATGAGCGGCGGCGGAGCCTACAACCGCGATGGCAAGCTCATCGGCATCCCGACCATTGCCCCGGCGCGAGTCGGTGGCACCACCGTGGACTGCCGCATCATCCAGGACTCGAACGCAGATGGGCGCGCCGACACCAACGACCAGTGCGTGCCGGTGGGCGGGTTCATCAGCGCCCTGCGCCCATCGCGGCTGGCGCACGGCCTGGTCCGCGCGGCGACGCTGGGCATCCGCCAGGGCGAGGAATCCCCGCGCCCGTTCACGCCGCCACCCACCGAGGCTTCTCGCTTCAGTCGCCTCTTTTTCACCACGCGCATCAATGAAGGCGGGGCGGCCACCAACGTCGTCACCGGCGTGCCCACCGGCACCACCAGTCTCTACCTGGTGTTCGACTACGACAACATGGTGGACGGCATGATCTACGAGCTGCGCGTCTCGATAGACGACGTGCCCAGCGCGACGCACAGCCTGCCCCCCACAACCTGGAGTGGTGGTAGGCGCGGCACGTGGTTCATCGGCAGCTCCGGCACGCCCTGGGAGAACGGCCTCTACAACTTCCGGCTGTTCATCGAAGGTCGCGAGATCGCCAGCCAGAGCCTGATCGTGGGCGGTGGCCCGCGCGCGAACCCGCAGTTCACCGATGTGGTCTTCGGCTTTCTGAACCCTGACGGCAACCTGGTCGGCACGAGCTATCTGCTGCCAGAGGGCAGCGCCATCCAGGCGCGCTTCAACTATCGCAACATGACTCCCGGCATCTCATGGAGCTACATCTGGTACTTCGAGCGCGCTGAGATTCTGCGCGGCACGCAGGCATGGGAAGGGGAGACGCAGGGCACCTGGGTGATGCCTGCCACCGGCGAGTTCGTGCCCGGCCAGTACCGGCTGGAGCTGTACATCGAGAATGCGCTCAGCGCCACCGCCGACTTCATCGTTGCTGGTGGCGCGCAAGCAGCGGACACCACGATCTTCACCAACTTCCGTTTCACCGACCAGCAGATCAGTGGCGTGCCCACCGGCTCCGTCCGCAGCGACTTCCCTGCAGGGATTGAGCAACTCTATGCTTTCTTCAACTGGCGTCTGCTCGCGCCCGGCACGCCCTGGACTCGTCGCTGGCTGGTGGATGGCGACGTGCTGTTTGAGGTCACCGAGCCGTGGAGCGCGCCTTCCGAAGGCGAGAACTTCTTCCTCGGCCTGGATAGCCTGGACGCCCTGCCAGACGGCACGTACGGCCTTGAGATCCTCGTCGGCAGCATCTCACGCGGCACTGTCACGGCCAGGGTTGGACTCGGCCAGCTTCCGGTGGGCGTCTTTGCCAGCGCCGCCGGCGTGCAGATGAGCGGGCGCATCACCGACGCGGAGACCGGCCAGGGCATCCCCGGCGCGATGTTCATTGTGTTGCAGGCCGAGTTCAGCGTCGAAGATTTCCTTTGGACGCAGAGCCAGGTGTTTGGCGTCTCGCTGGCCGACAGCGAAGGGCGCTTCCTGCTCTCCGGGCTGCTGCCGCGCGGCACCGACGAGCGCCCGCTGCTCTACAGCATGCTCGTGCGCGCCGAGGGGTATCTGCCAGTCAACGCCGATGGCCTCGCCGTCGGCGAGACCACCGAAAGCCCAGTCGTCATTAACGTTGAGTTGTCGCACAACTGACGCCCATACCGCAGCAGACAGATCGCCGTCATCCTCTGCTCATGCCCGTCGTGCCGTCGTGCCAGCCACTTGACGAGACGGAATTCCCCCAGTTTAATTAGGCCATTGGCTGGTCACGCCCCCCGACCCGTCGGCGGTGCGTAGGGGAGCGCCGGGCTTGAGGTACATCGCCAGAGTCGTTATACTCCTAACAGACAGCGCGATCACCCTGGGTGTGTGCCTTCGCGCCAGCCCCGCGAGCTACCATTGGCGAGGAAGAGTGTTATGTCAAACGCAATAGACAAACCCGTTCTCATCATTCACGAGGGCGAAAAAGCTGGCCAGCGCTGGACCATCCGTGAGGACGAGCTGGTCATCGGGCGCGGGGGAGAATGCGACCTGGTCTTGCCGGAACGCCAGGTCTCGCGCGAGCACATTCGCATCTTCCGCGACCGGGATGTGTACTACCTGGAAGACCTCGACAGCAAGAACGGAACCTGGGTCAACGGGCGGCAAATCAAGGCGACCAGTGTCCCGCTTAAGGACGGCGACGAGATTCAGATTGCCCTGGCCGTCAAGATCACTTTCGTCGGCTCCGAGGCCACGGCTCCTCTGCTGATGGACGAGCTGCCTCATGCGCTGGGCCGGCTGGTCATCAACCAGGGATCGCGGCGCGTGTTCATCAAGGGGATCGAAGTGGACCCGCCGCTCAGCCTGCCCCAATACCGGCTGCTGGAGTTGCTCTATGAGGAGCCGGGCGCCGTCTGCACCCGCGACGAGGTGATCGAAGCTGTCTGGCCGGAAGCAGTCGGCGAGGGAGTCAGCGAGCAGGCGATTGACGCCCTGGTGCGCCGCCTGCGCGACCGTCTGGCCGAAGTAGACCCCGATCACCAGTACCTGGTCACTGTGCGCGGGCACGGCTTTCGCCTGGACAACCCGATCGAGTGATAGATCGGGCAGTTCGTCTGCCTCCAGCAAGACCAACAAAGGGCAGCCCCACCAGGTGAGGGGCTGCCCTTTTGCAGTGCTCTGTGCCGCTACAACCGGCGTCGCGCCCTGCCGCTCAGCCATCCGCTAGCACAGATCGACGTACTCCATGCGCACGCGCTCTTCCGGCTGAATCTCCAGTACCTCATCCAGGATCTCCGCCGCCAGCGCTGCTTTGTACTCGGCGTCGCGCTGCGACCAGGTGCGCGACTTGATCTCGACGTAACGATGCTCGGTCTGCGGCTCGACGACATGATCGAGATTCACGTAGAACAGCACGCCCTTGTACAGGACATGCCAGCGCAGGCGATCCTTGTGCACCTCGCATTCACGGTGCGCCTTGAAATACTCGCGGTAGAAGCGCAGCGGCCGGTCTGCCGGCGCGATGAAGCGCGAATGCGAGAGCAGCACGGCCTCATCGAACTCGCGCGCCTTGTCCGGAATGGTGTACGTCAGTCGCGTGCGCACTGATTCCGGGTCGCCGGACGCTCCGATGAAATCGTCCTCGCGGTAGCGGACGCGGCCCTGATCATCGTCATCGAAGAGGAAGTACGTGTCGTACTGGCGATAGTGGTTGTGCTTGACAACCTGCACCGCCGGGTCGCGCAACAGCCGTCCGATCAGCTCCTCGCCATCGCCGGTGACGAGTGCCTTGACCTGAATCTCGAAGCTCTCCTCTTGCTGCAGCCCTCCGATAGCCACCAGCTTGTTGAGGACATTGCCCTCGCGCGCAATGAGGAAGGCGTCCATCCGCCGCGCGTATGCCTCGGCTTCGCGCCGGATGCGCGCCTCATCGAGCGTCAGCAGCGCGCGCTCGCGCATCAGCCAGCGCCCGTTGACCATCACATGCTGCACGTCCGCCGCCTGTCCGGCGTAGACCACCTGCGAGTATACGGCATTGGGGTCGCGCCCGAAGCGCGGCACGTTGTGCACCGGATCGTGACTGAGCACGATCAGGTCAGCGCGCTTGCCCGGCTCCAGGCTGCCGGTCAGGTGCCCCAGATGCAACGCCTCAGCGCCCCAGCGCGTCGCCATCAGCAACGCATCCCTGGCTGGCAGCACGACCGGGTCGTAGGTCGCGCCCTTGGCCAGCAGGGCTGCCAGGCGCATTTCCTCGAACATGTCCAGATCGTTGTTGCTGGCCGCGCCGTCGGTGCCGATGCTCAGCCGCACTCCCCGCTCGAGCATCTCGATGACCGGCGCGATGCCGCTTGCCAGCTTGAGGTTGCTGGTCGGGTTGTGCGCCACTGCGACTTTGTGCTGGGCCAGCAGGCGGATCTGCTCGCTATCTACGTGGACGCAGTGAGCGGCGATAGTCTTGGCGCGAAACACGCCCAGCTCGACCACGCGGTTGACAACCTTCTTCTCATAGGCCGCCCAGCTATCCTCCACCTCCTGGCGCGTTTCCAGGATGTGAATCTGCAGCGGCACGTCGTACTCGACGGCCAGGTCGGCGCAGCCCTGCAGGATTTCGTCCGTGCAGGTATACGGTGCGTGCGGAGCCACAGATGGCACGATCAGCGGGTGACCGCGCCATTGCTCGATGAAACGCCGCGTGTAGGCGAGGCTGGCCTCGTAGCTCTCAGCATCGGGCGCGGGGAACTTCATCACCGTCTGCCCGCAGACGCCACGCAGTCCGGCGGCTGCCACCGCCGCGGCCACGTCCGCCTCGTAGTAGTACATGTCGGCGAACAGCGTCGTCCCGCCGCGAATCATCTCGGCGCACGAGAGCTCAGTGCCCAGCCGCACGAAGTCCGGGCTGACGAACTCGCGCTCGACCGGCATCATGTAGCCCATCAGCCACACATCCAGGCGCAGGTCATCGGCCATCGCCCGCAGCAGCGACATGGGCATGTGCGTGTGCGCGTTGACCAGCCCCGGCATCACGATCTGTCCCCGGCAGTCCACCACCGTATCGGCGCTGACCTGGGCTCGCACGGCTTCCTCTGGCCCCACGGCGATGATGCTGTCATCGTGGATGGCCACCGCCCCGGGCGCGTAGTGATCCAGCCGCTCGTTGAGGGTCAACACCGTGCCACCGGTCAGCAGTGTGCGGGCGTGCTGCATGGTCTCTTTCCTTTCAAGATATTCTGTCTATTATAACCCAGTTTCATGCCGTACAGCCCTCGCGAGGGGAGCTGCGCTGCAACCGTCAGGCAGAAGGGGTGCCGCTCTGCTGCGCCCTGGCAGGGGCGGGTTTCGAAACCCGCCCCTACAACCCCCGCTCGGCCCACTGACGCGGGCCTCGCCGCCCTCTCTCCACGGCGTGGCTGAGGGGGCAAGCCGAGCACAGCGAGACTGGGGGTGAGGTCAATGCCCCGCGTCCAGCGAGTCACTGACAACCTTTGCACGCACCCCGCTGTTCCCAACGGCTGGCAAGAACAAGAACTGCGCGTACAATACGGGGGTGAGTCGCAGCCACACAGCACTACAGTTGCTCTGAACTGCATACGCGAGGCAATTCGCCCATGTCGCACATACGACAGGACCTTCTTCGCACCCTGGAAGCCGGCGCTGTTGGTCTGTTCCTCGTCCAGGCTGTGCGCTTCACCTACGCCGCGCTGTACGCCCGCGCCAGCAGTGCCGACCTCGTCGAGCGCGTGGCCAACCCGGCGGCGCTCAGTGGCATCCCCGGCGCGGTCCGTCTGGCCACCGTCCAGGTGGAGATCGCCATTCTCGTCGGGCTGTTGCTTCTGCCCCTGCTCAGCGTCATCATCCGCCGCTGGCGCTGGAGCCTACCCCTGGCCGTGATCCTGGTGGCACTGGGCCGCTCGATGGCCCTGCAGGCGGCTGACTTGCAGGTGCCCGCCGCGTCGCTGGTCGTTGGGGCTAGCCTGCTCTATCTGGCGCTGATCGTGACTCGTCGCCCCACGTTCTTCGCGCCGGCCTTGCTCCTCGGCTTCGCTGGCGACCAGATTATCCGGGCGCTGGGCGACACCTTCGACCGCACCTGGCAGCGCAACTATCGCCTGGACATCGCCGGGCAGGTTGAGCTGGAAATGGGCACCCTGATCGCCGCGGCGACCATCGTCCTCATCCTGCTCTCCGTGCTGCTGTGGTATCTGGAGCGCCGCGCTGCCGCCGCCGCACGTCAGCAGGAGGGCTATGCGCCTCCGCTCGCCGGGCAGATGAATGCCTGGGGCGGCCTGGCTCTCGGCGCGGTGCTGTTCCTGGAGTTCACCGTGCTGGCTCTGCCCAACGCCGCCGCCCGCTGGTCGGGGCTGGGCTACAGCGCGCTGGTGCCCTGGCTGCTGGCGGCGACGACGCTGCCGCTGGTGCCGGAGGTGCGCGACCAGGCGCGGCGCTTCGCCGGCATGTTCGACACCGTGTGGCGAGGCTGGCTGTGGATGCTGCTGCTCAGTTTGCTGCTTGTCGCCGGCCGTCGCTACGACGGTCTACCGGCCGGCCTGGCCCTGGTGGCCGCCCAATTCCTCGTCGGCCTGTCGCTGTGGTGGCTGCTCGATGTCGGGCTGCCACGCCGCAACCTGACCGGCGTCGCCATGCTGCTCTGCCCCATCGGCTTCGCGGCGCTGGCCGTGGGCGATTACTTCACCTACGACTACGCCTACGTGCGCGAGCTGTCCGAGCCGTACCAGAACGTAGACGATGTGCTGCGCTCGTTCCGCGGCATGGGGCTGGGCCTGGCCCTCATCGCCGCGCTCGTGCTGTCCATCCCCATGATCCTGTGGCGGCGGCGCATTCCCTGGCGCGGCGGGCGCGGTCTCTACACCCTGACCGGGCTGCTGCTGGTCGTCGGGGTTAGCTACGCCGGGGCTGTCGCCGCGTCCGGCAGCATCGTCCGCCGCCCGGCCAACCCCGACTGCCTGCGCATCGCCACCTTCAACATTCACGGCGGCTACTCGCAGTTCTTCGACCCCAACCTGGAGCGCGTCGCCCAGCTTGCTGAGCTGAACGGCGTGGATGTCCTGTTGCTGCAAGAAGTGGAAACTGGGCGCATGGCCAGTTTCGGCGTGGATCAGGTGCTGTGGCTCGCCCGCCGCTTGCGCATGGAAGCCGCCTTCTTCCCGCAGAATGAGGCCCTGCAGGGCATTGCTGTGCTCAGCCGCGTACCCATCGAGACAGTGCGCGGCTTGCATCTGCCCAGCGAAGGCAACCAGGCGGCGGTCATGCAGGTCACCCTCAATCCAGAGCGGCTGGTTGCCGACCCGCTCGGCCCAGGTCTGGGGCCGTTGTACGTCTACAACGCCTGGCTCGGCTTCCGCGTCGCCGAGCGCGATGGCCTGCCCATCCCCGAAGGTGAGCAAGATCAGAACCGGCAGTACCGGCGTATGCTCGACTGGATCGCGGCCTGGCACAACCCCGACTGGAGTGAGCGCATCGTCGTTGGCGGCACCTTTAATTTCGGCCCGGACTCGCCGCTCTATCGCGGGCCAGACTCGCCGCTCTTTGCCGCTCTGGGCAACCCGGCGCTGCAGGACCCGATCGCCAGCCTGCGCGCGGAGCAGGCGATGACCGTCTTCCTGGTTGACGGCACCGCCGCCCGCTTCGACTACCTCTGGATGTACAGGCTGCCGCTCACTGGCGCCATGGTGGACCACAGCGCCGAGGCGGCCCGCACGTCTGATCACCGCCCAACCATCGTCGCTGTCAGCCGCCGCGAGGGAGTGGCCTGTCCGCCTTAGGCGGCCGGCGTGCCGCCCGCTCGCGCCCGTGAGGAGCAGCCTTGTTGTTCAGCCCTGTCCAAACCTGTAGCCAGCCGCTGGGCGATGGCCTCGTCCTGCGATCGCTCGCCTCGCCCGCCGATGTCGAGCGACTGGCCGCCTTCAATGCTGTCGTCCACAAAGACGCCCACGCCGCCAGCCTGACACGCGGCCTGGCCCTGCACCATCCCGATTCGCGCCCGGAGTACTGGCTGATCGTTGAAGAGGCGGCAACGGGGCAGATTGTCTCCTCGCTGTGCCTCATCCCCTGGACGTGGCGCTACGCTGACGTGATGTTGCGCAGCGCGGAGATGGGCATCGTCGGGACGGCCCCCGACTACCGCCGGCGTGGACTGGTGCGCGCCCTCGACCGCCGCTTCAAGAGCTTGCTCGCCGAAGGGGACTTTCACCTCAGCCACATCCAGGGCATCCCTTACTTCTACCGCCAGCTTGGCTACGAGTACGCGCTCCCACTCGAAGGTGGCTGGCACTTGCGCTTCGACCAGGTGCCGCCCGAGGCGGAAGCGCTCGCCGGGCAGAGCGCTTTTCGCCGGGCCACGCCGGACGATGTACCCGCGCTCGTCTGTCTGTATGACGAAGCCGCGCGCCATCTCGACATCAGCGCGCAGCGCGCTGAATCCGCCTGGCGCTTCTTGCTTGAGCACGAGCCGCTCTCCGGGACTGCATCCGAGACCTGGCTGATCCTCGATTCCGGCGGCGGGCCGGTCGGCTACTGGCGTGTGGAGCGGTTCGGGTTCGGCGAGGGGTTGACCGTCGGGGAGACCTCCTGGCTCCCGCTGGACGCGGCGCGGGCGGTCCTCGGCCAGGTCAAGGCGCAGGCGATGGCGCGCGGCAAGCCCTTCATCCGCCTGTCCGCCCCGGACGGCAATCCCCTGGTCGCTCTTGGGCGAGCCTGGGGCGCGCAGAGCGTCGGGCGCTATGCCTGGCAGATTCATGTGCCGGACCCGGTCCGCCTGCTGCGCCAGATCGCGCCAGTGCTGGAGCGTCGGCTGGCGGCGAGCTTCCTGGCCGGGACCACGCGCGCGGTCTGCCTGGACCTGTACCGCGAGCAGATCGTTCTGTACCTGTGCGAAGGACAGATCACCCGCGTGGATCGAGACTCGACTGGTGCAGCCAGGGGGGCGGTACACCTGGCACTACCGCCCAACCTGCTCGCGCCGCTGGTGCTCGGCTGGCGCGACCGCACAGCGCTAGCGGCTGCCTACCCGGACGTGGCCATCCGGGGAGAGGCGCAGTTGTTCGCCGACGTGCTCTTCCCACCACTGACGGCTTTCCTGCACCCACCGTACTGATCTGAGGTTCTTGGTGATTGGTTTTTGGTGATCGGCGATTGGTTCTTGGTAACTGGTCCTTGGTGAAGGCAGCTCCGCTTCGGCTATGTTCTACCAAGAACCAACGACCAAAAACCAACAACCAATAACGAATCCGCCCGCCGTCAGCGTCCCTCAAAGACGACTTCGCCCGCCTCAATGGCGGCCAGCGCCCGCTGCGCGGCATCCTGTGCCGCGCCCTGCTTGCTCGAGCCTGCCCCTACGCCACAGACGGTATTCCTGATCAGCACTTCCACCGTGAACTGCTTGGCGTGATCCGGGCCGACACTCTCAACGGTGCGGTAGGACGGCGTCTCGCCGAGCGTCGCCTGGCTCCATTCCTGCAGCAGGCTCTTGGCATCCTTCTCGGCATCGCGGGCCAGCAAGTCGGCCAGGGCGGGTCCCAGCAGCGGCTCGACGAAAGCGCGCACGGCGGACATACCTTGATCCAGGTAGAGCGCACCGATCACCGCCTCGAATGCGCCACACAGGTTCTTCTGGCGCTCGCGCCCCCCGGAGTCATCCTCGCCCTTGCCCAACAAGAGCGCTTCACCCAGACGGTAGCGCAGCGCAAACGAGGCCAGCGTCTCCGTCCGCACCAGGCCGGCGCGCAGGCGGGTCAGCCGTCCCTCATCCATCTCCGGGAAGCGGTCATAGAGCCACGCCCCGGCGATGAAGTCCAGCACCGCGTCGCCCAGGAACTCCAGCCGCTCGTTGTCTTCCAGGGAGTGTTCGGGATGCTCGTTCAGGTACGACCGGTGCGTGAGCGCCCGCTGCAACAGCGAGAGGTTGCGGAATTCGACGTTCAGCCGTTCCTGGACCTTGGTCAATTCGGTCATGATGAGTCGTGAATGGCCCCGGGCTGGTGCGCTGCTGCCGTTCAGGTGAATGAGACGCTGACAACCAGCCGACCCATCCGCAGTTCGTCGCCGTCGCGCAGGATGCGGGGCTCGTAGGGCATCAGGCGCTGGCCGTTGAGGTGCGTGCTGTTGGCACTGCCCATGTCGGTGACCACCACTGTATCGTGTTCGCGCACAAGCATCAGGTGGTTGCGAGAGACGCCCTTCTCCAGCGCTCCATAGGGCAGCAGGTCCACATCTGGCTTGGGCACGTCCGGCTCGTTGTGAGCGCGTCCCACCACTACTTCGTGCTCGATCTCCAGGAGGATCGCCTCTTCAGTATCGCGGAAGTGCAGGCGCAGCTTGCTCTGGCGCTCGAAGTACGCCGTCCCCCACCGGCGGCGCGGCTCGAGCCCATCATACAGCCCGTCGTGTAACCGGACAGTGGCGGCTCGCTCCGCTTCGACCAGGGCATTGGGCAGGATATGACCACAGATGGCGCAGTATGCGTCCGTATCTGGGCTGGGGCGACTACAATGGGGGCAGACCTGCATCATCCAGACGTCCTTCGTGGGACAGCGGGGGTGACCCGACAGTCTCTATGATACGTGCACAGCCGCAAAATGCCAATTTCACTGGCACCACGATCCGGCACGACGCATGGCGATTACCCTGGGGTTTGCTCGTCGCTGGGGTCAGCCTCGCTGCCGAGCACCCCTGCGATCAGCTCGTCCACAGCCGCAGCCTGGGTCGCCCGCCCTGCGGACAGCCATACCAGGAACTCGGTGTTGCCCGCCGGCCCCTTCAGCGGCGAGCGGATCAGCCCGCCCACGGCGAAACCGTCCGCCTGTGCCGCCCCCAGCACATCGGCCAGCACGCGGCGATGAGTCCCGGCATCGCGCACCACTCCTCCCTTGCCGACCTGCCCCTTGCCCGCCTCGAACTGCGGCTTGATCAGCAGGATCAAGTCCGCCGGGCTGGTCAGCCAGCGGCGCACCACCGGCAGCAGGTAGCGCAGCGAGATGAATGAGACATCGGCCACCACCAGGCTCACCGGCTCGTCGAGCGCTTCCACATGGCGGGCGTTGGTGCGTTCCATGACCACGACGCGCGGATCGGATCGCAGCCGGTAGTCGAGCTGCCCGTAGCCCACGTCTATGGCGTAGACGCGTTGCGCCCCGTGCTGCAGCAGGCAGTCGGTGAACCCGCCTGTGCTCGCTCCAATGTCAGCGCACACCCGAGCGCGCACCTCCACCGGAAAGGCGACCAGCGCAGCCGCCAGCTTATCCCCGCCGCGACTTACGAAGCGGGGCGTCTGGCGCACTTCGATGGCCGCCTGGCGAGCGACGCGCGCCCCCGGTTTGTCGTGCACCTCCCCCTCAACGCGCACCTCACCGGCCATGATCATGCGCCGCGCCGCCTCGCGGCTGGGCGCCAGCCCGCGTTCAGCGACCAGCACATCCAGCCGCACCTTGTCCACCATGACGCCGCCTTTCTCTCGGTCCCTGGCGCGGAGTCTACCGCAACGTCGGGCGTGCCCCCACCCTCGCGCCGGACTATGGCCCGGCGGCTAACCCTGGTATAATGCGCCCACAGTGAGCGTTGCCGGAGTGGAGGGAATGACGTGCACTCGGTGAAAACCGCGCTGCGGCCTATGTGGAACATCCTGCCGGTCCCCCTGCGTGGCCTGCTGGTGACGATGCGCCCGATCCAGTGGGCCAAGAACGGCTTTGTCTTCGCCGCCATTCTGTTCGATCGCCAGTTCACTCAAGCTGAGCCGCTGCTGCGCGTGGGGAGCACTTTCATCCTGCTCTGCCTGGCCGCGAGCAGCATCTACCTGATCAACGACCTGGTGGACATGGAGCGCGATCGCCTCCACCCGCGCAAGCGGAACCGCCCCCTGGCCTCCGGGCAACTGCCGGTCAGTTGGGCGATTGCCGCTGCCGCCGTGCTGCCGCTGATCGCCCTGGCCGGCAGTCTGCTGCTGACCTGGAAGCTGACCGCCGTCCTGCTGGCCTACCTGGCGCTGCATATCGCTTACTCGTTCTTCCTGAAGAATATCGTGCTGCTCGACGTCTTCGCCATCGCCGGAGGGTTCGTGCTGCGCGTGGTCGCCGGCATCGTGGTCATTGAAGTGACCCACTTCTCGCCCTGGCTTTACCTCTGCGCCGGGCTGCTGGCGCTCTTCCTGGCCATCGGCAAGCGCCGCCAGGAACTGATCCTGCTGGCCGAAGACGCCGAGAACGTGCGCGCTGCGTACAAAGACTACAACATGGCCCTCCTCGACGACATGCTGCGCATGGTCACAACCGGCAGCGTGCTCGCCTACATGCTCTACACCGTCGAAGCGACCACCATCCGCGTCAACGGTTACAGCATGATGCTGACCATCCCCTTCGTCATCTACGGCATCTTCCGTTACCTGTACCTGATTCACGTGCGCGGGCAGGGCAGCGCCCCCGACGAATTGCTATTCGAGGATGTGCCGCTGCTGCTGGCTGTCGTCTTGTGGGTGGGCACGGCCGGCGTGGTACTGTACGTCCTGTAGAGAGCGGCGCCTCACGTCTATGGCTGCCATCAGCGCGTCAGCGCCGGGCAAGATCATCCTCTTCGGCGAACATGCCGTCGTCTATGGGCAGCCTGCTATCGCCGTGCCGCTAACCGCCGTGCAGGTGACTGTCACCGCGGAGCCGGGTTCGCCGGGGAGCGGACTGGTCATTTATGCTGCCGATCTCGACCGGACCATCATCGCCGCCGAGGCCGCGCCAGATAGCCCATTCTTCGACGCGCTGGTCTATCCCGCCCGCCTCGTTTTGCAGCATCTGCACGCCCCCATGCCCGACCTGCGCCTGACGGTGCGCTCGACCATTCCGGTCGCCAGCGGGCTGGGCAGTGGGGCTGCGCTGGCGGCAGCCATCATGCGCGCGTTGGCCGCCGCCCTGGGTGCTCCTCTGCCCGATGACGCGCTCAACCCGCTGGTCTACGAGGTCGAGAAACGCCATCACGGCACGCCGAGCGGCATTGACAACACGGTGATCGTCTACGCTCACCCCGTCTACTTTGTGCGCGGGACCGTGCCGCAAACATTCTCCGTCGCCCGGCCCTTCACCCTGCTTGTCGCCGACAGTGGCCAGGGCAGCCCCACTCGCCTGACTGTCGGCGACGTGCGCCGCCTGCACGACGCCGACCCGCCCCGGCTGGACGCCATCTTCGGACGTATCGGGGAGATTGTGCGCGCTGCCCGCCAGAGCATCAAGGCGGGCGATCTAGACTCGCTCGGCCCCCTCATGGACGAGAATCACGCCCTGCTCCGCGAGCTAACCATCTCCTCGGACGCGCTAGACAGGCTGTGCCAGGCGGCGCGCGACGCGGGCGCGCTGGGCGCCAAGCTCTCTGGCGGCGGGCGCGGCGGCACCATCATCGCCCTGGTACGCGAGCCGGACGCTGCCCTGGTGACCGCTGCGCTGCGCGCGGCGGGCGCCGTTCGCGTGCTTTCCACGCGGGTGAAATAGCGCTCCAGATCGCGGCGAGTCTTGCCGCAGCCTCGCCCGAAAGCTATAATCTCAGCATAAGCTAAGTCAATCCCGCTGTGCGCGTCGTATCTGAGCTAACCGGGGGCGTCCTTGCTCGACGCCCCATTTCCTTGGGCGAAAAGTAGACTGAGGTGGGTGGATGGACAACTTTCTGCTGGGGCTGGCCTCCTTTGTGCTGGTCCTGGTTCCTCTGGTAGTCATTCACGAGCTGGGCCATTTCATCGGCGCCAAGCTGGTCGGCATCACCGTCCTGGAGTTCGGCATCGGCTTCCCGCCGCACGCCAAGAAGCTCTTCACCAAAGGGGACACGATCTACACGCTCAACTGGCTGCCCATCGGTGGCTTTGTGCGGCCCTACGGCGAAGACTTCGTCCGCCAGAAGAGTCCCGACGAGCTGAGCGCCGACCGCCGCGAGATCGAGGAGCGGGGCGTCAAAAACCCCAAGAGCGTCTTCCAGGCGTCGCCCTGGGAGCGAATGCTCTTCCTCATCGGCGGGCCGGGCATCAATTTCGTGGCGGCGCTCGTGCTGTTCGTCTTCGTTGCCCTGGTCGGCCAGCCCTTCGCCCGCGCTGATGTCACCGTGTACGACGTGCTGCCCGCCTCGGCAGCGGCTGAGGCTGGCCTTCAGCCCGGCGATATCATCAGCGCCGTCAACGGTCAGCCAGTTGAGTCCGCCGACGTGTTCAACCGCCTGATCGCCCGCAGCACTGGCCAGACGATCACCCTGCAGGTCGCACGCGACGCTGAGACGTTCGACACCTCACTGACCATCGCCCCGTCAGCCGCACAGACTATCGAGCGCGTCTACATTGACACGGTTGAGCGCGGCATGCCCGCCTACGACGCCGGCTTCCTGCCCGAAGACCTCATCGTTGCGGTGGACGGGATCGAGCTCACCAGCATAGAACAGCTTCAGCAGTACACCCAGGCGCACGAGTCCGAAGAGATCGTGATCACCATCCTACGCGGCAGCGAGCGCCTCGATCTGCCTGTGAAGCCGCGCGCCGACGAAAACGGAGTCGTGCGCATCGGCATCGGCATCGTCGGCGTCGAGCCGGCGGCCATCGGGCTGACAGCGGTCAATCGCAACACGCACACCTACACGCGCGCCCTACCCCTCGGTGAAGCGATCAGCACCGGCGTGGATGAGTTCGTCGCCCTGCACCGCATGATGGCTGAGTTCGTGGGGGACTTGATCCGCGGCGACATCGCTCCGCAGGCGGCGCGGCCGGTCAGCCCGGTAGGCATTAGTCAGCTCGGCGCGCCCATCTTCGAACAGAGTCTCGATGAGGGGGAGATGTACCCGATCGTGCTCTTCGCCGCGCTGATCAGCGTAGCTCTGGGCATCACCAACCTGCTGCCCATCCCTGGGCTTGACGGGGGACGCATTCTCTTCGTAGTCATCGAGCTCATTCGCGGCAAGCCGATGAAGCCGGAGCGCGAAGGGCTGATCCACCTGATCGGCGTCATGCTGCTGCTCGGCGTCATCTTCCTGACTGTGCTCAACGACATCTTCAACCCGATCAACATTGACAACATAAGATGATCGGGCAGGTAGCAGAAAGCGAACTGGCTAGCATGATTCACGGGGCCATCACCGAAGAGGAACGCAACGACCGTTTCCAGCGCACGGTCGTTCTGCTCCGCAATCCAGATGCATCGTTCACCGCCGAAGCGATCTACGCGCTGTCGGACCTCGACGGTGCGCGCCTGGCTCAATTTGGCGCGCTGTGGGCCGACATGCCCGTCTCGCGCCGGCGGGCGCTGATCGCGCGCCTGGTCGAGACCGCCGAGACGAATTTCGAGCTTGACTTCAGCGCCATCATTCATCCCGCCCTGGACGACCCGGACGCGGAGGTGCGCGCAGGAGCCATTGAAGGCGTCCTAGAGGACAGCCCCCGCCGCGTCATCGAACGCTTGATGCACATCGCCCAGGAAGACCCCTTCACCGCGGTGCGCGCTGCCGCCGTTAAGGCCCTGGGCCAGTTCGTGCTTCTGGGCGAGCTGGGCAAGCTCCCCGAAAGCCTGAACACGCGCCTGCAAGACCTGGTGTTCGCCCTGCATGGCGACCCCGACGAAGATATCGATGTCCGCCGCCGCGCGCTGGAGGCCATCGGCAACTGCGGGCGCGACGGCGTGGCCGAACTCATCCGCGCCGCGTATCACGCCCCTGAACCGGAGATGCGCGTCAGCGCCGTGTTCGCCATGGGCCACTCGTGTGATGAGCGCTGGGCGTCGCGCATCGTTGACGAGCTTTCCAGCGAGCGCCCGGAAATGCGCTACGAAGCGGCGCGCGCCGCCGGAGAACTGGAACTGCGCCCCGCTCTGAGTCGCCTCATCGAGCTGGTCTACCAGGACGATCGCGAGATTCAGGAGATGGCCATCTGGGCGCTGGGCGAAATCGGTGGCAAACGGGCGGATCGCGTCCTTGAAGAACTGGCCGCGCTGGCCGATTCTCAGCAGGATGACGAACTGGCTGATGCCGTGGCCGAGGCGCAGGCCGCTGCGCTGCTGGCCGCCGACGATGTCCTCCCGCTCTTCGACTTCAGCAACCTTGACGACGAGTTACTCGACGAGGACCTGCTCGACCACGTGCTTGACGAGGACGAATCGCCCGCTCGTCGCCATCTCTCCGCCCTGGAGGGCGAAGACGACTACGAACGCGATGGCGGCCTCTTCGATGACGAGGACGACCGCTACTGAGCAGCTCAACCCTGCTGCCATTCCTCCAGATCACCAGGCCAGAACGGAGGCGAACACTGATGACGGAGTCCCCCCACGACTCACAGACCGAGCGCAGCGAATACGAAGCGCACCTGGAACATCTCTCCGAGGAGCAATTTCGTCGCCAGATGCGCCAGGCCGCCGATCTGCTCAGCCGGGGCCAGGGTGAGGACGCGATCCCGCTGCTGAAGCGCTGCCACGATCTGCATCCGCATGACGTTGACGTGCTGCTCAACCTGGGTGGCGCGTACATCCTCGCCGGCAGACACCGCCTGGCCGTGCCGCCGCTGGAACAGGCTAGCATCCTGGACCCGGTTAACCCCGCGGTGTGGGCCAACCTGGCCGCCGCGTACCTGGGGCAGCTTGTCCTCTCCACACGCGCCAGGCAGGAACGGGCGCTGGCCGCCTACCGGCGGGTGATCGAGTTGGATGCGGCTTATCCTAACGTGCATTACAACATGGGGCTGATCTACATTGACCGCCGCGACTGGGAAGCAGCCTACATCACCCTCACCCAGGCCATCCAGTCCAACCCTCATGATGAAGACGCAGTGGCGCTGCACCGCCGGGTGGACCACCTGCGCAGCCGCCCCATTACGCCGCCCTCAGTGAACTGAGCCAGGAACCAGCGGTTCTGCTGCGGCCCCCTGACGCGCGATTGTGAGGCACCAGGGGGCTTGCTATAATGACAGCAGCAGGAGCATCAGGCAGGAGAGGCGCGAATCGTGG
Organism: Chloroflexota bacterium; assembly: GCA_037447125.1. GTDB lineage: Bacteria > Chloroflexota > Anaerolineae > Aggregatilineales > Aggregatilineaceae > UBA2029. The sequence continues at coordinate 14,355 of JBBIHG010000028.1, read as the reverse complement.
CACACATGCCGGGCGAGGACCTGGCCAGGCTGCACGCGGTGGTGCAGGGGCGCGTGCAGGGCGTATTCTTCCGCGCAACGACCCAACGCGAGGCGCTGGCCCGCGGGCTGTCCGGCTGGGTGCGCAACCGCTGGGACGGCAGCGTGGAGGTTGTCGCCGAGGGCGAGCGCCGCGCGCTTGAGGCGTTCGAGATCTTCTTGCACGAGGGTCCGCCGGGCGCGCAGGTCACGCGCGTTGCGGTCACCTACGGCGCCGCAACAGGCGAGTTCAGCGGCTTTCATGTTCGCTGACCACTTACCCGTGGGCAGCCGGGCACAGCAGAGCAGCAGCCGTGTTTAGACAGGTCCACGGATGGATGCCTAAGGTCTGGGTCTAAGTTAGATGTTCAAGTCCAATCCTCAGCGCGTGGCGTGGATCACCATGATCGGTGCAATGGTGGTCTTCGTGCTCATGTGCACGGGCACGGTTGTTTTCGCGCGCTGGCTGGTTTTTGAGTCGCCGACGCAACTCGGCGCCACGCTCCACGTCGGGCAGGGTACAGTCGCACTGACCAGGCCAGATTCATCCGACCCGAAAGCGGTCCGCAGCAACGACACCGTGAATCACAACAACACCCTCACCACCGACAATCTATCCCAGGGCTATATTGCTTTCTCCGATCCCTATTCCGGCGAGATCATCGCCACCGTCACCCTGCACAACGATAGCCTGGCCACGCTGCGCAGCGCGGTTCGCCCGCGCTTCAGCCTCAGCGATGACCCCTACATCGTGCGCCTTTCCGGGGTCATTGGCCGTCTCGAGGTCTGGGTTGTCGGCGGGCTGGATCGCCTTCTGCGCATCGAGATCGAGAGCCCGCTCGGCACTACGCGCATTGACGAGCAGGGCAATTTCCTGATCGAAAGCACCACCGCCTACTTGCGCGTCACCTCGCGCGATGGCAGCGCCATGCTGGTGGGTCGCGACGCCACCGCCCAGCATCTGGCCCCTGGCACCGAAGGGGAGATCGAGGCGGGCAGCGCCGAAGTTCTGGTCGGTTCGGCGCCCATTGACCTGCTGCCCAACAGCACCTTCGGGCAGAATCAGGAGTGGCCGACCGAGTGGGTATGCGCCCATACGCCCGATTCCGGCTTCCCGAACGCCCCCAGCGGCACCTACGACTTCCCCACGGTGGATGGACGCCCAACCATCCACATCAAGCGTCTGCAGCCCAACCCTGGCCCGGCCAAGACCGGCTGCATCCAGGTGCTCGGCAACGGGGCGCAGGGGCTCAACGTGCGCCAGTACGACAGCCTGCGCCTGCGCGTGACCATGCGCGTTCAGCACCAGAGCCTGAGCGCTTGCGGCATCGCCGGGTCGGAGTGCCCGGTCATGCTCAAGCTGACTTACCTGGACCAGGATGGCAACAGCCGCGTGTGGTATCACGGCTTCTACACCGAGTACCAGCCGGCGTCGGGCGGGCGGCGCATTTGCGATTCGTGCTGGGAGCCACACGAGCAGGTGAACAAAGGGGCCTGGTATACCTACGAATCCGGCAACCTGTTCACCGACTGGCCGGACGGCGAGCGCCCCGGCGTCATCCAGCAGGTCGAATTCTACGCATCCGGGCACGAATACGAGGTCATGCTCAGCGAAGTGTCGCTGGTGGCTACGCTGCCCCCGGGGGCCAGCGTCCCAGCCCAGGGATGATGCTCACCCTTCATCGCGTCAAGCGCCCGACCGTGCTATACTGACCGCGTCTGAGCTGCCCGGCAGGCAGCGATCCTGCCCCTCACATTGCCAGCGGAGCAACGCATGTCACTGGATCGCGAAGCGCTCAACACCATCCTGCTCTATGCCATCACCGTCGCCGGCGCTGTCATCGCCGCCACCTGGCTGGGGCTGATCCTGTGGACCTGGCGCGACATCCGCCAGCGCTCGCGCGACCCGTTGGCCCCCTTCGCCGCGAGTCTGATGGTCGCCGTGCTTGGCTTGTTTGGCATCATCATCTACGTGCTGCTCCGCCCGCAGGAGACTCTGACCGAGGCTTATGAGCGCTCGCTCGAAGAAGAGGCCCTGCTGCAGAACATCGAGGAACGGCCTATCTGCCCCGGCTGCGGCCGGCCAGCCAAGGAAGGCTGGCAGGTCTGTCCCTACTGCCACACCAAGCTCAAGAAAGTCTGCGCGCACTGCGGCGAGCTGCTGGACTTGCCCTGGAACCTGTGCCCCTATTGCGCAGCCAGTCAGGTCCCCGCGCCGGCCGGCCAGCCGCGCCAGCCGCCCGCCTATCCGCCAGGGCCGCCCTCCGCGGTGGCGAGCGAAGCCATCCAGTTTGTGGAAGAAGACTCCTACTGATCGAGCGTCCGGCGAGCGGGGCGCAGGCAAATCCATAGGGGCGGGTTCCGAAACCCGCCCCGCCCCTACGATGACCCAGAGTTGCTCTCTGCCCCACCGCTACATGATCAGCGACAGCAGGACGGTCAGCGTGGCCACGCTCGCCACCGTGCTGACCAGGATCGTCGCCGTCACGAACTCCGCATCCGCGCCGAACTCAGACGCCAGCACGCCAGTGACGACCGCCGTCGGCATGGCCGACTGCACGATGGCCACCTGCCGCGTCAGGCCCGAAAGACCCAGCAACGCCACCAACCCCACGGCGATCAGCGGACCGATCAGCAGGCGCAGCCCGCAGGCCAGCAGAATCGGCTGGATGCGCCCGCGCACCGAGGCGCGCGAAAGCTGCGCGCCGAGCACGACCAGCATTACCGGTATCGTCGCGTCGGCCAGCAGCCCGATGGCCCGCTGCACCGGCAGAGGCAGGGTCACGTTCCCCACATTCACCGCCAGCCCCAATGCCGCCGCGTAGGGCAGCGGCACCATGAAGACGTTGCGCAGCGCCCCCCGCGCCGACAGCCGCCCAAATGAGGCTAGGAAAACCCCCAGCGTGTACGACACGACCACCGTGGTCATGAAGAAGACGAGCGCCCGTTCCTCGCCAGAGGCGCCAAAGGCGAAGCGGTTGAGCGGCAGGCCGTAGTTGCCCGCGTTGATCAGCGTCGCGCTCAGGGTGAAGGCCGAGGCCAGTTGGCGGTCGAAGCGGGCCTGGCGCGCCACCCACCACGCCGCCAGAGCCACCCCTGCCGACATCAGCGCGGCCACGGCGATGAGCTGCCCCGCCTCATCGCCGCCCAAATCGGAGTAGGCCACGCCCTTGAAGATGAGAAATGGGGTGAACACGTACACCAGCAGGCGCGAGAGCGCCTGTGTGTCGAGCTTGAGCTTGCGATCGGCGGCGAAAGCGACGGCGACCACCAGCAGAATCGGACCAATGATGTTGGTGAGGATTTCGCCCAGCGTGGACATAGTCAGGTCAGCGCAATCCGATCAGCATGATCTGTCGTTTTCGCCTACTGTCAGCACTTTCAAGAAGTTCGTCTGGCTGCCGATGCCGAACGGCACGCCGCCGATGATGACCATCAGGTCACCGTTGGCGATCAGGCCGGCGCCGCAGGCCGTCTCCACGACAACGTCAATCATCTCGTCAATCGAGTCGAACTCTTTGACCAGGATAGGCAGCACACCCCACACCAGCGCCAGCCGGCGGTACGTGCGCTTGTTCGGCGTCGCCGCCAGAATGGGTGTGTTGGGGCGCACTCGCGCTACGCGCTGAGCGGTGTAGCCCGACCATGTGCTGGCGACGATTAGCTTGGCGTCGAGCATATCGGCAATGCGGCTGGTTACGTGACTGATTGCCGCCGCAATCGAGCGCTGCCGTTCCAGGTGCAGGCTGCCCAGGTTCAGCTCGTCGCGATGCAGCTCGCCGTGCTCGCCCAGGTATTGCTCGGCAATCTGCGCAATGCGCACCATCGTCTCCACCGCCTGCAGCGGGTGCTTGCCGATCGCTGTCTCGCCAGAGAGCATCACGGCGTCCGTCCCGTCGAAGATGGCGTTGGCCACGTCCGTCGACTCAGCGCGCGTCGGGCGCGGGTTGTCAATCATGCTCTGTAACATCTGCGTGGCGGTGATGACCGGCTTGCCCACCTCGTTGCAGCGCTTGATGATGTTTTTCTGGTGGACAGGCACGCGCTCTGCCGGCGTCTCAACGCCCAGGTCGCCGCGCGCCACCATGATCCCGTCGGATTGCTCGAGGATCGCGTCGAAGTTGGTGAGCGCCTCCGCCTTTTCGATCTTGGCGATCAGCGCGGCCTCGCCCTTCAGGTGGCGCACCAGCCAGCGCAGCTCGCGCAGATCGTCCGCCGTGCGCACGAAGGACATGGCCAGATAATCCACATCCTGCTCCAACGCGAAGCGGATGTGCTCGCGGTCTTCGTCGGTAATGGATGAGATACGCAGCGCCGAATCCGGCACGCTCACCCCTTTGCGCGACGATAACACCCCGCCCAAAAGCACTTCGCAGCGCACGTCGGCGCCCACGCGCTCAGCCACCACAAACTCAAGCTGCCCGTCGTCAAGCAACAGCCGCTCGCCCGCATTCAGATCGTCGAGCACTGCCTGATGCGGCAGCGGGATGACGAACGGCTTCTCCGGGTCGAGCGTGCTGGATGCCGTCAAGGTCACGAGATCGCCGGCGGTCAGCTCCAGCGGATCTTGCGCCAGGACGCCCAGGCGTAGCTTCGGGCCGGGGATGTCGGCCAGGATCGCCACGACCTTGCCCTCTTCTTCGGCCACGTGACGCAGATTCTCGATGTTACGCGCGTGCGTCTGGTGCTTGCCATGGCTGAAATTGATGCGTGCTACGTCCATCCCGGCGCGAACCATCGCCCGCAACATGCCGATATCCTGCGACGCAGGGCCAATGGTCGCCACGATCTTGGTGCGCTTACGACACTCCGCCGTCAGTTCCATGCTCGGCTCGCTCTCCTAGTCTAGCCAGCAAAACGAATGCCTGGGCTACGCTCGCGCGCTCAGTCCAGGCATTCGCAGATCATGAGAGTACGCAAACCCGCCCCCGCCTAGAGGCGGCGTTTGATATTCGGGAAAGCGCTCTTACCTGCGTAGGCCGCCGCGTCGCCAAGCTGCTCCTCGATGCGCAGCAGCTGGTTATATTTGGCGATACGGTCCGACCGCGCCGGCGCGCCCGTCTTGATCTGGCCCGCGTTCATCGCCACCACCAGGTCGGCGATGGTCGCGTCCTCGGTCTCGCCGCTGCGGTGGCTCACCACCACCGTCCAGTTGTGAATCTGGCTCAGGTGGCTGGCTGCCATGGACTCGGTCAGCGTGCCGATCTGGTTGACCTTGCACAGCAGCGAGTTGCACGCGCCCAGGTCAATCGCCTTCTGCACACGTTCTGGGTTGGTCACTAGCAGATCGTCGCCGACAAGCTGGACCTTGTCGCCCACCGCGTCGTGCAGCATCACCCAGTGATCCCAGTCGTTCTGATCCAGGCCGTCTTCCAGCGAGACAATTGGGTAGCGCTCGACCCAATCGGCCCAGAAAGCGATCATCTCCTCGCCGCTCAGGCTGCGCCCCTCTTTGGCCAGCACATATTTGCCATCCTCGTAGATTTCACTGACCGCTGGGTCCAGCGCGATGTAGACCTGCTCGCCGGGAATGTAGCCCGCCTTTTCGATGGCCTCGAGGATCACCTCGATAGCGCCCTGGTTGCTGGGCAGGCTCGGCGCGAAACCGCCCTCGTCGCCCACCGTTGTGCGGTAGCCCTTGCTGGAAAGCACTTTCTTCAGGCTCTGGTAGATCTCCGCGCTCCAGCGCAGCGCCTCGCGGAAGCTCTCCGCCCCCACCGGCATGACCATGAACTCCTGGAAGTCCGTGCTGTCCGCGGCGTGCTTGCCGCCGTTGAGGATGTTCATCATTGGCACAGGCAGCACGTGGGCGAACGTCCCGCCCAGATAACGGTAGAGCGGCAGGCCGACGCTCGCCGCTGCCGCCTTGGCCACGGCCAGCGACACGCCGAGGATGGCGTTGGCGCCCAAGCGCCCCTTGTTGGGCGTCCCGTCAAGGCCAATCAACAGCTCGTCAATGCCCTTCTGGTCAATGGCGTCCCAGCCGATCAGCTCGTCGGCGATCTCGCCATTAACGTTGTCCACGGCCTGCAAGACGCCTTTGCCGCCGTAGCGTTTCTTGTCGCCATCACGCAGCTCGACCGCCTCATGCTCGCCCGTGCTGGCGCCGCTGGGCACAATCGCCCGCCCGAAGCTCTCATCCACCAGCGTGACTTCGACCTCAACGGTCGGGTTGCCGCGCGAATCCAGCACCTCGCGGCCCACAATGGACTCAATCTGGCTGTACGTCATGTGTCATCTCTCCTATAACCTTATCCGGCGGCGCCGGGCAGCAGACACAGTGCGCCCGACGTCGTTGGCAGTGGCAAACAGACCAAGGGGCGTAGCGCGCCACGTCCCAGGCTGGGATTGCTGTGCGAGTCTACAGCTTCAGAAGCTGCATCAGCTCGTCGTACTTGAGGTGCTCGGCCACAATCGCCTGGAAGCGGCTCAGCTTCTCCGGCTGGCCCAGGCTCGTCCGCCCAAACATATTTTCGACCTTCTCAACCGCTTCGAGCGTGTTGTCCGGCACCAGCAAGACAGCAACGTTCAGTTCTTCCGCGCGGCGCAGGATCGTGCTCGTGGGCTGCAAGTTGCCTGTCAACACCAGGCAGGTGGTCGAAGTCTCCAGGGCCGCCGCCTGAATGTCGGTGCGGTCGCCGCCAGTGAACACCGCCTTGTTGAGCTGGCGGCGGAAGCGCGGCAGGGCCGATTCGACCGACATCGCGCCCACGCTCATATGCTCGACCAGCCGCTCGCGCAGGTGCGAGCCGGTCAGTACCTTAGCTTTCAGCGAGTCGATGATCTCACCAACGCTGAGGGCACGCAGATATGGGTCATAGGGCAGCACACCTAGCACTTTGATGCCTTCTCGCTCCAGGAAAGGCACCGCGCGCTCGCGGATGAAGACCATGTCCTCGCGTGGCACGCCGTTGATTACCGCACCGATCAGGTAGTCACCCAGGCGGCGCAGCGAGGCCAGCGCGTCGTCGAGCACGCACATCCCCGAACGGCATTGCTCACCATAGCTGACCACGCTCAAGACGGGCACTTTGAGATGTTCGACGACTCTGAGCGTGTTGACGCCAACGGCGTAGCCCTCACGCATACTGGCGCCGCCCTCCATGATCACGATGTCGTTGTCCTCACTGGCCTGCCTGACGGCAGTCTCGATCTCGCCCAGCAAGTCGCGCTCCATCGTGCCGTCCATCACCTCGCCTAGCAGCTCGCTGGTGATGATCACCGGCGATAGCTCCCAGGGCGGCGTCTCCAGCCCCAGCGTGCGGCGCACAAAATCGGCGTCCTCGTCCAGCACACGCCCCCCGGCCTTATACGGCTGCGTGCTGACGGGCTTCAGATAGCCCACCTTCAACCCCGCCGCCTGCATGCGCAGCCCCAGTCCCAGCGCGATCGCGGTCTTGCCGGCATAGGTGTTCACCGAAGTGATATACAAACTCGTCATGTGTGTCTGTCCTTCTCAGCTAGCTGAATGCCTCATCGGACAACTTACAGCCCATTCGTGGACTGCCGGGCGCAGCGCAGCAGCGCCCCTACGCGGGCAGACCTACGGCTAGGCAGTCATTTGCTCTTGAGCACAAGTCGCATGTCCAGCGTGATCGCCCCCTGCCCGGCCTCGTAGACCATCAGCGGGTTGATGTCCATTTCGACGATCTCCGGGAAGTCAGTCACAAGCTGGTTGATGCGTAGCAGCGTATCAATCATCGCCGCGCGGTCCGCCGGAGGCCGGCCACGAACGCCCGCCAGCAGCGCCGTCGCCCGAATCTCGTCGAGCATCTCCTCGGCATCCTGGCGGCCAAAGGGGGCAACGCGGAAGGTGACATCCTTCAATGCCTCTACCAGGATACCACCTAAACCGAAAGTCACCAACGGCCCGAACTGCGCGTCTTGGCTCATGCCCACCAGCACTTCGATGCCGTTCATGGGCACCATTTCCTGCACCAGGCAGCCCCAGATGTGCGCGTCTGGCACGTAGCGCGTCGCGCGGTAGACGATCAGGTCGAAGGCATCGCGCACGTCATTGGCGTTCTGCAGGCCCACCCTCACACCGCCGACGTCCGTCTTGTGCAGAATATCCGGGCTGGCGATTTTAAGCACGACCGGGTACCCGATCTGCCCGGCCACGCGCACCGCCTCTTCCGCCGTCGCCGCGAGCTGGCTCTTGGGCAGGTGCAGCCCGTACGCCTCGGCCACCGCCCGCGCCTCGGCCTCGCCCACGGCCACCCGGCCCTCGGCGTAGGCCTTGTCGAATACCTTGCGCACGGCCTCCCGATCCACATCGTAACGGACATATTCGGGCGCCGGACGGTCGCGGGCGACAATGTAGTCGCGCATGGCGGCAAAGGCGCGCGCCGCCTGCTCGGGGAACTTGTAGTTGGGCACGTTGTAGCTGGCCAGCACATCCTCGCCTGCCTTAGCCCGTTCCTCGCCCATGAAGGCCGCCAGAATCGGCTTGTCAATGCGCTGGCTGAGCTTGCCCACCGCGTTAGCCGTCTCGACGATGTCGGTCATGGCCTGCGGCGTGACGATGCACAGCAGCCCATCCACGTTGGGATCGAGCGCCACCAGCTCCATCGCCTGCGCATAACGCTCGTGGCGCGCGTCCCCCAGCACATCTACCGGGTTAGCCGCGCTGGCCGCGTCGGGCAGGAACTCTTCCAGCTTGTGCACGGTTTCGCGCTGCAGCCGGGCGAGTTCCATCCCCGCCCGCTCCAGCGTATCCGTCGCCAGAATGCCGGGGCCGCCCGCGTTGGTGATGATGGCGACGCGGCTGCCGTTGAGCAGCGGTTGGTTGGCGAAGGCGCGCGCATTACCGAACAACTCTTCCAGGCTGTTCATGCGCAACACGCCCGCCTGGTAGAACGCCGCGTCATAGGCCGCTTCGGCACCGGCCAGCGATCCGGTGTGGCTCGAAACTGCCCGCGAGCCAGACTCGGTCACGCCGCTCTTCAGAACCAGGATCGGCTTCTTGCGACTGACCTGGCGCGCCACGCGCATGAACTCCGGCCCGTTGGGCACGCCCTCGACATAGGCCAGCATCACGCGCGTCTGCGGGTCCTCAGCCCAGTCAAGCATCAGGTCCGTCTCGCTGATGTCGGCTTTGTTGCCCAGACTGACGAAACGGCTGAAGCCCAGGTCGTGCGAGGCCAGCGACCAGTCCAGAATGGCCGTCTGCAGCGCGCCAGACTGCGACATGAACGAGATGTTACCCTGGGGCGGCATCCCGGCGGCGAAGGTCGCATTGAGCGGCGTGTACGTGTCTATGATGCCCAGGCAGTTCGGCCCGATGATGCGCATACCGTACTTCCTGGCGATCTCGATCACTTCCTGTTCGCGCTCAGCCCCCTCCACGCTCGCCTCGCGGAAGCCGGCGCTGATCACCACCACCGACTTGGTCCCCTTCTCGCCACACTCGCGCAAGACAGCCGGCACCGCGTTGTAGGGGATCACGATCACGGCCAGGTCGGGCGTCTCCGGCAGGCTCATCACCGAATCATAGGTCTTGTAGCCGTAGATTTGGGTCGCACCGGGGTTGATCGGGTAGATATTGCCCCGGAAGCCAGACTCGATGAGGTTGGCCAACACCGCGTAGCCAAGCTTGCCAGGCTTCGTGCTCGCGCCAACGATCGCTACAGCGTTCGGTTTGAAGAATCCTTCAAGCATAGAAACTCCCAGGGTTGAAGACTAGAGCGAGCCTCGCGCCAGCCCAGGGCCGCGCAACACGGCCAGGCAGTCATCAGCAGCGCGATTGCTGCCCAGGACATGACTCATGCTCGCTGTTAGAGGCAGGTTGTCTCGCCATCGGTATAGCCTGTCAGGCCATAGTTTGTGGCAGGGAGAACGCGAGTTGGCGGTGTCGCCACACGAGCGGCCATTATACCCCCGCCCTCCGTGCCTGCCACAGAGAGAAGTCACTGCACAGCCTGCCGAATTGCATGGACAGCGCTTCCCCAACCCTGCACCCGTCCCGGTCAGAGCCGCCACTTCTGCGTCGAACGCCGGCGCTCTGCATGCATGGCGTTTTGCCCCACAGACGCTACAATCTACCCAGAAAAGAACCTTCGGCCCTGTGACGAGGCCCAAACTATGCCGACGATCTACCTTGACTACAGCGCCACCACACCGCTCGATCAGTGCGTTCTGGCCGCCATGCGGCCCTACTTTGCCGAGCAGTTCGCCAACTCCAAGGCCATTCACCGTTTGGGCCACCTTGCCGAGGCAGCCGTCGAGGACGCGCGCGAGACCGTCGCCCGCTGCCTGAACTGCTCGCCCGCTGATGTGGTCTTCACCAGTGGCGGCACCGAGAGCGACAACCTCGCCCTGCGCGGGCCGGCGCAGTATGCCCGCGTGCACGACCGCCCCTTCACCCTGATCACCGGCCCAGTGGAGCACGCGGCGGTCGCCGTCACCGCCCGGCAGATTCGTGACACGCTTGGCGCGTCGCTGCGCGTTGTCCCAGTAGACCGCGCGGGCCGCGTGGACCCCACCGATCTGCGCGCTGCCTTGCGCGGCCTGCCTGTCAACGGAATTGCCCTGGTCAGCCTGATCCACGCCAACAACGAGATCGGCACGGTCAACCCCATCGCCGAGTATGCGGCCATCGCCCACGCGCACGGCGCACTCTTCCACACCGACGCTGTGCAGTCGCCGGGCAATCTCGCCCTCGATGTCGAGGAGATGGGCATTGACTCGCTCTCCCTCTCGTCGCACAAGTTCTACGGCCCGAAGGGTGCCGGGGTGCTCATCCTGCGCGGGCACGTGCCCTATCTCTCCGCGCAGACCGGCGCCAGCCACGAGGAAGGTCGGCGTGCGGGCACGCACAACACGCCGGGCATCGTCGGCACGACGACGGCGCTGGAAATCGCCTGTGCCGAGCGCGCGGAAAGCGCCGCCCGCCTGAGCGACCTCCGCCAGCGCCTGGTTGAGGGCGTGCTGAGCGCCGTCCCTGACGCCGAGCTGACCGGCGACCCCGTAGACCGTCTGCCGGGCCACGCCAGCTTTGCCTTCAAGGATGTGCTCAGCAGCACGCTGCTCATGCACCTCGACCAGCACGGCATCGCCGCTTCGTCGGGCAGCGCCTGCAAGTCTGGCAACGAGCAGCCCTCCGCCATCCTTGAAACGCTCGGCTTCGGCCCGCAGTGGACGCGCGGCGGGCTGCGTCTCTCACTGGGGCGCAGCACGACTGGCGACGACATCGCCACCGTGCTCAGCATCCTGCCGGACGCCGTCGCTGCCGTGCGGCGCATCGCCGCCATAACCACCACGCCTTGATCCAGCGCATGACCGCCCGCCCCCGTGTTGTCGTCGCCATGAGCGGCGGTGTGGATAGCTCCGTCGCAGCCGCCCTGCTGGTCGAGCAGGGCTATGACGTAGTGGGTATGATGATGCGCCTGTGGGCGGAGGACTGCGGGGAGGGCGGCGCCAACCGCTGCTGTACGCCCGGCCAGATGGCCGACGCCCGCCGCATCGCTGCGCAGCTTGGCATCCCCTTCTACGTCATAGACACGCAGGAGGTCTTCCGCCGCACCATCGTCCAGTTCTTCATGGATCGCTACGCTGCCGGCGACACCCCAAACCCCTGCCTGGAATGCAACCGCCTCATCCGCTTTGAGTGGCTGCTCGAACACGCCCTGGCCAGCGGCGCGGACTACTTGGCGACCGGCCACTACGCCCGCGTCGAGGGCGCCCCGGCTGGCTCCGTTCGTCTGCTCAAAGCGCGCGACCCGGCCAAAGATCAGAGCTATGCCCTGAGTATGGTGGCACAAGACCAGTTGCGCCATGCACTTTTCCCGGCTGGTGACTATACGAAGGCGGAGGTGCGCGCCATGGCAGCGGCGCGCGGCCTGCCCGTCGCCACCAAGCACGACAGCCAGGACCTGTGCTTCCTTGCCGACGGTGACTACCGCCGCTTCCTGCGCGAGCACGCTCCCGGCGCGGCCCGCCCTGGCCCCATCCTCACCGCCGACGGTCGCCAGCTTGGCGCGCACAGCGGCCTGCCCAACTACACCATCGGCCAGCGCAAGGGTCTGGGCATCAGCCACAACGAACCGCTCTACGTCCTGGCGACCGACCCGGCGCACAACGCCCTGATCGTCGGCGCGGCAGACGAGCTTGGCCGCACATCGCTGACCGCCAGGCGCGTCAACTGGATCGCCGGGGAGCCGCCCGCTGACTGCTTCTCGGCGGAGATCAAGATTCGCTACAAGGCGCGCCTCGCGCGCGGAACGGTGACGGCGCTCGCCGATGGGAGCGTGCAGGTGGATTTCGCGGAGCCGCAGCGCGACATCACGCCCGGCCAGGGAGTCGTCTTCTACGCGGGCGAGGAGTGCCTGGGCGGGGGTATCATCAGCAGACGTCAGTAGTAGTTCGAGCGCAGCAGGTCCTGCACTTCCTGGCGAAAGAGGAGCATCACCAGGGTCCCCAGGACAATGTACGGGCCGTAGGGCAGCGGCGTGAAGCGCCGGTAACGCCGCCCGATGATCGTCCGGCCCACCATGTACAGCACCGCTCCCGCCGCCCCGGCGAAGACCGTGATCAGCGCGGCGAAAATGAATCCGCGCCAGCCCAGCATCAGGCCGCTCAGGGTGGCTAGCATCACATCGCCAAAGCCAAAGGCCACTTCGTTGTTCCGCGTCAGCGTCGTGAAGGCGACTCCGCCCAGGAACATGGCGAAGAAGAGCAAGAAACCCATCACTCCGCCCAACAAGTATTCTGAGAGCGTCCGCCCGGATGCGGGAGCCAGGATCGCCACCACCAGCGCGAAGACGCACGCAGGCAGGATGACCGCAAACAGGATCAGGCGGTGCTCCAGGTCAATCACGGTGATCAGCAGCAAGATCGCCACGTAGACGTACCACGCCCACAGCGCCGGCTCGTCGGCAAAGGCTAGCGCCAGGCCGGCGAATGCCATGCCGGTCGCCAACTCCAGCACTGGGTGGCGCCAGCCCAAGCGGTGGGGGCGCGGCAGGGATGGAGATGCCCCCTCAACCGGATTGGCCAGAGCCGCCAGGGGCCCCTGGCGCTTGCCGAGCAGGAATGCACTGAGGCCCAGCCAGGCCGCCGGTGGGCGCGGGCTCCCGTCCGGATAGCGCGGCAGGCCGACCCGCACGCGCGTCGGCAGATCGTCGGCCAGCGCGTTGAGCACCCCACCCACCAGAACGCCGCCCAGTCCGGCCAGCACCGCGATCACAAGTTCCACTCGCCTCTTTCTCCTTTGTTCAGCCGCAATGTCTCTCAGTGATCGAGACGGGGCCGCTGGTCAGGAAGCCCCAGGAAGTACGGTAGCGTTGGCGTCGGGGGTCCCGGTGGCGGCGGGGGTAGCAGGGTGAGCGTGCTGATCAGGAAAACCGCCGTGAGGACTGCTATCATCACGACGAGAAGGAGAATGCGTCCTTTGCCTGCGCCGCCCTGCATGTGCTCGCCTGCCCCATACCTTGTGCGCCCGCATTATACCAGAAACGCGCGGACCCCGGCGGGCGTCAGCATCCTCGCCGCAAAGTCAGCCGCATGTCAGCGATTGTGATTGCTCCTCACCCTGCTGCGACCTATAATGTGCATGAGGGTTCGCTGCGGGGAATAGCCCCGCCAGGCGTCCGGGGAGCAGACCGTCATGACCATCACCATGGCAAGCATTCTCAGCGACATCTTCGGGGGCAGCCCGATTCACATCGTCTATGCCGCCGCCCTGCTGATCGGGCTGGTCTATGCCATCTTCCTGCTGTTCTTCCAGGGCATCGGCGACGCGCTAGGCGATCTCGACTTCGCCCCTGTCGTAGACGCTGATATGGGCGACATCGGCCTCATTGACGCCGACGGCGCAGCGGAGGCGACGGGCGTCAGCATGTTGGCCGTGGCCAGCTTCATTTCGTCGTTCGGCGCGTTCGGCCTCATCTCCGCCACTCTATTCGGCGTGGGTACGGTCATCAGCCTGATTGTCGCTCTGGCAGGGGGCGTGCTGGTTGGCATCGCAGCCCAGGGATTCTTCCTGTACATTCTATCGCCAACCATCAGCAGCGAAGTGCGCCAGGCCCGGCTGATCGGCCAGGTCGCCGAGATCACCACGCCGATCCCAGTCAATGGCGTGGGCCAGATCGCCTTCGTCGCTCAGGGCAGCCGGGTTACCTATTCGGCCCGCGCCACCGACGAGCAGAGCGCCTTTGAGCGCGGCAGGCCGGTGCGCATCGAGCGCATCGTCGGCGGCATGGCCTATGTGAGCGCGATTGACTGAGCGACCTATCACTGCGCGGCGCCGGGCACCCACAGCCCATCACGCGCCAGACGCTGCCTGTTCATGCGATGCACCGGCTCCACCCAACCGACGCCAGCCATTTGGCTTGTGAAT
>JBBIHG010000027.1:0-35362 GCA_037447125.1 Chloroflexota bacterium | reverse complement strand
CTGGCGCGCCTCGACAACCCCCTCTCCATGCATGGAGAGGGGGAAAGGCCGAGCGTAGCGAGGCCAGGGGGTGAGGTAAACCCAGCGCCTTCTTCCATTGCCGAGAGTGCCAAGTCCATAACACGCTCTAGAGTTGGAAGCCAGGGCGGAAGCGCACGATCTTGCGCGTGTAGCCGCTGACAAACTGCTGGAGCCTGGCCTCTAGATCGCACCACTTCTCGCTGTGCAGGACAGCCTGGATGGTCTCCAGCTCCTCAGCCACATACTCGACCTGGCGGTGCCGATGATCGCCGTCCTCTCGAGCGGGGATGGTCTGGAAAGCGCGGAAGAGATACAACTCCATCTCGTGCAACGCCGGTACCATCTCTGACATGACGAACTGGAAGTATGCCTCAGCATCGTCTGTCGCGACATCATAGAAGAGCATCAGCTTGAAGCGAGGCACAATGTGTTTGGTCATAGTGCGCGTCGTTCTCTGCTCGAACCCCAGACCCAGTTGCCGCCCATAAGCCCTCAGCGCCAGATGCCCAGGATTGCTGTGCCACAGTCAGGACACACGCCACCCATAGCCGACAGGCGATTCTCCGTCACCACGAACCCGCGCCGCCGGATGAGCGTGCTGCCGCAGCCTGGGCAGCGCGTATCTTCCCATTCGCCGGTGCGCCCCGGCAGGTTGCCTGCATACACGTAGTGCAGCCCGGCCTCACAGCCGATCTCGGCAGCGCGCGCCAGCGTCTCAGTGGGCGTGTGGTCACGGTCGGTCATCTTGTAGTCGGGATGGAAGGCAGTGACGTGCCAGGGGATGTCTGGCGACACGTCGCAGATGAAGCGAGCCGCATCCCACAGCTCGTCACTGCTGTCGTTGAAGCCGGGCACAACCAGGGTGAGCACTTCCAGCCAGATGCCCGCCTCGTGCACCCACTTGATCGTATCCAGCACGTGCTGCAGCACGCCGCCCAGCTCGCGGCGGTAGTGCTGATCCTGCATCGTCTTGAGATCGATCTTGTAGCCGTCGAGCCAGGGCTTGAGGTACTCAATCACTTCGGGCGTGCCGTTGCCGTTGGAGACGTATAGGGTCAGCATCCCCGCCATCTTCGCCCGCTTGAAGATTTCCACCGCCCACTCGGTTGTGATCAGCGGCTCGTTATAGGTACTGGCCACGGCGCGCGAACGGCGCCCCACGCCCAACGCGATCATCTCTTCGGCAGTGATCGAGATGAAGTCGCGCCCGGCGGCTTCGTCGCGCAGCGTCTGCGAAATCTCCCAGTTCTGGCAATAGCTGCAACGGAAGTCGCAGCCGAGCATCCCGAAGCTCAAGACGGATTGCCCCGGCGTGACATGGAAGAACGGCTTCTTCTCGATCGGGTCAATGTGCAGCGCGCCCACGTAGTTGTGTGGCACGCGCAACACACCACCGTCGTTGTAGCGCACCTGGCAGATGCCCCGCCGCCCGTCCTTGAGCAGGCAGCGATGCCCGCAGGCCAGGCAGCGAAGCTTCTTCTGCCCGGTGTCCACCACTTCAACCAGCGCGCCGGGCATGGTCAGACGGTCGAGCTGGGCTTGCAGGCTCAGGGCCGGAGTCATGCGCTGCGTTTTCCCTTCATGCGTGTCAGATCAGACTTTAGCACAAACGCGGGGTGAGTGGTTAGTGCTGGGACGGGCCGTGCATCAGACGCCAAAGTCCGCGCAGACTTCGGCGGTTGCTTCCCGCCTGGGAGCTGCTCAGACCGTCTCCAGGTGGCGACCCTCTTTGGCGCGGCGAGCCAGCATGAGGATGTCGTAGGCGCTTTGGCGGGCGCTGGTCGTCTCCGCG
Source organism: Chloroflexota bacterium (assembly GCA_037447125.1). GTDB lineage: Bacteria > Chloroflexota > Anaerolineae > Aggregatilineales > Aggregatilineaceae > UBA2029. The sequence continues at coordinate 33,549 of JBBIHG010000027.1, read as the reverse complement.
CCGAGCATCTCGGCCAGCTCGTCCACGCGGCCCTGGTCATCGAGACGCTGCACGCGCGTCACGGTGCGGCTGCCCTGCACAAGCTTGCTCACCCGGTAATGGGCGTCACCGAAGCCGGCAAGCTGCGCCAGATGGGTGACGACGAGCACCTGATGCGCGTCGGAGAGGCCCCACAGCTTGTGCCCCACGACCGCGCCCAACCGCCCGCCGATACCCTGATCGATCTCGTCGAAGATCAGCGTAGGCACCTGGTCGGCGCGCGAGAGGACGCTCTTGAGCGCCAGCATGATGCGCGCCGTCTCACCGCCAGAGGCGACTTTTGCCAGCGGGCGCGGCGGCTCGCCCACATTGGCCGCCAGGTAGAACTCCAGCCGGTCAATGCCGGTCGCGTCGAAGGCCAGGCGACGCTCGCCCACATAGCAGCCAGCCGGATCGTCAGAGTGCTCGAAGACGACCTCAAAGCGGGCACGCTCCATGCGCAGATCGCCCAGCTCGGCGACGATGCGCTCGGTGAGGTGGGCGGCGGCATCCTGGCGGTTCTGGCTCAGCCGGGCGGCTGCGCCCCCAATCTGGCGCAGCAGACGATCTTCCTCGGCGCGCAACTCGGCCAGCCGTTCCTCGCTGTGGGTGATCGAGTCCAGTTCTGCCTGGGCGCGCGCGGCGTAATCCAGCACGGCCTCCAGCGAGCCGCCATACTTGCGCTTGAGCCGGGTGAGCACTTCCAGGCGCTCCTCGATCTCGTTGAGGCGGCGCGGGTCGAATTCCAGGCCATCACGGTAGGCGCGGATCGAGCGGGAAAGCTCCGCGCTCTGCACGCTGAGCGTCTCGGCGAGGTCAGCGTATTCCTGCGTCGTCGCGTCCAGCCGGGCCAGCTTGGCCAGCACCATCGCCACCTGGCCCAGCAGGTCCTCCGCGCCGGAGAGATCGGCCAGGTCGCCGTTGAGGGCAAGCTGCGCTTCGGCGGCCAGTTCAGCGATCTTCTCGGCGTTGACCAGGCGGTTGCGCTCCTGGCGAAGCTCCTCTTCTTCTTCGGGCCGGGGATCGGCGGCGCGAATCTCCTCCACCTGGTACTGGAGCATGTCCACGCGCCGGGCAAGCGCCGCCTCGTCGGTGAGCAGGCCCTTGATCTCGCCCCGCACGCCCGCCAGTTGGCGCACCAGCGCGCCCACCGCCGCCCGTGCCTCGTCCAGCCCGGCGTAGCGATCCAGCAGATAGAGGTGCTCGGCAGGGCGCAACAGCGACAGGTGCTCGCTCTGCCCGTGAATATCCACCAGCAGTGCCCCCACGTCGCGGTAGACCGCCAGGTTGCACAGGCTGCCATTGACACGGGCCTGGCTGCGCCCGTTGGCGCGCACCTCGCGCGAGAGCAGCACTTCCTCGCCGGACTCGCCCTCCAACCCTTCGCGGGCCAGGATCGCGCTGAGCGCAGGGCGGATGGACTTGGGCACGGCGAACGTCCCCTCGACGGCGGCGCGATCCGCGCCGGCGCGCACCAGCGCCGCATCCGAGCGCTCGCCCAGCAGCAGACTCACCGCGTCCACAATGATGGACTTGCCCGCGCCCGTCTCGCCGGTGATGACCAGGAAGCCAGGCTCCAGACGCAGCGTCAGCTCGTCAATGATGGCGAAATCCTTGATCCGCAATTCTAGGAGCATAGGCGTGTCACGCTGCCTTGTCGTCTGCGCGGCCGGCTGAGTGCCGCATTCACAGGCGCGGCCGGAACTGCGCGACTGCCGTGCCAGTCGCCATGACCAGGTAGATGCCAATCGCCAGGGGGTTGCCCGGCAAGAAGAGCAACGCCCCCAACACCACGTTCGCGCCTACGACGATGGCCGTATAGCGCCCACGCCGTTTGCCGGTCAGCCGCCACACCGCGCGACCGATCAGGCCGCCGACAGCAGGTGAGAGAAAGAAGGCGATCAGGAACCAGCCGAGGCGGGCCAACAGCCCGGCGGCGAAGAAGCTGATCGTCAGGCTGACGGCGCCGGCGATCAGATAGTCGAGCATCTGCGCGTCGAAGAACTTGTCTTGCTGGGAACGCACACACTCACGGCAGCGGTAGCCCACTGGCGTCTTGACCGCGCAGCGCGTGCACATGGGGCGCCCGCAGCGGTTGCAGCGCAAGTTGGTGGCGACGGTGGGATGCACCCGGCAGTAAAGTGCCTCTTCGGCATCGCTCTGAGTCGCCTCAAGTCGGTCTGGTGCGGTCATGATGGTGGTCGCTTCGAGTCTGTGTCGTGGCACCGCGCAAGCCGGTCGCGCGCTGCTCTGCTCATTCAAGAAAGATTCTGGCCTGATCCCGGCTTGCTGCCCACTTGATTCCTGCCGGGACGCGACGGCACGCGCGGCTCCAGGCGATCCAGCAGCGAGCGGTAGAAGTAGTTGCGCTCGCGCAGGCGCACGAAGCGGCTGATGCTGTCGCTGGCCGCGATCGCCACCAGATCGTCCGCCTCCATGCTCGCCAGCAGCTCACCGTCCACGGTCAGCACGACCTCGGCGGCGGGGTGCGGCGCGACAATGATCTCGACCGTCGCCCCCTGCGAAAGCACCATAGGGCGGTCCATGCTCAGATGCGGCGCGACGGGCACCACCAGGATGTTCTTCAGCTCCGGCGGCAGGATCGGGCCGCCAACGGCCAGCGCATAGGCCGTGGCGCCGGTGGGCGTGGCGATGATCAGGCCGTCGCAGTAGTAGGTCGTCGTCCACCCGCCGTCAATGTACGTCTCCAACTGCACGAGCTTGGCGATGGTGCCGCGGCTGATGACCACGTCGTTGAGCGCCTCGCTCTCCACAACCGGCACGCCATCGCGGCGCACCGTACAGTGGATCATCATGCGCTCTTCGATCCAGAACTGTCCCTCAAGCAGCGCCTGCAGGCCCTGCGGCCATTCCTCTGGACTGATCTCAGTCAGGAAGCCGAGATGGCCGGTGTTGATGCCGAGCACCGGCACATTATGCGGCGCGCAGACGCGGGCCGCATGCAGCATCGCGCCATCTCCGCCAATGGCGATGACCAGATCGGAGCCAGGCACGAGCGCCCGCGCATCAGCAGACTCCCACGATGTGCGCATCCATGCCGCGACTCCGTGCGCCTCCAGGAAACGGCTGACCTCTTGTGCCAGGGGCGCGGTTGCCGGTCGCAAGGGATGAGCCAGGATGCCAATGCGTTGGAAATGCTGCACGGAAGATCGCTGCCTTTCGCATGGGCGGACATAGGGGATTGTAATGCCGGATCAGGGTGCCCGTCAAGCACACGGGAAAGAGTATACGAACAGAAGTTCTAGTACGCAAATCGTGGGGAAGCAGAGGTAATGACGATCTTTCCACGAAACCCGCGCGCCGCCTGGGAAGGAAGTGAGCCGGGCGATACAATCGTCACCGCTGAGTCTGCCAGTTGGCGAGAGAGGATCATGTCCGCCATGAGCAGTACCTGGAATCAGTTCGGCGAAGAAGCCTGGAGAAAGCGGCAGCAGCGCTTCATCGCCTGGTGGCAGCACGAAGGGCCGGTGCTGAACGTGCTGGCCCCGCGCAGCAATACGCCCGGCAGCATCGAACACCAGCAGGCGCCCTTCTTCTACCTTTTTTCGGGGCTGGACACGCTGGCGGACTATCCCGATCAGGCAGCGTTACAGGACGCCTGGCTCGACCCCGTTCAGCGCGCCTGCCGCGCCGAACGCCACCTGGACAGCATCTACTTCACGGGGGACGCCTTCCCCCAGTACGACACCCACCTGGGGCCGGGCAACCTGGCGACCTTCCTGGGAGCCGAGCCGGAGTTCGCGCTCGATACGGTCTGGTACCACCCGTGCATCAGCGACCCAGACACGCACCCGCCGCTGCGTTTCGATCCCGAAAACCCCTGGTTTCTGCGCCAGAAAGCGATCCTCGAAGAAGGAGTGCGCGTCAGCCAGGGGCGCTACCCGGTTACTATCCCCGATCTGGTTGAGGGTCTGGACATCCTCTCTGCACTGCGTGACCCACAGCACCTCCTCCTCGATCTGATCGAGCGGCCCGGTTATGTCCAGGAACGGCTCGCCGAGATCAACCAGGTCTACTTTCAGGTCTTCGAGCAGTTCTATGAAATCGTGCGCGGAACATGGGGTGGCAACGTCTTCTCGGCTTTCCACATCTGGGGGCCGGGCAAAACAGCCAAAGTGCAGTGCGACGCCGCTGCCATGATCTCACCGCGCATGTTCCGAGAATTCGCCGTCCCCACGCTGGCCGAGCAGTGCGCCTGGCTCGACTACTCTATGTATCACCTGGACGGCACGCAGGCTATCCCTCATCTGGACGCCTTACTGGAGATCGAGGAGTTGGACGCGATCGAATGGACGCCCCAGGTGAGCCTGCCCCAGGGGGGCGATCCCTTATGGTACAATCTTTACCGGCGCATCCTCAGAGCGGGCAAGAGCGTGCAGGCCATCAGCGTGCGGCCCCAGGAGGTGATCCCCCTGCTGGAAGCCGTTGGGCCGCAGGGTATGTTCGTCAGCGTCAACGTCGACAGCGAGGCCAAAGCCGAGACGCTGGTCAAGATGGTGGAAGCCTATCGCTGACTCCCAGATGTTTCCGCCCAAAGGAAAAGACCAAACACTCGGTTCGCGAAGCGTTTGGTCTTGGGGGAGCAACCGGATGGCTGTGGGGGGGACATCAGCCATCGCAGGTTTGCCTTCATCATAGGCGCGGGCTGCCGCCCATGCCTGACGCGCAGCCACCGCACGCCCGCCGCCCGCCTGACGCGCCATACCTAGAGCGTGTTATGAACTCTGTGCACTCGGCGCGGCGGGCAACTCGCGATGCCCTACGATCACCTGAACCCCACCCTGTGGTCCCTCCCCGCTGGCGGGGAGGGACGGGCTGCTCCCCTTTCTCCGCTTGCGGGGAAAGGGGCCGGGGGATAGGGGTTGAAAGTGCATAACACGCTCTAGCACGGCCAGAGCAGCGGAATGCCCAGGACCGCCACAGCATCCGCTTACCCACAACCACCCACAGGGCGCGGAACCGCTAGGCCAACCATTTCCTCGCCCCGATGCGCGTTGAAGCTTGCTCAGGCGCGCTGGCCAAGGACCGCATCGCGCGGCCCAACCCACAGCCCGTGCTGCCTGCTCCACACCCACCCCAGCACACTGACCGTCAGGGGCTGGCGCGCCCAGCCCGCGGCGACGCGCGCCTGAGTCTCGTCCCAGGGCCGGATGCCGCTCAGCGCGTCGGCGGCCTCGACGTTGCAAGCGCCGATGGCCACGGCGCTGGTCAGCGCCGCCTCGACGGGCTGCCCGCGCAGCACGCCGGCCAGGAAACCGGCGATGGTCGCGTCGCCCGCGCCAGTCGTGCCCACATGCGGCTCTGGCACGAAACACGGCGCGCGCAGCTCGCGCTCGCGCCAGCCCGCATCCGGCAGGGCAGCGATGCCACGCGAACCGATGCGCAGGTACAGGCCGCGCGCGCCCAGCTTGAGCACCACGATTCCTGCGCCCCAGTCGAGCATTGCCGCGGCCACCTCTGGGAGCAGCGCATCGGCGGCCTCTGGGGAGGCTGGAACGTCATGGCGGAGCATGACCAGCAGCTCATCCAGGCTGGGCAGGAAGATGTCCACGTGGGGCAGCGTGCGCTCAAGGACGCGCCGCCAATCCACGCGCCCGCTCGGCCCCTGTGGATCAGGCATGGCCATGTCCAGCGAAGTGATCACGCCGGCCCCTCTGGCGCGGCGGAACATCGCCTCCAACTCTGCGCCGTCGTCGGCGTACATGCGCTCCATCATGGGCGGATAGCCGAAGTGGAAGAGCCGCGCCCGGCGCAGACTCTCGTAATCCACATCTTCGGCGCTGAACGTATGGTTGGCCCCGGCGCAGTGCAAAAAGGAGCGATCCGCGTCCGGTGGGCTGAGCACGATACTGTAGGAGCTGACCTCACCGGGAACCACGATCATATTCTGGGCCAGAGCGGGGTCCTGGGCGCGAATCAGATCGAGAATGATCCGCCCGAAGGGATCATCGCCGACCTTGCCCATCAGATGCGTGTCAATGCCCAACGTGTGCAGGCTGCGCCCCGTGTTAGACACGGGGCCGCCCGTGGAGAGGACCGCCGCGCCGATCTCGATCAGCGCGCCCGGCGTCAGGCGCGCCTGCACGTTCCCGCCTGGTATGCACGGGATGATGTCCAGGCAAATATGCCCGGCGACAACCGCCCCTTCCCGACTCATGCGCTTCCCTTCCTCGGGCTGAGCCGTCAGCCTGCCCCGGCACTCCCCGATGATACTGCCAATCGCGCCCCCTTCACAACCCGGACCCGGATATGTGCGCTGCGGCACAATCTGCCCGGCCAGCCTATAATAGAGAACGGTTCAGGGCCGCTGAGAGGGTGTATGGTAAGCTCCCCCTCATCCCCCGACCCCTTCTCCCTCCAGGGGGAGAAGGGAAGCAAAGCGCGGGATTTCCCCTCGCCCCGGTGAGGGAGAGAGGTGCAGGGGTGAGGGGTTTCCGTACACGCTCTGAGACGCGGCAGCACGCGAGAAGTAACATGATGTGGGAGCATGACATGGACAGAGACAAGCCGAGATACTTATCCTGGATTGGGGCGCTGCTACTCGCCGGCCTGGCGCTGGTCGGCATCAGCGCCCTGCTGCCGGGCGCGTCCACACGCGCTCAGGGAGACGATGCCGCTTCGCCCGCCCCCTTCTCTGGAGGCCCCCTCACCCCCGACAAAGACGATTTCTTCGCCGGATCGGGGGTCTGCGCGACCTGCCATGGCCGCCTCACCGATGCGGCAGGGAACGATGTCTCGATAGACAGTTATTGGCGTGCGACGATGATGGCCAACGCCGCCCGCGATCCGTACTGGCAGGCGTCGGTCAGCATCGAGACAGCCAACCTGCCCCAGTATGCCGAGCTCATCGAGGACAAGTGCGCCGTCTGCCACACACCGATGGCCCACTTCAGCGCCGTCCAGGCCGGGGCCAGCACGCGCCTGTTTGAGGGCGGGTTCCTCAGCGCCGAGCACCCGGCGCACGCCCTGGCTCTCGACGGCAACTCATGCACGCTCTGCCACCAGATCGAGGCGGTGGCGTTCGGCGAAGCGGAGAGCTTCAGTGGGCGCTACACGATAGACGCCGGATTGCCGATGGGCGAGCGCCTGAACTACAGTCGCTTCGCCGTCAGCGAGGGGGGCCGCGCCATCATGCAGGCCGCGTCCGGCTTCGTCCCCGTACAGGCCATGCACACCGGCCAGGCAGAGTTATGCGCGACCTGCCATACGCTTTACACGCCCTATGTGGATGATGCGGGCACGATCGTCGGCGAGTTCCCGGAGCAAACACCCTACCTCGAATGGCTGAATAGCGTCTACGCCGGCAACACCCCGTGCCAGGGCTGCCACATGCCCCAGGCCGACGGCCCGGTGGTGACCAGCATCACCGGCGGCGAGCCGCGCGAGCCATTCTTCAAGCACACCTTCGTCGGTGGCAACGTCTACCTGATGGACATCTTCCTGGCCCATGGCACTGACCTGGGGGTGACCGCCGGCAGCGAGCACTTCGCCTTCATCCGCGAGCAGACGCTGGCCCAGCTCCAGCAGCGCGCTGCCGCCGTCAGTCTGGAGAATGTAGGTTTTGCCAACTCTACGCTGGCCTTCAACATCGTGGTCGAGAATCGCGCCGGGCACAAACTCCCGACTGGCTTCCCATCGCGGCGGGCCTGGCTGCACATCACCGTGCGCGACTCCGCTGGCAAGGTGATCTTCGAGTCCGGGGGGTACACCGGCGACGGGCGGGTCATCGGCGACGACCACGACGACGATCCGGCACGCTTCGAGCCACACCACACCGTGATCCTCTCGCCGGACGATGTGCAGATTTACCAGTCCATCATGGGCGATGTGAATGGCGAAGTGACCGGCATCCTGCTGCGCGGGGCGGGCTACCTGAAGGACAACCGGCTGCTGCCGGCAGGTTTCGACAAGGACGCCACCCACCCCGGCGTTCGCCCAAGCGATACAGCGCTGGCCGACGCCAACTTCGTCGGCGGGGGCGACCGGGTGATGGTCTCGCTGAACACGGGGACAGCCGAAGGGCCGTTCGAGGTGAGCGTCGAACTGCTCTATCAGGCGCTGAGCTATCGCTGGATTGAGAAGCTGCGCGACTTCGACACGGAAGAAAGCGCCCGCTTCCTGGGCTACCACGCGAGCGTGCCGAACACGCCCGTGGTCATGGCCAGCGTGACGGAGCGCGTATCGCCCTAGTGCACGTTGGCGGAAGTCAACCAGCGGTTGTTCGATGATTGACCCCACCCTAAATCCCTCCCCGCCAGCAGGGAGGGACTTGAGTCTGCTCCCCCTTTCTCCGCTAGAGGCTGTTATGAACTTTGGCAGGCGGGTAGCTCCCGTGCTTGCCCCCCCATCCTCGGTCCTTCCCCCGCAAGGGGGGAAGGAAGAAGCCCGCCCTGGCCCCTTCCCTCCGCTTGCGTGGGGGAAGGGGTCGGGGGATGGGGGGCGTCTACCCGGCAGAAGTGCATAACACGCTCTAGCGGGGAAAGGGGGCCGGGGGGATAGGGGGCCATCAGGCCCAACCGCGCACCTATTTCCGCCCTGATGTACTAGCGATTCGCGGGGAGGAGCACGGAGTGGCTACCTGCCTCCATGTGAACAGGCAGCCGCTCGTTTCGCGCAGATTGCTGGTGCAAAGCGGGCCTCACCCGCTACAATCAGCGCCAATCACCCGGTCCGCCAGCCGACCGTGGCTCTGCGCCCGCCGGCTCTGTGGACCGCGTGCTGCTTCTGCGCGCGCTACTCTTGTGCTGACTCGCTCAGCCAGTTTATTAGAGGAGGTGGACCCGCTGATGAGCATCAGTCAACTTGCCAGGCAAATCAAGGAATCGCCCACGCTCAAACTGAACGAAGAGGCGCTGCTGATGCAAGAGCGCGGGGAGCCGGTGATCAACATGAGCGCCGGACAACCTGCCAACAAGGCGCCGATCACAGCCATTCTGAGCATGGCGGCCAAGCTCAAGACAGCGGAGATAAAGTACACCCCTGTAGATGGACTGAAGTCGCTCAAGAAGGCGATCATCCGCTACATTGAAGAGCACTATGGGCGGCTGCCCGCGCCGGAGAACGTGATCGTCTCCACCGGGGCCAAGCAGTCCATCTTCAACGCGCTCTTCTCGATCCTCAACCCGCAGGACGAGGTGATCATCCTGGCACCCCACTGGGTGAGCTACCCCGAAATGGTGAAGATGTGCTACGGCATCCCGGTCATTATCACGCCGGAAGATGGCACATTCCACCCGCGCTTCGAGGAAATCGAGCAGGCGGTCAGTTCCTATACGAAAGCGATCATCATCAACAGCCCCAACAACCCTTCGGGCGTGATGTATTCCGACAGCCTGCTGGCCGACATCATCGCCTTCTGCGAGCGGCGCGGCATCTACATGATCATGGACGACATCTACCACAAGCTGGTCTTCGACGGGCGCCAGCACACGCCCGCCTACCGCTTCACCGATCGCGACATCGAGAACTCGCACCTTATCGTGGTCAACGGCGTGTCCAAGCTCTACGGCATGACCGGCACGCGCATTGGCTGGGCCATCGCCAACCGCAAGCTCGTGGAAGTGATGACCAATGTCCAGGGGCAAATCACCTCATCGCCGCCCACCATCTCGCAGGCCGCCGCCGAAGGCGCGTTGACCGGGATGCAGAGCATCGTCGAGCACCTGCGCCTGACCATCCAGAACAACCGCGACGTGATCCTGAGTGAGATGTGCTCGTTCACCGACGTGCACGTCCCCAGGCCAGATGGCACGTTCTACTGCATGGCCGACTTCCGCGCCTATACCCAGGACTCAGTCGAGCTGGCTAACTTCCTGCTGCGGAAGGCGCTGGTGGTGACCGTGCCCGGCAAAGAGTTTGGCATGGAGGGCTACCTGCGCTTGACTTATTCCGGCGGAGTCAAGGAGATTATTGAAGCTGTCGAGCGCATGAAATGGGCGCTGGATCCCAACGCCCCTAACGAGATTTACATTGGCGACCGTAAGATGGTCCGGGACTGGCTGTAAAGGACGGATGATGACCAACAACCTGCTCAATATCAAGACCCCGGCGCAAGACCAGGCCCATGCACTGAAGGCCGAGTTCGGCCTGCTCAACCACGGCCTGACCAATCTGCGCCAGAGCTACTGGAACCTGCCCACCGAGGCGCTGTATGAGGAGATCGTCTTCCGCAGCGAAGCCAGGATCGCCACGCAGGGTCCCATCGTCGTCTCGTCCGGCAAGCACACCGCGCGCGCCGCGCAGGACAAGTACATCGTGCGCGAGCCGTCCTCGGAAGATCACGTCTGGTGGGGCGAGTACAACCGCCCGCTGGGTGCTGAGAAGTTCGAGGAAACGTACAACCGGCTGCAAGGCTATCTGCAGGGCCGTGATGTCTTTGTGCAGGACTGCTATGTAGGCGCCCACCCCAACTACCGGCTGCCCATCCGTATCATCAACGAATACGCCTGGCACGCCCTGTTCTGCCGCAACATGTTCATCCTGCCAGAGACCCGCGAGGAGTACCGGCTGCACGTGCCAGAGTTCACTGTGTTGGCCGTGCCGTCGTTCAAGGCGTTCGAGCCCATTGACGGCACGCGCACCAGCACGGTGATCGCCATCAACTTCGACCAGCGCATGGCCATCATCGCCGACTCGGCCTATGGCGGCGAGATCAAGAAGTCCATTTTCACGGTGATGAACTACCTGCTGCCACTCGAAGGGCTGATGACCATGCACTGCTCGGCCAACCAGGGCAGCAAGAGAACAAATGACGTGGCGCTGTTCTTCGGGCTGTCGGGCACGGGCAAGACGACGCTCTCTGCCGACCCGTCGCGCGGGCTGATTGGCGATGACGAGCACGCCTGGGGCGACGATGGCATCTTCAACTTCGAGAACGGCTGCTACGCCAAGGTGATCCAGCTCTCAGCATCGGCGGAGCCGCAAATCTACGAGGCAGTGCACCGCTTTGGCGCGATCCTGGAGAACGTCGTCTACGACCCGGTGACGCGCAAGATTGACCTGGACGACGATGAGATCACCGAGAACACGCGCGCCTCGTACCCGCTGACCTACATCAGCAATGCGGTTACGGCCAAGCGCGGCGGGCACCCCAAGAACATCATCTTCCTGACGTGCGACGCCCAGGGCGTGATCCCACCCATCGCCCGCCTGACGCCCGACCAGGCGCTCTATCATTTCATCTCCGGCTACACGTCGAAGATCGCCGGCACCGAGGTGGGGCTGGGCGAAGAGCCAGAGATCACCTTCAGCGCGTGCTTCGGCGCACCGTTCATGGTGCACCACCCCACCATCTACGCCGACCTACTCAAGCGCAAGATCGAGCGCTATGGTGTGCACTGCTGGTTGATCAACACGGGCTGGACGGGCGGCCCCTACGGTGTAGGCAAGCGCATCAGTATCCGTCACACGCGCGCCCTGCTCAACGCGGCGCTCAGTGGCGCTCTGCTGGACGTGGAATACTACACGGACCCCATCTTCGGTTTTGAGGTGCCCAAGACCTGCCCCGACGTCCCGGACAGCGTGCTCTTCCCCGCCGAATCGTGGCCCAGCCGCGACGAGTACCGGAAGAAGTACCGCCAGTTGGCCGCGCGTTACATTGACAACTTCAAGAAGTTCGCCCCGGACTGCCCGCCAGAGGTGCGCGCCGCCGGGCCGCGCCTGGACTGACCGCCTGCCCCACGCAGGTAAGGGCCATCACGACAACGGGGTGCCTCGCACGAAACACCCCGAACGTTCTGCCACGCCCGGTGGCAGCCGTCAGCGGGCGGCGGCGGGCATGTAGCGGTCAACCAGGAAAGCAACCTGCTGATCGTCCAGGTAGTTGACATTGCCAAGCTGGTAGGCCGTCATGAAGATGCGCGCGTTCAGTTCTACCGCTTCCATGGCAAACAGCGCATCGCGCAGGGTGGGCGCGTAGGTCAGAGCGCCGTGGTTGCCAAGCAGCAGCGCGTGGTGATCGCTCAGGTAGGGTACGATCGACTCCGGCAGCTCATCCCCGCCCGGCGGGACGTAAGGCACCACGGGAATCAGCCCCGTGCTGACGACGATCTCCGGGTGGAAGGGGCGCTCGAAGCCACGACCGGCCACGGCAAAGCCCGTCGCCGTGGGCGGATGGGCGTGAACGACGGCGTTGATGTCGGGCCGGTACCTGTACACGGCCAGGTGCATCCGGTATTCGGAGGACGGCTTCGTCCCATGAAGCGACTCCAGCACACGCCCGTCCGGCGCGATCTTGAGAATGTCCTCCAGCGCGATATTCCCCTTGCTGACGTGGGTGGGCGTCATCAAGATCTCGCGCTCATTCAGACGCACCGAGATGTTGCCGCTGTTGCCAGCGACCAGAAACAGATCGTAGAGCCGGCGGCCCGTCTCGCTGATCTCGCGCCGCACCGCCCATTCATCCAGGTACATTCGCCCGCCCTCCTGTGCAACCCTCCGCCTCACCCGGCACGCTGGTCGATCCAGCCAATTCCCGCCGGATGCTCGTAACTATGTGGATTTTGCCACAAACGCCTCCTGGCGTCAATTGTTCTCATAGATTTCTTCTTTTTTCGACAAGGCGAGCGCGAGAGCCGGGTCGTGTCCGGCGGTGTTATACTGGGGCCAACTGCACTTGAGAAGGCGAGGGCGCAGACGATGGGGCGCATCTACGGCGGGGTTGGGTTGTTCTCGGCGACCGTCCTGCTCTTTCAGGTCACGCTGACGCGGCTGTTCTCCATCGCCCAGTTCTATCATTTTGCCTTTCTGGTGGTCAGCCTGGCGCTGCTGGGCTTCGGAGCCAGCGGCTCGCTGCTGGCCATCTGGCCGCGTCTGCGCTCACCGGGCTGGCGTCCCATCTGGGCGCTGGCCTTCGGCCCGGCGCTGATCGGCGCGTACCTGGTGCTCAACCAGTGGGCATTCGACTCCTATGCCATTGCCTGGGACCGCGAGCAGGTCTGGCGGCTGCTGGCCAATCTGCTGTGCCTGGCGGTGCCCTTCACGCTGGCCGGGGCGCTCATCGGCGCGCTGCTGGCCGATCCTGCCCTCTCTGCCGGGCGAGTCTACGGCGCGAACATGATCGGGTCGGCGGCGGGCGCGGCACTGGCCCCGCTGCTGCTGGCCTGGCTCGGCGACGAGCGCATCCTGCTGCTGGCCAGCGCCCTGGCCGCCGTCGCCGGGATGATCCTGGCTCCGATCGCCGTGCGGCGTCCCCCGATCCCTCAGGCACTCGGCCTGCTGATCGCCGGGACGAGCCTGGGCCTGCTTCTTGCCCCGCCGGGAGTGTTGGCCATCGAGCCGTCACCTTACAAGGCGCTGAGCCACTTCCGCCGCAACCCCGATGCGACCCTGGCCGCACTGCATCACAACGCCTACTCGCGGCTGGACATCGTGCACAGCCCCACAATCCACTCCGCGCCCGGCCTGAGCATGACCTACCTGAGCGCGACACCGCCGCAGATTGGCCTGCTGCTCGACGGCGACAACCTGCTGCCGGTTGTGCGGGCCGGGGCCGCGCCGGCCGTCTTCGCCGAGGCGATGCCCGCCTCGGTTGCGCTGCGCCTGCGCGATGGGCCGGATGTCCTCGTGCTCGGCGCGGGCGGCGGCATGGATGCCTGGATCGCCCTGCACAACGGGGCGCGCTCGGTCGTCGCCGTCGAAGCGAACGGGCTGGTCGTGGAGGCGCTGCGCGGCGAGCTACACGCCTGGGCCGGGCTGGCCGACGATCCGCGCGTGACGCTGGTGCACCAGGAGCCGCGTGCCTTCGCCCGGCAGAGCAACGACCGCTTTGACGTGGTGCAGATCGCGCTGACCGACGCCTACCGGCCCGTCACGTCGGGTGCGTTCACCCTCACCGAGAACTACGCGCTCACTGTGGAGGCGTTCTCCGCCTATCTGCGCTTGCTGGAGCAGGACGGACTGTTGCTGCTGACACGCTGGCTGCAGAACCCGCCCAGCGAAGAGGTACGGGCGCTGGGCCTGATCCTGGCGGCGCTCGACCCACTGGTGGACGATCCCGCGCAGCACATCGTCGCCTTTCGCTCGTTCCAGACGATGACCTTCATCGTCAAGCAGACGCCGTTCGCAGCGGAGGAGATCGCCCGCGTCCTGGCCGAGACCGAGCGGTTGAAGTACGACATGGTGCTCGCGCCAGGCCTGCCGCCGGAGACGGTCAACCGCTACGCGCGGCTGCCGGAGCCGGTCTACCACATCACCCTCACCCGCCTGCTGAAAGCTGAAGACCGCGCGGCTTTCTACGCGGCCTACGAGTTCGACGTGCGCCCGCCCACCGACGACCGCCCCTTCTTCTTCCACTTCTTCAAGTGGCGACAGACGCCAGAGATCCTCGACAGGCTGGGGCGCACCTGGCAGCCCTTCGGCGGCAGCGGCTACTTCGTGCTGGTGGCGCTGCTGGGCTTCGCCGTGTTGGCAGCGGGGGTGTTCGTTGTGCTACCGGTGGCGCTGGCCAGGCGCTTCCGCCGGGCGCTGCGGGCCGTGCCCGGACGGGAGCGCGCCCGCACCCTGGTCTACTTCGCCAGCCTGGGGCTGGCCTTCCTGTTCATCGAGGTGGCGACCATCCAGCAGTTTGTGCTCATCCTCGGCCAGCCGACGCTGGCCATCGCCACCGTGCTGGCGACGCTGCTGCTGGCTTCTGGGATCGGCAGCGCCCTGTCTGACCGGCTGCCCTGGGGCCGGGCGCTGGCGGCGCTGGTCGTCTTCGCTGCGCTGTGGCCCTGGCTGGTGCAGGGCGTCTTCGAAGGAGTGCTGGGATTGCCACTGGGCGCGCGCTGGGCGCTGAGCGTGCTGGCCCTGGCCCCGCTCGGCTTCCTGATGGGCATCCCCTTTGCGCGCGGCCTGGAAGCGATCCGGCCCGCGCCCGACCTGGCTCCCTGGGCCTGGGCGATTAATGGCGGCGCATCGGTGATCAGCGCCGTGCTCGCCGCCCTGCTGGCCCTGTCGCTGGGCTTCACGCCCGTGCTGGGGGCGGGCGCGGCGCTGTATGGCGTAGCGTGGTTGGCCCGCCCCACTCTCACTCGCGAGTGAAAGGCACGAAAGCCACGTCGAGCACGCGCTCCATCGAGACTTCCTCGCCGTGCCGCTCCACCAGCCACAGGCTCTGGTAGCCGCCCGGCGGGCCAATGGGGATGACCATGCGCCCTCCGTCCGGGCTGAGCTGAGCGCTCAGCGGCGCGGGCAGGTGATCGGGCGCGGCGGTGACGATGATCGCGTCGAAAGGGGCGAACTGCCACCAGCCATAGTAGCCGTCGGCGCGCGTGACATGAATATCGTTGTAGCCCAGTTCCGCGAAGATACGCCCCGCTGTCCCGGCCAGCTCTGGGATGATTTCGATGGTGTAGACCTGGTCGGTCAGCTCGCGCAGGATCGCCGCCTGGTAGCCCGACCCGGTGCCGATCTCCAGCACGCGATCCCCTTCTTGCAGATCAAGCATAGCCGTCATCATCGCCACCAGCGACGGCTGCGAGATCGTCTGCCCGTAGCCGATGGGCAGCGGGTGATCGTTGTAGGCCATGTCCAGGTACTGTGTGGGCACAAAGGCGTGGCGCGGCACGGCCAGCATCGCTGCGATCACAACCTCGTCGGAGACCATGGGCACGACGCGCGTCTGCACCAACCGCTGCCGGGCGGTGCGCATTTCGTCCGTGTCAACAAGCTGGCGATCCAGGTCAGCGGGCGTGGGGGCCAGCTCTAGCGGGCGGAAGGTCGGCGTGGGCGTGCCAGCCAGGGGAATCTCCTCGCCCGGCGACGGGCTGAGAAACGTCTCGACGGGTGTCTCGGCGGCTTCCCGCACCCGGCCCTCGTCCTTGCCGCACGCCGGCAGGATCAGCGCCCCGATCCCCAAAACGGCCAGCGCCGCCAGCCAACGAATCCGGCGCGCGGATCGGCATTCGGTCATGGCCTTGCCTCCTCACTGCGCGCCCGGCCCCCCAGTTCAGGCGCGGCGGTCGAGAAACCCCTCGGCGAAGCGCAGCAGGCGGTACACGTCGGCGAAGTTGGTGGCCACGCCCACCGAGATGCGCACCGCGCCGACCGCGTCTTTGACCTTGCCGCTCATCGCCGTGATGAACGACTCGAACGTCATGCGCTCTTCCTTATGGAAGCACTCCGCCAAGTCTGCTTCGGTCAGGCCATGCGCCTTCTCGCCCGCGCCGGGATTACAGAAACAGCCCGTGCGCAGCGAGATGTTCACCTGGTTGGCCTCCGCCTCCACCTCGCGGTAATCGAACAGCTTGCCGTCCAGGTCGTAGAAGTTGACGGTGACCGTGCCGCCGCGTTGGACGGTATCGGCAGGGCCGTAGAGATGGATGAGCGGCATCCCGTTGGCGTGGCGCAGCGCGAGCAGATTGCGCAGCAGCCAGTCCGTCAGGCAGAGGACGCGCGTGTGAATGGCGTTCAGGCCCAGGTTGGCGATGTGGCGCAGCCCCATCTCGACGGCGGGCAGATTGAGGTAGTCCACCGTGCCGTCCTCGAAGCCGGCCTCGCCCTCCTGTAGGTAGTAGCCGTCGCCCTGCACGGAGGCGATGGTGATCGTACCCCCGGCGAACCAGGGCCGCTGCAGCTTGCCCAGTGCCTCGCGCCGCGCGATCAACGCTCCCACGCCGGTGGGATAGCCGAAAATCTTGTAGAAGGACAGCGTCACGAAGTCAGGATGGTTGTGGCTGAGGTCGAGGCGGTTGGTGGGTGCGAACGCCGCCGCGTCGAGCAGCACATCCCAGCCGAGCGCCTGCGCCCGCGCGATCCAGGCCAGGTCGTGCTGAACGCCAGAGAAGTTCGACTGGGCCGGGTAAGCGAAGAGATGGGGCGCGCCGGGGCGGGCCTGGCTCAGTAGATCATTCAGCCGGGCCTCGTCAATGCGTAACTCCGGCGGCAGCACCGGCACATAGCCCACCGCCGCGCCTTTGGCCCGCGCGAACTCGCGGATGCCGTTGACCGAGTTGTGATTGTCGAAGGTCAGCAGGTAGTGGCTGTCCGGATTGAACGGGTACGACTCCCCGACCAGCTTGAGCGCGCCGCTGGCATTCTGGGTGAAGATCACGGCATACTCGGTGGGATCGGCCTTGAAGAACGCCAACACGCTGGCGCGCGCCCTCTCGACCAGGCAGGTCACGGCCAGCGAGGTCGGGTTGCTGGAATGCGGATTGCCGAAGACGTTGTCGCGCAGCAGCGCCTGGTGCTGGGCAAGCTGACTGACGGCATACAGCCCGCCGCCCGTGTAGTCCAGGTAGACATGGCCCTGCGCGTCGAGACGCGCGTATTCTTCGGCGCGCAGCCGCTCAACGGCAGCCAGATCGAACTGCGGGTACTCGTGCTCGAACGCGGCCAGGGCCTCTTCGTAGCGGGCGTCGCCGGTGAAGACAGAAACGGGCCTGGACGGATGGCACGGGCTGCTCATGAGACGTGAACCCTCGACATCGAACCTGATTCCGCGTGGCAGTGACTCCAGTATACCAGTCTGGGAGCGATCTTGGGCAGGCGAATTGCGCGCGAGGCGTGACGAGACCGAAATTGAACCGAGATCGACGGGATGTGCTACAATGTGGGCAGTATTCAGATAAGGAGGTGCCAAGCCGCGTAGAGACCTGCTCGTTTGTCAGTTCACCCTGCCGCAGTCTACAGAGTTAAGCATCCGCGAAGGAGAGACATATGAAGAAGTTCGCCACTTTGGCATTGGCTCTGGCGCTTGTTGTGGCCTTCGCGCCCGCTGTTTCCAGTACTCAGGCGCAGGAGAAGGCTACGCTCGTCATCGAGAGTTGGCGCAACGATGACTTGATTCTCTGGGAAGACGTGATCATCCCGGCCTTCAACGCGCACTACCCAGACATTGAGGTTATCTTCGCCCCGACAGCTCCCGCCGAATACAACGCGGCACTCGACGCCAAGCTGCTGGGCGGCACGGCTGGCGACCTGATCACCTGCCGTCCATTCGACAAGTCGCTGGAACTCTTCAACAAGGGGCACCTGGCCTCGCTCAATGACCTGCCCGGCCTGGAGCATTTCGGCGACGTGGCCCGCAGTGCGTGGATCACCGATGACGGCGCGGATGTCTTCTGCGTCCCCATGGCCTCGGTCATTCACGGCTTCATGTACAACGTAGCCATCTTCGACGAACTGGGCCTGGAAGAGCCGCAGACCGAAGCGGAATTCCTGGCCCTGCTGCAGAAGGTCAAGGACGAGAGCGACTACGCCCCGCTGGCCATGGGCACCCGCGACCAGTGGGAAGCAGCCACCATGGGCTTCCAGAACATCGGCCCGAACTACTGGAAGGGCGAGGAAGGCCGCCTGGGCCTGATCAACGGCACTATCGGCTACAACGAGGGCGGCTTCCTGGAGGCGTTCCAGGCCCTGGCTCGCTGGATCCCCTACCTGCCCGATGGCTACCAGGCCCTGACCTATCCCGACTCGCAGAACCTCTTCGCCGCCCTGGAAGAAGCGGCCATCTATCCCACCGGCTCCTGGGAGATCGGCGTCTTCGGGCTGATGAACCCCGACCTGAACATGTACGCCTTCAAGCCGCCCGTGCCCAACGAAGGGGACACGTGCTACATCAGCGACCATGTGGACATCGCCATGGGCCTGAACCCCGCCAGCCCTAACCAGGAGGCGGCGCTCACCTTCCTGGAGTGGATGACCACGCAGGAGTTTGCCCAAATCTACTCGAACGCGCTCCCTGGCTTCTTCACGCTGTCGGATCACGAGATCACGCTCGACAATCCGGTGGCCCAGGAGTTCATAAGCTGGCGTGGCGAGTGCGAATCCACCATCCGCTCGTCTTACCAGATTCTGTCGCGCGGCGAGCCTAATAACGAGCAGGACCTCTGGCTGTACAGCGCCGAGGTGCTCAACGGCACGATCGCGCCCGAAGAGGCCGCCGACATTGTCCAGAAGGGTCTGGAGACCTGGTACGAGCCACAGATGAACAGGTAAGACCAGACGATCTGGCTGAGGTGCCGATTCTCTGCATCGGCACCTCTCTTTTCGTATCCTGGCCCGTCACCCTTTGCTGAGAAAGAGCCTGGCGATGAATCCAGCCCTGCGTCTGCCTGACAAGCGCCGCTTCCCCGTCCACATTCTGGTTTTCCTGGCCCCGGCTCTCATCATCTATACCACGTTCATGACCTATCCTCTGGTGGATTCACTGCGCCTGAGCTTGTACACAAGCGACCAGCGTGGGAACGAGTCCTTCGTCGGCCTGGACAACTACCACAAGCTGATGACCGACCCGCTGTGGGAGCCGCGACTTAAGGGGGCCATCATCAACAACGTCGAGTTCTTCGCGATCCATATGTTCGTGCAGAATCCGATTGGCTTGCTGCTGGCCGCCCTGCTGAGTTCTCCCTTTGTTCGTGGCAGGGCGGTCTACCGCACGCTCATCTTCACGCCCACGGTCCTCTCGGTGGTGTTGATCGGCTTCATCTGGAGCATGATCCTCAGCCCGCTGTGGGGCATCTCCGGCGACATCTTCACCTCTCTCGGCCTGGAGCAATACGCCAAGAAGCCCTGGCTGGGCCTGGAAGGGACCGCCCTGCCTACCCTGTCGCTCATCTCGGTGTGGCAATGGGTGGGCATCCCCATGATGCTCTTCCTGGCCGCGCTGATCGCCATCCCAGACGAGCTGATCGAGGCCGCGCGCGTGGACGGGGCGACTGCCTGGGGTGTCTTCTGGCGGATCAAGTTCCCACTCATCCTGCCAACGGTGGGCATTGTGGGCGTGCTGACCTTCGTGGGCAACTTCAACGCCTTCGACCTCATTTACACCACGCAGAAAGTCAACGCCGGCCCCAATTTCTCGACGGACATCCTGGGCACTTTCTTTTACCGAACCTTCTTCGGGCAGCAGCTTCAGCCCGGCAACCCCACCATGGGAGCGACCATCGCCGGCGTCATGTTCCTGATCATCCTGGCCGGCGTGCTGCTCTACATGTTTGGCTGGCAGCGCCGCGTGACCCAAGTCGAGCTTTAGGAGCGGACAACCATGTCGTCTCTGTCATCCTTTAGCCACCGGCTGCGACTGGCCCATTTCCTGCAGCTCATGGCTGTCCATGGCATCCTGCTCGCCTACACCGCGCTGGCACTCTTCCCGATCGTGCTCATCCTGATCAACTCGTTCAAGACGCGCAAGGCGATCTTCAAGACGCCCTATGCCCTGCCCAATTCAGAGACGTGGAGCACCATCGGCTATGAGACCGTCTTCAAGCGGGCCAATTTTCCCGACTACTTCGTCAACAGCCTGATCGTGACCCTGGGTGCGCTGGTGCTGATCCTGATCGCCGGGACGATGGCCGCCTGGGCCCTGGCCGAGTACCGCTTCCCCGGCAACAAGCTGATGGGGCTGTACCTGGCCCTGGGCATCATGATCCCCATCCGCCTGGGCACGGTGAGCATCCTGCGCCTGACAGTGACGCTGGACATCGTAGACACCCTGTGGGCACTGATCCTGGTCTACACGGCGTCGGGGCTGCCGCTGGCCATCTTCGTGCTGACGAACTTCATGAGACAGGTGCCCCGCGACCTGAAAGATGCGGCGCGAGTTGATGGGGCCAGCGAATACCGCATCTACCGCATGATCTTGCCCCTGGTGCGTCCGGCCATCGGCACGGTGGCGGTCTTCAACATGATCCCGATCTGGAATGACCTGTGGTTCCCGCTGATTCTGGCCCCGTCCGAACGCAACAAGACGGTCACCCTGGGCGCGCAGACCTTCCTGGGCCAGTTCATCAGCGACTGGAACGCAGTGCTCTCGTCGCTGACTCTGGCGGCGATACCGGTGGTGGTGCTCTATATCATCTTCTCGCGCCAGCTTATCCGCGGCCTGACGGCAGGGGCCGTCAAGTGAGAGAGCGCTGCGATAGGGCGCGATGTGGTTCTGGATTGCCCGACACCAAGAGAGGGTAAATGATGTTACGAGTGGGAATCGTCGGGGCCGGCTTCATGGGCGCCTACCATGCCGCCGGCTGGGGCCAGACACCGGCGCAACTGGTCGGCTACCACTCGCTGGACCAGAGCCAGATTGACCCGCTTATCGCCCGGCACGGCGGGCGGACTTTCGCCGCGCTGGACGCGCTACTGGATGCAGTGGATGTGGTGGACATCTGCACGCCCACGCATCTGCACTACGAGATGGTGCTGCAAGCCGCGGCCAAAGGCAAGCACATCATCTGCGAGAAGCCGCTGGCGCGCACCGCCGAGCAGGGCGAGGCGCTGGTTGCGGCCTGCCGTCAGGCGGGCGTAACGCTGCTGGTGGCCCATGTGGTACGCTTCTTCCCGGAGTACGCGCAGGCGAAGGCCATTGTCGAGCGCGGCGAGATTGGCCGCGTCGGCGTCGTGCGGCTCAAACGGGTCAGCTTCCAGCCCAAGCGAGCCGAAGACAACTGGTTCCTGGATGCCGCCAAGTCTGGCGGGATGATGCTCGACCTGATGATCCACGACCTGGACTACGCGCGCTGGATCGCGGGCGAGGTCGAGAGCGTCTTCGCCAAAAGCGTGCGCAGCGCGCGGCCCGGCGCCCCCGGTGACTACGCGCTGGCGATCTTGCGCCATCGCAACGGCGCGCTGTCCAATGTCGAAGGTGGCTGGGCCTACCCGCCGCCCATGTTTCGCACCAGCCTGGAGATCGCCGGCGACGGCGGGCTGATCGAGCACCCGGCAGGCAGCTCGACCGCGCTCAGCGTCCACCTGATGGCGCGCGAGGAGGGCGGCGCGCCAGACATCGCCGTGCCGCGCAGCCCCCTGCTCGAAGACCCCTACGTCGTCGAGATCAAGCACTTCTACGACGTGCTCGCCCACGGTGCGACGCCGCGCGTCACCGCCGAAGACGGTCTGGCCGCGCTCAGGCTCGCCCTGGCCGCCATTGAATCCGCCCGGACCGGCCAGCCGGTCAGCCTGTAGGAGGCCCCTCATGCGTTGCGCTATCATGAGTTTCGCCCACGTTCACGCTGAGGGCTACCTCCACAATCTGCGCGCCAATCCCGCCGTTGAGTTCATCGGCTTCGCCGACGAGGACGCCGACCGGGGTCGGCACTTCGCTGAGCAGACGGGCGCGCGCTGGTTTCCGACCTACCAGGCGCTGATCGCCGAGAAGCCGGACGGCGTGATCATCTGCTCGGAGAACGCCCATCACCGCGCGCTGGCCGAGATGGCCGCCGCCGCTGGTATTCATGTCCTTTCCGAGAAGCCCCTGGCGACCACGCCCGAAGACGCCCAGGCGATGATGAATGCGTGCGAGCGGGCGGGCGTCAGGCTGATGACGGCCTTCCCGATGCGCTTCAGCGCGCCCACCATCGAAGCCAGGAAGGTGCTGGACAGCGGGGCACTCGGCACCGTTTACGGCTGCAACACAACCAACCAGGGCCAGCTTCCCCGCCTGCACTCCGCTTACCCGCGCGACTGGTTCGCCGACAAGACGCTGGCTGGCGGCGGCGCGGCGACCGATCACACCGTGCACGTGGCCGACCTGCTGCGCTGGTATTTCCAGAGCGAAGTGACCGAGGTCTATGCCGAGCTAAACCACATCTTCTACCAGGAGCCGGGCGTCAATGTCGAGACAGGCGGCCTGGTGCTGCTGACCTTCGCCAACGGCGCCTTTGCCAGCATTGACTGTAGCTGGAGCAAGCCACCCCACTACCCCACCTGGGGCGGGCTGACGATGGAACTGGTCGGCGAGGGCGGCCTGGTCATCGTTGACCCCTTCCGCCAGGTGATGTCAGTCTACGCGCAGGGCGCAGCCCGCCCGACCTGGTCGTACTGGGGATCGGATGCCAACCAGGCCCTGGTGGATGAGTTCGTCGCCGCCGTGCAGGAGCGGCGCGCGCCCGCCGTCACCGGACACGACGGGCTGAAGGCCGCCGAGATCGTCGCGGCGGTCTACCGCTCAGCGGCGACTCGCCAGCCGGTGGCCCTGCCCCTCTCCTGATCGCGCCGTGACTGCGGGGTGGCTGGTGCAGCCGCCCCGCGCTGTCCCTGCCAGCAACCGCGCGCGTTGCGCCGGTCTCCTGGCTCTGTGGCCGCAGATGAATTAAATAATCCATGTGATTAATTAATTGCACTGCGTTTCAACTGCCTGTATAATGGGACCAGGACATCTTGCCCGATGCATCTGCCATCTCTGGTGTCCCCCTATCTGCTGAAGGCCACTGCCGCCTATTCACTGTAGAGAAAGGACCGCGAACGACACCGAACCAAGTTAGCCCGTCCGTGATTGCCTGGTTTGCATCCAAGCCTTTAGAGAAGCCTTAGGAGGTCCCCGTGAAAGTCCGCACTCTGTTGATGCTCCTACTTATTGTCGCCCTGGCGTTCCCGGCGACATCGCTGCTGGCCCAGGATCAGGTGGAGCTGCGCATCCTGTGGTATAACGATGGTGTCGAAGGCGATGTGCTGCGCGAGCTGCTGGATCGCTTCGAAGCCGAGAATCCCGGCATCAAGGTCGTGATTGATGTTGTGGCCTACGCCGACCTGCACAACATCCTGCGCGCGCAGGTTGAGGCCGGCGGCGCCAACGCCCCGGATATGGCTCGCGTGACCGATACGGCGGCGTTCCGCGAGTTCTACCTCGACCTGACACCCTACCTGGCCGACCCCGCATACTGGACGGCCAACTTCGCCGAGCCAGTGCTCAATTCCTTCCGCAAAGGTGAGGACGACCAGGGCATCTACGGCTTCCCCACCCAGTTCACCGTAACCGGCCCGTTCATCAACCGCACGCTGTTCGAGCAGGCGGGCGTGGACGTGCCCAGCGATGTCATGGAACAGCCAACCTGGGCGGACTGGGAGGCGGCAGCGGTGGAAGTGGCCGAGGTCACCGGCGTGCCCTATGCGGTCGCTATTGACCGCTCCGGGCACCGCGTGTGGGGACCCGCGCTGAGCAACGGCGCGACCTTCCTCAACCCGGATGGTTCCTTCACTGTGGACAGCCCCGGCTTCCGCAAGACCGCCGAAATGATCATCGGCTGGCACACGCGCAACATCACCCCGCTGGGCGTGTGGGTAGAGAGCGGCGGTGAGTACGCCTCGGCCCGCCCGGAGTTCGTCAACGGCCAGTTGGTGATGTACATGAGCGGTAGCTGGCAGATCGCCGGCTTCTCCAAGGACATCGGCGCGACCTTCGACTGGGACGCCGTCCCCAACCCCTGGGGCGAAGGTGGCAGCACCGGCATCCCCGGTGGCGCGGTGATGGCCGGGCTGAACATGACGGCCCACCCGGAGGAAGTGGCCAGAGTCATGGAGTATCTTGCCTCCGAGGAAATTCTGGGCGAGTTCACGGCCAAGACGCTGTTCATCCCCGGCCATATCGGGCTGGCGACGAAGGGCGTTGCCTATGTGACCGACGACCCGAACGTCGAGCAGGCGCTGAACGCGTTCCTGGCTGAAGTGCCCAAGCTGTCCGACGAAGCTTATGGCCTGCAATACAGCCCGATCACGTTCCCGCTGAACGTGAACATCCGCGACCGCCTGAGTCAGGTGATCGTCGGTGAGCTGACACTCGACGAAGCCATTGTCAAGATTCAGGAAGCAGTTGACCAGGCGTACCTTGAAGTCTACGGCAACCAGTAGCGCCGCCTGTCTGTGAGCCAGTCTCCCAGGTCGCCATGCGAGCCGCAAGCCGGGCGCGGGCGGCCTGGGAGTTTTCGTTTTTGAGCAGAGCCGAGTCATGATCCCGTTCAATCGAGCCACTTCGGCGCGCGGGCGGCGGGCGTTCAGCGACGCCCTGGCCAAACCCTTCGAGCTGCTGATGAGCGCGCTCGACTTGCTCTTGCTGCCCCTGCAGCGCCTGCTGGGGATGCGGCGCATGGCCTATTTCTTCATCGCGCCGAACATGATCATCTTTGGCGTCTTCATCCTGCTGCCCATGCTATTGAATTTCTACTATGGGTTCACCACAGGGCAGTCCATCCTGCTGACCAAGCGCGAGTTCGTCGGCACTGAGAATCTTGAACGGATTCTGGCCTGCGAGGACTACCGCGACCCGAACACGTGCAGCGAAGACCTGTTCTGGCGTGGAGTGCGCAACACGACGACGTACGTGGTCGCGCAGGTGAGCACGATGGTGCTGCTGGCGCTGATCACGGCGCTGGCGCTCAATCAGAAGGTAGTGCTGCGCGGCTTCTTTCGCAGCGTGTTCTTCTATCCCGTGCTGCTGTCGCCAGTGGTCGTCGCGCTCATCTGGAAATGGTTCCTGCGTTTCGACAACGGCCTGCTCAACGCCCTGCTCGAAGGGCTGGGCTATGAGCGCGTCCAGTTCCTGGCCAGCGCCAACTGGGCGCGCTTCTGGGTGATCGTGGTCAGCGATTGGGCGCAGATGGGCTTCTACACACTGATTCTGCTGGCCGGGTTGCAGGCCATCCCCGCCTCGCTGTACGAAGCGGCGGAGATTGACGGGGCGAACGTCTGGAAGCGCTTCCGCTTCGTGACGCTGCCGCTGCTGATGCCGACCATGACAGTCGTGCTGGTGCTGGCCTTCATCCGCGCGGTGCAGGTCTTCGACCAGGTCTTCGTATTGACCGGCGGCGGCCCCGGCACCGCCACGCTATTCATCGT
The DNA here is from genome assembly GCA_037447125.1 of Chloroflexota bacterium. Taxonomy (GTDB): domain Bacteria; phylum Chloroflexota; class Anaerolineae; order Aggregatilineales; family Aggregatilineaceae; genus UBA2029. The sequence goes on along the minus strand of JBBIHG010000027.1, from coordinate 7,983 downwards.
GCAGTATATCTTCCGCCAGGCGTTCGTCGTCAGCCCGCGCCAGTACGGCATGGGCGCGGCGGCGGCGCTGCTGCTGGCGCTCGTCCTGCTGGTGCTGACGCTGACGCAGCTCTATTTCTCCCGGCGCAGCGAGGCGACCTGAGACCATGGCGCATTGGAGAAGAGGCGCATGAGCCACACAGCGGACGAAACGCGCCAGGTCGCCGGGCTGCGCGGGGTGGGAGCGTTCCTGGCGCGACGCCGGCGCGGGCGCCGTTTCGGCATCACCGACGCGCTCACCTATCTGTACCTGCTCGCTGGCGTGCTGGTCATGTTCGGGCCGGTACTGTGGCTGGTCATGTCGTCGTTCAAGGACGAATCGCTCCTCTTCGAGCGCACGCCCACCTTCCTGCCCTACCGCCAGGCGTCGGCGCGAGTGGACGGCTACGCCCAGCCACTGCCACTTTACGATGTGACGTTCAACACCGTCACCATCGCCGGGGCGAGCATCACCCTGGCCGACCTGCGTGCGGAGAACGGTGTTGCGCACGGCCTGAACCGCGTCCTGCTGACGCCGGAACTGGAGGAGGCGCTCGCCGCGCTGGATACAGCCGCAGCCGATCCCGTCAGTTGGCCCGCGCCTTCCATCCCCGTCCCCCTGCCAAGCGCCGACGGCAGTGTATGGGAAGTGGCCCGCGCGCAAGCCGATCTCTCGGTGATGGCCGCCCTCCTCGCGCGCGCAGGACTGGAGAGCACGCTCAGCGGAGAGGAGCGCAGAACGCTGCTCGCCCCGACCGATGACGCCTTCGCCCAGTTCGTGGACGAGTCCGGCGCGGCGACTGCTGCTGCGTTGTTGCTGCCAGAGAACGCCCCCCTGTTGGAACAGCTCCTGCTGGGGCACGTGCTGGACGACCGCTACCTGGTGGTGAACCTGTATCGCAGCCTGGGCGAGCCGGTCCCCACGCTGGCCGGCACAAGCTGGACACTGGACATGGTCGCTGGCGAGACGCGCCGCCTGGCTCAGGTTGGCAACCCGCAGGGTGCCAGCTACATGATGATTGACCCGCAAGACCCGGCGGCGGGCGAGTTGAATGTCCTGGCCTACATCACGCCTGCCGGCCCCAGCACCGAACTCACCCCGATCCGCGAGGTGTACTTCAACATCGGCAACTACACGGGGGCCACCAAAGCCTTCGCCTTCTGGACGTACCTGCGCAACAGCGTCGTGGTGACCATCACCGCCACGATCATCACGCTGATCATCAACAGCATGGCCGCGTTTGCGCTGAGCAAGTACGAGTTCCGGGGACGCGATGCCGTGTTTTTGATCATCATCAGCACGCTCATGGTGCCCATCTCGGTGATCATGATCCCGGCCTTTCTTGTCATCTCCAAGGTGGGCTGGGTGAACAACCTGTGGGGGCTGATCATCCCTGGCGCAGCGACGCCAACCGGCGTATTCTTGCTGCGCCAGTACATGCTCACCATCCCCGACGAGCTGCTCGACTCGGCGCGCATTGACGGGGCGAGCGAGTGGCGCATCTACTGGCAGATCATGCTGCCGCTGGCCCGTCCGGCCCTGGCCGTGCTGGCCATCTTCTCGATCATGTGGCGCTGGAACGACTTCTTGTGGCCGCTCATCGTGGTCAGCCGCAACGAGCTTTTCACGTTGCAGGTGGGGCTGAATGCCTTTCAGGGCGCGCTGGATGTGCAGTGGCACTACATCCTGGCCATGACCGTGCTGACCCTGCTGCCGATCACGGTGGTGTTCGCCTTCCTGCAACGCTTCATCACCAGCGGCATCGCCACGACGGGCATGAAAGGCTGACCCCCAAACCAGGCCCGGTCCACAGACAAAAAGGGGACAGTCGCTTCCGCGCGCTGTCCCCTGTGCTTGCCTGGGTGCGAGGGATCACCGGTCGGGATGCACCAGCGTCACCGGGCAGCGAGCGTGCTTGATCACCTGCTGGGCGACGCTGCCCACCAGCCAGCGCGCCAGTCCGGTTCGCCCATGCGTGGACATGACGACCATGCTGATCCCGTCTTCTGAGTCGACAAAGTCGCAGATGGCCTGGGCGGGACTGGTGCCGCGAATGATCACCTCGCGGACACGCAGCCCCTCGGCGCGCAGCCGGTTACGCATGGCGATGAGTTGCTCCTGCATCTGCCCCAGGCTCTGCTCGGCGATCTGTTGCTGCCCGGCCAGCGCCCACTGGTCGGCGTAGTCGCTGCCTTTGGGCTGGTAGACGTGCAGCAGCACCAACTCCGCGTCGTGGACGCGGGCCAGCTCGGTCGCGCGCGGGATGGCGCTCTCCGACCAGCGCGATCCGTCCAGCGGCACGATGATGCGCTGGTACATGGGGCGCACCAGCAGCAGTGGGACAGGGAACTCATTGAGCGCCCGCTCCACGCCCGTGCCGAACAGCCAGCGCATCATCGCCGTGCGGCCCTGGGTGGACATCACGACGGCACTGACGCGCTCGGCCTCGATGAGCTTGTAGAGCGCGCCGGCCAGATCGCGCGTGGAAACATGCTCGATGTGGGTGCGGATGCCCGCCGCGCGCAACCCCTTGCGCAGCCCGTCCAGGTACGCTTCGATCTGCTCGCGGCTGCGCGCCCCATTCTCAGCGCGCTCCGCCTCGCCCACCGACACCGGCAGGTAGTCCAGGTACAGTAGGATCAGCTCAGCGTCGTGCTTGACGGCCAGGTCCGACGCAAAACGGATGGCAAACTCTGCCGCCGAAGAACCGTCCAGAGGGACGAGCACCCGGTTGTAGATGCGCGCGGGGACGATCATTGCTGCCCTCCAGGGCCTTACAGAATCTGCGACATAAACAGCTTGGTCCGCTCGTGCTGTGGGTTCGTGAAGAAGTGCTCTGGCGTGCCCATTTCAATGATTCGCCCTTCGTCAAAGAGCACAATGCGATCGGCCACTTCGCGGGCGAAGCCCATCTCGTGCGTGACCACGAGCATGGTCATGCCGCTCTGGGCCAACTGTTTCATCACGTCGAGCACTTCCTTGATCATCTCCGGGTCCAGGGCTGAGGTCGGCTCGTCGAAGAGCATGATCTTGGGCTGCATGGCCAGCGCTCGCGCGATCGCCACGCGCTGCTGCTGGCCTCCGGAGAGCTGGCCGGGGTACTTGCGCGCCTGCTCAGGGATGCCCACCCGTTCGAGAAGCTGGAGCGCCGTCTCTTCAGCGACGCGCCGGGGCTGGCGGCGCACATAGCGCGGCGCCAGCGCGATGTTGTCCAGCACGGTCAGGTGCGGGAACAGGTTGAACTGTTGGAACACCATGCCAATCTCGCTGCGAATGGCGGCGATGTTGCGCACGTCGTGGCTCAGCTCAATCCCATCCACGATGATCTGGCCTTCCTGGTGCTCCTCCAGCCGGTTGATGCAGCGGATGAATGTGGACTTGCCCGAACCGGATGGGCCAATGATCACCACCACTTCCTGGGGCATCACGTCCAGATCAATGTCCTTGAGCGCCTGGAAGTTGCCGAACCACTTGTTGACGGCGCGGCAGATGATGATCGGTTCTGAGGGTTTCGTTTCGGCCATGAGTCTTCCTCGCTATCGTGGGCGAACCAACCCGCTTTGAGACATTCCCTGAACAGCACACACTACAGCCGGCGAACGCTGCCCGCCCCTGACTGCTCGAGGCGACGGCTGACATCGGACATGGCATAGCTGATCACGAAGTAGATGATGGCGATGACGATGTAAGCTTCGCGCTGGTACGGGCGGTAGATAGCCTGCCCGCTGACGATGCGATCCACAATGCCGACCAGTTCGAAGAGACCGACGATGGCCACCAGCGACGTGTCCTTGAACAGGCTGATGAACTGGCCGACGATGGCCGGGATCACGGCGCGCAGCGCCTGGGGGAGGACAATGAAGGTTGTCGTCAACGCCGGGTTCAGGCCCAGGGCGCGCGCCGCCTCGATCTGGCCGTGGGGGATGATCTGCAAGCCGCCGCGCACGTTCTCGGCCAGGTAGGCTGCGCTGAACAGAGTCACGCCGATCATCATGCGAATCGTCAGGTCCAGCCCCGATAGCGCCGACCAGAAGAACGGCACGATCTGCTTGGCCATGAACAGGATCGTGATCAGGGGCACGCCGCGCACCATCTCGATGAACAGCGTGCACGTCCACTTGATGGCCGGCAGCTCGCTGCGCCGACCGAGAGCAAGGGCCACGCCCAACGGGAACGACGCGGCGATGCCGACCACCGTCAGCAGGATCGTCAGCAGCAGACCGCCCCACACCGCAGTCGGGACCAGCGGCAGCGCCCGCGAACCTTCGAAGCCGCGCAGGATAATCAAGATGACCGGCGCCGAGAGAATCCACCCGCCCAGCACGGCGCGCCGCACGAGCTTCTCGCGCTTGCCCAGTGCGCCGATGACCCACCCATTGAAGAAAAGCAGCGCCCCGACAAAACACGGCAGCGCAATGCGGTCGAACAGCGGCGCAATCTGCAGGCTGAAGAACTCCGGAATAGAGCGAGCACCTTCGAACCGGTACGAGTTCTCGTCGGCGAAGAGTGCCCTTTCGGGGGCCGGTGGCGGGCCGAACTGGTTGATGCGCGCCTGGACGGCAGCCTCCTGGCTGGCGAAAGTCTCCACGCCATGCACGCGAATCCAGGCATAACCGGCATTGTCGTTCGCGCTGCCGTTGGCGCTGTCGTCACGCCGGACTTCGAGCACATACCAGCCATCGGCCGGCAGTGTGTAGCTGAGCGTTCCCCCAGCCGGGTCGGCGGCAAAAACGCCCGCTGCCGATCCCGCCTGGGATGTGACGGGCCTGCCCTGGCGATCGAGCAGGCGCAGGGTCACCGCCAGGTTATGCTCCACCAGGTCAAGGTCGCCCGCGCGAGCCTCCGCGGCGCGGATAGACCACTCGGTCCGTGCCTGGTTCTCGACGAAGCCCAGCAGTCGCTCCTCGGCGTCTTGAGCGTCCGTCAGCGGGTCGAAGGTGAATGAAACTTCCTGTCCCTTGAGGCCAATGAACACGAAATCGGACGGCGCGCGCTGCGGCTCGACCAGCATGTAGATGGTCGGCTCTGGCACGCGCGCGGCAAGGACAGGCACGGCAACCAGAATGAACAGGATAGCCAGCACGGCGATAAACACCCCGCGCGAGAGCCGCCCCCACACACCGAAACCCAGGCCGCTGAGCAGGACGAGGATGCCGGCGACCAGCTCCATGCGCCAGATTTCCTGGCGGTCGTAGAGGCCGCTGGTGACCAGACGCAGGTTATGGTAGATGACTCCCCACTGGGTGCTGCGCACCGACCAGGACAGAAAGCCCCACAGAAACCACACGATCAGCGCGCCCATGACGAGGGTCGCCACCGAATTGATCTTGCTGCTAAACAGGTTGGCGCGCATCCAGCCCAGCGGCCCCACCGAGGTGAGCGGCGGGCGGCGGCTGGCCGGCGCTTCGCGCGGCGCCACATAGAAGTCGGAGTCTGTGTATCGCCCGCGCATCCTAACGACTCCTCAGGCGCATGCTGTAGTTGAGTGCGTTCATCACCAGCGAGATGGTCAGACTCGTGGCCAGGTAGATGGCCATCATGATGGCGAAAACGGCCACCGACTGGCCAGTCTGGTTGGAGATGATGCTGGCGATGTTGTAGACATCGAAGAACCCGATGGCAATGCCCAGGCTGGAGTTCTTGGCCAGGTTCAGGTACTGGTTGCCCAGCGGCGGGATGATCAGGCGCAGCGCCTGGGGCAGCACAATCAGGCGCAGCGTCTGCCCGCCGCTGAAGCCCTGGGCGCGCGACGCCTCGATCTGGCCGTAGGGCACCGCCTGGATGCCGGCGCGCACGATATCGGCGACGAAGGCCGCTGTGTACAGGATCAAGCCAACCGTCAGGGTGATGTATTCCATCGAGAGCTTGTCGCCGCCCTCGAAGTTGAAGCGCTTCAGCTCCGGATTCTCGATGCTGAACGGTCCCCTGGCCAGCAGCCAGCCCGCCGCGCCGAAGATGAGCAGCGATGGCACGAACCAGCGCAGCACGTTGGCCGGCTGGCCGGTGCGATCCTGGACGCGCAGCCGCCACACCCATAGCCCAATCCCCAGTGCCAGCCCCATTCCCGCCAGCAGGTAGAATACCCAGGCCGTATCAGTCCCTTCGATCAGCGGGAAGTTGATCGCGCGCCGGTTGACGAACACCGGGCCGGGCAGCTTGAGCGAGTCCTGCACGCGCTCTGGCATGGTGACGCGCAGGCCGCGGTAGATGAAGTAGAGCTGGACTAGCAAGGGCGTGTTGCGGAAAACCTCAATGTAGGCGAGGCTCGCCGAGCGCACCAGGAAGTTGGACGACAACCGCCCGATGCCAATCAGAATTCCCAGGACAGTTGTACCCACCAAACCGGCGACCACTACGCGCAGCGTGTTGCGGAAGCCGATCCACAGGGCCTGCCAGTTTGAAGTGTTCGCGGGGTCGAAATTGCTGGTCCCCTCAGAAATGCTGGTGCCGAAGGGACGGTCGAACGCGCCGAAATTGATGGCCATGCGGTTGTCGGCCAGGTTATTGACCAGGTTGTGGATGAGCGTGTAGCCAAAGGCGACCACCACAATTAGGAAGACGAACTGAAGAAACGCCTGGATGTAACGAATATCGCGCCAAAAAGGGATAGGAGCATGTTTGGAGGCCACAAACGTGGAAGGCCGCGGATCGGACATGGCTTGACCCTGTGCTTAGTGCAAGTCTGAGGCTGACGCCATGAATGAGACAGAATAGTAACGAATCTCCCCGGAGACGCAAGAAGAGCCACGCCCCCGGGGAGTCAGTCCGGAATAATAGACTACGAACCTGTTAGCGCCAGGCCGGGGCGTAGATCAGGCCGCCTTGCGTCCACAGCGCGTTCAGGCCGCGCTCCAATGCCAGGGGCGTGTTGACGCCGACGTTGCGCTCGAAGATCTCGCCGTAGTTGCCCACGGCGCGGATGACGTTGACAACGAAGTCGTTGTCCAGGCCAAGCAACGAGCCGCTGGCCTGATCACCCTGCCCCAGGAAGCGCTGGATGGCCGCGTCGGTGCTGGCCACGTACTCATCAATGTTGGCCTGGGTGATACCGTATTCCTCTGCCTGAATGGTGGCATAGACCGTCCATTTGATCACATCAGCCCAGACCGGGTCACCCTCAATATAAGCCGGACTCAGCGGCTCCTTGGAGATGACATCGGGCAGGATGACGTAACGGCCGGGATCGGCGGTACCGCTGCGCAGGCCAGCCAATTGGCTGATGTCCGACGTGAGCACATCGCAGCGCCCTTCTTCCAGGCCGCCAATTGTCTCGGCGGGTTTCTCGAACTTGACCAGCTCGTAGATGAAACCGCGCTGTTCCATCGTTTCGGTGATGTTCAGCTCGGTGGTCGTGCCGGTCAGCACGCAGATGGAAGCGCCGTCCATGTCATCGAGCGAGGCCACACCGAGATCGCGCGGCACCATCACGCCCTGGCCATCATAGAAAGTGGTTGGGCCAAAGTCTAGACCCAGCTCAGCATCGCGCTGCACCGTCCACGTTGCATTGCGGAACAGCACGTCAATCTGGCGGTTCTGAATCACGGTGAAGCGCTCCTGGGCGGTCGTCTGAACGAAAACGAGGTTATTGGCTGTCACTTCACCAAAGACCGCTGCCGCCACGGCGCGGCAGAAATCGGCGTCAAAACCCAGCATATTGCCGGTGTCCGGGTCGAGAAAACCGAAGCCAGGCAGTCCGCCGTTCACGCCGCAGATCAGCGAGCCACGCGCGCGCACCTGGTCGAGGATGCTGCCTTCCTGGGCAGAGGCAGTGGGCGCCACCAACGCCGTCAACATGACCAGCGCCAGCACGAGACCCATCCAGCGAGTTTTCCTCTTCATCATTTCCTCCTTAGTTTTCTAGCAGGTCACAGTTCGTGCGCCAGCGGGGTGGGTACAGTTGTGTGTGCAGAGAGGCGTTGTTGAATGAATGTTCCTGAGGTAAGCTGGGAGCATGGCAAAGAAAA
>JBBIHG010000026.1:19018-36260 GCA_037447125.1 Chloroflexota bacterium | reverse complement strand
CCTGGAGGGAGAAGGGGTCGGGGGATGAGGGGGAGCTTACCATACACCCTCTAAGCGGCACTTTCAGGCGCGGCGGGCGCAGGCTCAATGATCTCTGGCCTGTTGAAGTCGAAGGGCTTCCCGTTGCCCCAATCCCGGTTCTGGCGGCCCTCGAAGAACCGCTTCATGAAGGGGTGCTGATCGAGGAATCCCTCCAACTGGTTGCCCCATTCACACCCGCAACCCTGCCGCCCACCGCGGAAATGGGGCGCGTTGCCCCACATCTCGGGCCAGCCCTCGAAGGGATGGCCGGGCACGGTGATCTCACCCAGAATCTGCGCGCGCGGGCCGAGCGTCACCTCGATGGCCAGCTCTTCGCCAGCGCGCAGCACGGTCAGGGTCACCACGTCTCCCTCGTCATAGGCGTACAGACGCTCGGGCAGTGTGCGCTTCGCGTCCACGACATCGCCGTCCACCGCCACGATGATGTCATCCACTTGCAAACCAGCCTGAGCCGCGGGCGTGTCCTCATAGACTTCCAGGATCAGCGCGCCTTCGGTCACGGGCAGGTCCTTCTCGGCAGCCAGATCAGCATCAATCGTCTGGAAGCGCACGCCAAGCTGACTGGGACGCGCCGCCTGGAACGGCAGCGTGGGCATCGCCGGGATGGCACCCTGCCAGCCGCCGAACACCGCCGCCGGATCGACCGAGATCTCAATCTCCTCGCCGTCGCGCTGCACGGTGAAGACCAGCGGCTCGTCGCGGAAGTGGAACAGGCGCAGCATCATGCCCGGCAGATCGGTGTCTATCGGCTCGCCGTTGATGGCGGTGATCAGGTCGCCTACCTCAAAGCCAACGTCCACCAGCGGCGAGTCCGGGGCAATCGCCTGGACGCGCAATCCCTCGTCGGTGATCTCAAGGTCGAGGCCGAGCAGGTTCAGCGCGCCGCGCAGGACAGGCCCGGTCTGGGGCATGATGTTCGACATGCTGGGCTGCTCACCAAGCACAACCGTCACCTCGCGCGAGTCACCGCGCCAGGAAACGGTCAGCACGACCTCGTCGCCGGGCGCATACGTTGCGATCACATCCACAAGCTGTCCGGCGGTCTCAATGGCCGTCTCGTCCACAGCCTCGATCACGTCACCGCGACGCAGCCCGGCTTCGGCGGCGGGCGAGCCGGGCACAACCATGCGCACGGTCACGCCCTCGTCACTGTCGGACACCGAGACGCCCAGCCACGCCTGGCCGTTCGATTGGGAAGCGGCGGTCAACGCTCCCAGCCCGCTCAAGGCCAGCATGGCCACCAGCACTACGATCAGAGCGCGTTTGTGCAGCATAACATTCGTCTCCTCGTATCAGACTCTTTTACGGCACTGCCCTCCAGTATGGCGCGGATTCATAAAAACTGCGTAACCCAAAGCTTAGAGGACGCTTAGAAACTGGCGCCGATCACCGCGGGCGTGGCAGACGCACCGGTCGCAGGTTGGGGATCGTGTCGCGGATGGAGGCGTGGTGTGTCTGCTCCGAAACGAGCGGCAGCTTGAGGGTGAACGTCGAGCCGGCACCTGGCTGGCTGGTGACCGCGATCTGCCCGCCGTGCGCTTCGGCCAGCCACTGGGCGATGGCCAGTCCCAGGCCGGTCCCGCCCTGGGTGCGCGAGCGCGCCTTGTCCACGCGGTAGAAACGGTCGAAGATGTGCGGCAAGTCCTCGGCGGGGATGCCCACGCCTGTGTCCGTCACGTCAACGCGTACCCACGGCCCATCGCGGCGCAGCCCAAGCGTGAGCGTGCCGCCCGCCGGCGTGTACTTCAGCCCGTTGGAGACCAGGTTGAGCAGAAGCTGTTTGATCCGGTCGGCGTCGCCGATGACCCGCGCTGGCTCGATCGGGCCGAGCGTCACGACCACGCCGTCGCTGAGCACGCGGGCCTGGTCGAAGACTTCGGCGACAAGGGTGTCAAGCTCGACCAGATTGCGCTCCAGCGGCAGCCGCCCGGCGTCGGCCCTGGCCAGCAGCAGTAGGTCCTCGACCAGACGCGACATACGGCGCGCCTCGCCCTCGATGGCGGTGATGGCTTCTTCGTCATAGCCGAAGCGGCGCATCAGGTCCACATTGCCGCGAATGGTGGTCAGCGGGGTGCGCATCTCGTGCGAGACATCGGCCACGAAGCGGCGCTGCACGTTGAACAGCCGCTCCAGCCGCGCCAGCGTCTCATTGAAGGTGTGGGTGAGCTGGCCCAGCTCATCGGACGGCCCATTGTAGGGGATGCGCCGGCTGAGGTCGTCGGCGGCGGTGATCTGGCGGGCCGTCTGGGCAATGGTGTCAATGGGTTGCAGCGCGCGCCGGGTCAGGTAATCGCCGATGAGCAGTGCCGCCAGCAAGGTCAGCGCGCCGCCGACCAGCATGATCTTGAGCAGGCGGTCATTGGCCGCGTCCATCGTGCGCAGCGACTGCCCGGTCTGGATGGCGCCGCGTATCTCGCCGTTGATCTTCAGCGGCAGCGTCGCCACGCGCAGATGGTGGCCGTTGATAGACACGTCGCGCCGGACTTCCTGGGTGCTGGTCAGGGCCTTCGAGTCGAGGGGGCCGGCCAGGCCGATGCCCAACAGGCTCCACGAGTAGTCATAGAGGACGACGCGGCCGGTCGCCTGGTCGCGCAGCCAGATCTGGACGTAGAGGCCCGGCGTATCCAGGCTGTTGGCGCGCATCCGCGTCAGCTCGCTCAACAGCGGGTTCTGCGCCACCGCCGGGATGGCGCCCAACACCGCCTCCAGGTGCACGTCCTTGGCCGCTTTGAGCAGCGTCTCATCCACCTGGCGGCGCATAGTCCAGTTGAGCACGCTGAGCGTCGCCGCGCTGAAAAGCAGCATGGCGATGGCCAGCAGGCTGGCGTAGAGGAATGTCAGGCGGGTGCGGATGCTCATTGCGGGCGAACCGGATCAGGACTGCTCATGCGCGGCACTGGTCGCGCGCTCCCTTAATAATTTATTGTAGCACCCAAATGTTAGCGCCCCATGAGAGTTCGCTGCGAATCGCATGACTTCCCTGGGGCGCAGGAGCACTGGAGATGGCGCTTCACTTTACCTCACCCCCACTTGGCGCTGACGCGCCTCGTTGCCCCCTCCTCATGCATGGACAGGGGGCAAGCCGAGCGCAGCGAGGCTGGGGGTGAGGTCAACAAGACGACCCCGCCCGCTCTCACTCGTCTTCGCGCAGCAGGTAGCCCACCCCGCGCACGGTATGGATCACGCGCGGCTCGCCCTTCTCCTCGGTCTTCTGGCGCAGATAGCGCACGTAGACCTCGATGATGTTGCTCTCGCCGCCGAAATCGTAGCTCCACACGCGGTCGAAGATCAGTTCACGGGTGAGGACGCGACGCGGGTTGCGCATGAACAGCTCTAGCAGCTCGTACTCTTTGGCCGTCAGGTTAATATAGCGGTTGCCGCGCTGGGCGCGATGCGTGCCCGTGTCGAGGGTGAGATCGGCGAACTTGAGCACTTCAGGGCGCGAGGAAGGCACCGCCCGGCGGAACAGGGCGCGAATGCGCGCCAGCAACTCGCTGAAGTCGAAGGGCTTGACCAGATAGTCATCTGCGCCGGTGTCGAGGCCGGTCACGCGGTCTTGCACGTCGTCTCTGGCGGTGAGCATGAGAATGGGCACGTCGCCGGCGGCGCGCAGGCGGCGGCAAACCTCCAGCCCATCCAGGCCCGGCAGCATCCAGTCAAGGATGATCAGGTCTGGCGGCTGCTCGTGAGCCATCTGCAGGCCGCTGGGGCCATCGTAGGCTACGTCCACCCGGTAGCCCTCGTAGATCAGGCCGCGCTTGATGAACTGCGCGATGCGTTCCTCGTCCTCGATGACCAGAATACGCTCCGCCATCGCGGGTGTCCTTTCGTCAGAGATGGGTTCTTGGTGATTGGTTGTTGGTGGTTGGCGAAGGCGGAGCCTTGCTTCCAGCAACCAACTGCTGGCAACCCGTTACCAACACCCTACAGCCAATAACCAAAGACCAGTAACCAACAACCGCTGCTACGCTACCGCCCCGCCCAGCGCACCTCGCTGACCGGCCCCGCCGTCCGCACCTGGACCGTCTGGCCGCCGCGCATGTCGAGCAGCACCAGGGCGCCGCTGGCGCGCCCGTCCTCGCCATAGGTCATGGCGCGCAGCCCGGCCACGACCAGCGGACCGCCCTGCGCCGTCACGCCAAGCTGCGGCGCGCCGGCGAAGCCCCCCGCGCTATCGGCCAGCGGCGCGTAAGGCCCGCCCACCTCCGGGGCGGCCAGGACGTACAGGTACTGCGGGCCCATCTCTCCCGATGCCGTCACCAGGGCGTGCCAGACTCCGGCCTCGCTGGGACGCACATCCAGCACGGCAGTGCCGCTCGCCAGCAGTTCACGCGGCGGCGATCCCGCCGGCTCAGCCGGGTCCAGCAGGTAGAGGCCTGGTGTCTGGTAGCCCCAGCCGGAGGCCCAGGTCAGTACGCGCCCGTCGTTGGTCCAGGCGCTCTCGCCGGTGATCGTCGCGGCCACGAACAACTCAGCGCCCGTGCCCGCGTCGAGCACAGCGCAGGTCATCCCTTCCCAGAAGCCCACGCCGACCAGCAGCCGTGTTCCATTGGGACTCCACTGTGGATCGAAGTACACGCGCACGTCGCCGGGCGACACGTTCTCGGCGAAGAGCGTATTCTGCGCGATCAGGCGCGGCGGACTGTCCCCGTCCGCTGGCACGACCCACAGCCCACGCCGGTCGTGGTAGGCGAGGCGTGTCCCATCGGGGCTCCAGGCGGGGCGCGGGGGCCGGGCGTCGCTTTCGAGGACGGCCAGGTCGCGCTGCTGCGATCCGTCTGCGCGGGCGACGACCAGCGCGCGCCCGGTCGCGTAGGCGATCCGGTCACCGGATGGCGCGAGACCGTAGCCGGTCACCGGCGTGGCCGAAGCGGTGAGCACCTGCGGCGGGCCGCCTGCCCGCGCCAGTCGCCAGACCTGCGTTACACCCGCCGCGTCTGGCGCCAGGAAGGTCAGGTCGGCGGGGAGGGCGATGACCCCGTTTGGCGCGTCCACCAGCGGCGGCGGGAGCGGCCCCCAGTCGAAGGCCAGCGCCCCGGCGGTGCCCGGCACGACGACGTTGCCATCGCGCACGACACCCGCTGTCGCCAGGTACGAGGGCACGGGCGGCTGTGGGCGGGCGGGGGCGTCCGGCGCCGCCGCCAATGACCACGCGCCCTGCGTGCCGCTGATGCGCGTGGTCTTCCCGCTCACGTCGCTGGCGATCAGCGTAGCGCGGTCGGCCCAGTACAGCTCGATCCAGGGGCCCTGCACCGTGCTGAATAACGCTTCTCCATAATCGCCCGCGCCCAGCTCAGCGATGCGCACTCCGCCGGGCAGCAGGTACGCGATACGCGCCGCGTCCGGCGACCAGGCGATGGTCTGCGCTGGGCCGCTGTCTGGCGGCGGGTCGTCGCTGAACTCCAGCACGTAGCCGCTCTGGCCTCTGAGCTGCGTCACGACAACGAGATTGTTGGCGGGCGTGCGATAGACGACCCATTCGCCGTCCGGCGCGATGTCGAAGTCAGCGATGGGCTGGCCGGGGCTGGAGATCACCGTCTGGCCGCCGTTGGCCGGGTCCACATAGATGATCTGCTGCTGCGACGTGAGGATGTACAGCGGCGCGGGCAGGGGGAAGGCCCCTTCCTGCGCGCGGGCCAGGGCGGAGGGCATCGCCCCCAGGGCCGCCAGGATCAACAGCAGCGCCAGCCGGAGAAGTCGAGTCATGCGCGTCACCTCGTCGCGAATCCGTGCTCCTGTGCAGTATAGCAGCGAACTGACGCATCTGACTACTGTCTGGGGTGCGATCCCGCAGTCACAATTGACGACTCGCGCCAAACCCTGGTAACATGGGGCCGCTATGCGTAAACGTTTTCGCGATCCCTGCTCCGGCGTTTGCCCAGCAAAGTCTGCTGAGCGCCTCGTCGCTGCATCTGTAGAGCAACAGAGTTTATGGTCGAGCTAGAACGTTATTACGGCACGGTGAAGACTTATGATGCGCATGGACGGTCGGGCACAATTGTACTGCCCGACGGCCGAGAGGTGCTCGTCCGCTATTCGGCCATTCGCGGCTCGGGCATTCGCACGCTGCGCCAGGGCGCCCTCGTCTCGTTTGTGCTAGAAAGGACGCGGCGCGGGCTGTGCGCCGTGTGTGTGCAGGACGAATCGGCTGAAAACTGAAGCGCCTCTTTCCGCTGCGCCCACGTCCTCTCGGTGTGTTCTTCCTGTTCGGGTCTTCCCCGCCGTGGGGCAGTGCCCTGTTGGCTGCGCGCGTTACCATCAAGAGAACGCCGGCCTGGCTCGCCGGGCCGGACTGCCGCGCCGTGTGGGCGCGCCCAACTCGCTTTGGCTCTGTGACGAAGTCTGAGCAGGGCTTCGTTTGACGTTGGAACGAACAACCAGCAGACACATCATCCATTGAGTCAGGGACGCCTGGGGCGTCCCTAGAGGAGTTTACCTATGCAATACCCCGGCAAGCTGCGCATCCTGCCCCTGGGAGGGCTGGGTGAGATCGGCAAGAACATGATGCTGATCCAGTACGAGAACGACAGCATCATCATTGATGCCGGCATCATGTTCCCTGAAAACGACATGCTCGGCATTGACTACATCATCCCCGACTTCCAGTACGTCATTGACCAGGTGGCCGAGGGACTGGTGGTGCACGGCATCGTCATCACCCACGGGCACGAAGACCACACCGGCGCCATTGGTCACCTCCTCGACGCGCTGCCCGTCCCCGTCTACGCCACGGCGCTGACCGCCGGCCTGCTGGAGATCAAGATGCGCCAGTTCGGCCACTCCGATCACCCGCTGCGCGTCTTCAAAGCGGGCGACGTGCTCCAGCTTGGCCCGTTCAGCATCGAGACCTTTCACGTCTGCCACAGCATCCCCGACGGCGTGGGGCTGGGCATCAACACGCCCGTTGGTCTGCTCGTCCATTCCAGCGATTTCAAGTTCGATCATACGCCGGTAGATGGCTGGCCGCCGGACTTCGCCAAGCTGGCTGAGTTCGCCCAGCGCGGCGTGCTGGCTCTGCTGGCCGACAGCACCAACGCCGATCAGGAAGGCTGGACACCCTCGGAGCGGGTGATTGACCGGGCGTTCAGCGAGGTCTTCGCCAGGGCCAGGGGGCGCATCATCGTCGCCACCTTCGCCTCACTCATCTCGCGCATCCAGCAGGTGGCCCAGGCCGCGCAGCAGCACAACCGCAAGATGGCCGTCGCCGGGCACAGCATGGTTGAGTACATCAAGGTGGCCAGCCGGCTCGGCTACCTCAAACTGCCTCCCGATCTGATGGTGCCTGTTGACCGGGCCAACAAGATGCCACCGCACGAGATCGTGATCATGGCCACTGGCACGCAGGGCGAGCCATCGGCGGTGCTGGGGCGGCTGGCCTGGGGCGAGCACCGCCAGCTTGAGGTCGAGCGCGGCGACACGGTGATCATGTCCGCCCACCCCATCCCCGGCAACGAGGAGCTGGTCCACCGCACGATCAATAAGCTGATCCAGCGCGGGGCGCACGTCATTTACGACCCCATCGCCCAGGTACATGTCTCCGGTCACGCGCGCCGCGAGGAGCTGAAGCTGCTCATTCATCTGCTGCACCCCAAGTTCTTCATCCCCGTGCACGGCGAGCTGCGCCACCTGACCCAGCACAGCCTGCTTGCGCAGTCACTGGGCATCCCGGCGCAGAACATCGCTGTCGTTGAGAATGGCACCGAAATCCTACTCAGCGCCGACCGGCTGGAAGTGGGCGAGCGCGTGCCTGGCGGGTACGTGTTCGTGGATGGCAAGGGCGTGGGCGATGTCGGCCCGATCGTCATGCGCGACCGCGAGACGTTGGGCCGTGATGGGTTCGTCAGCGTGCTAGTGCTGATTGACGCCGCGACGGGCGAGCTGGTCGAGCCGCCGGAAGTCATCTCGCGCGGGTTCGTCTTCCTGCGCGACGCCTCAGGGCTGATCGAGATGGCCCAGCAGCGCATCGCCGAGGTTGTGCGCGATCACCAGCGCGGCAGCCTGACGGTCGCCATCCAGGATGCGCTGTCCAAGATGTTCTACACCGAGACCAAGCGCCGCCCGATGACCTTTGCCTTCGTGCGCGAGGTGAACATGGCCAGGTGAGCGGCGGTTAGCCTCACCCCCACTCGGCCCAGTTCAGGGGCGGACAGCAGCGTGGGAAGCATTGAGATGATGTCCGGTTAACCTCACCCCCAGCCTCGCTGCGCTCGGCTTGCCCCCTCTCTCCATTCGAATGGGGAGGGGGTGGCGAGGCGCGTTAGCGCCGAGCGGGGGTGAGGTAAAGTGAAAGGCCACTCCAGACTACACACCAACCTCAATACCTGTCCGCCCCTGAACTCGGCTCAGGGGGCGGCGCGAAGCGGCCCTCCAGACTTCCGAAGTCTCGCAGACGTGGGGTGCGGCTGAGACCTTCGCCCGCTCGCCGATCTCGCTCTAGGCACCCATCCGGGCGCGCTGTATACTGGGCGCTTCACAGGCGGTGACCTGGCACCGCCGCACACACCAGACTGAGGACATGGCAGTGCGCACGCTCATACGGGATGTCGGGCGCGACACGCGCTGGGTGATGTGGTCCTACGCGCTGTGGGGCGTGGGCGAGGGGCTGTGGATGTTCATCCAGCCGCTCTATGCCAAGTCGCTTGGCGCCACGCCGGACCAGGCCGGCTTCATGATCGGGCTGTGGGGCCTGGGCCGCCTGCTGTTCATCCTGCCCTCCGGCATCCTGGCCGACCGCTTCGGCGCACGGCGGCTGATGCTCCCCGGCTGGTACCTGGGCCTGACCGGCGTGGCGATCATGGCCCTGGCTCCCGACTGGCGCTGGGCCGCGCCGGGCTTCCTGGTCTACGGCTTCTCGGCGGCGGCCATCCCCGTCACCAACCTGTACATCACCCAAGCGGCGCGCTACGATCCCACGCGCCGCGCGACGCTGCCCCTGCAGGCGGCGCTCACCCTGATGTGGGCCGCCTACTCGCTGGGGCTGGTCATCACGCCGGCCATCGGCGGCTGGATCGGTGAGCGGTTCTCGCTGCGCACGGTGTACATTATCAGCACGTTCTGGTTCGTGCTGAGCACGCTGGCCATCATGCGCACGCGGCCCTACCCGACGCCAGAGCCGCCGCCGGGCGGCTATGACTACGGCGGGCTGCTGCGTCGCCGGGCGATCACTGGGCCGCTGATCGTGCTCACGCTCGGCTTCGTGGCCCTCCTCACCGGGCAGACGCTGTCCTCGCAATTTCTGGAGGAGGCGCGCGGCTTCTCGCGGGGAGCTATCGGCGTGTTCGGCTCGCTGAGCGCGCTGGGCACGGCGACGTTCAGCCTGCTGCTGGGCCGGCTGACCTCCTGCCGTGGCTTCTTCGGCAGCCTGCTGCTCGTGCTCGTCTCGTTCGCCTTGCTGATGACTACCGGTAACACGGTGGTGGTGGCGGTGGCCACCTTCCTGCTCGGCGCGCACTACGCCGCGCGCCCGCTGGCCGCCAGCGTGATCGGGGAGCGCGTGCCCGCTCACCAGCACGGTGTCGCCTACGCGCTTGTGGATGCGATGGCTGGGCTGGCCACGCTGGTCGGCACCAATGCTGCCGGGCGGCTCTACGCGGCCAACCCCGAATGGCCGTTTGTCGCCGGCATGGTGGGCATTGCCCTGGTGACGATGCTGGGCGCGGCGCTGCGCCTGCGCGGCACAACCCGCGCGCTGCGCCTGCGTATACTACGTATACAGCGATAGATCAGCGAGTGTGGCGGAGCGTAGTGAGCCGGAAGTCAGGAGCCGAGAGCAGCAAGAGCAGTCTCTCACGACTCCTGACTCACTACCCACTGGCGCAGCGAGGAAGCCGGTTATGCCCAAACAGAAGCGCAACGCCAACCCGGACCTGCTCGCCCGGCTGTGGAGCGATATCGTGCTCAGTTGGCGGCTGCTGTTCGACCGGCGGGTGAGCAGCTCGGTCAAGCTCATCCCGTTGCTGGTTGTCTTCTATATCCTCTCGCCGATTGACTTGGTGCCAGAAGTCCTGCTGCCGTTTGGCGTGGTGGACGATCTGAGCGCCTTCTTGATCGGCTTGCAGCTGTTTATCCGCAGCGCCCCGCGCGAGGTAGTGGACGAGCATCGCGGCCTGCGCCCGCGCCGTCAGCCCGGCAGCTACACGCCGCCGCAAAACGCGCAGATCATCGAGGGCGAGTACGAAGTGCGCGACGAGGACTGAGCGCGAGACGGCTCCGGATCATGACCTTCGCCAGCGAGCACAGCGTATGAAGATCGGCATCCTGTCCGACACGCACAACCACCGCCGCAACACGAAGGTCGCCCTGGCCGCGCTGCGCGAGCGCAGCGTCGAGCATCTGATTCACTGCGGCGACCTGACCACGCCGGAGATCGTCTACCTCTTCGCGGGCTGGCCGGTGACGTTGGTGCTGGGCAACATGGACGCAGCGCGCGCTGACCTGCAGGCCGCAGCCCGGCAGATCGGGGCCATGCCTCCCGCGCTCAGCCGCGAGATCGAGGTCGGTGGCGTGTGGATTGGCGTCACGCACGGCCACGACAGCTCGCTGTTCTATCGCCTGATGATCAGCGGCAAGTATTCTTATCTGTGTTCGGGGCACACCCACCGCCGCCAGGACGAATTCCGCCGCCCCTACAGCGTGCGCCTGATCAACCCCGGCGCGTTGGGCGGCAGCCAGCCGCAGACGCGCTCCGCCGCCGTCCTCGACGTGGCGACCGGCGCGCTGGAGTTCCTTGAGTTCCCGGAGCTGTTCTAGAGCGTGTTATGTACTTCTCAACCCCGACTGCCGGCCTCTTTCCTCGCCAGTGGCTCAGGGGCGGATGGGCACCAAGGGTGCTTGTGGTCGAGAGCCGCGCGCAAACTCATCCACATCGCCTGGGCCGTTGTCGTCAAGGAGCGTGACTTTGACCCGCATCTTGCATCTACTCATCAACCAGTACCGCATTCCACTTGACAACCAACACCGTAACACCGTATCTCTCCATGCATGGAGAGGGGGCAAGCCGAGCGTAGCGAGGCCAGGGGGTGAGGTAAACCCAGCGCCCTCCTTCGTTGCCGAGAGTGTCAAGTTCATAACACGCTCTAGTCGTAGGGCACCGGGGGCCGCTCGCCGATCACGCGCGCCGGGATGCCGGAGCTAATCGTCCAGGGCGGCACGTCACGGTTGACCAGGCTGCCCGCGGCGATCATCGCGCCTTCGCCAATGGTCACATTGGGCAGGACGATGACGTTGCTGCCCAGGAACACGTCTTTCTCCAGCACGATCCGCCCGATGATGATCTCCTGCTGCTCTGGCGGCACGCGGGAGATCATGCGCTTGCCATTCCCGTGATAGTGCGTGCCGGTCAGGATGCGGCAACCAGCAGCGAAGCCGACATAATCGCCGGTGATCAGCTCGCCCCCGCCGATGATCGAGACGAAGGACGTGATATGGTTGTAGCGGCCCAGGCGGATGCCCCGCCCGCCGTTGATGAAGGCGAAGTCGTCGATCTGCGTGCCTTCGCCGATCTCGATGACCTCAGGTTTGATCAGCCGGACCATCTCGTAGATCAGCACATTCGGGCCGCAGTACTTCAGTTTGCTCACGTCGGCTAACATGATGGACAGCCCTCAGCATAGTATGGTTAGCGTGGCCACAGGGGTGAGGCCCCTCACGGCAAAGAGCCTGCCAGAGCGGACCCTCTCATCTCAGCGCTCAAAATTGTATTTTTATTAGCTTTTTACTTGCGCCAGGACTCCGCCAAGTATATACTCAAAAACACTGGCCGACAATGCCTGGCCAGCCTTAAAGCTCAATCATTTCTGACTTATGCTGGTCTTATTCCGATGGACGCGGCTGACTTGAAGTGAGGGCCAGTCCATTTGTTTGTTTACGTGAAAATCTGTCCTCGGCGGCACACAGCGACGCCGTCCGCTCGGATAACCCGCATCCAGGGGCCGGAACTGCCCCCCGGAACGTGATCCCATCCGCTCTTTCACGGGAGAAGGTCAGCCCATGTTGCTTGTGCACCAGTTCCTGGAGAACAGCGCCCGAAATCACCCGGAGAAGGTCGCTCTCATCTTCCGCGACCAGCGCCTGACCTACGCCGAGGTAGAAGCGCAGGCCAACGCGCTGAGCCACGGGTTGATCGCCAGGAGCGTCAGGCGCGGCGACCGCGTCATGATCTGGCTGCCCAACTCGGTGGAGACCTGCATCGCCATCTTCGCCACACTCAAGGCGGGCGCGGCTTTCGTGGTGGTCAACCCGACGACCAAGCAGGACAAGCTGCTCGCGCTGATCGGGGACTGCCGTCCGGCGGTTCTGGTCACCAACGACCGCGGGCTGGATCAGATTGGGGAGCAGGTCTGGGCGGTTGCGCCCGCTTTGCAGGCTATTGTGGCCGGCAGGCACGCGCCTGAGGACGAGCGGGTGACGCCCTACAGCGCGATCCTGGCGGGCGAGCAGACCTCGCGCCCGGCTGTGCGCATCATTGACCGCGACCTGGCCGCCCTGATCTACACCTCTGGCAGCACGGGCAGCCCCAAGGGGGTGATGTGCGCGCACTACAACATGGTGGCAGCGGCCAGCGCGATCACGACCTACCTGGAGAACGTGCCCGACGACATCATCATCAACGTGCTGCCTCTGGCGTTCGACTACGGCCTGTACCAATTGCTCATGGCCTTTCTGGTGGGTGGCACGCTGGTGCTAGAGACCTCGTTCGCGTTCCCGATTCAGATTCTCAACCTGATGCGCCAGGAACGGGTGACGGGCTTCCCTGGCGTGCCGTCCATGTTCGCCATGATGCTCCAGCTTGACCCTGAGCACCTGCGCCTGCCCGATCTGCGCTACGTCACCAACACCGCGGCGGCGCTGCCCGTCAGCCACATTCAGCGGATGCGGCAACTCTTTGGGGAAGGGGTGCGCATCTACTCGATGTACGGCCAGACGGAGTGCAAGCGCACGCTGTACCTGCCCCCCGAGGAGCTCGACAGGCGGCCTGGCTCGGTTGGCATCGCCATCCCCAACGAAGAAGTGTTCGTGGTGGACGAGAACTTCAATGAGGTGGGGTCCGGTGAGGTCGGTGAGCTGATCGTGCGCGGCGCCAACGTGATGCTTGGCTATTGGGAGAAGCCGGAGGAGACAGCGCGCACCTACCTGCCCGGCCCGCTGCCCGGCGAGCGGCTTCTGCGCTCGTTCGACCTCTTCCGCCGCGACGAAGAAGGCTTCCTGTACTTCGTGGCGCGCACGGACGATATCATCAAGAGCCGGGGGCAGAAAGTCAGCCCCAAGGAGGTAGAGGCGGCGCTCTACCAGATCGCGGGAATCGCCGAGGCAGCGGTGGTCGGCGTGGAGCATCACGTGTGGGGCGAGACTATTCACGCCCACGTGATCGCCCAGGACGGCGCCCAGCTTGACGAGCAAACTGTCATCCGGCGCTGCCGCGAGTACCTGGAGGACTTCATGGTGCCAGAGCGCGTGTTCTTCCACGACGCGCTGCCCAAGACCGAATCTGGTAAGATCAGTTATGCGGCCCTGCGCAAAGGCAAGGCGGTGGACGAGCTGTAACGTCCGCTTCGGATGCTTGACAAACGGGTGACGGATTGTGCGGGTTCGTCGGCCAGCATGGAGATAGCGGCGACGTGTGCCGCAGCCAGGGCCGGCGACCCGGTCCAGTGGGAGTTCAGGGCGGACAGCCATCGGGAGTATCTGGGATTGGGAACGGCTCTCAACTTGACCTCACCCCCACTCGGCGCTGGCGCGCCTCGTCGCCCCCTCTCCATTCGAATGGAGAGGGGGCTGGCCGAGCGCAGCGAGGCCGGGGGTGAGGTAAACGAAGCAAGCCGATCTTGATGCTTTCTGGATGGCTGTCCGCCCCCGAACTAGTGGGAGTGAGGGAAATGGCTGAAGAGATAGGGGAAATGGTGGAGATTCGGAGCCGCATTCGGCGCTTCATCGTCGAGAAGTTCATCTACGAGGATAACGGCGCTCAGCGCCTGCGGGACGAGATGTCGCTGCTTGACGAAGGGATCATGGACTCGTTCGGCGTCCACGAGATGATCATGTTCGTGGAGGAGGAGTACGGCATCAAGATCGAGGATGAGGAGGCGACCCCAGACCATCTCGGATCGGTGGATGCCATTGTCGCCTTCGTCAGCGCCAAGCGCGCCGCGGCGAACTAGCCCCAACCCATTCCACAGGGCTGGGCTGGACCAGCCAGAATCAGGCGTAAGCTATGTGCGGAATCATCGGAGTGCTCAACCGTGGCGGCGGCCCACCCGCCGAGACGGACCTGCTCATGCGGATGCTGGCGCTGATTCAGCATCGCGGCCCGGACGAGAGTGGCCTGTACCAGGATGACTGGCTGGGCATGGGCAGCGTCCGGCTGAGTATTATTGATCTGGCGACCGGCCAGCAGCCCCTGACCAACGAGGACGAAACCCTGTGGATTGTCTTCAATGGCGAGATCTTCAACTATGTCGAGCTGATGGCCGAGCTCAAGAGCAGGGGCCACGTCTTCCGGACCTCCAGCGACACGGAGGTGATCGTTCACCTCTACGAGGAGTATGGCCCGCGCTGCGTGGAGCGCATGAATGGCCAGTTCGTCTTCGCCATCTGGGACACGCGCAAGCGTCAGCTCTTCATGGCCCGCGACCGCGTGGGCATTCGTCCGCTGTTCTACACGCGCACGTCTGGCGCGCTCGTCTTTGGCTCGGAGATCAAGTCCATCCTGGCCCATCCTGAGGTCAGCCCCCGGCTGGACCCCGTGGCGCTGGATCAGGTCTTCACCTTCTGGACCACGCTGACTCCGCGCACGGCTTTCCGCGACATCTACGAGCTGCCCCCAGGGCACACGATGCTGGTGGATGGCGACCAGATCGACATTCGCCCCTTCTGGGAGTTGAAGTTCCCTCCTGCGGATGCGGTGCCGCCGCGCGACCTGGACGACGCAGTGGACGAGTTCAGCGCGCTCTTGCAGGACGCCGTGCGGCTGCGGCTGCGCGCGGACGTGCCGGTCGTGGCTTACCTCAGCGGCGGGCTGGACTCCAGCACGACGACTGAGTTCATCCTGAACTACACGCACAGCGACCTGCGCACCTTCTCGATCACCTTCACCGACGCGCAGTTCGACGAGTCGTCGTACCAGCAAGAAGCCGCGCGCTATCTCGGCACGCAGCATGTGGACATCGCCTGCGACCAGACAGACATCGCCCGCGAGTTCGCCAATGTCGTCTGGCACGCCGAGATTCCGATCCTGCGCACCGCGCCGGTGCCCATGTACCTGCTCTCGCGGCTGGTCCGCGATCACGGCATCAAGGTGGCGGTGACCGGCGAAGGCGCCGACGAGACGCTGGCTGGCTACGAGATCTTCAAGGAGGCACTGGTCCGCCGTTTCTGGGCGCGCCAGCCGGAGTCCAGGCTCAGGCCGATGCTGCTGGGCAGTCTCTATCCCTATCTGCCCCACATGGATCGCGCCGGGACGGGCGTGCTGAGCAGCTTCTTTCGCTATGGTCTGACCGAAACAGCGGACCCGATCTATTCGCACATGCTGCGCTGGCACAATACAGCGCGCACCAAGCAGTTCTTCTCGGCGGACCTGCGCGCCCAGATCGGCGACTACGACGCGGTGGCCGACGCGCGCGGGCGGCTCGGCCCCGATTTCGCGCGGCTCTCGCCCCTGTCGCAGGCGCAGTACCTGGAGTCCACGATCTTCATGAGCGGCTATCTGCTCTCGTCGCAGGGCGACCGTCCCTCGATGGCCCACTCGGTGGAAGGCCGCTACCCATTCCTGGACTACCGCGTGATCGAGTTCTGCGCCAACCTGCCGCCCAGCTTCAAGATGCGCGGCCTGACCGAGAAATACCTGCTCAAGCGGTTGATGAAGGGCCGCCTGCCCGACAGCATCGTGGAGCGGGTCAAGCAGCCCTACCGCGCGCCAATCACCGGCGGACTGGTGGGGGCGAGCCTGCCCCCCGAGGTACGCGACCTGCTCTCGCCGGAGCGTGTTGAGGCGTTTGGCTTCTTCGCCCCAGGGGCCGTGAGCCGGCTGGTCGGCAAAGCGGACGCTGGCGGTCGCCTGTCTGAGACCGAGGGCATGGCCCTTGTCGGCATCCTCTCGACCCAGATCGTGCAGCAGGCGTTCGTGGAGCAGTTTGGACAGCGGGCCGGGACGAGCGGGCAGCTCCCTCTGGTGCGCCACATCGTCCGGGCTGGGGCGAAGACCCCCCAAAGATGAGGAGTTCGTCTGAATGACTACAGTGCGCCCGGCATTCCATAAGGATATCCTGAGGCTCGACGCTGAGAGCACCTGCGAGCAGATCGAGCGCAAGCTGCGCGAAGACGTGCTGCATGTCCTGCACCGGCGGGGTGCCGTAATCGGCATCAGCGGCGGCATCGACTCCTCGGTGACGCTGGCGCTAGCTGCCCGTGCCCTGGGCAAAGAGCGGGTGGTTGGCGTGTTGATGCCTGAGCACGATTCCAGCCCGGAGAGCGTGGAGCTAGCCCTGACCCTGGCCGAGCGGTTCGGCGTGGCGGCGGTGGTGGAGAACATCTCGCCGGCGTTGGAGGGGTTTGGCTGCTACCGGCGGCGCGATGAGGCGGTGGCGCGCGTGTTTGGGGACTTCGACCCGCGGGCCGACAAGTTCAAGATCATCCTGCCCCAGGACATCCTGAACCAGGAGACGCTCAGCCTGTTCTCGATCACGCTGGTCAGGCCGGATGGGTCGGAGGTCACCAGGCGTCTGCCGCCCGCTGAGTACCTGCAGATTGTGGCCGCGTCGAACTTCAAGCAGCGTTCGCGCATGGCGATGCTCTACTACCATGCCGAACAGCGCAACTATGCCGTGGTGGGCACGCCCAACAAGCACGAGCACGACCAGGGCTTCTTCGTCAAGTACGGTGACGGCGGGACGGATGTCATGCCGATCGTGCACCTCTACAAGACCCAGGTCTACCAGCTTGCGCACTACCTCGGTATACCCGATGAGATCGTGCGCCGCCCGCCCACTGCCGATACGTACAGCGCCCAGGCGACCCAGGAAGAGTTTTTCTTCCAGCTCCCCTTCGATCTGCTGGACCTGCTCTGGTACGGGTATGAGAACGGCTACGAACCAGCCGAGGTCGCGCCAGCGCTCAATCTGACTGAGGAGCAGGTGGCGCGCGTCTTCCGCAACCTGCAGCGCAAGCAGCGCGCCACGGAGTACCTGCGCACGCCACCGCTGCGCAA
>JBBIHG010000026.1:0-18918 GCA_037447125.1 Chloroflexota bacterium | reverse complement strand
GAAGAAGCGCGCCAGGCCGTGACCATGTGCGAGGCCATTGACGCGGTGCGCGAGGGCTTTATCGCCCTATCCGCGGGCCGGGCGCGCGTGCCGCTGCGCAGCGCGCTGGAGACTCCGGGCGGCGTCCTGCTGACCATGCCCGCCCAGCTTGAGGGCGCGCCGGTCAGCGCGGTGAAGGTGGTTTCGGTGTGTCCCGCCAACCCGTCGCGCGGCCTGCCGACCATTTACGCCGCCGTGCTGGTGACGGATGCCCAGACGGGCGAGCCGCTGGCGTTGATGGACGGGCGCATCCTGACCGCGCTGCGCACGGGCGCGGCTTCCGGCCTGGCCACTGAATTGCTGGCTGTGCCGGGGGCCTCTGCCCTGGCCGTGATCGGCGCGGGGGCGCAGGCGCGCACGCAGATCGCCGCCGTCTGCGCCGTGCGGCCAATCGCCGAAATCCGCATCTACAGCCTGGCGGGCGCGGAGCAGATGGCTGAGGAGCTACGCGGGCTGTACGACGCGCGGATTGTCGTCGCCCCGACCGCCCCCGCCGCGCTCGAAGGGGCGCAGGTCGTCGTCGCTGCCACCAACAGCGCAACGCCGGTGGTGCGCCTGGCCGACCTCGCGCCCGGCGCGCACGTCAACGGCATCGGCTCGTTCACCCCGCAGATGCAGGAGATCGCCGCCGACGTGGTGCTGGCCGCGCGCGTGGTGGTGGATCATCGGGCGAGCGCCTGGGCCGAGGCCGGAGACCTGATCATCCCCCGCGACCAGGGGCTGATCACGGAGGACAAGGTCTACGCCGAGATCGGGGAGATCGCCGCCGGGCTGAAGCCAGGGCGTCAGAATCCGGACGAGATCACCTTCTTCAAGTCGGTCGGCAACGCCGTCCAGGACGCGGCGCTGGCTGCGCGCGTGCTCGCCGCCGCCCAGGCGCGCGGCCTGGGGACGGAGGTCGCGCTCAGCCAATGATGCTGTACGAGTAGCGACCCCTGACCAGATCGCCCTCCGCGAAGCGCTCAAAGCGGAAGAGGCGCGGGTCAATCGGGCAGCGCTGCTCGCCGGTGACCAGGTCGGCGATCATCTCGCCGACGACCGGGGCCATTTTGAAGCCGCTGCCGCTCCACCCATAGGCGCAGATGAACCCCTCCAGCCCCGGCATACGACCGAGGATCGGGTGCCAGTCCGGCGTCACATCGTACAGGCCCGCCCAGCCCTTGCGAATCTCCGCCTCGCCCATCGCCGGCACGCGGTGCTCGGTGTACTCGGCCATCTCGATGGTGAACGCCATGTCCACCGTTTCCGCGTAGTGATCGGGGTCTACCTTGTTAGCCGCTTCGGAGGCTTCGAGCGAGCCGGAGAGGGTGAGACGTCCCGTCTCCGGGCGCAGGTAGAAGCCCTGCACAAAATCGCCGATGAAGGGGTGCTGGGAGGCCAGGCTCTCTGGGCGCTGGAAGACGGCGACCTGATGCCGGCTGACCTCGACCGGCGTCTCGTAGCCCGCGCTCAGCGCCAGGCGCGCGCCCCAGGGGCCGGCGGCGTTGATCACCACCGCCGCGCTGAAGTCCCCCTGGTTGGTCTTCACGCCGGTGACGCACCCGCCTGCCGAGCAGATCGCCGTCACTTCGACGCCCTGCAGGATCGTCGTGCCGAGGTCTCTGGCGCGGGCCGCGTAGGCGTTGGTGGCCATCACGCCGTCCGCGCAGCCAGAGTCCGGCTCATACGCCCCGCCGCCGATGTCCTCGACATTGAGGTAGGGCGCGAGCGCCTGCACCGCCAGGGCGTCCAGGAATTCGGTGTGAATCCCTACCCCCTGCTGCAAGGCGATGTTGGCCTTCAGCCCTTCCAGGTCGTGCGGACCGACGATGAACAGCGCGCCGGTGCGCACCCAGCCCACGTCGCCCCCCACCGTCTCCTCGAAATCCTGCCAGACGTGCAGCGAGCGCAGGGCCATGCGCGCCGTGATTTCGTTGGAGTAGTGCTGGCGCACCAGCCCAACGGTGCGCCCAGTGCCGCCCGCCGCCAGATAACTCTTCTCCAGCAGGGTGACGCGCTGCCCGCGCAGCGCCAACTGGTAGGCGGCGCTCGTCCCCATGATGCCGCCGCCAATGACGATCACATCCGTCGTTTGTGGAGCCATCTTTTCACATCCTGTTAGTATAGAAAGAGCCAAACAGGGTGCATTTCACAAAAGGGGGCGAGATTATTGAACCGCAGAGAACGCAGGAGTAACCCCAGGTCAGGAATTGGAGAAGCGAGTTGCCGCGCCCCAGTTTACCTCACCCCCGCTCGGCGCTAGTGCGCCTCGCCGCCCCCTCTCCATGCATGGAGAGGGGGCGGCGAGGCTGGGGGTGAGGTAAACCACTCCGCACTCTCCGCACCCTCTGCGGTGATGCTTTGCCCCGGAAGTGAAATGCGCCCGCCATACACGTCTTGTCAGCGCGGCGCGTCTTCTTTGATGAGCACTCGCGCCATGCCCGCGCCCAGCACCAGCAGACAGCCGGCGATCTGCAGCGGCGCGATGCTCTCGTGGTAAGCGAACACGCCGATCAGGGCAGCGGCAACCGGCTCCCCGTAGGCGATGGTGCCGTACTCGACCGTCTTCAGATGGCCGAGCGCCGTGACCACCAAAGTCAATGCCACGAAGCCGTGCAGCACGCCCACCGCCACGATCCAGGGGATGTCGGACGGCTGAAGGCTGATGCCGCTGGCGGCGGCGACCGGCAGCATCACCAGCGATGCGACCAGGAACTGGGCGGACGTGCGCGCCTGGCTCGATCCCCCGGCCTGAATCTTCTGGTTGTTCAGCACCAGGAACAGGCCGTAGAACAGCCCGGAGAGGAAGCCGAAGACCAGCCCCTCGATCTCATCCGCCCCGGTCGGCAGGCGGAACTCGGTGATGAACAGCGTCCCCAGCAGGGCGCAGCCGAGCAGCAGCCCGCTCGTCCGGTTGAACCCCTCCCTCAGCCAGAGAGCGGCCAGTGTGCTGGCGATCAGCGGCCCCAGGTAGAGCAGGAAGGCCGCACTCGCCAGCGTCCCGCTGACGACGGCCCGGAAGTAGGCCACCACGAAGATCGCCAGCGCCAGGCCAGAGGCGAGCAGCGTCCAGGTGACGCGCAGCGGTTGCTCGCCCGCCTGGCGGCCCGCCAGCCCGCGCCAGGCCGCCAGACACACGAAGCCAATGCCGAAGCGCCCCAGGGCAATGGCGAACTCATTGCCGGGCGACACCTGGCGGACGAACGCGCCCAGCGTCGCCATGAGGCCCGTCCCGGTGATGGCGGCGAGGTACCATACCCATTGGCGAGTCACTCATGCCTCGCCCAGGTACGCCTGGCGGACGCGCGGCGACTTCAGCAGGTCGGACGTCGGGCCTGCGAGAGCGATGGCGCCGGTCTCCAGCACATAGCCATAGTCGGCCAGGCGCAGTGCGGCGCGCGCGTTCTGCTCGACCAGCAGCACGGTCACGCCCTGCTCATTGATCGTCTGGATCGTCTCGAAGATCGCCTTGACCAGCAGCGGGGCCAGCCCCAGCGATGGCTCGTCGAGCATGAGCAGCTTGGGGCTGGCCATCAGCGCGCGCCCGATGGAGAGCATCTGCTGCTCGCCGCCAGATAGCGTGCCGCCCAATTGTTTCTTGCGACCGGCCAGACGCGGGAAGAGAGCGTACACACGGGCGCGGTTGGCCTCGATCGAATCGTGATGGCTGCCGAGCGAGTAGGCCCCCATGTTGAGGTTTTCCTGCACGGTCAGCGTCGGGAAGATCTGCCGTCCCTCCGGGGCCTGGGTAAGCCCCAGGTAGACGATCTGGTGGGCGGGGATCAGGTGAATCGGCGTCTCGTCGAAGATGATCTCGCCGCTGCGGGGCCGCAGCAGACCGGAGATGGTGCGCAGGGTGGTGGTCTTGCCCGCGCCATTCGCCCCGATCAGGGTGACGATCTGGCCGGCCTCAACCTGCAATGAGATCTCCTTCAGGGTGCGGATGTTGCCGTAATAGGTGCTGACGTTGCGCAGCTCAAGGAGGGCCACGATCACTCTACCTCGTCTTCTTCTTCGCCCAGGTAGGCAGCGATCACGTCCGGGTTCTGCTGGATGTCAGCGGGCGGGCCTTCGGCGATTTTGCGCCCGTCATCCAACACCACGATGCGGTCGGAGATTTTCATCACGACCTTCATATCGTGCTCGATCAGCAGGATGGTGATGCCGCTCTGGCGAATCTGGTGAATGGTCTCCATCAGCGCCAGCCCTTCGGCCTCGTTCAAGCCGGCGGCTGGCTCGTCCAACACCAACAGCTTGGGCTCAGTGGCCAGCGCGCGGGCGATCTCCAGGCGGCGCTGATCGCCGTAGGCCAGGTTGCGGGCCAGGTCGTCCGCCTTGTCAGCCAGGCCGATGAAGGCCAGATAGTGCATGGCCCGCTCAACGATGAATTTCTCTTCCTCCAGCGCGGATGGCAGCTTGAGCAGGGCGCCGACCGCGCCGGCCCGCCCCCGGTGATGCAGCCCGGCCATGACGTTCTCCAGCACGGTGAGGCGGGGGAAGAGCCGGATCGTCTGAAAAGTGCGGGCGATGCCGCGCTCAACCACGTCGTGCGGGCGCAGAATGGGGGTCATGCCCATCCATCCCAGCACTTTGTGCGGCAGCCAGGGCACCCAGCCCCCTAGACGGGTGAGGAATGAGCGCGCGAAGCGCTCGTGCCGGCGGGCGCGCGTCTCGACGATCACCCGGCCATCGAAGATAACCGTGCCCTCCGTCGCCGGGTAGATGCCCGTGATCACGTTGAAGACGGTCGTTTTGCCCGCCCCGTTGGGGCCGATGAGGCTCAAGATTTCGCCCGTCGCCAGGCTGAAGCTCAGGTAGTCAATGGCGCGCAGGCCGCCAAAGCTCTTGCTGAGTGATTGCACTTCGAGCAGGTTCATCGCCAGTCCCTCATGTGGCCTGCGCTGAGGTATTCGCCTCGGCCACCGCCGAAACGACGATCCCGCGCCGCCGTTCGGGGATGATGCCCGCCGGGCGCAGCACCATCATCACCACCATGGCCACACCCATCAGGCCGTCGCGCCAGTCCATGATGCGAAAGGCGGAAATCTCGCGCTCCACATCTGGCCCCAGTCCCTTGCCGGCCGCCAGCATGACCACCGCGTAGAGTGCCATCGCTCCAGCGACCCAAGGCAGGACGTTGTTCGACCGCCGCCGCACCAGGGGGATGACGATGATCGCGGCCAGGACCATGAACATGCCGATCACGCTCAGCGCCGGCTCGCCCAGCAGCAGCGGCGGGGCGAAGAAGGCGACGGCGACAGCGCCGCTCTCAACTGCCGCCCCACGCAGACGGTGCCGCGCGCCGTAGAGGTACCCCCCCAGCAGCACGGCCAGGATCACCACCGGATTGATGCCCTTGTACAGGAAGGTCGGCCCCACGTCGCGCAGCAGCTCTGGCAGCACAACCATGCCCAGCGTGCCGACCAGAATGCCCGGAATCGATCCGCTGCCGCCCAGCACCACGATGCAGAACATGATGACCGATTGCAGGAAGTTGAAACTCTCTGGCGCGACGACGGTGAAGCGGCTGGCGTAGAGCACGCCGGCCACGCCAGCCGCCCCCGAGCCGAGGGCAAAGGCGACCAGCTTGACCTGCGTCGTGTCAATGCCCATCGCCTCGGCGGCGAGTTGATCCTCGCGCACGTAGAGCCAGGCGCGCCCCAGGCGCGAGTTCTGCAGCCGGCGCATCCCGACCAGGGTGATCAGGATGAAGACCAGCACCAGGTAGTAATAGGGGCGCGCGTCGCGCTTGAAGACGACCGGCGTCAGCTCGACGCCCAGGACCTTGACCGGCTCCTCGACCCGGAAGTACTTGTCCAGATTGCCTTCGAATTCTGTCACCAGGGAATCGGAGCCAGCGGCCATGATCAGCCCGCACGCGAGAACCACCGCCACCAGGGCGAGCATCTGCCCGCGCGCGCTGACCCTGTGATCGCGCAGGACGGCCCCCAGGATGACGACGCCAACCGCCATCACCATGGACACGAGGAACAGCGGCTTCTGATCGAGGGCCAGCGGCGGCAGGTAGTACCCCGCCGCAATCGCCGCCGCCCCGCCCCAGCGCAGAAGATACCCGCTCTTGCGGGCCAGGAAGATGTGAAGGGCCAGGACGAGCGCCAGCATCACGGCTGGCACTGGCTCAATCCAGGGGAGCGGGAGCTCGGGGCGGCCCGCGCCAAACAGCCCGTTGGCGCCGCCGGTGATGCCAAAGATGTTGTTGGTCACCGCGATGCGGAAGATCTCACCGAAGGCGATGGTGACGATGCACAGATAGTCGCCCCGCAGGTGCAGGACCGATTTGCTGACCAGGATCGCTGCCCCGCCCGCCACCAGCGCCGCCATGGGAATGGTGGCCAGGATGGTGATGTTGCGCTCGATGCTGAGGATAGCGGCGGTGTAGGCGCCCAGGCCGAAGAACGCCGCGTGGCCCAGTTGGAACAGGCCCGCGTAACCGACGATCAGGTTCAGACTCAGGCCGAGCATGACGTAGATGCCAGCCAGCACAGCCAGCGAGGTGCGC
Source organism: Chloroflexota bacterium (assembly GCA_037447125.1). GTDB lineage: Bacteria > Chloroflexota > Anaerolineae > Aggregatilineales > Aggregatilineaceae > UBA2029. Next base: position 12,380 of record JBBIHG010000026.1, on the reverse strand, counting down.
GACCGGTCCATGAACGGCATGAGCGGTAGCGCCAGGGCCAGCAGCACGAGCAGAAGCTGCCACATCCAGGGGCGGACAAGGCGCGTCAACGGTTGGCTCATCTCGCTATACCTTTTCCGCGACTGTCTCGCCCAGGATGCCGGTCGGACGCGCGATGAGGATGGAGATGAGCAGCACGTAGGCGATGGCGTCCTTCCAGGCTGACGCATTGGCCAGCCCGATGTCCGGGCCGTAGGCCACCACCATCGTCTCGCTGATGCCCAGGATGAATCCGCCCAACACGGCGCCGGGAATGTTGCCGATGCCCCCCAGGATGGCGGCGATGAAGGCTTTGAGGCCGAACACCCAGCCCAGGGTGAAGTTGAACGATCCGTAGTAGATGCCGATGAGCAGCCCGGCCAGCCCGCCTAGCGCTGGCCCAATGCAGAACACAGTGGTGATGATGCGGTTGACGTTGATGCCCATCAGGCGCGACACGTTGTGATCCAGCGATACGGCGCGCATGGCCGTTCCGACGCGCGTCCGCTGCACGAACAGATACAGCCCAATCATAATGCCAGCACAGATCAGGAGCATGAGGATCTGCAGCCCCGACAAAGACACCTTGTCAGTCAAGCGCAGGGTGGGGAGTTCCTTGAGCAGCCCTTCTGGATAAGTGCGCCAGCGCGCGTCGGAGACGTTGCGCGCCACTGATTGCAGCGCAAAGGCCGCGCCCAGCGCGGAAATGATGGGCGACAGTCGGCCAGCCGAGCGCAGCGGGCGATAGGCCATGCGTTCAACGGTCATGCCCATCATGCCGATGAAGGCCATCACCAGCACGGCGGCGGCCAGGATGGCGACCAGGTCCATATTGGTGAGGCCGGCCAGCACCGTCGTCAGCAGCCCCCAACCAGCCAGCGTCCCCCACATGAACATGTCGCCATGGGCAAAGTTGATCAGCTTGAGCACACCATAGACCATCGTGTAGCCCAGCGCGACCACCGCATAAAAGCCGCCAATGGTCAGACCGTTAATGAGTTGCTGCAAAAACGTTTCCATGAGCGCGCGTTTCTCTTAGGATAGCGAGTCACGTCAGTAGGGGGCGGCATGGCACCGCCCCCTACACGCCTGTCACGGCGAGACTGCTTATTCCTCGGCTTGTGGCTGAGGTTGTTCGGGGTAGTAGGTGATCACGCCCTCTTCATTGATCTGGTAGAGCGCGTGGATGGTGCCCAGGCGGTCACCCTTCTCGTCGAAGCCGATGATTGGGCCGCTGAGGCCGGGGTAGTCCTTGAAATCTTCGTGCAGGTAGGTGGCCAGCACCGCCGTATCGGTGCTTTCCGTCTCTTGAATCGCATAGGCGATCACGTTGAAGGCTTCGGCAGCCAGCAGCCACCACACGCTGGCCGGAGGCTCGCCGTAAGCCTCGGTGAACGCCTCCACGAACTCGATCGCTTCAGGGTACTCCAGGTCCTGGGGCAGCGGCTCGGTGGTGATGAAGGTGCCCGCCGCCGCCGCAACGCCGGCGATCTCGACCATTTCGGGGTTGTTGCTGGCGTTGCCCATTATCCACTGAATGTCCAGGTTAAGCTCGGCAGTCTGGCGCAGCAGCAGCCCGCCCTGGGCATGGTAACCAGTGAAGTAGACCGCATCCAGGCCGGCGTTGCCGATGTTGGTCAGGATGGGGGTGAAGTCCTGGTCATCGGGGTTGATCGCGTCGAAGAAGGCCACTTCCAGCCCGGCTTCTTCGGCATAGACCTGCGTCCAGTCGGCCAGCCCCTTGGCATAGGTCGAGTTGTCGTGCAGGATGCCGATCTTCTGCGCGCCCAGGACATCCTGCATGGCCATGACGGCGAACAACGCCTGGCGATCATCCAGGAAGCAGACGCGGAAGAACTGCTCGAATCCCTTCTCGGTCAGGCGGGTGGCCGTCGAGGACGGGGTGATGTGCAGGATGTTGTTCTCGTTGTAGATCTCAGAGGCCGGCTCGGTGGCGGTGGAGTTATAGGCGCCAACCACGGCCACCACACCAGCGTCAATCAGCCGGTCAGCCACCAGCGCCGATTGCGTCGGGTCGCCAGCGTCGTCCTCAATCACCAGCTCCACCGGGCGGCCAAGCAGCCCGCCCTCTTCGTTGACCTGATCCACCAGCAGTTGGACGGCCTTGACGAAGCCCTGGCCTTCATACGCATAGTCACCGGTCATGGGGCCTTGCAGGCCGATGCGAATGGGTTCGCCTTCCTGGGCGCTGGCGATCAAGCCGAATGGCCCAAGGACCATAGCGAGCAAGACGATCACTACTGACATGCGCTTCATCTTAAGTTGTCTCCTATCTAGTGATACCATATGGAAGAAGGTGGCCGGATCAGCCGGTGACGTCGCATCTCCCTCCTTGTCCTTGCGGACGATAATGTCTTCTGAGGTGGTTTACGTGCCAGGCTCGCGACTAACCGCGTGCGCCGCGGCCGTTCCCGGTTGGGACCTGATCACTGCGAACCAGGCTCTCGGCTCGAGGGTAACCTTAATCTACATTATGACGCCAGCCGGTGTCAATATAAATCGCCTGGCGGAAGCTGCCTTCGGGGCGGCTTACCCTCGCTCACTGGGGATGGAGACGGCTGGTGCGGCGCGCGCAAAGAGCGACCCAAAGGGGGGCGCGGTTGCCGGAGGGCATGCCGGCGGGTAGCTCCCTCCGCGACGGCGGTCTGCGGTCATCAGCATGGCCAGGGACAGGGGGAAACACGAGAAACTCGCCCTCACCGTGGAGGGCCAGGCTGGCCAGGCGGGTAATCTCATCAACAGCAACTGAAGTTGTTGTGAGATTCGTTGCGCAGCCAGAAGGCTTCTGTAGTACAATACCGGCAGGTATGCACCGCATAGCTATCGCTCGCTAACCGTAGCCATTCAGTCCATACTAACATGTTGGCTCAAACCACTAAGAATCAGGCGATGGTCATCTCCCGCCAGAATTATGCGCGCGGCTCACCGCTCGGCGCCGTGATGGTCGTGGGCGGGGGAATCGGCGGGATGCGGGCTGCGCTCGACCTGGCGGACGCTGGTTTGAAGGTCCACCTGGTGGAGCAGACTCCCTGCCTGGGCGGGCGGGTAGCCCAACTAGGCTACATGTTCCCGCAGCACGATTGCGTGCTCTGCCGGGGCACACCCGATCACGGCTACGGCTGCACGCGCCCGTCAATCTCACCTGCCTACCTGGAACACAACCAGCACCCCAACATTGACGTTCTGACCAACACGCGCATCATAGACATCGAGGGCCAGGCCGGCGACTTCACCGTGTCGCTGCGCCAGGAGCCGCGCTTTGTGGACGCGGCGCGCTGCATCAACTGCGGCGATTGCGCCGAGGTCTGCCCGGTCGAGATGCCAGATAGCTACCAGCAGAACATGGCCCGGCGCAAGGCGATCTACAAGGTTGCGGCGCGCGCCGCCCCCAATGCCTACGTCATTGACCGGGGGCCGTACTGCGACGACTGCGCCAAGTGCGCCGAGGTCTGCCCGACGGACGCGGTCCGCCTCGACGAGCCGCCCCGCCTGCGCAACATCGAGGTCGGGGCGATCATCCTGGCGCTGGGCTTCCAGGTGTACGATCCCAGTGAGTTAGAAGAACTGGGTTATGGGCGCTATCCCAACGTGCTCCATGCCATGCAGTACGAGCGGCTGGCCAGCCGCTCCGGCCCCACCGAAGGCGTCGTCGTGCGCCCGTCGGATGGGCAGCGCCCGCGCTCCATCGCCTGGCTGCAATGCATCGGCTCGCGCGACCAGAAGAACACCTTCTGCTCGTCCATCTGCTGCATGTACGCCACCAAAGAGGCCATGCTCGCCAAGCAGCGGCTGGCCGGCGAGGTCGAGTGCAGCGTCTTCATCATGGACGAGCGCGCCTTCAATAAAGAATACAGCCGCTACTTCGCCACCGCGCGCGAGCGCTACGGCATTCGTTACATCCGCTGCCGCGTCTCCGCCATCCACGAAGACCCGGCCACGCACGACCTGATCCTGCAGTACGCCGATCCGGACGGGACGCGCCACGAGGAACGCTTCGCCGCGGTGGTGCTGGCTACCGGCCTGCAGCCCCCTGACACCGCCGGTCGGCTGGCGGAACTGCTCGACATCGAGCTAAACGAATACGGCTTCTGCCAGACGGACAAGTTCACGCCGCTGCAAACGTCGCGGCCCGGCGTGTTTGTCTGCGGCGCGTTCTCCTCGCCCAAGGAGATCGCCGAGACGATCATTGATGCCAGCGGCGCAGCGGCGGAAGCCATGCGCCTGCTCAACGCCCAGTTGAACGCCTACCCCATCAACCGCGAATGGCCGTTCCTGGTGGCCGATGAGCTGCCGCCGGAGCGCGACGTGAGCGATGAGGCGCCGCGCGCGGGCGTCTTCGCCTGCGCCTGCGGCAATGCCATCGGCGAGGTGATCGATTTGCCCGCTCTCGTGGAGGCGGCGGCGCAGTGGCCGGCCGTCGTCACTGCCGAGACGATCCCCTTCGCCTGCTTCCCGGAAGGGCTGGCCTGCATCCGGGCGAGCATTGAGGAGAGGCAGCTCAATCGGGTCGTGATCGCCGGATGCAGCAACCGCACCCACGACGCGCTGTTCCAGCGGTTGGTGCGCCAGGCTGGGCTGAACCCCTACCTGCTCGAGCTGGCCAATCTGCGCGATCAATGCAGCCGCGTCCACCAGCGGCAGCCGCATCTGGCCAACCGCAAGGCCCAGGAGCTAACGCGCGTGGCAGTTGGGCGCGCCTGTGTCGCTCAGGCGGTGCACAAAGACCGGCATCCCTGCCTGCCCAGCGCCCTGGTCATCGGCGGGGGCGTAGCCGGCATGGCGGCGGCGCTGGCCATCGCCGACAGCGGCTACCACGTCCACCTGGTTGAGCGGACGGAAGCGCTGGGCGGCAACCTGCTCAACCTGTACTACGTGGCCGAGGGCTACAACCCGCAGCGCCTGCTGCGCGACCTGGTCAACCGCGTGCGCGCTCACACGCGCATCACCGCCTACACGCGGACCGAAGTGACCCGGCACTGGGGACATGTCGGCCATTTTCACGCGGCGCTGCGCGCCAGCCACGCCAACGGTGATGCAGAGGAGCTTGAGATTGAGCATGGCGTGACCATCGTCGCTACGGGCGCGCGCGAAACGCACGAGCACCCCTTGCTGGAACTGCCGGGCGTGATCACCCAGCGCGAGCTGGAGGAGATGGTCATCCATCAGCCCGAAGAAGTTGCGGCGCTGCGCGACGTAGTCATGATCCAGTGCGTCCGCCCGCCGGGGACGCCGGAGTACTGCTCGCGCGTGTGCTGCACCAACACGATCAAGAACGCCATCCGCCTCAAGCTGTTCAACCCAGCCTGCCGGGTGACGGTGCTCTACAAGAACATCGTCACCTATGGCTTCCGTGAGGAGTACTACACAGAGGCGCGCGCGCACGGCGTCGTCTTCTGGCGGTACAGCGACGCCGACCCGCCCGATGTGCAGATCGCCGGGGGGCGGCTACACGTCGGGGTGCACGACCTGGCCCTCAACCGCCACCTGACGCTGCCCGCCGATCTGGTGACGATGAGCATGTCTATCGCGCCGGGCGAGGGCACGGCGGCGCTGGCCCAGATGCTGCGCGTGCCGCTCTCCAGCGAGGGGTTCTTCGAGGAAGCGCAGATGAAGCTGCGCCCGATGGACTTCATGCGCGAGGGCATCTTCCTGGCGGGGATGGCCCACTATCCCAAGTTCCTGGAGGAGAGCATCAGCCATGCGCTGGCCGCCGCCGCCCGCGCCCTGACTCTGCTTGCGCAGGGAGCGCTGCACCTGGGCGGCATCGTTGCCCAGGTGGACCCGGCCAAGTGTGTGGGCTGCCTGACCTGCACGCGCACCTGCCCCTTCGCCATCCCGCAGGTGGTTCACCAGGAGAGGCGGATGGGCGTGGGCGGGCTGGGCGGCGCCGCGTTCATTGACCCAGCGCAGTGCCAGGGCTGCGGCACGTGCACCGGCGAGTGCCCGGCCAGCGCCATCCAACTGGTCAACTACACCGACGAGCAGGTGATGCTGCGCGCCATTGGCGGGCTGGGAAGCTGGCTGCCCGGCATTCCACAGGAGGCAGCGCGATGAGCATCCCGCAGGCAGCAGCGCCCTTCGAGCCGGAGATCACCGCCTTCTACTGCATCTACTGCGGCTATATGGCCGCGGACACGGCGGGCGCGCTGGCTATCCAGTACCCGGCCAACGTCAAGTTCCTGCGGCTGCCCTGCACGGGCAAGACGGACATTCGCTACCTGCTGGAAGCGTTCGAGCAGGGGGCCGACGGTGTGTACCTGGTCGCCTGCCCCATTGGTAACTGTCACCATGTGCGCGGCAACGAGCGCGGGCGCGCGCGTCTGGAGCGCGCCAAGCACATCCTCGACGAGATCGGTCTGGGGGGCGAGCGCCTGGAGATGTTTTTCATGTCCGGCAGCCAGGCGCACGCCTTCGCCATCGCCGCGCAGACGATGACCGAGCGCATCCGCAAGCTGGGGCCTAACCCCCTGAAGCCGAAAGGGCCGGAGGGCGTCCCACCGGAGATGCCAGAGCCGGACACCGATGAGGAGACCGGGTGGCGCGGCAGGCGTCCCCGTCCCGCTCAAGGAGACCGTTAGCCTATAAGATTCATCGTCCGGTAGTCTGAGAGGCTATTTGAGAAACCCTGATCGGCGGGTTGACCTCACCCCTAAATCCCCTCTCCACACGCGGAGAGGGGACTTAACCGCAAACCGACGCCCCCTCTCTGTTTACGGAGAGGGGGCCGGGGGGTGAGGTTCTCAAGCGGTCTCTGAGTGAGGGGCGGCGCCATGAGCGACCCCGGCAGCACCCATTCTCATAACCCGCCCGTAGGCGCGGTGATGGTCGTTGGCGGCGGCATCGCGGGGATGCAAGCCTCGCTCGATCTCGCCGAGGGGGGGTTCAAAGTCTATCTGGTCGAGACGCAATCGGCCATCGGCGGCAAGATGGCCCAACTCGACAAGACCTTCCCCACCAACGACTGCGCCATGTGCACCATCTCGCCCAAGCTGGTCGAGACCGGGCGGCACCCCAATATCGTCCTGCTGACTGACAGCGACGTGCTGGACGTGCAGGGGCAGGCGGGCGATTTCACCGTGCGCCTGTGCCGTCACCCGCGCTACGTTGACCCGCTCAAGTGTATCGGCTGCGGCGACTGCGTCAAGGTCTGCCCGGTGATCGTGCCCGACCGCTTCAACGAGGGCCTCTCGCTCCGTCGTGCCGCTTACAAGCTCTATCCGCAGGCCGTCCCCAACGCCTATGCCATCGAAAAGCAGGGCGTCGCTCCCTGCCGCGACGCCTGCCCCGCCGGGCAGCGCGCCCAGGGCTACATCGCTCTCATCCGCGAAGGGCGCTGGGACGACGCCATGCGCGTGATCAAGCTGGACAACCCCTTCCCCGGCATCTGCGGGCGCATCTGCAACCACCGCTGCGAGACGGCCTGCAACCGCGGCCTGCTCGACGAGCCGATCAACATCCGCGCCCTCAAACGCTTCGTCACCGACAAGGTCTACGCCGGGCCGCGCCCGCCGGTCGAACCCGCGCCGCGCCTGCACGACCAGCGCGTGGCCATCATCGGCGCGGGGCCGTGCGGCCTGACGGCGGCGCAAGACCTGGTGCGGGCGGGCTACGGCGTCACCATCTTCGAGGCGATGCCCGTCGCCGGGGGGATGCTGCGCCTGGGCGTGCCCGAATATCGCCTGCCGACTGCGATCATCGAGCGCGAAGTGCAGGACATCGTGGACCTGGGCGTAGACCTGCGCCTGAACCACCAGGTGAACAACCTGGACGATGTGTTCGCCAAGGGCTTCGACGCGGTGCTGATCGCCGTCGGCGCGCATGAGGGCGTGCGCCTGCCCATCCCCGGCGCAGACCTGGATGGCGTGCTGATCAACACGCACTTCCTGCGCGACGTGCGCCTGGGCCGCTACCAGGATGGCGCGGGCGACGCGCCGCCGTTGGGCGGGCGCGTGCTGGTGCTGGGCGGTGGCAACGTGGCCATTGACGTGGCCCGCAGCGCCATCCGTCTGGGGCGCGAAGTGCACCTGGCCTGCCTGGAAGACCGCGAGTCCATGCCCGCCCACCCCTGGGAAGTGACCGCCGCCGAAGAAGAGGGGGTGACCATCCACGCCGGGCGCTCGTTCGAGCGCATCCTGGGCGACGAGCGTGGGCATGTGCGCGGTGTGGAGTGTCAGCACGTGGCCTCGTTCCGCTTCGACGAGACGGGGCGGCTGATCGTGGACAAGGTGCCGGACTCGGCGCACACCCTCCCCTGCGACACAGTCATCTTCTCCGTCGGGCAACGGGCCGGCCTGGCCTTCATCCCCGATGATGCAGGGGTCGGTCTGACCGCCAAACAGACCATCGCCGTCAACCCCAACACGTTGGCTGCCACACGCCAGGGCGTCTTCGCCGCGGGCGATAGCGTCTCCGGCACAGCGTTCGTCATCGAGGCGGTGGAGAGCGGGCACGTCGCCGCCCGCTCGATCCTGCGCTATCTCGAGGGCGAGCACCTGGAGCCGCCGCGCAAGCCCGACCTGCCCGTCGTTCACCTGACGCCCGCCGAACTGGAAGCGCGTGTCGCGTGCGGGGAAGTGCACCGCGCGCCGCGCGTGCCCATGCCGGAGCTGCCCGTCGCGCAGCGCCTGGACAACTTCGCCGAGGTCGAGGGCGGCTATGATGACGAGTCCGCCCAGCGCGAGGCGGTGCGCTGCCTGGCCTGCGGCGTGTGTTCGGAGTGCATGAGCTGCACCTTCGCCTGCGGGGTGAACGCCATTGACCACGACATGGTCGCCCGCGAGGAGACGGTGCACGTCGGCGCGATGATCCTCGCCCCCGGCTATCAGGTCTACCGCGCCGAGCTGTCGGAGGAATACGGGCTGGGCCGCTACCCCAACGTGATCACCGCGCTGCAATTCGAGCGGCTGCTGTCGGCCTCCGGCCCGACGCTGGGCCACGTCCAGCGCCCGTCCGATGGGTGCGCGCCGCGCCGCATCGCCTTCTTGCAGTGCGTCGGCTCGCGCGACCAGAGCCACGACTACTGCTCAGCGGTGTGCTGCATGTACGCCACCAAAGAGGCGATCATGGCCAAGGAGCACGAGCCGGGCCTGGACGTGCACGTCTTCATGATGGACATGCGCGCCTTCTCCAAGGGCTATTGGAGCTATTTCGAGCGCGCGCGCGATCGCTATGGCGTGCAGTACACGCGCTGCCGCATCAGCGCCCTGCACGAAGACCCGGCCACGCACGACCTGCTGCTGCGCTACCAGGACGAGGATGGCGCACTGCACACGGAACGCTTCGACCTGGCCGTGCTCTCGGTAGGCATGGAGATCAGCCAGCCGGTGCGCGACCTGGGGCGGCGGCTGGGGGTCGAGCTGGACGAGTATGGCTTCTGCCACACGACCCTGTTCAACCCGCTGGAGACCAGCCGGCCCGGCATCTACGCCGTTGGCCCCTTCCGCGAGCCGAAGGACATCCCCGAAGCGGTGATCGAGGCCAGCGGCGCGGCAGCGGCGGCAGCGGCCCGGCTGGGCGCGGCCCGCTTCACCCTGACGGTGACGCCGGAGTTCCCGCCGGAGCGCGACGTGCGCGGCGAAGAACCGCGCATCGGCGTCTTCGTCTGTCATTGCGGCTCGAACATTGGCGGCTACCTGAATGTGCCCGGTGTGGCCGGGTATGCGCGCACGCTGCCCGGCGTTGTCCACGCCGAGGACAACCTCTACTCTTGCTCGCAGGACAGCATCAAACACATCGCCGAGCAGATCGCCGAGCACCGCCTCAACCGCGTCGTCGTCTCCAGTTGCACGCCGCTGACCCACCAGCTCCTGTTCCAGGATTGCCTGCGCAGCGCCGGGCTGAACCCCTACCTGTTCGAGATGGCCAACATCCGCAACCAGTGCTCGTGGGTGCACTCCCACGATTGGGAAGTCGCTACAAGCAAGGCGCGCGACCTGGTGCGCATGGCTGTGGCCCGGGCGGCGCTGCTGGAGCCGCAGCACACCGTCGAGGTGCCTGTACAGCGGGCGGGGCTGGTCATCGGTGGCGGGGCGGCGGGCATGGCCGCGGCGCTGGCCCTGGCCGACCAGGGCTTCCCCGTACATCTGGTCGAGCGCGAGGCGGCGCTGGGCGGCAACCTGCAATATGTGTTCATGCCGCGCAACGGGAGCGATCCGCAACAGATGTTGCACACGCTGGCGGAGCGCGTCAGCACTCACCCGCTGATCACGCTACACCTGGAAAGCCAGGTTGTGGCGACGGGCGGCTTCCGGGGCAATTTCACCAGCACGATCCAACATGCCAACGGAGGTCGCAGCATCGTCCAGCACGGCGCGACCATCCTGGCCACGGGCGCGCAGGAATATCGCGGGCCGGACTACGGCCATGGCAGCGACCCGCGCATCATCACCCAGCAGGAGTTCGAGGCGCGCCTGGCGGCGGGCGGCGATCTGCCCGGCTCAGTGGTGATGATCCAGTGTGTCGGCCCGGCGGAGCGCTTCTGCAGCCGCATCTGCTGCACGGTGGCGCTCAAGAATGCGCTGGCTCTCAAACAGCGCCAGCCGGACGCCCAGGTGGTGATCCTCTACCGCGACATCCGCACTTACGGCTTCAAGGAGCGGCTGTATACGGGCGCGCGCGAACAGGGCGTGCTCTTCGTCCGCTACGACGACGCGCACCGCCCGCAGGTGGCGGCGAACGGCGACCTGACGGTCCACGCCTGGGACCCCGCCCTGCGCCGCGACCTGCTGCTGCGGCCCGACCTGCTGGTGCTGAGTATGCCTGTTGTGCCGCGCGACGATGCGCCGGGGGTTGCCGGGCTGTTCAAGGCCAGCCTGGACGGCGACGGCTTCTTCCTGGAGGCGCACGTCAAGCTGCGCCCGGTGGACTTCGCCAGCGAGGGCGTCTTCATGGCGGGCATGGCCCATTACCCCAAGCTGCTCGACGAGACGCTGATCCAGGCCGGGGCGGCGGCGGCGCGCGCGGCGCGCGTTCTCAGTCGCGAGACGCTGGCGGCAGGCGGGCGAGTGGCCGTCGTGGACGCGGCGAAGTGCACCGGTTGCCTGACCTGCGTGCGCATATGCCCCTTCGACGTGCCGCGCATCGCGCCATCTCTGACCGGCGCGGGCGGCATCCTGGGCGCGGCACACATCGAGGCTGCGGTCTGCCAGGGCTGCGGGTCGTGCGTCGCCGAGTGCCCGGCCCAGGCGATCCAGTTGATGCATTACACGGACGCGCAGTTGGCGGCGAAGGTGCGCGCCCTGTTCGCGCCGCCGCCGGGTTTCGTCCCGCTGGCCCAGGTAGGAGAGCTGACCTGATGAGCCATACCGACCTGAATATCGTCGCCTATTGCTGCGAGCACTGCGCCTATGCAGCGGCAGACCTGGCCGGAGGGCTGCGCATGCAGTACCCGCCGGAGGTCAAGGTCGTGTTGCTGCCGTGCACCGGGCGGCTGGATGTGCTGGCCGTCCTGCACGCTTTTGAGGCAGGCGCAGACGGCGTGCTGGCCGCCGGTTGACTGCCCGGCGACTGCCATTACCTGGAAGGTAATGCCAACGCCAGGCGCCGGGTGCGTCACATCCAGAAGCTGCTGGCTGCCATCGGGCTGGAGCCTGAGCGCGCTCGCATGGTGAATTTGTCGTCGGCCATGGCCGGCGAGTTCGTCGCGGCGATGACGCAGATGACCGAATATGTCAGGACGTTGGGGCCCAATCCGCTGCGCGGCGCAGACGGAGAAGAGGAGGCCCGCGATGGCTGAGGGCAAACGCGGATCATCCTGCCTTAAGTGGCTGGGCGGGATCGCCGCGGCGGTGATCACGGCGGTGCTCGTCTGGTGGCTGACCGCGCCGGGTGGCCTGCTCAACCCGGAAGACGCGACGCAGGCACCCCGGCCCGTCCTCAAGATCGTGGATTTTAAGGTGAGCGATGCGCCAGTCGGCGGGCAGGCTCGCGCCGATGTCATCGTCTTCAACGAAGGCGACTCGACCGGCGAGTTCTGCACGGTGCGGTGGTATTCCGGGAGCGAAGTCGCCCGGCAGTTGGAGCAGGGCCTGCTCCCTGGCCAGGCGGCGACGTCCGAGGAGTTTGGGCTGCGCCCGCAGGAGAGCAAGCAGATCAGCCTGTGGAGCCTGGCCTACAGCGAACCGGGCCGCTTCCGCTCGCTGGCGGAGGTGTCGTGCAGCGGCACGAACATCACCTCGGCCCAGTTTGTGGCATACATCGAGGTGAAGTGAGGGGCATGGCTGCGTAGGGGCGCATTAACAAGACTGCGTGGGCAAAACCCGGTCACCGCCGCTTTACCTCACCCCGTCTCGGCGGTGAACCGCCTCGACACCCCCTCTCCATGCATGGAGAGGGGGAAAGGC
>JBBIHG010000025.1:0-36746 GCA_037447125.1 Chloroflexota bacterium | reverse complement strand
TCTACTCATCAACCAGTACCGCATTCCACTTGACAACCAACACCGTATCTCTCCAATCTGTACAGACTGAAGAGGGGGCCTCGACGGCGGGGCAGTCCGCTGGGTGCAGCACCTGGCTAGAGCAGGTACTCCTCGGCGCGAGCGATCGCTCGTTCGAAGATGACCATCGCTTGGTCAATGATCTCCGGCTCGACTGTGAGGGCCGGGATGACGCGAATCGTGTTGGGGCCGCAGCCGAGCAGCAGCAACCTGTCCTCGAAGGCGTGGTTCACCACGGCGTCGCGAATATCCGGCGCCCGCTTGCGCGTGGCCCGATCGCGCACGAACTCGACGCCCATCATCAAGCCGCGCCCGCGCACATCGCCGATGCTGGGGTGGCGCGAGGCGATGTCGCACAGCTTACGCTCCAGGTAGGCGCCCATCCGCGCCGCGTTGTCAATCAGCCCGTTCTTGAGCAGATCGAAAGTGGCGATGGCCGCCGCGCAACTCAGCGGGTTGCCGCCGAAGGTGCTGGCGTGCGCGCCGGGCGCCCATTCGCTCATGATCTCCTTGCGGGCGATGGTGGCGCTGAGCGGCATGCCGCTGGCGATGCCCTTGGCCGAGCAGACGACATCCGGCTGGACGTCCCAGTGGTTGACGCCCCACCACTTGCCGGTGCGGCCCATGCCCGTCTGCACCTCGTCCACAACGAAGAGGATGCCGTGGCGGTCACACAGCTCGCGCACGCCCTGCAAGAAGCCATCGGGCGGCACGACGTAGCCGCCTTCGCCCTGGATCGGCTCCAGCAGGATGCCCGCCACTTCGTCCGGCGGGACGAGCGTCTTGAAGATGATATTTTCGATGTAGTCCAGCACGGCCTCACCCTGGTCGGCGAAACCTTCTTCGCGCAGCAGGGGATGGTACGAGTCGGGATAGGGCACGTGGGTGACGCCCGATACCAGCGGGGAGAAGCCCTGGCGTTGCACGTACTTACTGGAGGTGAAGCTCAGCGCTCCCAGGGTGCGCCCATGAAAACCACGCAGAAAGCCGATGAACAACTGCCGTCCGGTGTAGAAACGGGCCAGCTTGATCGCCGCTTCGACAGCCTCAGCGCCGCTGTTGCCGAAGAAGACCATCGCCTCGCCATCGAAGGGCGCGATGGACGCCAGGCGCTCGGCCAGCTCGATCTGCGGCACGTAATAGAAGTCCGTGCCCGACATGTGGATGAACTTCTCGGCTTGCTCCTGGATGGCCTTGACCACTGTTGGATGGGCATGGCCGGTGGCGGTCACCGCGATGCCGGTGGTGAAATCCAGGTAGCGCTCGCCGTCAACATCCCACACCCACGAGCCTTCGCCGCGGGCGATCACGAACGGATAGCCGCGCGTGTACGACGGCGACACGACGGCTGCGTCGCGCTCGATGAGCGCCTTCGCTTTGGGGCCGGGCAGGACCCCGTTCTTGGTAGCCATTACTGCCTACTCCTAAGACAAAGAGACTCTAGACAACAACGCCCGCAAGCCAGCACTACTGACGCGAGCGTTTCCTGGTCAGCGTGCTCTGCCTGGTGCCAGGCCACGGATTGGCTGGCCCGCTACCGACCGGCGCCGACTGAGAGTGATTATCGCCTCTCGCAGGGGACTCTGCAAGGTGCCTTTTGGCACCAGTTCGGGGGCAGGACTACGGCGGCGAAGAGACGAAGTGGAAGGTCAGAGTTGGGACTCGAAGCGGTAGCCGACGCCCAGCTCGTTGACGATGTAGCGCGGGTTTCTGGGGTCTGGCTCCAGTTTGCGGCGCAGGTGCCAGATGTAGACGCGCAGGTAGTCAATGTCGTCAATATACTCGAAGCCCCACACCCCTTCGAGCAGGTCACGATAAGGGATGGTGCGCGGCGCGTTCTGAACGAGATGCATCAGCAGGTTGAACTCGGTGGGCGTCAGCTTAACGGGCTGGCCTCTGGTGGTCACGCGGCGATCGTTGAGGCTGATCGTCAGGTATTCGTCGCTGTAGGCGACATCGCGGTCGAAGACGGTCGGCTCGCTCGCCGCACGGCGCAGGTTGGCCCGCACGCGCGCCAGCAAGACGGCCAGGACGCAGGGCTTGAGGATGAAGTCGTCCGCACCCATCTCCAGCCCCTTGACGATCTCCTCCGGGGTGGACTGGGCGGTCAGCATCAGGATGGGCACATTGGTGATTTCGCGCGCGCGCTGGCAGACGGCCCAGCCGTCCATGAGCGGCATGGTGATGTCGAGGATGACCAGATCGGGGCGGTGCCTGACCAGCTTGTCCAGCCCTTCCTGGCCGTCATAGGCAGGGACGACGGTGAAATGGTTCGCGGTGAGCAGGGAGCTAACCATCTTGACCAACCCGCGATCGTCATCAATGATCAGGATGGTAGGTTGGCTTGTCATCACTGAGTTCCTTCCACTGCGGCAGGCATACCTCCGGCCTTACAGGTAACTCCCGCCGCGCGTTGCCACCAGCGCCGCCGCGCCAATCAGGGCCACGTTGTCGCCCAGAGCTGCCTGCACGATCGGCACCCGGTCGTAGTAGGCCGGGTCGAGCACGTGCTCAGCCACAGCTCTGCGCAGCGGGGCAAAGAGCAGTTCACCGGCATTGCTCACTCCACCGCCGATGACGACGATTTGCGGGTTGAGCACGTGCAGCAAGCTGGCGACGGCCAGCCCGACCATGAAGCCCGCCCGCTCGATCAGTTCTACGGCCAGGGGGTCGCCCTCAGCGGCGGCCTGCCCCACCATCTTGGCCGTGACGCTCTCCAGGTTGTCGCCCACGCTGGCGCGGATGGCCGACGGCTCGCCAGCGCGCAGCCGGGCGACCGCCTGACGGGCGATGGCCGTGCCAGACGCCACCCCCTCAATGTCCAGCACCTCGCCGTCCACGACCATGAGCATGTGTCCGGCTTCGGCCCCCAGGCCCTGCGCGCCGACCAGCAGCCGCCCGTCGTCAATGATGCCGGAGCCGATCCCGGTGCTGACCGTCAGGTAGAGCACGTAGCGGTAGCCTTTGGCCGCCCCGTGCGTTGCTTCGGCCAGCGCGGCCACATTGGCGTCGTTGCCCAGGTAAGTGGGGCAGCCGAAGCGCTCCTGGATCAGCTTGCGGATGGGCACATTGTGCCAGCCGGGGAGGTTGGGCGGCTTGACGACGGTCCCCTCGTGCGGATTGATCGGGCCGGGGACAGACACGCCGATGCCGGCCAGTGCCGCAGGGTCTTCCGGCACCACCCGCGCGATGAGGTCCAGCAGCCGGGCGATCACCCGGTCGCGGCCTTCGCGGGCTTTGGTCGGCTCGGCCAGCCGCTCCTCAATGGCGAGTTGGGCATCGAAGCGGGCCACGCGCATTTGCGTACCGCCCAAGTCAACGCCGATGATGACGAGCTCCATCAGAGTTGCTCCGCGTGTTGGTGCGTGAAGGTGCTGATCAGCTTCGGCCCCGCCCGATGCCGACGGTTCACTGCACGGTGAGGCGAGTGATGAGACTCAACCAGGACGCAGCAGAGCGGCGTCCTGGCTGCCAGACAGGTCTTGCTCGCTTCTGCCACCCGGTTGTCGGCGCGCTGCCCGCCTGCTAGAATACTGCGCGCGGCTTCCGCTCGCCGAACTCGCCCGTCCGCTCTCCCTGACGCAACTATAGCCCAAAACCGGGATTGTCGAAACTCCCATGACCAAGGTCACGCCCTCTCGCCAGCAGTATCTTGACTTCAAGAGCCAGTTCCCCGACTCGATCGTCATGTTCCGCCTGGGCGACTTCTATGAGATGTTTGACGACGACGCGCAGACCGCCGCACGCGAGCTGGACCTGGTGCTGACGGGCCGCCCGGTCTCCAAGGGCGAGCGCGTGCCCATGTGCGGCGTGCCCCATCACGCGGTGGAGGGCTACATCGCCCGGCTGGTCGAGCGCGGTTATCACGTGGCGGTCGTCGAGCAGGTGGGCAACGAGCCGGTCAACGGGCTGACGCCGCGCGAGGTGTCGCGGGTGATCACGCCGGGCACGGTCATGGAGCCGGGGATGCTGCCCGACACACGCCACAATTACCTGCTGGCCCTGGCTCCTGAGCCGGATCGCTCCGGCGACGGCTGGGCGGGCGTGGGGCTGGCCTACGCCGACATCAGCACCGGCGAGTTCGCCGCCACGCAGGTCATGGGGGAGGGGGCAACGCTCATCGTCGTCGAGGAGCTGGCCCGGCTGGAGCCGCGCGAGGTGTTGCTGCCCGCCTCGTGGGCCGAGCGCGGTGTGACCCTGCCGCCCGGCGCGCATGTCACCCCGCTGCCCGACTACCGTTTCGGCCCCGCCTTCACGCGGGACGCGCTGATCGAGCACTACGAGGTGACCACGCTGGATGGGTTCGGCCTGCAGAACAAGCCGCTGGCGGTGCGCGCGGCGGGGGCCCTTCTGGAGTACGTCGCCGAGACGCAGGGCGGGGTGCTTGAGCAGCTCAGCAGCCTGCACAGCTACAGCACGTCTGGCTTCATGACGCTTGACCCAGCCACCCGGCGCAACCTGGAACTGACGGCGACCATCCGCGACGGGAGCAAGCGCGGCTCGCTGCTCGACGTGCTCGACCGCACGGTGACGCCGATGGGCGCGCGCCTGCTGCGCACGTGGATCGGGCAGCCGTTGCTCGACGTGCAGCGCCTGGAAGCGCGGCTCGATGCAGTGGCGGCGCTGCACGCTTCGGGGACGGCGCGTGCCGCCGTGCGCGACGCGCTGCGCCAGGTGGCGGACCTGGAGCGGCTGGTCAACCGGCTGTTGGTGGGCCGGGCCGGGCCGCGCGACCTGCGGGCGCTGGCGAGCAGCCTGGAGGCAGTGCCCGCGCTGCGCGAACTGATCGCGCCCGCCGAGGCGCTGAGCGGCATTCATGAAGCACTCGACCCGTGCCCGGACGTGGTGACGCTGATCAGCGAGGCGATTGTGGACGATCCCCCGGCGACGCTGACCGCGCCCGGCGTCTTCCGGCGCGGCTATTCGCCGGAGTTGGATCAGGTGATCGCCGCCAGCCGCGAAGCCAAGGAATGGGTCGCCGGGCTGGAGGAGATCGAGCGTGAGCGCACGGGCATCAAGAGTCTCAAGGTCGGCTTCAACAAGGTCTTCGGCTACTACATCGAGGTCAGCAAGGCCAATGCCGGGCGGGTGCCCGCCGGGTACATCCGCAAGCAGACGCTGGTCAACGCTGAGCGCTACATCACCCCGGAACTGAAAGAATACGAGTCGCTGATCCTCAACGCCGAGGAACGCCTGCTGGAGATCGAGCAGCGCCTGTTCGCCGAACTGTGCGGCAGCGTGCGGGCCCGCGCCGAGACGCTGCTGCGCACGGCGCGGGCGCTGGCCCACCTGGACGCCTTCGCCTCGCTGGCCGAGGTCGCCGCGCGCGAGAAGTACGTCCGTCCGACGCTGATTGACGAGGATGTGCTGAGCATCCGTGACGGGCGGCACCCGGTCGTCGAGAAAACGCTGCGCGGCGAACGCTTCGTCCCCAATGATACCCATTTCGACGAGGGCGAGCGGCTGCACATCATCACCGGGCCGAACATGGCCGGCAAGAGCACGATCATCCGCCAGGTGGCGCTGATCGTGCTGATGGCCCAGATCGGCGGCTTCGTCCCGGCGCGCGAGGCGACGATCGGGCTGGCCGACCGCATCTTCACGCGCATCGGCGCGCAGGACGAGATTCACGCCGGGCAGTCTACCTTCATGGTCGAAATGGTCGAGCTGGCGCTGATTCTGACCCACGCCACGCGGCGCAGCCTGATCATCCTCGACGAGATCGGGCGCGGGACGAGCACGTATGACGGCATGGCCATCGCCCGCGCGGTGGTCGAGTTCATTCACAACAACCCGCGCCTGGGCGCGCGCACGCTTTTCGCCACGCACTACCACGAGCTGACCGAGCTGGCTAACCTGCTGCCCGGTGTGGCCAACTACAATGTCGCTGTGGCCGAAGAGGGCGACTCGATTGTCTTCCTGCACCGGCTGCTGCCCGGCGGCACCGACCGCTCGTATGGCATTCACGTGGCGCAGTTGGCCGGGATTCCCCGCGCGGTGGTCAACCGGGCGGCGGAGATTCTCAAAGAACTGGAGGCGGCAGGCGGCGACTTCGTGATCCAGCCGCGCCAGGCCCCCGACGGGCCGGTGCAGTTGTCGTTCCTGCAGACGGACCCGGATCCGATCGTCAGGTTCGTCCGCGACCTCAAGGTGGACGAACTGTCGCCGCTGGACGCGATCACCAAGCTCTACGAGCTTAAGCGCCTGGCGGGGGAATAGGGGGCAGCTTGGGCGCGATCACGTCTGCCTGTCAGCTTGTACCCTGTGCCGCGCGAGAGGCCGTGTATTGGACGGAAAGGATACACTGCCTGTGATCTGAGAGTGTGGTGGGGTCGGATAGTGAGCTAGAATCAAGACAGAGGTCGGTGATGGAGGTGAGCGATGGCCGTACAGGAAAGACGTTACACGGTTGCCGAGTTTGAACGGTTTATCGAACTCCCTGAAAACGCCGATAAATTGTTTGAATACATCGGGGGGGAGATTGTCGAAGTGGTCTCGAATACCTATGCCTCGGCGGTTGCGGCGCGGATCAACTATTGGATCAGCCACTACGTGATACAGCACGAAAGCGGGCATGTCACCGGCGCTGATGGCGGTTATGTGGTGGCAGGGGAACGGTATATTCCCGATGTGGCGTTTGTCTCCAAAGCCCGCCAGCCGCAACTTGACCGTCCCTATTGCCCGATCCCGCCCGATCTGGCCGTTGAAGTCCTATCTCCCTCCAACAATCCTCGCCCCATGCGCCTGAAGATCGCCAACTACCTTGTTGTTGGCACCGTGGTGTGGGTTGTTGATCCTGACCGAAAGCTGGTCGAAGTCTACACGCCTGGCCAGGCAGCCAGAACGGTAGGGATTGACGGGACACTGGACGGGGGCGAGGTGCTGCCAGGGTTCACGTTGGCGGTGAAGGAGGTCTTTCCCGGCTGAACCCGTCACGTCCTGAACTCAACTGAGATGTAGATTTGGGAAAGCCAAAGGATTCTGCCAGATTATGGCTGGTGGTCATGGTCCGGCAGAATTTCGCTTTGGCAGGTTCGGCGCACTCGCTTCCGGTGGGGAATCGCGCTATGCCCCAGCGCCGCCGGATTCCGGGCGCGCCCAGTCCAGCGGGCGGTTGTGGATGGCGGTGACGATCGCTTCAGTCAGGTAGACTGCCTCGGCCAGCAGGGAGGGGCTGAGCCAGAGTGTGGTGTCGGTCGGCAGATGGCGGGTGGTTACCCAGGGGGCGGACGCGCTGAACGCGATGGCGGGCGCCGCGATCGCCGGCGGCAAAGGGATTTGCGTCCGGCTCGGCGCGCATGGTACCATCTGCGCCAGCGAACTCCAGCCGCCCACCAACCGGGGGGATTGTGCTCTTTCCATCTGCTGCTGTCAAACGCTGGCGCGCTCTGCCCGCCGCCCCTGCCGCTACGCTTGCCCACCTTCGCGTGGATCATCCCGTGCTGGCCCAGGTGCTTTACAGCCGGGGCCAGGACACGGCGGAGAAGGCGCGGGCGTTCCTGGAGGGCGGCGACACGGCCCTGCACAACCCCTTCCTGATGCATGGCATGACCGAAGCGGTGGCGCGCATCCGCGCCGCGATCAGGCGCGGTGAGCTGATCGCGGTCTATGGTGACTTCGACGCGGACGGCGTGACCAGCACGGCGCTACTCGTCCAGGTTCTGCGGGCGCTGGGCGGGCATGTGCGCCCCTACATCCCCAACCGCGTGGACGAGGGCTACGGGCTGAATACCAACGCGCTCGACCAGTTGAAAGAAGAGGGCGCGCGCCTGGTGGTGACGGTGGACTGCGGCATCCGCTCGGTTGACGAAGTGGCCTACGGCAAGCGGATCGGGCTGGACATGATTGTCACCGATCACCATTCAGTGGGCGAAGAACTGCCCGACGCGCTGGCCGTGATTGACCCGAAGATTGACGCCCGGCTGCGCGCCGAAGACGGCGCGCAAAGCGGCTACCCGGAGGACATGCTGGCCGGGGTGGGCGTGGCCTACAAGCTGGCTGACGCCCTGCTGCGCGCCGAAGAAGCGCAGACGGGCCGCAGGCCGGATTTCAAGCTAGAAGACCTGCTCGACCTGGTGGCGCTGGGCACAGTGGCCGACCTGGCTCCGCTTGATCGGCTGGAGAATCGCGAGCTGGTGCGGCGCGGGCTGGAAGTGCTCAACCGCGCGCAGCGCGCCGGCGTGTACGAGCTGACCCAGGTGGCCGGGGTGGAACCGGGCAGGATTGACACGACGACGATTGGCTTCATGCTCGCCCCGCGCATCAATGCCGCCGGGCGCTTGGGCAGCGCCATGATCGCCTACGATCTGCTAATGGCCGACCAGCCGGAGGCGAGTGCGCTGGCCGTGCAGTTGCAGGAGTTGAACGAGCAGCGGCAACTTCTGACGCTGGAGACGGTCGAGATCGCGCGGGAGCGCGCCTTCGGCGAGACCGCTGGCGAGGTGCCGCTGATCTTCGATGCCGGGCCGGACTACCTGTCGGGGATCGTCGGCCTGGTGGCCGGGCGACTGTGTGAGGAATTCTACCGCCCGGCAGTGGTCGTCGAGCTGGGAGACGACGAATCGCGCGGGTCGTGCCGCAGCATCCCCGGCTTTGACATCACCCAGGCGCTGGACGAATGTGCCGATTTGCTGGTGCGGCACGGCGGCCATTCCCAGGCCGCCGGTTTCACCGTGCGCAACGAGAACATCCCCCATTTGCGCGAGCGGCTGACCGACATCGCCGCTCGACGGTTGGGCGGCCAGGACCTGCGCCCAGAGCTGATCATTGACGCCGATGTGTCGCTGGGCGACCTGACGATGGACCTGGTGGACGCCCTGAAGAAGCTGGAGCCGACGGGCGCCGGCAACCGACCGCCCCTGCTGCGCGCCCGCGGGCTGCGCGTGGTCGGCGCCAGGCGCGTCGGCAGAGACAGCAAGCACCTGCGGCTAAGCGTGTCCGATGGCGTGCGCACCATGGACGGGATCGCTTTCAAGCAAGGCGACTGGGCGGACAGGAAGCTCGATCAGGTGGATGTGGTCTTTCACCTGGAAGTCAATGAGTGGAACGGCACCAGGAAGCTGCAGCTCAATATCCAGGACCTGCGGCAGTCGGGCGATGGCCAGACCGACTGACCAGTCAGCCAGCGGACTCCGTCCCATCGTTGAGCCTCACGACCGCGCGCCGCGCACCGAGATCGTGAGAAGGCAGCGCGGGCATCAGGGGGATGCGCGTGCCGGGTAGACTCCCCGTCGGGGCGCTGTTCGTGGCGTTCGCGTGCCTGTGCGCGCTGACGATGGGGCGCGGCCTCTATAGCAGCGACGGCGAGGTCATGTTCCAGACGGCGGCTTCGCTGGCCCAGCGAGGGACGCTGGCCCTGCCCCCCGATCCTGGCCTGCCCCAGATCGTTGCGGGGCACGATGGGCGCTTCTACAGCAAGTACGATCCGGGACTGCCCCTGCTGGCCGTCCCGTTTTTCGTCGCCGGCGACCGTCTGGCGGCGGTCAATCACGCGCACCGCACGACGATTGCCGCCATCAGCACGCTGCTGCTGCCGGCGCTGGCGGCGGCGGGGGCGCTGGCGGCGCTCACTGTTCTGGCAGGCACGCTCTCGGCGGGCCGGACGGGACGCCCTCTGCTGGTGGCGCTGAGCGCGGGGCTGGGCACGCCGCTGTGGTGGTACGGGCGCGTGCTGTTCCCCGAGGCGCTCCTCGCCTGCGCCCTGACACTGGCGGTGCTACTCGCCGCGCGCGCTAAGGGATCGCGCGGGCTGCTGCTGCTGGCGGGCGCGGCGCTCGGCGCGGGGATGCTGGTCCGCGCATCCCTGGCCATCTACGCGCTGCCGCTCGGCTGGTTGGTGCTCTTACCTCACCCCCGTTCGGCGCTAACGCGCCTCACCACCCCCTCTCCATGCTTGGAGAGGGGGCAGGCCGTGCGTAGCAAGGCCGGGGGTGTCAACAAGGCGCTGTCTGCACGCTCTTCACACGATGGCCATTCTCGGATGGCTCGTCTCGTCTGGCTGCTGGCGGGTGTGCTGCCTTTTGTCGTCGCCCTGCTGGCGCACAACGCCCTGCGCTTCGGCGATCCTTTGGCGACCGGCTACGCGGGCGAGGCGTTCAGCACGCCGCCCTGGGAGGGGATCGGCGGGCTGCTGTTCAGCCCCGGCAAGGGCGTCTGGCTCCATGCGCCGCCGCTGCTGCTCAGCGTCCTGCTCTGGCCGCGCTTCCGGCGCGCGAATGCCCCGCTGGCCGAATTCCTGACGCTGGCCTGGGCTGTGGCGCTGCCCTTCTACGGGATGTGGTGGGCGTGGGATGGCGGGTGGGGCTGGGGGCCGCGGCTGCTGGTGCCGCTGCTGCCGCTGAGCTGCCTGCCGCTGCTGGCACTCCCGGCGCGGCGCGGATGGTGGGCGGCGGCGGGCGCTGCGCTGGCCCTGGGCGCGGTGATCAACGTCCTCGGCCTCCTCAGCGACCCGGCGACTCTTCACGCCCAGGCAGCCGCCCGCTGTGCCGACGCTGCCCGGTGTGTCGCCTGGACGGTGCGCGACATACCGCTAGTGGGGGCGGTGCGGATGCTGGCAGACGGGCGAAGCGAGCCGCTGGCCCTGTTCCACCTGGCCGAGAGCGGGCTGCCGCGCGCCTGGTCGGTGGGCGCGCCCGCTCTGCTCAGCGGCGGCCTGGTCGCCAGCGCCTGGCGAGTGGCGCGCGCGGTCCGCCCGCGCTCATGACTCCGGCGAGGTGCTGTCCGTCTCCACTGGAGTGGTGGCAGGATTGCGGCTGGCCAGCCGGTGCGTGCGCAGGTCGTACTGGTGGGCCAGCTCGTCAATCACGGTGCGGTCACTGAGCTTGACTCCGACGAAATAGCCGGCCCGGCCAAGCATGTGCGCGGCGATGGGCGTGGTCAGCAGCAGGTAGACGATGGTCGCCACGGCCCGGCTGGTCACGCCGATGTTGGCGAAGTGGACCGCCGCCGCCAGCAGGATCAGGCCGGAGCCGAACGATGACGCCTTGGTGCTGGCCGACATGCGCAGGAAGAGGTCGGGCATACGCAGCACGCCCAGGGTGGCCACGAGCATGAACAGCGCCCCCGACACCATCAATACGGCGGTGAGCACATCCTGCATGATCACACCGTCCTCTCGATGTAGTAGGCGAAGGCGACCGTCCCCAGGAAGGCGACCAGCGCCAGGACGATGGCCGCGTCGAGGAAGGCCGGTTGCTCGGTGGCGATGGCGTAGGCGGCGATGATGCCAATGCTCAGCGCGGTCAGCAGGTCAATGGCGACGACGCGGTCGGGCAGGCTTGGCCCGCGCAGCAGGCGGACGAAGGTCAGCGCGAAGGCCAGGGCCAGGACCGGCATCACCCCGTAGAGAACCAGGTCATTCACCGTCATTCCAGTATCTCCTTGACCCGGCGCTCATAGCCGGACTTGATGCTGTGCCGGAACTCGTCCAGATCGTCCACGTGGATGGTGTGAATGTACATCACGCGGCGGTCGGCAGACACGTCGAGGTAGAGGGTGCCCGGCGTCAGGGTGATCAGGTTGGCCAGCAGGGTGATCGCGCCATTGGAGCGCACGTCGAGCGGCACGGCCACCACCGCCGGGCGGATGTTCAGGCGAGGCGAGGCCACGGAGATAGCCACGCGCACGCTGGCTTTGGTCAGCTCCCACAGGAAGAACAGGGCGAAGCTGAGCACCTTGGGCACCCGGCTAAAGTAGCCAGAAGGCGCCATCAGGCGCTGGGTTATGGCCAGCACCGCGTAGCCCAGCACGAAGCCGATGATGAGATTCGCCGGCGTGAACGTGCCAGTTAGTGCGATCCAGGACATGGCCAGCAGGATGTTGAGCAGGAAAGTCGTCACAAGGCTCCTCCTCCCAGCACAGCCCGGATATAGGCAGACGGGTCGTGCAACTGAGCAGCGGCTTCCATAGCCAGGGCGAGGATCGGCTCGGCTGCCAGGCCGAGGAGCACGGTCAGCGCGGCCAGCCATCCCGCCGGAGCCAGCAGCGAGCGGCGCTGGAAGGGCGTCAGCGGCCTGGGCGGGCGAGTTGGCTCGGGGCGGTCCTTCCAGAACACCTCGGCCCAGATTTTGGTCATCGAGAACAGAGTGAGGATGCTCACCGCCAGCGAGACGGCGACGATGGCGTAGTCTTCCGTCTCCAGGCCGGCGCGAACCAGCGCCAGCTTGGCCCAGAAGCCGGACAGCGGGGGAATGCCGGCCAGGGCCATCGCCGGGACGAAGAACAGGGCGGCCAGGGCGGCATTGCTGCGGTACAGGCCACCCAGTTCTTTCAGGTGGTAGCTGCCCGCCACACGCCGCACCAGGCCGCTGACCAGAAACAGCGCTGACTTGGCGATGATGACGTGGATCATGAAGAAGATCATGCCCGCCAGGGCCAGCTCGGTGAACAGGGCCAGGCCCATCAGCAGATAACCGATCTGGCTGATGATGTGGAACGAGAGCAGGCGGCGCACCTCTATCTGAGCCACCGCGCCAAGCACGCCGGTGACCATCGTCAGCCCGGCGATGACCATCAGCAGCGTGTGAGTGAAACCCACATCGTGAACGAAGATCAGCGTGAAGATGCGCACCAGCGAATAGACGCCCACCTTGGTCAGCAGGCCGGAGAACAGCGCGGTGATGGCGATGGGCGGCGTGTGGTACGACGCGGGCAGCCAGAAGAACAGCGGGAAGAGCGCCGCTTTGATGCCGAAGGCGACCAGGAACATCATGGCCAGCACGGTCACCAGGCCGGGGTCGATCAGGCCGCTGCTGACCCGGCGGGCGAGGTCCGCCATGTTCAGCGTGCCGGTGACGCTGTACAGCACGCCAACCGAGGTCAGGAACAGAGCAGAGGAGACCAGGTTGATCGTCACATACTTGAGCGCGCCCTCAAGCTGATCCTTGCCCCCCCCCAGAGCCATGAGGACGAACGACGCGATGAGCATGACCTCGAACCACACGTACAGGTTGAACATGTCGCCGGTGAGGAAAGCGCCGCTGATGCCCACCAGCAACGTGTGCAACAGCGAGTAATAGCCGAACGACTCGCGGCGCGCGTCAATGGTGCCCAGGGAGTAGATGGCGACCGTCAGGCCCATCAGACCGGTCATGACGATCATGATCGCGCTGAACAGGTCGGCGACCAGAGTGATGCCAAAGGGCGCGGGCCAGTTCCCGATCTGGGCAGCCTGAATGCCGTCACGCGAGACCGATGCCAGCAGACCCAGCCCGGCGACGAAGTGCAGGCTGGCCCCGGCCACGTTGACTCGCCGCTGTAAGAGGCGGTTGTGCCAGGCCAGGAGGGCGATCACCGCCGTCACGAACGGGATGAGGATGGGCAGCAGCAGCAACAGGTTCATCAGCGCCCCCCTGACCCAGGCGCGGAATCCGGTGCGGCAAGTTTCTGGGGATTCTCGGTCGAACGGATTTCGTCCAGGTCGTCGGTTCCAGTGGCCTGGTAGGTGCGCTTGAACAGCACCAGTGTGAAGGCCTGCACGCCGAAACTGATGACAATCGCCGTCAGGATCAGGGCTTGAGGCAGCGGATCGGCGAAAGGCTCGGGCGGGCGCGTGGCGCCTTCGGGCACCAGCGGCGGCGCGCCGCGCGTCACACCGTTGATCGTGAAGATCAACAGGTTGGCAGCGTAACTGAGCAGGGCCAGGCCGATCACCACCTTAAGGAAACTGCGGCGCAGCATCATGTACAGGCCCGCGGCGTATAGCGCGCCAATGACGACCGCCAGCACGACTTCCATCTCACTCCTCCTCGGCCAGCGCGAAGACGATGGTCAGCGTCACGCCGATGACCGTCAGGTAGACGCCGACGTCAAACAGCAGCGGTGTGCCCACCTTGCCCACGACTGGGAACTCGCGAGCGTCCCACTGCGCGGTCATAAATGGCTTGCCGGCGGCCAGTCCAATCAGCCCGCTGGTCACGGCCAGCGCCAGCCCGGCACCGATCAGCCGGCGGGGGCTGACTGGCATAATGCGGCGCGCGTGGGGCACATCGAAGGCGATAACATAGAGGGCGTAAGCGGACGCCGCCACCAACCCGCCGACGAAGCCGCCGCCGGGGGCGTTGTGCCCGCGCAGCACGACGAACATCGAGAAGAGCAGCATCAACGGCAGCAGGTAGCGCGTCGCCGTCCGCAAGACTAGAGAGTCCATTTCGTGTCCCTCCTATAGCTCACCCAGCAGCGAAGAGGCGATGGCTGCCGCGCGTCAGTCAGCCGTCGTGTCGACGGCGGCAGACACTACATACTCTGGCTCTTCGGGGCTGGGGGCGGCCATCGCTTCGGCGTCGGCGGCCGGCGCGGGTTCCGGTGTCTCCTTGCGCGGAGGGCGCAGCTTGAGCAAGGCGAAGACGCCCGCCGCCGCCACCGAGAGCACTGTGATCTCGCCCAACGTATCGAGCGCGCGAAAGTCCACCAGGATCACGTTGACGATGTTGCGCCCTTTGGCCAGCGTGACGCTGTTAGAGGCGAAGTACGACGTCAGGCGGGTCCGCGACGGGTCCACGGTGACGATCAGCACCAGCAGCGTCATCATCGCCCCGGCGCTGAGGGCGATGAGGGCATCGCGCCAGCGCACTGCCCGGCTGGTCAGCACGGCAAAGCGGGGCAGCTTGTAGAGCACCAGCACGAAGAGCAGCACTGTCAGCGTCTCGATGGCGAACTGAGTCATGGCCAGGTCGGGCGCGCCAAACAGGATGTAGAGCAGGGCGATGCTGTAGCCGACCGTGCCCAGCGCAGCCACGGCCGCCAGCCGCGAGCGCACCTGGGTCACGGCGTAGGCGGCGGACAGGATCACGGCCACGATCAGCGCTTCGTAGGGGCGAATCTCCGGCAGGCGCAGCGCGTCGTCCAGATCGGTGCGGGTGAGCACGGCATGACCGACCAGGGCCACTGTGGTAGTCACGATGGTAATCAGGTAGTAGCGCAGATAGCCGTTCTGCAGGATGCGCGTCTGCCAGTCGGCCAGCCACAACATGCCGTCGAGCAGCTTCTGGTAGCCGCGATCCGGGCCCAGGCGCGAGCCGATGTCCAGACGCTGGAGGCGCTGGCTGAGTCGCGCGCGGGTGACGTACACGGTCGCGCCGAGGGCGACGGTGAGCAGGCTGAGCAGCAGGATCACGTTGAGGCCGGGCCACAGCACCAGCTCGACTTTGGCCGGCGCGCCCAGCACGGCGTGGGTGGCCGGCCTGACGGCGTAATCGGTGAGCAGTCCCGGCACAAGCCCGAAGGCGATGCCCAGCGTGGCCAGCAGGCTAGGCCCCAGGACCATGCGCGGCGGCGCTTCGTGCGGGTGCTTGGGGGTGTGGACGCGCGGGCCGAAGAAGGGCTTGATCGCCACCAATGCGGCGGCGGTGACCAGCAGAACGCTGCTGAGCATGGCCAGCCCGATCAGCAGGGCGGGCAGATCGGGCGCTTCGTCGGCGGCCTTGTAGAAGACCTCCTTGGCGATGAAGCCGAACAGTGGCGGCAGCCCGGCCATGGACCCGGCAGCCAGCAGCGCCGCCGTGCCGGTGAAGGGCAGGGCGCGGCGCAGCCCGCCCAAGCGGGTCACGTCGCGCGTGCCGGTCTCGTGGTCAATCGAGCCAGCGACCAGGAATAGCGCACCCTTGTACATGGAGTGAGCGATGAGCATGGTGACGGCTGCTTTGGCGGCCAGCGTTGTGCCAACGCCTAGTAGCATGATGAGCATGCCCAGCGTGCTGATCGTCGAGTAGGCGAGGATGCGCTTGAGATCAGCCTGCTGCCAGGCCAGGTACGCGCCGACCAGCATGGTCACCGCCCCGACACCGGTCACCAGCACGCGCCACTCGTCGGTGCCACCGAGTACGGGATTCAGCCGGGCGAGCAGGTACACGCCGGCCTTGACCATCGTCGCCGAGTGTAGGTAGGCGCTGACCGGCGTCGGCGCCTCCATGGCGTTGGGCAGCCAGAAGTGGAAGGGCACCTGCGCGGACTTGGCCGCGGCGCCGAGCAGCACCAGCAGCAGGATCGGGACGTATAGCCCATTGCCGCGTACTGCGTCGCCCTGTGTCAGCAGTTCGCTGATCGTGTTGCTGCCGGTCACCTGGCCCATCAGCACCAGCCCGGCGAGCATGGCCAGGCCGCCAGACCCGGTCACCAGCAGGGCTTGCAGCGCGGCGGCGCGCGACGTGGCTTTGTTGTGCTTGAAGCCGATGAGCAGGTACGAGCTGATGCTGGTCAGCTCCCAGAAGACGAACAGCGTGATCAGGTTGTTGGCCAGCACGACGCCAAGCATAGAGGCCATGAAGAAGAGCAGGTACAGATAGAAGCGGCCTTCGAGCGCGTCGCCAGCCAGGTAGGCGCTGGCGTAGAGAACGATCAGCGTGCCGATGCCGCTAATGATGATGGCGAAGACGAGGCTGAGGCCGTCCAGATAGAAGGCCAGGTCCACGCCGAGCGAGGGGATCCAGCGCAGCGATGTGGAGATTGTCTCCCCGCCAGCGATGCGCGCCGCTTGCGCGGTGAAATAGACGGTGATGGCCAGCGGTCCTAGCGCCAGGAGCCAGCCCGCCCACCGTCGTGTGATATGGTGCAGCCAGGGGGCGAGCAGTGCCAGGGCGAACCCGGAGAGTATGGCCGCAGTCATCGAATCTCCTTCCTCCAGCGCTCGGTGGCTGCATCCCCTTGCGGGACGCCCTATGTGCTCCAGATTCTACAGCATAACACTCTGATCGCTAACTGCTTCCGCTCACCGCTCCCGACCTCACCTCCTGACTCCCTGTCTGCTGCTGAATAAACCAGCGAGGGGGAAGTGGAGCGAGGCGAAACCGAAAGGCGAAACGGGGATGAGGTCAATAACTGATAATCAAGGTAGTATAGACGCACGCGCGCGCACGCAGTATCAGAAATACCAATGATCTGGGTTAGGATCCGATAAGCGCTCTGGATGGCCGGCGCGGGCGCAAGAGGCTTCGGCTGGGCGAGGCGCATGAAAGCGCCCCTGCCACAGGGCAGGGGCGCAGCCATGGTTTCGGTTCAGCAGGCGACGCGATTTAGCGGTAGCCCTGCTCGATCAGGCTCTTGATCTCGCCGATGTTGTCTGGCGTCACCACGCCAACACCCGTGTTGATGTGCAGACCCGGGATCTTATAGTTGTAGGTCAGCCAGACCTGCAGCACAGGGAAGTAGCCCTGCAGGTAGAGCACCTGGTCGAAGGATGCGCTGATGTAGCCTTCCTCGACGCCAGCAACCGTGGCCGGCGATAGGTCAATGCCGCCGACGATGATCTCGCCGGGCGCATAGCCAGCGCCCTTCAGCACGCCAACCAACGCTGCCGTGACGTTGCCATGCTGGGTGCCAATCGCCTTCAGATTGGGGTGGGCCTCCAGATAGGCGGTCAGGATCGGGGTGGCCAGCGACACATCTGAGTCCACTTCCTGGGAGACATCGAGCGTGTCTACGATCACGCCGGCTTCTTCCAGCGCATCCTTGATGCCCTGCGGGCTGCGGCTGCGCAGTTCCTGATGCCAGATGTCGTAGACCAGCGCTTCGTCACCAGCCTGCAGGCCGGCAGCGACCATCGCCTTGCCGGTCAGATAACCACCGGTCCACAGGTCGGCCCCGGCATAGCCGAAGCCCATCGCCGCGTACTGCTCCTCGAACTGGGGGATGCCATTGTTGCCGCTGGTGACGATGATGCCGCGGCCGATGGCTTCTTCCACCAGGGGCGCGAGCGCGTCATAGCCGGGGTGGCCCATGATGACGATGCCATCCGGGTCGGCGGCCAGCGCCTCGTTGAAGTGGTTGATCATCAACTGCATGTCCCAGCCTGAATACTGCTCGACCAGTTCGATGCCCAGGGCCTCTGCCGCGGCGCGGGCGCCCATCGTGCGGGCCAGCGTGGTGCCATCGCCCTGGTGGCCGCCCATCTGCATGTAGACGACGAGCTCATCCTGGGCCGCCGCCGGCCGGACGGTCTGCACCATCCCCACGGCAAGCGCGACCACAAACAAAACGACAATCAGATTGCGCGCGTTCTTCATTTCCCGCTCCTTATTTCTAGCAAGCGATTCTTATGGGTCGAATCTGGATGCTGCGCTCTCTAGCTTTGTGACACGCGATAGAATGCCCCCTTTCTACAACCTCCATCCGCTACCCGCGCGGCGCGACCTCACCGATTGCCGCGCTCAGGCTCGGGAGGGAGGGCTTCCTGAGAGAATCTGGAACGTACAGGCGTACCCCAATGGCGGAGCCGCTCGGAGATCACAGCGAGGTCGCCCCGTCCGAGGATGGTATTGAGCACGACAGAGGTGCCCATGACGGCCCCTTGCACCAACTGCACCCAGAAGCCGCTGACCCTGGTGGCGACGACACCGGCTTCCAGCGAGCCGATGATATAGGCCCCGAAGAACGTGCCGACGATTGAGCCAACACCACCGGCGATCGAGGTGCCGCCGATGAAGACGGCGGCCATGACCGGCAGGAGCATACCCTGCCCCTGGGTAGGGTAGAAAACGCGCATTTCGAGGGTGAGGATGACGCCGGCGAAGGCGGCGATGACGCCCATCATGGTGAAGAGCTGGATGCGCGTCGCCTCGACGTTGATGCCCATCACCCGGGCCACGTTGGGATTGTCGCCGATGAACATGACCGCTTCGCCGAACTTGTGCCGGTTCAGCAGGAACCACAAAAAGACCGCGAGCGCCAGCGCCCACAGCGCCTGAGTGGGGATGCCGATACGGCCGCGCGCCGGGTCAGGAATGATGCCATGGATGCGGCCAGTGAGGACGGAATGGACGTGGTTGTCCTCGATCATCGTGAGCGCCGCTTGCAGGCCGCCAGCCAGCAAGACCGTGACCCCGTACCAGAAAAACTGCGCGGCGAGCGTGGCCATGATCGAGGGGACGCCGACCTTGGCGACGAGGAAGCCGTTGATGATCCCGATCATGGCGCCGGCCAGCAGAGCCAGGCCCAGGCCGCACAGCGCGGCCACGGTCGGGTCTATGCTCTCGCTGAAGGTCCTGAAGCTCCAGGTGAAGACGTAGCCGGCAAAGGCAACGACCGCCGGGAAGCTGAGATCGATCTCTCCCGCCGTGATGACGAAAGTCAGCCCCAGCCCAAGAATGAGCGGGGGGGCCACCGTCTGCAGGAAAGACATGTAGATGCGCCACTTGAGGAAGACGTCCGGCGCGGTGATCATGAACGCGATAATCAGGGCTGCCAGCACAACGGCAACCGGCAGGCCCTCGATCTTGCCAAGGAATCTGATGAATGAGCGCGCCCGTTTCATGTTTCTTTCTTATCTTTCAGACCGTGAGCATACGATAGCAAGAATTCGTCCAGTTCTTTGAGGGACATGCTGCCTTTGTCAATGTTGGCGACAAGCTCGCCACGATCCAGGACAACGAAGCGGTCGGCGACCTCGTACACGTCGTGAAGAGCATGTGAGATGTAAATGCAGGCCTTGCCGGCCGCCTTGATCCCTTGCACGAAGTTGAGCACCTTGCGCACTTCTTTCAGAGAGAGAGCCACCGTCGGCTCGTCGAGGACGATCAGCTCGGCCTCGAAGTGCATGGCCCGGCCAATGGCCACGCCCTGGCGCTCGCCGCCGGAGAGCTTGCTCACCGTCGAGTCAACGGTGATGCCCCGCCCGCGAAAGCCGATGGTGTTGAGCATGATCTCCTGGGCGATGCGCTTCTGCTCTTTGACTTTGAGGAAACCCAAGGGATAGGTGATCTGGCGGCCAATGAAGAAGTTGCGCCACAGGGCCTGCTTCTCGCCGAGCGACTTGTCCTGGTAGACAGTTTCGATCCCGTACTCGTGCGCTTTCTTGACGCTGTAGGTGCTGAGATCGACTTTGCGCCCGGCCACGTAGAGTTCGCCGCTGGTGGGGCGGTAGACGCCGGTGAGGATCTTGACCATGGTGGACTTGCCGGCGCCGTTGTCTCCGATCAGACCGACGATCTCGTTGCGACCGACTTCCACGTTGATGTTGGACAGGGCGTGCACCAGGCCGAAGTACTTCTCAATGTTGACCATCCGTAACGCATAAGGGGCAGGCTCTGCAACCACTCATAAACCTCCTCAGGCTAATATCATCCGTAAGCTCGCTGGTGTATGTTCCCGGCCTGCCAGCAATGGCGCTGTGCCTTCAAGCAGGCACATCCCACCCGCGCATTGCGCAATACACGTCGAGAAGTCTTGTTAGCGCAAACACATTTCCAGTATATGATAGTCTGCTCTGCCAAGTCAAGCGATTGGCTGCCAGATGGCTGCACTGAAGTGAGGGACGCTCTCGCCCGTTCCTGCGAGGTTGCTGTGCCAGCGGACGGAGATGCTGCTTCCTGATGTCTTAAAGCACGTCAGCACGCTTCTGACACAGCTCACTGACATGAGGCGTGAGACCGGTGGAGTCCGCGCAGATGCTGTCAGCCAGCGGTCGCGTCTGGGTTCGATGCGCTCGACGTCGCCTGGTTTGACCGGCCTGATCGCGTCTGTGCGTTGATGTTAGCGCTAGCAGTTGGCAATGCCGGATAGCGGCCCGGCGCAGGATCAACCTTGCCAAGTGACGCGCGGCGAGAGAGAATGGGGGCGTTCGTCCTGTGGGCCGGGCTGGGGCCTGGCCTCAACCTGGAGACAGCATCATGCCCAACCCCATGAGCAAGCGAGCGCGCGCCCGCGCCGGGCGCATCAGACGCCGGCTGGCGCTGGCCGCGCGGATTGGTGCGGCGATCCTGGCTCGCGCCCAACAGGAAGCCGCCAGCGAGCCAGCCGCCGAAGCCGCACAGCCGGCCTACTGGTATGGCGGACAGGCGGTCATCGAGGGCGTGATGATGCGCGGGCGCTACGTGGCGGCCATTGCCGTCCGTAACCCCAGGCAAGACATCGTGATCAAAGAGGTGCCGCTAAAAGCGGCGCTCTACCGGGGGCGCGCAGCGCGGCTGCCTTTCGTGCGCGGGCTGGTGCTGCTGTGGGACGCCCTGGTGCTGGGCACCAGCGCCCTGATGTGGTCGGCGGACGTGGCCCTCGAAGAGGAGGAAGATGTTGACTTCTCGCTGGAGGGCGCAGCGGGGCTTGGGCTGGTGATCTTCTCGCTGTCGCTGGGCATCGGCCTGTTCTTTGTGCTGCCGGCGGCAGCGTCGGCGGCGATCAAGTCGCTGACCGGGCTGGACAGCAAGCTCGTCGCCGACCTGATCGAAGGCGTGATCAAGCTGGGGCTGCTGACTGGCTATATTTGGGCGATTGGCTTCATGCAAGATGTCAAGCGCCTGTTTGGCTACCACGGCGCGGAGCACAAGACGATTAACGCCTACGAGGGCGGGTCTGAGCTGACGCCCGACCGGGTGGACAGCTACCCGATCCAGCACCCCCGCTGCGGCACGGCTTTTCTGCTGACGCTGGTGGTGCTGTCGGTGTTGATCCACATCGTCACCGGGCGACCGGACAGCGTGCCGGTGCTGCTGCTCTCTCGCGTGGCGCTGATCCTGCCCATCGCCGGCATCGCCTACGAGACGATCCGCTTCACGGCCAAGCACCAGCACAACCCGATCATCCGCCAGATCGTTAAGCCGAACCTGGCTTTGCAAAGCCTGACGACCCGCCAGCCCGATCGGGGGATGATCGAAGTGAGTATTGCGGCGCTGGAGCGCGTGCTGGCTGCCGAGCGCGCGGGCGTGACGATTCCAGAGGCGCGCATCACCAGCGCGGCGGTCGGCGAGTCCGGCGACTGACAGGATCGGACGTGAATGTTCACGGGGCGGCCCGACGGTCGCCTCGTTTGCTTTGCGCGGAGCGGATCAGGGTTTCGCAGCCACGCACACGAGCACGACGCTGCGCGGCAGCCTTTCGCTGAACATGCGCGCGGTGAAGCCGGCGGCGGCCAGCCGCGCTTCGAGCACAACCGACCAGGGTCCGCGCTGCCCGGTGGCCCGATAGGCCAGCTCCAGCGAGCGGGCGGCGGGATCGCGCCCGGTCAGCAGGCCGCCGAGCACGATCACCAGACGTCCGCCAGGGGCCAGCACGCGGTTGACCTCGCGTAGGGTGAGCGGATCGGCGATGAACTCGGTGGGGAAGGTGCTCACCACGGCAGCGAAGTGCCCGGCAGGGAAGGGCAACGCCTGGGCGCGCGCCCGCACCAGTGAGGGACGCCAGCCCCAACATCCCAGCCGCCGACGGGCGATGCGCCCCATCGCGCGGCTGACGTCCAGCCCCACCAGCCGGTACCCCGCCCGGCGCAGGTCGGCGGCCAGGCGTCCGGTGCCGTGGGCCAACTCCAGGACGGAGTCGCCGGGCTGCGCGTCCAGGTGGGGGAGCGCCGCGCGCTGCCACGCGCCCCACTGGCCCAGGCTGACGATCTCGCTCACCGCGTCGTAGGTGACGGCCAGCTCGTTGTAGAGCAGACGGAAGCCCAGGCGCAGCAGCGAGCGCCATGCTCGCGTGGCGAGGGTGCTGGTGGGGGTGGCCGGCGCGATCATCGCTCCGTTTCCGCTGCGCTGCCGGTGAGGTGGCGCGGCTCATTCTGGACATATCGCGGCGAGCGTGTAAAATCGTGCCCCAGTGTACCGCCAAAAGTGCTGAGGCGCTGGTCAGCGGTCCGCGCTGCGCGCGCCCGCGCAGTCGCCGCCCAGATGGGGCGGTGTTGTCTCTCGGTCGCGGGCGGTGCGCCGTCTGCCCACATCCAACTGAACCTGAAGGAGATTCCCGTATGCCGTACCCCTGGCGTTTGCTGCGGCCTGTGTGCCTGGTGGTGATCGCTACGACCATGATGTTCGCGCTGGCCGTTCCGGTCAGCCTGGCTCAAGATGAAGAAGCGCCGCCGGTTGTCGTCCAGGGCACGCCGGAGCTTGAGGCGCTCGTCACGGCCATTCGCGATGCTCACGCGGAGTCCGATGAAGGTACGAGCGTGGACGTTGACGCGAGCGGCGGGCTGCGCGCTGCGTTCGAGGCGCTGTGCAGTGGCCAGGCGGACGTGGTGATGTCCACCGAGCCGATCAGCGATGCCCAGCTCCAGGCGTGCGCCGAGCAGGGCGAGAGCTTCGTCGAGGTCGTGCTGGCTTATGAGGCGCTGGCGCTGCTTGTATCGCCCGAGGCTGGGCTGACCTGCCTGGACGAAGCCGCGCTGTCAGGCGTGTGGCAATTGGGCGCCGCCGTGGAGCCGACCTGGACCGATCTCGGCTCGGCAGGGCTGACTGGCCCGGTGGCCTTCTATGGCCCTGAGGCCGAGTCTGCTGCGACCCGGCTGTTCCAGAGTCTGGTCCCGGCGGGCGCGCTGCGCGACGATATCGAGGCGCTCGGCGACCCCGCCGCCATCCTGGGCAAGGTGCAGGAAGAAGGTGCCAGCGCCTTTGCCTACATGATGCTGGCTGACCTGGCTGCCGCCGACCCCGAGGGGGCGGTCGTGCCCTTGCAGGTGCGGGACGAGGGGGGCACGTGTGTTGCGCCGGGAGTGAGTGCGCTGGCCGACCGGACGTACCCGCTGGCCCGTACCGCCTACCTGTATGTCAGCGCGGAGAGCGCGGCGCGTCCTGAGGTGCAGGCGTTTGTCGAGTTCGCGCTGACGGGCGAGGGCGGCGTCGCGGCGCAGGGGCCGGCGCTCGGCTACACGCCCGCTGACGAGGCGACCTATGAGACGGGCGTCGCCAACCTGCTCGCCGCGAAAACGGGGCGCACCTTTTCGCGCCCGATCAGCCCTATCCAGGTGGACACGACGACTGAGGGCACTCTCCGCGTGACCGGCTCGGCCATGCTCTACGACCTGGCCCGCCGGATCAACAGCGCCTTCAGCACTCAGTACCCTAACGCGACGGTCGAGACGGACTATGTGGGCAACGCGGCGGGCTGGGATGCCTTCTGCGCGGGCGAGGCGGATGTGCTGCGGGCCACGCGCGCGGCTACTGACGAGCAGCTTGCCCAGTGCGCGGCGAACGGGATCGAGCCGTACACGCTCGATCTGGGCCAGCAGGCCCTGGTGATCGCGGTCCCGGCCAGCGCCGAGTGGATCGAGTGCCTGGACGCGGAGACGGCGACGGCGCTGCTGCGCGCCGGGACTGAGGACGAACCTGCCACCGCGACGTGGCAGGACCTCAATGACGAGTGGCCGGATAGTCCGCTGCTGCTCGTCGCCCCGCCAGCCCAGACGGGCGAGACGGACGCCCTGGTCGCCGGTTTGATCGGCTCGCCGTCGTTCGCGCTCCGCCAGGACATGGTCGAGAGCGGCGATGTGCTCTACCGCGCGCAGGGCGTGGCCAACACTGACAACGGCCTGACCTGGCTGTGGTGGACGGACCTGCAGAAGAGCCCGGCAGAGGTGAAGCTGTTGGGCGTGGATGCCGGCGCGGGCTGTGTCGTCCCCTCGGCGGAGACGCTCGCCGGCGGCAGCTACGCGCTGTCCTTCCCCGTGCAGGCCCACATGAGCCAGGCGGCGTTCGCCGACCCGCTCGTGCGCGCCTACCTGTGGCATTTCTTCGCGCAGAGCACGCTGGATACGCTGGCTGGCTACCCGTTCGCCGGGTTTGACCTGGACGCTTACCAGCGCGACACCCGCGAGGAAGTGTACGAGCTGCTCGCCGCCTATGAGGCGCAGGCCGCAGAGACTCCGGCGGAGGAAGTTGCTCCGACTGAGACTCCCGCGGAAGAAACGGCGACCGAGACTCCCGCCGGGCAAGGGAATGTCCCCGGCGCGACGGCAACGCCGGGCAACTGACGCGCAGTCTGACACCAGGAATTCGCTGGGGCGAGCCATGTCTGGCCCGCCCCGTCTGTTTGTCTGCTGGGCCGGGTTCTGTAGATGTGGCGGAACGGCGTCACCGGACTATCCCGGCTAACCGCGCCCGATGCGCAACTCGATGGTCAGCGTTCCGTCGAGAGCTGTAGAGAGAGTCTCACTGAATGCAGAGGACTGACCCGCCGCGAGGATCAGGCGCCAGCGCAGCCCTTCGATGGCGAAATCGCCGTCGCCAAGGCTCAGCGCAGCCAGGGCCGGCCACAAGATCGGTTGCTCAATGTCCCGCACATCGCCGTAGTCGGGGCAGACCAGACGATAGTGCTCGATCTCGTCCGGGATTGAGGGGCTGAGCACGAGTTCCGCGCCGATCCTGTCCCCCTCGGCGAAAGTAATGCCATGGAAGGCGAAGGCTAGCGGTCTGCTAGTGATCACCTGAGCGTCGCAGGGAGGGTGGCTGATGGCCGGCGTGAAAGCGCCCGTCCCGGAGATGATCCCGGCATCTGTCACGGTGAAGTCGGCAGACCCCGAATAGCGTAACTCGCTGACCTGACTTCCTCCGACGATGGTCACGTCAACGCGCAGAATCCAGCGTCCCTCCTTGCCCGACAGATCATAGGGGGGTGTGGGAGGGGGCAGGGGCGTGGGGGTGGGGGCAGGGGTGACGATGCGCGTGATCACCGGCGGCATGGTTGGCGAGGGCTGAGCGGGCGAGGGCCCGGCTGAAGAGCCAGCGCACGCTGCCAGGGCCGTTGCCGCAGCGATGAGGGGAGCGATCACCTGGCTTGTCTTGCGGCGGACATATCTCCCTGCGCGCCCAGTCGTACTCATCGCCGTGCTGCTCCTCTGTGCGGTCCATTCCAGGGGTTGATAGCGCCATTATACTCTGAACCGGGTCGCGCACGCTTGCGCCGCCATCCGCCAACGCGCCGGTCAAAGCTGCGCCCAACTGTGCTACAATAGCCGCGCAGCGGCACAGGGCCGCTTAGAACGGAGCCAACACATGCGCGACGTCCTCGTCGCCCTCGATCTGGAGACGACCGGCCTCAACCCCGATTTCGACGACATCATCGAGATTGGCGCGGCGAAGTTCCGCGACGGCGAGCTACTCGACACCTATCAGACGCTGATCAATCCCGGGCGCAGCATCCCTGAACGGGTGACGGCCATCACCGGCA
The DNA here is from genome assembly GCA_037447125.1 of Chloroflexota bacterium. Lineage (GTDB taxonomy): Bacteria > Chloroflexota > Anaerolineae > Aggregatilineales > Aggregatilineaceae > UBA2029. The sequence goes on along the minus strand of JBBIHG010000025.1, from coordinate 10,856 downwards.
TTGACGCCGACGACCTGATCGGCTGCCCGACGGTGCGCGAGGTGCTGCCCGACCTGCGGCGCTTCATCGGCGCATATCCCGTCGTCGGCCACAACGTGGAGTTCGACCTGGGCTTTCTGGCGCGTTGCGACGTGGCGACCGGCAACCTGGCCCTGGATACCTACGACCTGGCCTCGGTGTTGCTGCCCACCGCCTCGCGCTACAACCTCAACAGCCTGGCCGGGCAGCTTGGGTTCGACCTGGAGAACGCGCACCGCGCGCTGGCCGACGCGGTGGCGACCGGGCGGCTGTACTGGGCATTGTGGCAGCGCGTTCTGAAGTTGCCCCTGGACACGCTGCGCGAGATCGCCGGGGCCGCGCGCGAGCTGGAATGGTCGGCCAAGCCGGTCTTCATGGCTGCGCTGAGCGAGCGAAGCCGCACCGCCTTGACTGACGCGCCCGCCCGCCGGGCGACGTTCGGCGCTGATGATCTGTTCACGCCGGATCAAACTCCCTGGCGACCCTTGCGCCCGAACTCTGAGCGTCGCGCGCTGGACGTGGCTCGGCTGGCGGGGATGATCGAGGCGGACGGTGACATGGCCGCGGCCTTCCCCAATTACGAGCACAGGCCCCAGCAGGTGGACATGCTGCGCCGCGTGGCAGAAGCCTTCAACAGCGGCGGGCACCTCATGGTCGAAGCGCCCACCGGCGTGGGCAAGAGCATGGCCTACCTGATCCCGGCCATCGCCTGGGCGACGCAGAATAACGAACGTGTGGTGATCAGCACGGCCACGATCAACCTGCAGGATCAACTGCTCAGCCGCGACCTGCCCATGCTGCGCCAGGCACTGGGCATCCCCTTTGAGGCGACGCTGGTCAAGGGGCGCGGCAACTACCTGTGCCCGCGCCGGCTGGCGACGCTGCGCCGCCGGGGGCCGACCTCGGTGGCCGAGCTGCGCCTGCTGGCCAAGGTGCTCGTCTGGCTGCTGGACTCGGAGACGGGCGACCGGGGCGAGATCTCGCTGCGCGGCTACGAGGATGCTGCTATCTGGTCGCGCCTGAGTGCGGAGGACGAAGGCTGCACCCTCGAACGCTGCGGCGAGCAGATGGGAGGCGTGTGCCCATTCTACAAGGCGCGGCGTCAGGCGGAGTCGGCGCACGTGCTCATCGTCAACCACGCGCTGCTGCTGGCCGACGTGCAGATCGGCAACCGCGTGCTGCCCGAATACCACCACCTGATCGTGGACGAGGCGCATCATCTGGAAGATGCCACCACCAACGGCCTGTCGTTCCAGATCACTCAGGCGATGCTCCAGCGCCGCCTGGAAGACCTGGGCAATGCCAACAAGGGGCTGCTGGGCGATGTCATTCGGGGCACACACGGCAGCGTGCCCTCCCGGTACTTCACCCAGATCGAAGAGTACGTCAAGATCGTCGCCACCGCGCTGGGCGACATGGGCCACCATGTCGAGCGCTACTTCGAGGCGCTGCGTCGCTTCCTGGAGTCAACGGGGGCGCTGCGCCCCGGCGAATACTCGAACCAGGTGCGCATCACGCCCGCGCTGCGCAACCAGCCGAACTGGGCGCAGGTCGAAGGGGCGTGGGATACGCTCGCCCAGTTCACGCTAGCCATCTCCGATGCGATGAACCGGCTGGCGCGCGGCCTGGCCGGGCTGGAGCAGTTCGACATGCTCAACTACGACGATCTGCTGTCCAGCGTGTCGTCAGCAGCGCGTCACCTGGAAGAGATCCACGCCCAGCTTGACGCTTTCTCGGTACGTCCGCAGGAGAACACGGTCTACTGGGCGCAGGTGGACCAGGACGGCACGCGCCTGTCGGTGCATGCCGCGCCGCTGCACGTGGGGCCGCTGCTGGAGCAGCACATCTGGAACACGCAGGACGTGGTGATCCTGACCAGCGCCACGCTGCGCACCGGCGGCACGTTCGAGTACGTGTGCGACCGGCTGGGCGCGAGCCATGTGGATACGGCGGTGGTCGGCTCGCCGTTCGATTACGAGAAGTCCACGCTTGTGTATGTTCCTGCTGACATGCCCGATCCAACGACTCGCCGCGACGAGTACCAGCGCGCGGTCGAGCGCGGGCTGATCGAGCTGGCGGCGGCGACGGGCGGGCGGATGCTCGGCCTGTTCACCAGCTACGCCCAGCTTCGCCAGACGGCGCAGGCCATCGCCCCCCGGCTGGCGCTGGGAGACATCACCGTCTTCGACCAGAGCGACGGCACCAGCCGCCAGGCGCTGCTCGATGGCTTCGTGCGCACAGAGCGGGCGGTGCTGCTCGGCACGCGCTCGTTCTGGGAAGGGGTGGACATCCCCGGCGACGATCTGAGCGTGCTGGTCATCGTGCGCCTGCCCTTCGCCGTGCCCAGCGACCCGATCTTCGCCGCCCGGTCGGAGCTTTACGAGAACAGCTTCATGCAGTACGCCGTGCCCGACGCGGTGCTGCGCTTCCGCCAGGGGTTCGGGCGGCTGATCCGCACCAAGACGGATCGGGGGATCGTCGCCCTGTTCGACAACCGCGTGATCACCAAGCGCTATGGGCAGGTCTTCCTGGACAGCCTGCCGGGCTGCACGGTGAGGCGCGGGCCGCTGGCTGGGTTGCCGGCGACGGCGGTGCAGTGGCTGGCGCGGTAGCGTCGGGCGGTTGGTGATGTTCTTGTAGGGGCGTATGGCCATACGCCCCTACGGACCCCCCACCCACCGATCGAAGCGGTTCTGTAGGGGCGGGTTTCGAAACCCGCCCCTACAAGGCGCAGCAGAGCAGCGCCCCTACCTGAGAGGGTGTATGGTAAGCTCCCCCTCATCCCCCGACCCCTTCTCCCTCCAGGGGGAGAAGGGGAGCAAAGCGCGGGATTTCCCCTCGCCCCGGTGAGGGAGAGGGGTGCAGGGGTGAGGGGTTTCCGTACACGCTCTGACAGATTGCGCATACACTCCCTGCTCCCTGCCCTGCGACCTGGCCGTTCAATGACCGAGCGATCTCTGGTATAATGGCCCGTCGAGAACCGACAGCAACCAGACCTGGTCAGCAGGACGAGGACGGCATTCCCTATGATTGACGTAAACCAGCTTCGCAACGGCACCAATTTCACGCTCGATGGCGAGCTGTACAAGGTGCTGAACTACCACCACAACAAGACCGGTCGCGGCAACGCGACCATCCGCGTCACCGTGCGCAACCTGCGCAGCGGGACGACGCGCGAGATGACCTTCACCTCCGGCGACCGCGTGGAGAACATTCGCATCGAGACGCGCATCGTCGAGTACCTGTACGACGATGGCGAATTCCTCACCTTCATGGATGTGGAGACGTTCGAGCAGCCGCAGATGCGCAGCGATCTGTTCGGCGACGACGTGCTCTACCTCAAAGAGAACACGCAGCTCAAGCTGCTGTCGTATGAGGGCGAGATTCTCGACTACGAGCTGCCGCCGAACGTCGAGCACCGGGTCGTCGAGGCGGAGATGGCCGTTGCCGGCAACACAGCCACCGGCGCGACCAAGAAGGTCAAGACCGAGACGGGGCTGATGGTTACCACACCGCTGTTTGTGGAAGAGGGCGACACGATCCGCGTGGACACACGCACCGGCGAGTACGTCACGCGCGTCTGATGCCTGGGCGGGCGCAGTGAGCCAGGGAGAGGCCGGGGCATCCCGGCCTCTTTGGTTGAGCTATTTGGCGCGCGGGCGGTGAGCGCTTACACTTGGGACAGGCGACAGGATCATCGCGGCGAAAGGCGGGCATATGCTGACTCCGGACGGCAGGGAATGTCCCCACTACTACGAGGACTTCAATCGGGGGCGCGCGATTCAGGAGTGCCGGCTGGCCCCGCAGAATCCCGAGTCGCTGCCCTGGCGACCGAAGGACTGCGCCAAATGCGCGGTGCCGGACATCCTGCGTGCCAACGCCAGCCCCAATCTCGAGTTGCAGCTAACCATTCGCGGCGTGCTGCTCGGCTTCGTGCGCCAGGTGCGCGTGGACGCCTGGTGTACCAAGCATGACATCCCCATCGCCGACCCCTACACGGGCTGTCCGCTGGATGCGCAGGAGAATGATGCGCTGCGCCTCTTCCGCGAGGCGCTGGACGAGGCCGACCAGTAGGACGGGTGTTGCTGGCGGCTCGCGCTGAGCACAGAGCCGGTATCTGCCCGGAACCGAATCGCCGCGCAGAGCGTCTGATCAGCAAGACCTCAGCGAGACCGTCGTGTGGCGAGGAGACAGGCTCGTGCGCGATTTGATCCTGCTTTTTCTGTTGCTTCTGTCGTCGTGTCTGGGCGTGCGCGCCGAGCCAGGTGCGCCCCCGGCACCTTCCCCGACTCTTGTACCTCCCCCTCGGCTCACGCACGAGTTGCTGGTGGTGGAAAACGTAGAGGCGTTCGTCCTGGAGTCCTATCCGATGCAGATTCGGCTGGCCGTGCGCGGCTACTGGCCGTCGGGCTGCTCCGGCGAGGAGACAGTCGAGCAGCGGCTTGAGGGCGACGCGCTGATCGTGACCATCTGGCGGGCGCTGCCAGCGGGAGCAGTCTGCCCGGCGGTGATCGTGCCCTACGATGAGACCATTGCCATCGCGGGCGGTTTCACGCACCTGCCCTTGGCGATCACGGTCAACGGCTGGGCGCTGCAACTGAATTGATAGCGGCTGTGACGGTTAACAACGCTCTACGGTCCGGCCTGGTCTGAATGGTCCCTCTCCTATAATCCTGGACCTGCTGGGTGGTGTTTGTCGCGCCTCTGCTAAGGCTGCCCGCGAAGGCGGGCAGTTGTCATATTTGGCGCTGCCCTACGTTCTATAGGGTGACGAAGGGCAGTGAGGAGGCCGCGGTGGAATTCGTTTCCGCAAGGCTCAGGGGACGCACTACAGCGAAGCCATACAGCAGTGAGGCCGCTTTCAGGCAGTTGTTCGACTCAGCCCACCCCATTGTATTCCGCTATGTCTATAGTTTGCTCGGTGGCCCGTACCAAGAAGCGGAAGATGTCGCCGCCGACACATTTCTCAAAGCATGGCGCGCTCGTGACCATTTTGAGGGTGACCAGGGAGCCGCGGTGGGGTGGCTCTTGACGATTGCGCGCAACGAGGTCATTGACCGCCTTCGCACCCGGCAGCACGGGGCCACTATGGTCTGGCTGGCAGATGTTGAATTCGCCGCCTCTGATCTTAGTCCTGAACAACAGATTATTGAGAACGAACAGTGGCGGCAGTTGCAGGCTATTGTTGAGACACTGAGCGAGGGGCAACGAGAGATTCTTGTCCTGCGCTATGTGTTGGGCTGGAAAGTCAAGCAGATCGCAGCGCACCTGGAGATGAAGGAAAACACTGTCTCGGTCAACCTGCGACGCATTGTCCAGAGGCTACAAAGCGAGGTTCAGCAGCAGGAGAGAAAGGAGCACAAAGCATGAACGACCGATTTGATCACGAGGAGAGCGCACTTCTGGGCCTGTTCAAACGCGCTCAGATGCAGCCCAGCCAACGCTTCTATGAGCAGATGGCCCGCGCACCCTGGGCGGCTCATTCGTCCCGCGCAAGCGCGCGCCGTTCCGTTCCCCTGGCCTTAGCGGCAATGACTTTCGCCGTAATCGTGGTGCTCTTGCTGGCTATACCGTTCAGATCGCTGGCCCAGCAGGCATTCCACTTTTTCACTCAGGCGGAAACCGACACGATTGACAATCCAGTTTTCCTTGAGCCGATTGTTGGCCAGCCGACGCTGGGCGACCTGGCCGATGTGCAGCGTGCCAGCGAGGTAGCGGGATTTGCCGTTCGCCTGCCCCAGCACCTGCCTCCTGGCCTGCCTATCGTCTCCGCTGGGGTTAATCCGGGCAGTGTGAGTGTCACCTATTCCGACGGACAGACGACTCTTGTCTATCTGCAGGGGGCAAAAGCTGGGAGTTCATTCTACGTAGGTGCCGGGGCCGCAGTAGAGATTGTGCCCGTAGATGGGACCAGCGGTGAGTATGTGCGCGGCGGCTGGCGACGGGCAGGTGATGATCTCGTCTGGGACAATACATTGCCGGGCAGCCTCCTTTTCTGGGAAAAGGCGGGCATCCGCTACGGCCTGCTTGTGGAGAAGGGAGAGGTGCCGCAGGAAGCGCTCATTGACATTGCCGACAGCTTGCCATAGCGCCCTGTTATATTCAGGGAACTGCGTGGACAAGATCGGGGCGGTCGTCAGGGCCGCCCCGTTGTGTTGGGCGCATAGAGCGGGGCTAGGCGTCGCCCCCGTCGCCCGCCGTCGCTTTGGCGCGCGCCTCTTTTTCGCGCTGTTTGAGCACGTCCTTGTGCTCCCAGCCGCCGCGCGCTTCAGCTTCTTCGGCGGCGCGGGTGGGGGCGATGGACTGCCAGTAGCGGAACTCCTTGGAGAGCCGCTGCTTGTTGAAGATGTGCGCCGAGGTGCGGTCGTAACTGGCCAGCTCGTAGTCGTGATCCATCTTGATCGCGTCGAACGGGCAGAACTCGGCGCAGAAGCCGCAGTTCATGCAGATGTCAATGTCAATATAGAACTCCGCCGGCTCGGGGACGGGCCGCCCGGTCTCCGGGTTGGTGCCGCGCACGATCCAGATGCACTGCGGCGGGCATGCCTTGGCGCAGATGCCGCAACTGGTGCACCAGTCATGGCCGGGCCGTTCCGGATGATCGTAGTTATCCACCACCAGGAACGGGATGAAGCGAAAGCGCTCCGGCGTGGCCAGCTTCTCCTCTGGATACTCGACGGTGAAGATGCCGCGCGCCTCCAGGCCCTGACGCAGGGGGAACGCCTCGTCCGGGACGTGGCGGCGGAAGCCCCAGCGGATGTCTTCCAGGTAGGTGTTGAGGAAGTGCTTGAGCGTAACCCCCAGGCCACGCACGATTCCTGATCCGTACATAGACGCACTCGCTCCTTTGCGCGCTAGCGGTCAACTTCGCCGAGCACGATGTCAATGCTGCCGAGAATACCGACGACATCGGCGATCTTGTGCCCCTTGCACATCGGCTCCAGGGCGGTCAGGTTGATGAAGCTTGGTGCCCGCACGTGGTAGCGCCAGGGGTTCTGTCCGCCATCGGAGACGACGTAGTAGCCCAGCTCGCCCTTCGGGTTCTCGGCGCGGCCATAGGACTCGCCGGCGGGCATACGCGGGTTGTACTGGCCGCTCCGCCCGGCGAAGAAGGGCTGGCCCTTCGTCTCTTCCAGGAGGGGTAGCACCTGCTTGAGGATGCGGATGCTCTGGCGCATCTCGTCCAGGCGGATCAGGTAGCGGTCGTAGACATCGCCGTGATAGCGCACCGCCACGTCGAACTCCAGGTCCGGGTAGATGCTGTACGGCTCGGCGCGGCGCACGTCGTAGGGCACGCCGCTGGCGCGCAGCACGGGTCCGGCGGCGCTGTAGGCGATGGCGTCTTCTCTGGTCAGCACGCCCACGCCGATGCAGCGGTGGGTGATGATCTCGTTGGTGGTCAGCAGATCGTTGGTCTGGTCAATGGCGCGCGGCAGGCGGTCGTTGATCAGGGCGCGCAGGTAGTGCATGGTGTCGAAGTCGCGCACGCGGTCGTTGACCAGCGCGGCGGTCATTTGCAGCCGCCCCGGCAGATCGTAGGCTACGCCGCCGAAACGCACGTAATTGCACATCATGCGGCTGCCAGAGACGGCCTCGAAGAAGTCGAGGATCAGCTCGCGCTCGATGATGGAGTACATGAGCGGCGTGAAGTACGCGCCGAGGTCGTTGAGCAGGAAGCCGATGGCCACCAAGTGGTTGAGAATACGGGTCAGCTCGACCATCAGCACGCGAATGGCTTCGGCGCGGTAGGTCGGCGGCTCGTAGCGCTTGCCGAGGGCCATGAGCTGCTCGATGGCCAGGGCATAGCCGTGGTTGTTGGACATGCTGCAGAAGTAATCGAGCCGGTCGGTGAAGGGCATGTTGTGCAAGAACGTGTTGCGCTCGCCGATCTTGTCGTGATTGCGGTGCAGGTAACCCATCACCGGCTCCAGGGCCACGATGGTCTCGCCATCCAGCGCAACAATCATACGGAAGACACCATGGGTGCTGGGGTGTTGTGGCCCCATGCTGACGACCACCCGGTCAGTGGCCATGTCGGTGACATGAACACCCATCGGCAAGTCTGCGTAGAGGGCTTTCTCGGCTTGCGACTCGTAGCCATCCAGGGTGAAGCCCGCCGGGTATCTGACGTTCTTGCCGTAGACGTTGTGCTCTTCGGCACGCGACACATGGCCTTCGGGCCAGCGGCTGTCGAAGGGCTTGGTGTCCTGCTCGTAGTACGCCTCGCGCCAGTCCTTGCGCAGCGGGTGGCCGTGGAAGCCCTCCCACATCAGGATGCGCTTGAGGTTGGGATGGCCCTCGAAGCGAATGCCCATCAGGTCCCAGGCCTCGCGCTCCTGAAAGTTGGCTCCCGGCCAGACCCCGACCAGGCTGGGCAGGGTGGCCTCGCTGCGCGGGGTCTGTGCTTTGAGCACCAGCGCCGGCCCGCCCTGGATGTTGTAGGTGTGGTAGACCATCTCCAGGTGGTCGCTCTCGCTCTTGCCCAGGTAGTCCACAGCGGTCGCGCTGGACAGGTAGCTGAAGCCGAGCGTGTCGCGGACGAATGTGGCGACCTCCACGAGCTTACCGGGTTCGACGATGACGCCGGAGTACCCCTCGCGGTTGTCACGCCGGACGGCGCCCGCAAACTGCGTTTCGAGCCGGTTGATGGTGTCCTGGAGGGGGGTGGCGGTCTCGGCGACCTGGACGTGTTCAGTCATAGTAGCTCCCTTGAGAATAGCAGTCAGCGGTCAGCGGTCAGCCGTCAGCGAGCGCGGCATGGCTGGCTGAGGGCGCTGCGTCCAAACTCTGGGCAGTCAGGCGCTGGCATCCGCCTCGCCAGAGACGGCGTCAGCCTCGGCAGCGGCGTCAGCCTCGCGGCGCAACAGGTACGCTTGCCGCGGATCAATGATGTCCGGGCCGAGCACCGGCACGGGCACTTCTTCGCCGGGCACCCGACCGTACCAGGGCATGCTGTTGCGATTGCCGAATGACTGGCCGTCGATCTTCTTCTGCAACATGAGAAAGCCATAGAGCAGCGCCTGAGGGGTGGGCGGGCAGCCGGGCACGTACACATCCACCGGGAGGTACTGGTCAATGCCGCTGACTACGTTGTAGCCCTCTTTGAATGGCCCGCCGCCGATGGCGCAGGCGCCCATGGCCAGCACATACTTCGGCTCGGCCATCTGGTTGTAGAGGCGCACGATGGGCACGACCATCTTCTTGGTCACTGTGCCGCTGACGATCATCAGGTCGGCCTGGCGCGGGCTGGCGCGCAGCACTTCCATGCCAAAGCGGGCCTGGTCGAAGCGGCTGCTGGCGGTGGCGATCATCTCAATGGCGCAGCAGGCCAGGCCGAAGGCCATCGGCCAGATCGAGTTGCGGCGGCCCCAGTTGTAGATGGAGTCCATGAGCCTGCCGAACGACGTGACGGCGACCGCTGATTGCATCCCCTCCGGCACCGGCACGTCAGGATGGTGTAGTTCCTTGAGGAAATCCCCGTTCGAATTGGTCATGACGCCTCGCATTTCTCCTCGTACCACTCGCGCAATATCCCGCTCAACAGGTCGTCGTGGGCCAGGGCCGGGTCGTCAGCGAAGCCCGGCAGGGCGATGATCCACTCCAGGAGCTTCGCCAGGCCCAGCGTATCGAGGTCGGCATCGGGATGGCGCTCCACCAGGCAGAGCACGATCTCATAGGATGCTTCCCAGTACAATGGCTGGAAATCGTCACCTGTGATCATGGTCTCAGGCAGCGCGCTCATACACGGCCCGATGATAGCAGGCTCTCGTCTCCTGGCCCAGGTGGCCCCCTCCTGCTTTGCGGGTGACGTTCAGCAGTCAGCGCGCCAGGCGCTGCCGGAAGCCGTGGCTGCTAATCGCCGGATCCTTCCTCGGTGGCTTCGCCAGGCTGCACTTCAGGCTCGCCGGTGGCCTCAGCCTCGCCGCCGGGCTGCACATCAGGTTCCGCTGTAGCTCCGGTCTCGCCGCCGGGCTGTGCCTCAGTTGCTGCCGGCGTGGCTTCGCCCTCAGCCGGACCCGTCCCCTCGTCGTGCCCTTCGCTTGCTGTCGGGCCGACGAGGTCAGCGACATGCGCTCCCAGCCAGGCGCGGAAGTCGCCGTAAGCGACGTCATCCGGCGGACCCTGCAGCACATATTGCACGAAAGTCACCTCGCCCTCGCCCCGGTCAATGAGCGCCTGCACCAGGTCCAGGCCGAGGAACTGCTGCCCGTCGGGGCGAGTCTGCGGCTGGACGCGGGCCTGCATGAGGGCTACCGGCACCTCGCCGATGATCTCGATGATTGGCCCGGAGAAGGCGTTGGGTTCCCACGTCAGGCCGGCGCCAGATGCCTGCTCCTCCAGCGATGCGCGCAGTCGGCCGAGCACGTCGAGCAGCGGATAGGGGGCTTCGGCAGCGGGCGCAGTCAGACCGACGCCGGTGATGAATTCGTCCAGGTTGATCGTATCGTGGTTGATGCGGGCGGCAACGCCGCTGGGCCCCGCGTAGGCCCACTGACCGGCCCCAGTCTCGGTCCAGTTGGCGGCACCGGGCGCGGGCCCAGGGGTCGCCGTGGGGGCAATGGTGGGCGTGTGGGTCAGGGTGGGGTCGGGCAGAAAGACGCCGGTCGAGACACCGGCATCGCCCACCAGCAGGAAGATAGCAGCAAGCGCAATGAACAAGACAGCCAGCGCAGCAGTCTGTGAGCGAAGCCTCATGCCTGGTGCTCCTTACGAGTGCACAGAATAGTGCTGGGCAACACGCGCACAAGTGTAGCCGAGAGTGCCATCTCTTACAACCCGTTGGTAGGCCGGGCGCGCGGAATCTTGATCGCCTGGCAGCGGGGGACAGCAGCAAGCCG
>JBBIHG010000024.1:0-40693 GCA_037447125.1 Chloroflexota bacterium | reverse complement strand
GGGGCGTATTGCGATACGCCCCTACGGGCGCAGTAAAGCAGCGCCCCTGCCCGACAGGTTCTGCGCGCACCCGCCAGGTGGAAGATTGACTGCGTTCGGCCCCCGGTAATTGACCGCCCTCTCCCCTGCGGTTAGAATGAGACCGCACAGACCGGACGGGCCGGTCTGCCGGACCGCGAGCAGCACACCCATGCAAAGGCGCAACTGGAATAAGGTGTTTGTGACGGGGGGCACGGGCTTCATCGGCCTGCACACCGTGTCAGCGCTGGTCGAGGCGGGCGCGGAGGTGACTGTGCTGGTGCGCCCTGACCACGAAGAGAGGCTCGGCGCGTTGCGTCGCCATGTGCACATGGTGCCTGGCGACGTGTGGAACAGCGCCAGCCTCAAGGGGCGCTCGCGCGGGCATGGCGTGGTCGTGCACCTGGTGGGCAGCATCCGCGCCCAGCCGCAGCGCGGCTTGACCTTTCACCAGCTTAACCTGGTCTCGGCGCGCAACGCGATCAGCATGGCTGTGAGCGACGGCGTGCCCTATTTCGTGCTGCTCAGCGCGGCGGCCAGGCCGCTTGGCGTGCCAGCCGAGTACCTGCGCAGCAAGCGCGAGGCGGAGGAGTATCTGCGCACCAGCGGCCTGCGCTGGACGATCGTGCGCGCGCCGCTGGCCTTCGACCGCTGGGGGCGCGGCGGGCGTCTTTTCAGCGTCCTGTCGTGGGTTGGGGGGCTGCCGCTGCTGCGCCTGCTTATCGGGCGGCGCGCGCCGCTGCCCGTAGATGTCGTCGCGCGGGCGATTGCCCAGGTCGCGCTCCTGCCCGAAGTTCCGTGCGACCAGCGTCTCTACGCCGGCGATTTGCGCCGCCTGGGGAAGCCGCATCGCAGCCAGGCGGACCGCCGCCAGCGCCCAGGCCGCGCGCCCCTGGATGCTGGCGATGCGCTCCTCGACAACGAGGTGCCGTTCGGCTGGCTGCCCGGCGGCCCGCGCCGCGAGGAGTGAGAGAGGTCTCGCTGCCAAACTTCGGAAGTCTATTTCCACAAGACGCTCCTCCCTCTGGCCCCCTAACCGGCGAAGCCTTCAGGGGCGGACAGTAGCGTGGAAAGCATGAAGATGGCGTCTGATTGACCTCACCCCCTGACCTCGCTACGCTCGGCCTTTCCCCCTCTCCGTAAACGGAGAGGGGGAGACGAGGCGCGCCAGCGCCGAGCGGGGGTGAGGTTGCGTAGGGCATATAGCAAGCCCGCTCACTCGCTCAGCGGCAGGTCGGCCACCTCGCGCAGGAAGTAGCGGTGGAAGCGCAGATCCCCGGTCAGTTCCGGGTGGAAAGCTGTCGCCAGCCAGCGCCCCTGGCGCACGGCGACAACGCTGCGCCCGTCCAACTGCGCCAGCACTTCGACGCCGTCACCAACCGCCGTCACCAGCGGCGCGCGAATGAACAGCGCCCGGAACGGCTCCGGGCCAAGCGCGGGCACGTCCAGGTCTGTCTCGAAGCTGTCTACCTGCCGCCCGAAGGCGTTGCGGTTGACGGTGATGTTCATCAGGCCGAGCAGCGGCTGGGCGCGCCCGATGTCGCGGGCCAGCATGATCATGCCCGCGCACGTCCCCCAGACGGGCTGGTGCCGGGCGAACTCGCGCAGCGGCTCCAGCAGCCCATAGGTCACCGCCAGCTTGCCGATGGTCGTGCTCTCGCCGCCGGGGATGATCAGCGCGTCCAACCCATCCAATTGCTCTGGCAGGCGCACCTCAACCGGCTGCGCACCCAGGCCGCGCAACATGCGCCCATGCTCGAAGAAGTCTCCTTGCAGCGCCAATACGCCAACGTTCATCTTCGCTCCGCCGGCAGGGCCGGGTCTGCTCCAGTCACAGCGTGCGGTCTCTACGCCTGACTCTAGCGCCCGGCCCGGCGCGCAACAAGCCACATTGGACTCGCTTGGTCTGGTCAGCGGGCGGCTGGCGAACCGGTCAGCGAGGCTGATCCGGCGCAAAGAGAGCAGCGCGGAGCGCCTGTTTCTGGCGCTCCGCGCTGACTTGGCGAGCGGCTGGCAGACCTGCTCTCTAAGAGCGTGTACGGAAACCCCTCACCCCTGCACCCCTCTCCCTCACTGGGGCGAGGGGAAATCCCGCGCTTTGCTCCCCTTCTCCCCCTGGGGGGAGAAGGGGTCGGGGGATGAGGGGGAGCTTACCATACACCCTCTAACCGTGGCGCTGCATGAAGCGGCGGGTGCGTTCCAGCGCCTCCTCGATCTTCTCGTAGGACGTGGCATAGCAGGCTCGCACGAATCCCGCCCCAGACGCCCCGAAGGCCGAGCCGGGGATCACGGCGACGCGCTCCTCGCGCAACAGCGCCTCGCAGAAGGCTTCCTCGTCCATGCCGGACGCGCTCACGTTCGGGAAGGCGTAGAACGCGCCGCGCGGCTCGAAGCAGCGCAGCCCCAGCTCGTTGTAGCCGTCCACAATCAGGCGGCGCCGCCGGTCGTATTCAGCGCGCATCCGCTCGACATCCTCATCCACGTGCGCGAGAGTCTCGGCGACGGCGATCTGAGCGATGGTTGGCGCGGACATGATTGTGTACTGGTGAATCTTGCGCATGGCGCCGATCAAGTCCTGCGGGCCGACGGCGTAGCCGAGCCGCCAGCCGGTCATGGCGTGGCTCTTGCTGAAGCCGCTCAGCACAACCGTGCGCGCGCGCATGTTCGGCAGCGTGGCGAACTGGACGTGTTCGACGCCGTAGACCAGGCGGTCGTAGATCTCGTCGGAGATCACCAGCAGGTCGTGCCGCTCGGCGACGGCGGCGATCTCCAGCAGGCGCTCGCGCGACATGACCGCGCCGGTGGGGTTGTTAGGGTAGCCGATCAGGATTGCCTTGGTGCGTGGCGTGATGGCCGCCTCCACAGCCGCGCCAGTGACCTGGAATCCGTCGGCGACATACGTGTCTATGACCACTGACACGCCGCCCGCGAAGATGACCTCGGGCGTGTAGGCCACGAAGCTGGGCTGCGGGACGATCACCTCGTCGCCGGGGTTGAGGGCGGCGTTCATGACCAGGTACAGCGCCTCGCTGACGCCGACCGTCACCAGCACTTCCCGGTCGGGATGATAGCTGATGCCGTACAGCCGCTCCAGGTAGGCGCAGATGGCCTGGCGCAGCTCGGCGGTGCCGCTGTTGCTGGTGTAATGGGTGTGCCCTGCTTGCAGGGCGCGGACGCCCGCGCGGAGGATCGCATCTGGCGTGATGAAGTCCGGCTCGCCAATGCCCAGCGAGATCACGTCAGTCATGGTCGCGCTGATGTCGAAGAACTTGCGTATGCCGGACGGCGGGACCGTCCTCACACGGTCGGAAAGAAAATCTCGCATGGGTCACTCCTGAAACTGGTAATGGGGCTGGTCACGACCAGGGCCCAGTATACCAGTGCTGGCACCATTCGGGCTACGCGCGTCGGCGGGCGCATATCACGATGGGGGCGAACTTCATGAACTGCCGAGACGCCGAGCACGCAGAGGAGAACATTGAGGGGAGGCATTGAAGACGCCTGGCTCGGCAGTGATGCTTCGCCCCAGCAGCGAATTGCGCCCCGCCGTCAGCAGGGCCTTGCCGCCGGCCCGCCGATCACTGGCCCGCCCAGGCGACCGGCCCGCACTCCGCAACAGGCAGCGCCAGCTCTCCCCAGTTGGCGAAGCCCGCGTCCGTCTGCTCGTACAGCCCCAGGCGCACCTGGGTCATCCCTGGCAGGCGTGGCAGCGTGAAATCGTCACGCGCGCGCTGCCCCGGCGCCATCTGCGCGAACGGATACAACCCATAGACCGGGTGACGCGAGTCGGCGTTGGGTGGGTCCGGGGCGGGGGTGTCGCCGGTCAGGTGGACGAAGATGCTGGGGTCGCCCTCCGGTTGGCGGTCGGCGCTCCAGATGACGTGCAGGTAGAGGTACGCCGCGTCGCAGGTCAGCCAGGCCGCCTGCCGCGTGATGCCGTAGACGAGCGGCTCGCCGAGCGGCTCCCCCGGCGCGATCAGGTCGGGGACGGTCAGCAGGCGCACATAGCCCGGCGCCGCCGAGGTCAGGCTGAGCGCGCCCAGTCGCTCAGTCCACCAGCCGGACGGCTCACAGCCTGGCGGCGGGCAGTAGGGGCTGGCCCAGGGAGGCGAGTAGGTGTAGAAGGTCTCCGGCTCGGTGTAGAGTTGATAACCCTCGGCCAGCAGCGCGCGGTAGTCCGCCTTGTGATCCACCATCAGCAGATCGGCGTACTCGCCAGTGACCAACCGGGCGTAGGACGCCGCCGCGTAGCGCGGCCCCCAGGGGAACATCAGCGCCGGCTTTCCCTCGCGCGGCAACCGCTCCAGCCGGGCGATCACTTCCAGGCCGGTGCGCTCGCCAACCAGTTCGCGGATGGTGCCGTAGTGCCAGCCGGCGAGTCCCATCGCCCACAGCGCCAGCGCTAGCGGCGCGAGCACGGCGGCGCGCGGTCGCCGCGCGATCAGCCAGTCGGCGCTGACGGCGACAGCGAAGGCCAGGGCCAGGGTGGTGGGCATCAGCACGGCCTGGGGCAGCACCGCCGTGTGATAGAGCGCGGCGAACAGCGTCGGGCCGGCGGCGCTGAGGGCCACGATCCGCGCGGCGCGGCGCTGCGGCGCGACGGTGACCGCCAGCAGCAGGCAGATCAGCCCGGCCAGCAGACCGGGCAGCGACAGCTCGTGGACCATGATGCGCCACACGCTGGCCAGGTTGTCGCCCAGCTCAGCGGCATCTGCGGGCAACTTCACCAGACGGTCGGCCTCCTTCCCACTGAACTCGATCCACAGGCCGCGGAGCGTACCCGGCTCGCCGTAGACCCAGTTGGCGTTCTGCCAGGCGCGCAGGGGCAGGTAGAGGTACGGCAGAAAGCCCAACGCGGCCAGCCCGATGGCCTGCAGCGCTGTGCGCCGCCAGGGAGGGCGCTCGCGCCACAGCACCGGGCCGACGGCCAGGATCAGCCCCGGCGTGACGAAGGCCACTGCGCGGTGATGGGCCACGCCGATCCCGCCCAGCAGGGCCAGCCACAACAGCCGCCGCCGGGCGCTCCACGCGCCCGACCAGGGGGCGGGCCACAGCGCGACGAGCAGCAGCAGGACGGTGATCGCCAGGCTCATGCTGTACACTTCGGCGATGACGTGATGAAGCCAGATCGAGCGCGCCGTGCCCAGCAGCGCGGCGCTGATCGCGGCTAGCGTGAGCCGCCCCGTCAGCCGCCAGACGAGCAGCGCGAATCCACCGAGCAGCACCGCACCCCAGGCTGTCGCGTACAGGCTGGCGGCGGCGGCAGGCTCGATGCCCAGCGCGCGCAGCGGGGGGGTGAACAGGTTGCCCAGGATGGCGAACAGCGGATAGCCGGTGTGGTGAATCGTCCCCCAGACATTGAGCGCCACCTGAATCTCGCCCACATCTTTGATGTACTCGTTGTGGAGGATGTTCTGCGGGCTGGTCTCGGCGAAGCTGCCGCTGATGTGCGTCTGGAGTGTGGCGGCGTAGAGCCCGGCCAGGGCCAGGGCAGCCAGCGCGGGGGCGGCCCGGCGGACCAGCGCTGGGCAGGGCAGGCGGATGGCGTGGGGCTGGGCTGGGCGCATCATGATCCTCGCTGAGCCGGCGACGCGCGGATTATAACGCGCGCTGCCGCGTGCGGGGCTGGCGCGCGGGAAAGCAAGCGGCCTGCGGCGCGATCCCCGCAGGCCACAGCGGATGGCAGTGTTCTAGTTGAACGCCCGAAGAAAGCTATTCGGACCGGTTAGCGCGGCTCAACGACCATGCGGACAGCGGTGCGCTCCTGGTCCTCGATCAGAACTTCAGTGAAATAAGGGATCATGATCACGTCAATATCGTCTTCGCTGAGATAGCCGCGCGCGATGGCCACCGCTTTCAGGGCCTGGTTGACCGCTCCAGCGCCAATGGCCTGGACTTCGGCGCGGTTGTGCTCGCGGACGACTCCCGCGATGGCTCCGGCGACGGCGGTGGACCGTGATCGGGCCGAAACCTTGATGACATCAACTACTGGCGTCCCTTCCATCATAGATTCGTCAGGAGCTGACTGAGAAGGATGTGCTGGTTGCATCGCGGCCCCCACGTGGACTTGGTAAGAACGAAAGTGAACCGTGCAGAAACGATCTTTGACGATCATTGTACCTGATTTCACCGACGTAGCCAATGATCATGGCGCCGCGGCGCCGCGTCTCTATGCCCTGCGAGCCAGGATCGTGCCGGCCTCCACCACTCACGGCTTGATCACGATCTTCAGCACATCGGCGCGCGCGTCGCGCAGCAGCGTCATGGCCTCGGCGATCCGCTCCAGCGGCATCACATGGGAGATGATCGCCTCGCCGTTGACGTGCCCGTCCTTGAGAAGCTGTAAGCAGGTGGGGAAGTAGAGCGCCGGCGCGGCATGGGAAGCGCGCAGTTGCAGCTTGCGGAAGTGGAACTCGTTGGCGTCGAAGGTCAGCGTGGCGCCGGGGCCGTACTCAATGCCGATGAAGGCGATGATGCCGCCGTAGTTCATCACCGGCAGGGCGGCCAGCACCGCCGAGGCTGACGCCGAGACCAGCGCGCGGTCCACGCCGCCGCGCCGGAAGGGGATGGAGTCGACCGGCGTCTCACTGGTCAGGATGACGCTATCTGCCCCGTAGAGCCGCGCCAGGTCGGCGCGCCTGCCGCCCGAGCGGTTGGCGGCGTAGATGTGAGCGGCGCCCTTGCGGCGCGCCAGCGGGATGGACATCAGGCCGATTGGGCCGAGGCCCAGCACCAGCACGTCGTCGCCCAGGGCGATGTCGGCCACATAGGTCATGTCCAGGGCCACGCCCAATGGCTCGGTGAGACTGGCCACTTCGAAGCTCAGGCTGTCGAAGGGGACGAGACACTCCCTGGGGGCCAGGATGTACTCGGCGAAGCCCATGCTTTCGTTGCTCCAGAAGTTCGGCCCCTTGTTGCACAGATCGGAGCGCCCGTTGCGGCACAGCTCGCACGTGCCGCAGTAGGACCCACTCTCCAGCACGACCCGGTCGCCTTCTTTGACATGACTCACGCCCGGCCCCACCTGGGCTACCACACCGGCGACCTCGTGCCCGAAGCCCTGCCACTCGGTCGGAGGTTTGGTCGTCAGGCGGTGCGTCACCGCGCTGGCGATGTGCAGATCGGTCCCGCAAATGCCGCACGCCTCCACCTTGACCAGTGCCCAGCCCTCGCGGACGGGGGGCACCGCGATCTCGCGCAGTTCGAACTCGAAGGGCGCCCTGACGAATGCCGCCAGCATGGTCCGTGCCATGGTCTCCTGCTCCTCACAGATCGGCGATGACGCCGCTCAGGGCGCGCCGTCTCCGCGCGCCAGACTGGCCTCTATTGTACGCCGAAAGAGAGGCGGGGAATAGCGAGCATCTGTGCGGGGGCGGGGTGTGTGCAAGACTTGCCGGGCAGTCTGCGACGCCCTGGTTTACCTCACCCTCGCGCGGCGCTGCCGCGCCTCGCCGCTCCTTCTCCGCCGCGGAGAGTGACTCGGATGCCCGCGCTCAGCGCATCCGGGGCGGGCGTCCAGGAGGATTAGAGCTTCCTTAAAAAGCCGCAAGAAACGCACGTTCTACTTGTAAAGCCTCCTTAACCTCGTGTATCATTTCCGCCACTCGCCCGTCTGCGCCCGGCGAAGAACCAGCCCAACCCAGGAGAGCGGAGAGCACATGGCAGCCGTCACCACCCAGTTGCAGGCCCGCTTAGTGCGCTGGCGCGGGGGTCAGCATCCTACTCTGGACGCGATCACCCGTCTGATGCAAGAGGAACGCCTGCGGCCCTACGTCTGGGTGAACGCGCCCAACAGCCGCCATCCTGTACGCAGTCACGGCTACGACAAGACGATCTATTGCGTGCAAGGCTCGTTGGAGATCGTCATCCCCGATGCCAGGCAGCGCATCATGCTGGGGGCCGGCGACCGGCTCGACCTGCCGCGCGGTATGCGCTACAGCACTATTGTCGGGCCGAGCGGCGCGCAGTGTATCGAGGGCAGCCCCGCCTGATCCTCAGGAGTTGTCCGAGTCGCCCGCTTTGATGTAAAGTTGCCAGGGTGAGCTATGATGCTTCTCCTGTCTTGTGATCCGGCACCGTCTGCTTCGGGTGCCAGGGAGGCGATGATGGGACGACTGCGCCGACGCAGACCCTACCAGCAGCCTGACGAGACGCTCACCGCGCAGATGGCGGACGATTTCAACGGCGGCCTCGCTCGCGGCGATGAGGAGCTGCCCATCGAGCCGTTCGTGCCCGTCTCTGGGGCGCACGCCGCCGCCGATCGCGCCTACGCCTATCCACCCGCCGAGGATGAGCCAGCGCCCCGGCGACGCCTCCCGCGTCCGTCGCCGGGCGTGCGCATTCGCTTCGGGGTGCTGCTGCTGGCCCTGGGTCTAATCGCCGGCGGCATCTTCGGCACGCTACTGTGGCAGGATCGGCTGCGCGATGATGTCATGGACTGGTGGCCGGTGGCCCCGCTGGGGGTCTCCGCGTTGTGGATGCTGATCGCGCTGGTGCGGCGCCAGGTGACCTCGTTCCTGGGCGGGGCGGCGCTGGCTGGCTTCGGCCTCAGTGCGCTGTTGGACGCGCAAGACATCGCCACGCTGGGCGATACGCTGCTGGGCACCGTGCTGGTGACGGTGGGTCTGGGCATCGTCGTGCGTGGTTTCCTGCTCCGCGGGCGCGCCGTGCGCTACTGAGCGCACGGCGCATTTCCCCACGATTTGTGACCCATCGCACAGAGTTGGCATCCTGCGCCGTAGGTGTGAGATACTCTACTTGCAGTCGCTTGGTACCGGCGGAGAGCCTCACCCCCGCTCGGCGCTGGCGCGTCTCGCCGCGTCTCTCTGGGGCAGCTTGGTGACCGCTGCGGGATATGTGGTGTGATTTGTAGGGGCGGGTTTCGAAACCCGCCCCTACCAGACCGGCTCTTGCCCCATTGTGAGCTGTACCCGCGTGCTATCGCTGGAGGAACGATCTTGGGTGGTGACGTTACGATAGGATTTGCCTTCATCGCCGGGCTGCTCTCGTTCATTTCGCCCTGCGTGCTGCCGCTCGTGCCCGCCTACGTGGGTTACATGGGCGGGCAGATGACCCAGCAGGTGACGGCGGGGAGCGCGGCGAGGGGCGAGTTCCGCCGGCGCTTCGGCACGCTGACGCATGGCTTCTTCTTCGTGCTCGGCTTCACCCTCTTCTTCGTGATCTTCGGCCTGCTGACCACCGCCGCCGTCTCCTCGCTGACGGGGCTGGGCGTCACCGAGGGTGATGTGCGCGACGGCATCGCCCGCATCGGCGGCACGGCGGTGATCCTCTTCGGGCTGCACATCCTGGGCGTGCTCAACCGCGTCTTCGCCTGGCTGGGGGCGCGGGCGCTCAAGCTCGACCAGAGTCCCTACGCCAACCTGATCTCAACGGCGATTGGCATCGTCCTGATCGGCGCCATCTACTGGCTGTTCGTCGAATCGTGGTTTATGACCCTGCTGGTGATCCTGCTGCTGACGCAGGTCTTCCGCGACGCGCTCAAGGCCGACACGCCGGGCCAGTTCTGGTCGCGGATCATCGCCCGCCTGCACATGGCCCTCTACATGGACACGCGGCTCCACGCGCGCCCCAGCCAACGCTACGGCTACCTGGGGTCGCTGTTCATGGGCGTGGTCTTCTCCGCCGGCTGGACGCCATGCATCGGCCCCATCTACGGGGCGGTGCTCACCCTGGCCTCGACGGGCGGATCGGTATCACGGGCGGGCGTGTTGCTGCTGGCCTACGCCATCGGCCTGGGCATTCCCTTCCTGTTGACGGCGCTGGCTCTCAACCGGGCGCAGGGTGTCTTCCGCCGCCTGCAGCGCCACATGCGCACCGTCGAGACCGTCAGCGGCGCGTTCCTGATCCTCATCGGCGCGCTGGTCTTCAGCGGGCAGTTGGAGCGCCTGACGGCCCTCGGCGGGCAGGGCGAGCTGGGCGAGATGCAGTTCAACATGGAGAACTGCGTGGTCGGGGCCATTGAGGGGCGCGTGCGTCCGGGCAACCTGTGGTCGTGCATCGGCGATGGGATCAAGGGCGACTTCTACATCGCCGCGCCCAAAGAGCTGCTCGCTGCGGCCTCTGGCCTGGCCATCCCCGCCCTGGAAATCCCCTCGCTTGATGCGGCTCCGCCGGATGCGGCGGGCGCTGAGGTGCCGGTCGGGTTGAGCGTGGGCCAGCGCGCGCCGGACTTCACCGTCGAGCTGCTCGACGGACGCACGGTGAGCCTGTCCGACTTTCGCGGGCGGCCCGTGTTGATCAACTTCTGGGCGACGTGGTGCGGGCCGTGCCGCGAGGAGATGCCCGACTTCCAGACCATCTATGACTTGCAGGGCGGCGAGGACAGGTTCGTGGTGCTGGCGGTCAATTTCATGGAAGCGCGGAGTGATGTGGCCGCCTTCATCGAGGAGCTAAAGATCACCTTCCCCGTGGCGCTCGACCCCGATGGCCGGATCAACGGCGACCTGTATCGCAGCGCCATTCCCGGCTATCCCACCAGTCTGCTGCTCGACGCGGACGGGATCATCGCCGCCCATTTCCCAGGCGTCGTGCGTGGGGCAGAGCTGCTGGCCGCGCTCGAAGACCTGCGCGCGGGCTGACGCGCTTGCCAGTGAAAGCGCACGAGGAGGCTTTGTTGACCGCTGACTGTTGATCGCTTCTTCGCGGAGGACACTGCTACATGACTTCAGGACAAGCTCTCGACGAACGCGACCTGCGCCGCATGATCCGCACCAACCGTCTGGTGCTGCGCCTGGCCCGCCACTGGCTGATCCTTGTGCTCGGCTTCCTGCTGCTGTATACGGGTCTGTCGCTGACGCCGCCCCTGCTCATGAAAGCAGGCTGGACGGGCGCTGCTGACGTGCTGTACAAGGTCTACGCGCCGCTGTGCCACCAGTTCGCCTTCCGCTCGTGGTTCTTCTTCGGCGAGCAGCTTGTATATCCGCGCGAGGTAGCAGGGTCGGGCCTGGAGTCCTTCGAGGCCTACGCCGCGCAGGACCCGCACTTCGCCGGGATTGATCTGGCGGTGTGGTCGGCGGACTTGCAGTTGAAGTCGCGCTCGTTCCAGGGCAACGAGCAGATGGGCTATAAGACGGCGCTGTGCGAGCGCGATGTGGCCATCTACGGCATGATGTTCCTGGCCGGGCTGCTCTTCGCGCGCGCCCGGCGCTGGCTGCGACCCGCGCCGCTGCTGCTCTATGTGCTGCTGGGGCTGGGCCCGCTGGGCCTGGACGGCTTCAGCCAGATGTTCGGCTACGCGCCGTTCGAGTTCTGGCCCATCCGCGAGACGCTGCCCCACTACCGGGTGATCACCGGAGCGCTGTTCGGGCTGATGAACGTCTGGCTGGCCTTCCCTTACCTGGAAATGTCCATGAACGAGGCGCGGGCGGCTGCGGGCCGCAAGCTGAGGCTGGCCGAACAGTGCCTGGCCGAGATACAGGTCGCTGGTCGTTGAGCACGATCGAGATCGAGCGGAGGAAGACATCAGCCCCAGGCTATCGTCCCTGGGGCTGATGCGCTGGTGTTCAGCACTGCGACTCGACGCCGCATGTATCCTGGGTGGAGGTGGGCGTTAGCGTGTTGAAGGGCGTGTTGATAGTCGGCGTCCTCGACGGCGTGAAGGTCGCGGTCGCCGGGCCAGGCGTGGGGGTGGGCGTCCGCGTGAACGTCGGCGTTCGCGTGAACGTATTCGACGGCGTCAGGGTGATGCTGGGCGTCAGGGTGATGGTGGGCGTCCGGGTCACCGTGGGCGTGTTGGTCGGCGCCGGGGTGGGGATGTCCGGGCCTTCGCCATAGCAGATGAAATTGACCACGAAGAACGTGTCGTTGAAGTCGGAGTCGCGGTAGCCGATCTGGTCCAGGCGCGACGCCGTGCCGTCGAAGTCGAACCACACATCCAGCGTTCTCCCTGGCTCGATCACCGGGTTCACCAGCCAGCCTGGCCCGCCAGACATGCCTACCGCCGGGCGCGTATACACCGGGTCCACGGGGTCCCACATCATGACGGCGGCGGGGTCAAACGCGCCTGTGCCCCCCACTGAGGCGAAGTCCAGATTGATGCCAGGCAGCGTCCGGTTATACGTGTTCCAGTTGATGCTGAAACCGGAGATATAGGCCACGGCAACGTCCGTGTTGCGAACAGTGAAATGGACCACGCCATTGGTCTCGAATCCGGCGAAGCGCACCTGGTAGTTGGTGCAGATCGGCGTGGGCGTGGGGGTGATGGTGCGGGTCAGCTCGAAGCCGGGCGGCGTTGCGCTCGGCGGGACGGGCGTCGGCAGCCCGGTCAGCTCGATCAGGCAGTCGTTGGCCGGGTTGTAAGGCAGGTGCCCCCCACCCGTGCTCAGGTACAGCCTGGTGCCGTTGAAGGCGCCCAGCGCAAAGTAGTCGGCCAGCCGCGTGGGGCCATTGAGGAAGGTGATGTTCAGCGCCGTGGTCCAGCCGGGGTCGAAGCGGCGGCTGTCGTAGGGCGGCGAGCCGTTCTCCCAGCCGGGATCAGTGCTATCCACAATGGTCGGCGGGGTGAGGTCCATGCCCTCCCAGAAGCGCGTGAAGTCGGCGACGCGCATCGCACGGGTGTACATGCCGGGGAAAGTCGGGTGTTTGATCCACTGCAGCTCGACGCGCGTGATATAGACCGCCCCATACTGATTGGCGTTGTTGACGCGCACCTGCAGCGTGTTGTCCACCAGCCTCGCCTCGTTCAGGGTGACCAGGCTGCAGACAGGGACTGGGGTGGGAGTCAGGGATGCCGTTGTGGTTGCGGTCGGCGTATAACTCGGCGTCAAGGTGATCGTCGGCGTGGGCGTGCGCGTGGGCGTGTCGCTGGGCTGGGGCGTGTTGGATGGGGTGAAGGTGGGCAGAGCCAGCGCCGGCGGGATGTTGACCACGCGCGTCGAGCGGAACGCCTCGTTGATCATCACTCGCCGCGCCTGAAGCTGGATATAGTCCACCAGGCCCAGCGGCGTGATCAGCGGGTGGTTGAAGAAGACGACGATCTCCACGGCGTCGCCTGGCCCACCGGCGTCGTACTGGTTGACGCCTTCCATGCCTGGCTCTAGCACCTGGCAGAGCCGGGCGCCGCGGTCTTCGCTGGGCCGGTAGCGGGCCGGGATGCCGCTGTAGACGCCGGGGCGCGAGCTGCAAATCCACACGTGGAACCAGCCGCGTTCGCTGTCGGTGATCGTCCCCGTGTGGAGATCGTACTCATCGGGATACTGCAACCCGACGTAGTGATCGCCGGCGGCCAGGCCCAGGCCCGATGCCCCGACGCGACCTCGGTCTACGATGGAGGGGATACGGGCCACATCGGTGCGCAGCCATTGGTCTTCCACTGCGCCGGGCTGGCAGTCATAGCCCCAGTGCCGCTGGAAGGCCTCGTCCACGCCTCCGGTGCAGGGCATCAGTGTGTCCAGTACGGCCTGGCGACGCTGTTCTACGGACAGACCTTCGGGGAAAGTGTAGCCCATTGCCTCAGCCAGGGTGTTCTCGTCCCACTGACCAGTGATGGCGTAGCGGGCCGCCGTGCGCGCCGCGTTCTGCAGCGTGATCCACGCCTGGAAAATGCGCGCGAACTCGATCACACCGAACATCAGCAGCAGCAAGATGGGCAGCGTCAGCGCGAACTCGACCAGCGTCTGGCCACGCCTGCCGGTCCGCTCCGCCATCTGGGATTCAGTTGTTGGACTCATCGTGTCCTTCTCTCACACTCGCAACGCCTGCGCCTAGCGCGACAGACGGGTGAACATGCGGCTCGCGATATCTTCAAAAACGTCGTTCAGCTCAGCCAGGCCGGCCGCGAAATAGTACTGCCCACATTGTTGCGTCGGGTGCGGCGGCAGCCCTGTCGTCCGATCGACCTCACACACGTCAGGCTCGCCGTAGTAGGCCGGGTACTGCGGGCCGCCGAGGGGATAGATGGGATAGGTGGGCATCGAGTTACGGTCTTCGCGCAGGTCGTGCTGCAGGTTGTTGTCTATGAAGCCGTTGTCCCCTGCGTCAGCAATGTAGCGCAACATGGGTGCGGCAGTCGGGTCTTCGATCACCTCTCTCCCAAAGCCGATGGAGAACATGGCGATAAAGTTGCCGGGGATGTTGGGCTGGATTTCGATCAGGCCGGCGAAGTCGGCCATATCGCGGGCGTAGTCGTCAGCGTCGTAGTGCCCTGCCACGCCGCATTCTGGATTGCCTTCCTCAGGCTCGTTGGTCGTCCAGTCCATGCAAAACTGACGAGAGTGCGGATCGTGATCGTTGCACACCGGTCTGGCCAGCTCGGTCTGGGCGGGGTTGTTCTCCGTGCATTCCGGCCAGACAGGACCGACACCCGGGTTCAGATTGCAGAATGTCCACCAGGGGCAGAAACCGTAATAGCCATAGCTGCGGATACTGGTGGCATTGGGGATGCGATTGGTCGCATTGGCGGCCCCATCGCCCAGCACTACCATCACCCACACTGCGTCACGGCGCACGTCAACGGGATCGGTGAGTGCGTTGCTGGCAGTCAGAATGCCGCCCCCAATGTTGGTGATACCACAAGGAGCCAGAGACTCGTAGGCAAAGGGGCGGCGTTCCGGCTCTTCGTCCGGATCGGCTCCTTCGGCCAGCCACTGATTCCATTCTGTCTGAGCATCTATGTATTCCTGACAAATGTTGTGCAGGCGATCGCGATTCGGGTTGATCCACACGCCCACTTTTTGGTCGAGGGCGTCAATAGCCGCCTGTTCGCTGCGCAGCAATGGGCGGAAATTAGTACCTTCGCCATCCGGATCGTAGGCGACGCCTACGCGGTCAAAGGTGACCAGCACCACCCGGTCGCCGCGCACGAAGTCCAGCCGCTTGATGAACAAACGTGCTGCGTCCTTCACATCTTTGAAGGGGCGGCAGATCAGGGTGGTGAAATTGAACCCCTGGGGATCGGTCAGGCTGCTGCTCTGGGCGACGTTGCTGGCCAGCCCATCTTCGCCAGGGTCCCACATATTGTTGAAATTGGCATCGTGCCAGATGTGGCCATTGGGCAGAAAGCCGCCCGTAGACTTGCGCACCGTGCCGTCACTCACCGAGCCGGTACCCGGATCGTTACAGCACCCCGCCCAGCGTTCCCTGGCATAGAGGCGGACGCCCCTGGCCAGGTCCTCAGGAGTCGTGTAGCACTCCGGACGAATGGTGTGCGATCCGCCTCCGCCATAAGTGAGGCCAACGGCGGTGTAGTGGGTGCTATTGGTTTCCTGCGACATGGACTCCGAGACATCAATGACCAGGGCCACGTCGAGCACCGCCGTCTCGCCGACCGAAGTCGCCTCCAGGGTGATCGAGGGGATGCCGATCAGGGCCAGGAAGGTCGTCGGCGACTCGATCTGCGCGCTGACGCGAATCAGCTTATGTGGATTGTCCCAATCGCACAGTTCGGTTTCGGGCATGTGCTGGCTGACGGGGAAGTAAGCCGCCTCCGGGTGCGGATCGCCTTCCCAGGGCCCAAGGCCCGCCCGCCACTGATAGATGTCCGTCTCGCAGGTCTCAACCAGCGTGGAGCGCGAGTCGAGGTTGTGCAGCTCGATGTACTGTTCGGCGGCGAAGGTCAACGTGGCGTAGTTCGTGCCCTCGCGGATCTGGCTGGCGGCGGCAATCGCTGCCGCGTCAACGGCGCGGCGCAGGGCCGCATAGCGCGTGAACAGCAGCGCCACGTCCGTCACCAGCCCCACGAAGGCGATCAGGGCGATGAAGGCGAAGGCCAGCAGCAAGATAGACTGTCCACGCTGGCTGCGCTGTAAACGCTGAGAGAGGGGGGTAGGGATCGGCAAACGTTTCATGGGCGTCGCACCAGGTGCTGTGTCAATAGTTCAGATCAGGTTCGGCGGCAGAGACAGAAAAGAACGCCCAGACATGGATCAACTGGCCTTCGGCGAGGGGCCCCAGGTTGAACCAGGGGAGCGCGAGCAGTTGGCGATGCCGCCAGAAGACCTCGACCAGGATCAGCCCGGAATTGGCGACCTGGCTGATCTTGCGCTGGCGGTCCGGGTGGTCGCTGAAGTCCAGCAGCTCTTCGACGGCGACGGTGGAGAATGCCGAGCCCAGGCAATCCATCGGCGCGCCGAAGTTCATGCGCCGGTTGCCGCGAAAGACGTAGCCGCGCACGTTGTCCCAGCCCACGTCGTAGCGGGCTGTGTCCTCGTCAATACCGGTGCCGCTGCCGTCGCGGTTCCAGTCGAAGGGGTCGTACTCGTCGTCGTTTTCGCACTCGTTGGCGCGCGCGGGCAGCCGGCCCACGATGCGTACCTGAGCGTTGATCGTGCCGCGGTTGAGCACGACAAACTGGAAGACGGATACCACCACGTCGTCGGTCAGGTCGTTGAACACCAGGGGCTGCATGTTGGCGATCACCGAGCAGGCCACGCCGTCGTAGAAGCCGATCGGGCGCTCGTCGCCGCTGGCATAGCCCCACGCGGTCAGGTTAGGGCCAGGCCATGACGCTCGATCTTCAAAGGGAAGCTTGTTGAAGCGGTCGGGCAGATCATCGCAATCCATGCGCTGATAATTCTTCTCCTGGCCGTCGGGCCAGGCCATGGGGTCCAGGGTGGCCCCAAAGCGCCCCGCCTCGCGCACAACATCCAGCAGCGTCAGGTAGTTATTGGCAAACCAGCCGATCTCGGTCAGCCCCAGCAGCATGACCAGCAAGATCGGCAGGGTCAGGGTCAGTTCCACCAGGCTTTGGCCGCGCGTGCGCCTTGGGCTACCATCCAACACGGCCAGTAATCTACGGAGTCTGCCCCCCATGGTCCACCTCAAGCCGCCAGTGAGCTAGCAGAGAGTCAACGGGGCGCGTGCCAGTCGGCGCGACCGAGGCTGCCCCTATTGGCAATCATACCATAGAAGGTCTGGCCGCCCTGTCAGGCTATTGTGAGGAGTTTATAAGGATTTGTCAGCGCCGGGGGAGCGGCTCAGGGGCCGGTGGACTGCTCCTGAACGTGCTCGATGACGGCGTTGATCGTGTAACCCCGCCCGTGCAATGCCAGGATGATGCGGGGGTGATCGGGATCGGTCTCGATCTTGCGCCGCAGGTTGCGAATATGGTTGCGGACCAGGGCGGTATCGCCCTGGTTGGACGGGTAGCCCCACACTGCCGCCAGCAGATCGTGCGCGCGGTGATGCTGGCGCGGTCGCTGGCACAGGTGGGCCAGCAACTGGTATTCAGTGGCAGTGAGCTGTACGCTACGCTCGTTGACCTGCACGCGCTGCGCACTGGCGTCCAGGCGCAGCACCGGCTGGCTCCTGTCTTTGCCCTGGCGCTCCGCCCGGCGCAGCAGCGCGCGCACGCGCGCTTTCAGTTCGCGCGAGGCGAAGGGCCGGTACAGGAAGTCGTCGCCGCCAGAGTCGAGCGCCTGGGCGACGTAGTAGGCGCTGTGCCGCTCGCTGACGAACAGGATCGACGCGTGGCTGACATACGGAAGAGCGCGCAGGGTGGCGCACAGTTCCAGGCCGTTCATGTCGGGCAGCGTCGCGTCGAGGATGATCATGTCGGGCCGGTGGGTGCTGGCCAGGCAGACCGCGGTCTGGCCATCAGCTGCCTCAAGGATGGTATGGCCCTCGCGGGCAAGGGTGCGCCCGATCACCTTGCGGGCGATCGAATCGCCATGCACGGTGAGAATCGTGTTTGGCTTTACGCTGCGTGCGGACATGAAAGACCTTTGACGACCGTGTGTCCGTCATCTGGTCTCTAGTATAGGCGACAAACAGAGGTTGTGAACGACGCCGGTATGAAAGATCTGTGAAAATGCCTGCGGTCGGCGGCCCCGGGGTGGGGCGGCGCTTGTGGGGAGCGCTCAGTCGGAGATCATGTAGCCAACGCCATGAATGGTGCGGATGAGGCTCTCGGCGTCCGTTGTCTTTTCCAGCTTGGCTCGCAGGTTGCGCACATGGGCGCGCACCAGGTCTGGATCGCCGGTGTTGGGCGGGTAGTCCCACACGGCTTCGAGCAAGTGCTGCGGCGAGAGCGCCTGGTTGGCGTGCTCCATCATGTAGCGCAGCAGACGATGTTCGGTCGCCGTGAGCTGGATCGGGGCGCCATCGGCGGTGGTGGCCTGGTGCGTGCTGGAGTCAAGCCGCAAGCGCCCGACAGCCAGGCGCGGGCTGTCCAGGATGGCGCTGCGCTGTCCTCGCCGGATGAGGGCGCGCACGCGGGCGGCCAGTTCGGCCACTTCGAACGGCTTGACCACATAGTCGTCGCCGCCAGCGTCCAGCCCGTCTACGATGTCGTCGGTGTGGCCGCGCGCCGTCAGGAACAGAATGGCCAGGTCATCATACTGGTGGTCAGCGCGCACGCGCCGGCAGACGGACAGCCCATCCAGGCCGGGCATGATGATGTCGAGGATGATCAGCTCCGGGCGGCGCGCGGCAAGCATCTCCAGCGCTTCCAGGCCCGACGACGCGCGGCCCACCTCGAATCCCTCACGGGTCAGCGCGCGGTAGAGCGTGCCCAGGACGTCGGGATCGTCATCTACAGCCAAGATGTACGGTTTGCTCATGGCTCGTCTGGCCCCCGGTAGGATGGCAAGAAGACAACAAAGCAAGCGCCTTCATTATAGTTGCTCTGCACGGAAATGCGACCGCCGCTCTTGCTGACGATCTGCTGGCAGATGTGCAGGCCCAACCCGGTGCCCTCGCCCGGCGGCTTGGTGGTGAAGAACGGGTCGAAGACCAGCGCGTGCAACTCCGGCGCGATGCCCTCTCCATTGTCGCACACAATGATTTCCACGCCAGTCTGGTCTGGGCTGGGCCGCGTTTTGACGCTGATGCGCGGCTCCGGGCGTCCGGCCACCGCGTCGCGGGCATTCAGCAGCAGGTTGAGCCACACATCCTCAAGCTGGCCGTGTATCCCGGCGGCCATGGGCAGCTTCTCGTCCAGGTCCACCTCCAGCGCGATGCGCCCCTGACGGATGTGGTTCTCGACCAGGGTGAGCGTGTTGCGGATGGTCGTGTTGACATCCTGGGGTTCGGGCGACTCGTCGCCGGAGCGCTGGCGGGCCATGGCCAGCAGCCGGCGCACCACCTCGTGCGCGCGCTTGCCCGCCCGCGAGATGGCCTCCAGCGACTCCCGGTTGGGGTCGTCGGGTGGCAGGTCGGCCAGGATCAGTTCCGTGTCGCCCAGGATCGTGGTCAGCGGGTTGTTGACTTGGTGAGCGACCGCCGCCGCCAGCTCGCCCATCGCCGACAGGCGCGCTGTCTGCACCAGGCGGCTCTGGGTGCGATGTAGCTCGTGCAGGCTCAACTCCAGGTCACGGTAGAGACGCGCGTTGTCCAGCGCGTTGGCGGCTTGTAGCACCAGTGCCTGGGCAAGCTCGACCTCGCGCCGCGTGAAGTTGCGCTTGCTCAGCGTGTCAACCAGCAGCACCAGGCCGGCGGTCTCGCCCTTGATGATGAGGGGCAGAGCCAGCACGCTCTGGCCGCTCACCAGGTCGGCCAGCGCCTGAATATCTCCTTGGGGAGGGCCGCTGAAGGCCGTTTGTGCGGTCAAGGCCCTGGCCAGTTGCGGCAGGTCGCGCAGGTCTAGCGTTGGCCTGGTCTCCTCCAGCCAGATGCTGCCCCCGCACGACAGGGCCACGCTCATTTGCTGCTGGGTGGGATTCCACAGGGCAATCTCCAGCCAGTCAGCGTCCACGGCAGCGATCATATGGTGGGCGACGGCGAACAGGGCGCTCTCGTGGCGGCGCACTTCCGGGCCGGAGAGCGTGTTCAGCAGGTCGCGGGCGTACTGCTGCAGCTCGCGCTGGACCTTGTGCGCATCGTTCTCGCTGAAGGACTCGTGCATGTGCGTCAGCACAATCGCGCCCAGCGGCCCTTCGTGAGTGAGCAGAGGGGTGGTGATCGCGCTGGCGGCGGCATAGCGCTGGGGCAGCAGCGTGGTGGCATAGGGCATCTGCTCCTGAGCGGTGAGCGCCGTCAGGACTGGCCGCCGCATGGACAGGCCGCGATCCAGCGCCAGCTCCAGGGTCGGGCCGATGCCAGGGCCGGCGGCGGGGCGCCACAACGCCCGGTACTGCACCGCCAGCAGACGCAGCACCTGCTCGTCCGGCATCCACTCGCCGATGTAGCACTGGCTGGCGCCCAGAGCGGCGATGAGCTTGGCGGCAATCGTGGCCAGCACTTTGTCGAGCGCCAGCGTTGAGTTGGCCGCTTCGCCCGCCTCGACGAGCGTCGCCAGCTCGCGCGTGCGCAGCAGGCTGTCCTCATACAGTCGCGCGTTCTCGATGGCTACGGCGGCGTGCGCAGCCAGGTCTTGCAGCAGGTCCAGGCTGTGCTTGCTGAAGGTGCGGTCGGCATACTTGTTGTTCACGCCCAACACGCCGATGATCTGGCCCTTGATAGAGAGCGGAACGTACAACAGCGACTTGACCAGGTACTCGGTCTTGATCTTCTGCGGCCCCCGGTCGCCCACGAGCACTGGCTGTCCGGTGCGATAGACGTGGCCGGCCAGCGAGTCCTGCGTCTTGATGCGGAAGTTACGCGCCGTCTCGCCGTCCAGCCCTTTGGCGGCGCGGATCAGCAGCGCCCGGTCTTCTTCGTCGGGCAGCAGCAGCAGCCCTTCTTCGGCGTGGCTCAGGCTGACCGCGGCGTCTACGACCTGGGTGAGCAGCACGTCCAGATCGAGCACAGCGCTCAGCGAGCGCGCCAGCCTGGAGAGCGTCTGCTGCTCGGTCAGGCGTTGGGCGAGCAGACGGCTTAGCTCGTCGTGCGCTGTGCGGCTTCCTTCGTCGGGCAGTTCTGGCTGCCCCGCCAGCGACATGCGCTGGCCACGCAGGGTGTTTTCAAGGTGGCGCAGCAGCACACCAGCGGTGAACGGACGCTGGACAATGGCAGCCGCCCCGCGCGCCAGGAATGACTGCGGCGCGGCGTGGCGCTCGTCAACCACCGCGACCCAGGCCACCTTGTTGAATTCCACCATCTGGTTGGCCAGGAGGTGCTGGCTGCGGTCGACCATCTGCGTGTCAATCACCGCCAGGTCAAAAGCCTGGTGACGCAGCGCGTCGAGCGCGTCGCCAGCGTAGTATGCCTTGTGGACGACGTAACCCCGGTCTTCCAGCAGCGTGGCGAGCTGGTCCATCCGGTCGGGATCGCGCTCGGCGACCAGGATTCGCGGGGCATTGGGATCGGGCAGAACGCTCATGGCTTGCTCCCGTGACCCGGCGCGCGCAGCGTGTCGCGGCCTGGCACACCCAACAGGCTCGTACCGGTGTCACCCTCTGTTCTACACCAGATGCGTGAAATCTGTAAAGAGGGCGGCCACGCTCGACAATTGGAGCGCAAGACTTGAACCGCAGAGACGCAGAGGACGCGGAGAAGAACGTCCTGCAAACAGTTTTCCTCTGCGTCTCTGCGGTGACGCTTTCCCTGCGCCCGGCTTCGGGCGCTCTACAGGCTGAGACGGGCACGGCGGCGGGCCAGGTCGTCCTCGACCGCCTGCTCGTCAAGCTCAGCTTCGATGGCTGGCGCGGTCGGGGCCGCTTCTTCGACCGCCTGGCGCAGCCGTTCCACCGGCGGGGGGACGGGCGCTGCCGCGCGTTGGCTCGCCGCTTTCGCTCCCTGTGCCTCGGCGGCGAGCGCCTCCAGCGTGTTGACGCGGCGGATCAAGTCGGAGGCCGAGCGGCGATGCTGGGCCTGTTCGGCCTGCAACATGGCAAGCTGCTGCTGGCGGCGTTGCATCTGGCGGACGATGTGGCGGGCGGTGGCCTCATCGCCGCGCGTCAGCGCCTCGTCCGCCTGGCGATCGGCGCTGGCGATCTCCGCCTGGGCCGCCTCGATGTCGCGGGCGAGGCGCTCGTCGCGGTCCAGCGCCTGGTCAATCTCCGCGCGCAGTGCCGCGACCTGCCTGGCAAGGTCGCCCGCTGGCGGACGGTCCGCTCCCTGGCCGCTGCGAACCCCCCCCAGGCTCGACCGCGCCAGGACAGTGAGCTTGTCGCGTAGACTTGGCATGGTCTGTCCTCAATTCCCGCTAGCGAGTGTGCGCAAAACCCTTCCGGCGGCATGGGCGCGGCTCTGCTGCGCCCCGTAGGGGCGTATGGCCATACGCCCTACGACCCCCGCCGTTCTTGTAGGGGCGGGTTTCGAAACCCGCCCCTACAGGCCGCACGTGGTCTCCGCGCTAATTCGTTCATCTGCACCAATAGGCCCCTACACCTCACCCCCGCTCGGCGCTGGGCGGCGAGGCCAGGGGGTGAGGCCCGCCCGGACAACGGCGCAGGCGGCGGGTGTGCGTTATAATCAGGGCACGCTCACCTCTATTCTACCAGCTTATCGCGTCCAGGAAGGCAGCGCGTGCGGCGTATCAACGGCCAGGGACCGGTGTTCTACCAGTTCGAGCAGTGGGCCGCCAGCGACCGGCTGGTGCACGGCATCTTCACGCGGCTGGGCGGCGTCAGCCGCGCGCCCTGGGATTCGCTCAACCTGGGCGGCACGGTTGGCGACGACCTGGCCGCTGTGCGCGAGAATCACTGGCGCGCTTATGCGGCGCTGGGCCTGGACGAGGCGCACGCCTGCACGGTCTGGCAGGTGCACAGCGCCGACACGGTTCTGGCGCGGGGGCCAATCCCGAACCGCCGCTGGCTGGCCCGCGCCGACGGGCTGGTCACCGAGCGGCCCGGCCTGGCGCTGATCATGCGCTTCGCCGACTGCGCCCCGATCCTGCTCTACGACCCGGCGCGACACGCCCTTGGCCTGGCCCATGCGGGCTGGCGCGGGACGGTGTTGGGCGCGGGCGTCAGTGCCCTGCGCACCATGACGGACGCCTTCGGCACGCGCCCGGCGGATGTGCAGGCGGCCATCGGCCCCAGCATCGGCCCGCAGCGCTACCAGGTGGGCGAAGAAGTGGTCGCCGCCGTCGCCGAGGCGTTCGGGGGGACGGACGGGCTGATCCACCGCGCGGACGACGGCAGCGCCTACCTCGACCTGTGGGCAGCCAACAAGCTGGCCCTGCAGCGCGCCGGCGTGACGCAGATCGAGGTTGCTAGCCTGTGCACGGCGACGCGCACCGACGAGTTCTATTCGCATCGCGCCGAGCGCGGGCGGACGGGTCGCTTCGGCGTGATCGCGGCGCTCAACGGAAGCTGAGAGCATGGTGGAAGTGAGCGAGACCATCGCTGAGCGTGTGGCCGCCGTGCACAGGACTATCGCCGCCGCCTGCCAGCGGGCCGGGCGCCCGCCGGAGGCAGTGACGCTGGTCGCCGTCAGCAAGACGCAGCCGCCGGCGCGCGTGTTCGAAGCGGCGGCGGCGGGTGTGCAGCACTTCGGCGAGAACCGTGTCGAGGAGGCGCTTGGCAAGATCGCCCAGGTCAATGCGGCGCTGGCCGTGCCAGTGACCTGGCACATGGTCGGCCATGTGCAGAGCCGCAAGGCGCGCTACGTGGTGCGCGATTTTGCGCTGCTTCACTCGCTGGACAGCGTGCGCCTGGCCGGGCGACTGAGCTGGGCGCTGGTTGAGGCGGGGCGGACGCTCGACGTGCTGCTGGAAATGAACGTCTCTGGCGAGGCGAGCAAAGAGGGTTGGGATGCCCGGCGCTGGGAGGAGGATCGCGCCCGCCGCCGCGCGCTGTGGGACGATGTGGCAGCGGTGCTGGCCCTGCCGGGGCTGCGCGTGCGCGGGCTGATGACCATGGCGCCCATCGTGGACGACATGGAGCGGGTGCGCCCTGTCTTCGCCGCGCTGCGCGCGCTGCGCGATGCCCTGGCCGCCGATTTTCCCGGCGCGGAGTGGGGTGCTCTGAGCATGGGCATGACCGACGATTATCCAGTCGCCATCGAGGAGGGGGCCACGCTGGTGCGCATTGGCCGCGCCATCTTCGGACCGCGACGTTGAGCGGGCGCGGCGCGTATCATGAGGTAGAGAGGGTCAACAAGGAGATAGGGTCTTGGAAAGCGTAGCCATGCTTGTCCAGTTGTTCGTGCAGATTTACTCGCTGATCATTCTGGCCCGCGTGCTGATGAGCTGGGTGAACATCGATCCCTACAGCCCGCTGGCCCGCACCATCTTCGATCTGACCGAGCCGGTGCTGGCCCCGGTGCGCAACCTGTTGCCCCAAATGGCTGGGTTGGATTTCAGCCCGATCATCGTCATGGTGCTGTTGCAGATCGTCGGCCAGATGCTGATCACCATGCTGCTGGCCTGAGGGCCGGGCTGGACTGCTCAAGGCGGGGAAAGGGCGAGGTCATGCCGCGGGACTTTCAGATCACCGACGCGCAGCACGGGGCGGCCTTCGGCGTCCGCGTGGTGGCACCCGCCGATCAGGTGGCGATTGCCGGCATACACCCTGACGGTTCGCTCGAAATCCACCTAACCGAGCCGCTGGCGGAAGGCCGGGCCGAGGCGCAGCTCGTCGCCGTGCTGGCCGAGGCCCTGGGGGTATCGCCTTCGCGCGTGACCATCGTCGCCGGCGAGGGCTTCAACAAGATCGTCGGTGTCGAAGGCGTCAGCGCGGCCCAGGTGGACGCCTGGCTGACGGAGTGGCGCTGAGCCATGCCATCTGGACGGAGAGCCACGTTCGGGCGCCGCGCGGCGATCCTGGCCCTGGGCGCGTTGCTACTCGCTGCGTGCGGCGGATCGGACGTGAGTCGCGCGCCGACCGTCCAGCCCACGCGCACGCTGATCCCCCCCACCGCGACGCCCACCCCAACGCCCATGGCCGTCACGCCCACGCCGACTGATCTGCCCTCTCCGGCGACGCTGGTCGCCGCGGCAACCGCCGACGCGGCGCACCCATCCCCGGTTGAGGCGATGATCGAGGCGACGACAGCCGACCTGATCGCGAGCGGTGTGGCTCCCGCCGACATCCGTCTGCTGAGCGTGGATGGCTTCGCCTGGCGGGACGCGACGTGGGGCTGCGCGACGCGCGAAGGGGCGGCGGGCGGCACGTCCGGTGGCACCACGGCGGGCTACCGCATCGCTTACAGCGCCGGAGATCGTGTCTACGTCTACCACACCGATCTGGAAGGGACGTTCTTCCTCTGCGACGACGCCGGTTGGCTGGCCCGCGACGGCACGCCGATCCTGGTGGACCCCATCGCCTCGGCGATGGTCACGCTGTGCCGGGCGGACGCCGCCCGCCGGCTGGGGATCGCCCAGGATGCGCTGCAACTGGCCAGCGTGGTGACTGTCACCTGGCCGGACGACAGCGTCGGCTGCCCGCAGGCGGGCATCGCCTACAGCCAGCAAGAGACGCCCGGCTTCCGGATCGTGCTGCGCGCCGGCGAGGACGCGCTGATCTATCACACCAGCGCCCGCCACGTGGTGCTTTGCCGTCCGGATAGGGCGATTCTGCCGGAGCCGATCCGCCAGGCACTGGCAACCCCCGTCGCCCTCGAAAGTGAGTAACAGCTCTGTGCTGGATGATCCACCGGTGGTTGGCATCGCCGGAACGGCGGAGTGGGCCGGGCGTGCCGGGCGCCTGTTGCGCGCGGGCGGGTACGTGCCCATCTCTTACCCTTACGCGGCTGACTGGCCCCTGTGTCTCATTGACGATTATCCGGCGCTGCTGCTGGTGGACGCGGCGGAGCCGACCTGGGAAGCGCGCGTGGCGGCGGTGACGACCGAGCAGGCCACACGCCGGATGCCGGTGCTGGTCGTCGCGCCGGACATGGCGCTGGAGGCAGCGGCCCGGCAAGTCGGGGCGGTGGGCGTGCTAGCCCTGCCCGATCTGGAAAACCGGCTGCTCGACCGCGTTCGTGCCCACGCCCGTCGCATGGACGAGGCGACGCGCGCCACCCTCGACTGCCAGTGCCAGGAGCCACTGCCGCCGCTGGCCCGGTTGGGCGTCCGGCGCTTCAACGCGGGCGCGTTCTACGCCCAGCATGACGCTTTCGAGGAGCAGTGGATGACCGAGCCTGGCCCGGTGCGCGAGCTATACCGGGCGATTCTGCAGGTGGGCGTGGCCTACTACCACATCACGCGCGGCAATCACGCCGGGGCGCTGAAGATGCTCCAGCGCAGCGTGCAGTGGTTCGCCCAACTGCCGGACGTGTGCCAGGGTGTGGACGTGCACCAGCTTCGCCAGGATGCGGGCCGCGTCCGCCGCGCGCTGGGGGAGATGTCTCCTGGGGAGATCGCCTCATTCGACCGGTCGCTGCTCAGGCCGATCCGTCTGGTGGAACCGTGAAGTTCATAACAGCCTCTAGCATCAGGGCGGAAATCGGTGCGCGGTTGGACCTGATGGACCCCTATCCCCCCGGCCCCCTTTCCCCGCTAGCGGAGAAAGGGGGAGCAGACTCAAGTCCCTCCCTGCTGGCGGGGAGGGATTTAGGGTGGGGTCAATCATCGAACAACCGCTGGTTGACTTCCGCCAACGTGCACTAGCAGCCTTGCTCTCGCTGAGGGCTGGCCCGCTCAGCGCGGCTGGGGAGTCAGGCGTGGCGACAGACTCCCAGTCCGAGCAAGAGAGGCACCGTTGTCAATGGAATCCACGAAGTAGCTCTCGCAGGCCGTATCCAGGGCCTCGGGCGTCATGCGCGGAGGCAGGCCTTCGTAATCGGCCACCGCCACCAGGATGCGCAGGATGTCGCGTGGGTGGACGGCCTGCATGGTCCGTCGAGGCTCGCGGTACCACTTCTGGATCAGGTAGACGAATGCATCCCTGTCCAGGGGCACGCCCAGACGCTGCGCGTACAGGGCGAAGATCTGGGAAAAGGCGCGCTCGTCCGGCGTATTCACCTTGACCTTCATCTGAATGCGGCGCAGGAAGGCATCGTCCACCAGGTTGCGCGGCTCAATATTGGTGCTGAAGACCATGAGTTGCTGGAAGGGGATGGCGATAGTCTGGCCCGTCTGCAGGCGCAGGTAGTCCACGTGCGATTCCAGGGGCACCACCCAGCGATTGAGCAGCTCGGCGGGCGAGATCATTTGCCGGCCGAAGTCGTCAATCAGGAACATGCCGCCATTGGCCTTGAGCTGCAAGGGAGCCTCGTAGAACTTGGCGACCGGGTCGAAACGCAGGTCGAGCGCGGCCATGGTCAGCTCGCCGCCGACGATCACCGTCGGGCGCTGGAAGTAGCCACAGCGCCGATCCACCTGGCTATCCTTATCCGCTTTGAAAGCGCGCAGATCGTCTTTGCTGAGCGGGACCTCGCGGAAGATCAACGGATCGTAGATGCTGACGATGTGGCCGCCAATGGTGATGGCGTGGGGCACCCAGATCGGCTCCGCGCCAGCGATCAGGCGGGCGATGGACTGGGCGATGTTCGTCTTGCCGTTGCCGGGCGGCCCGTAGAGGAACATGGAGGTGCCCATGCTCAGCGCCGGGCCGATTCGGCGGTGGAAATCCTCCGGCAGCACCAGGTGGGCCAGGGTCTTCTTGACCTGCTGCGGGACGATCCTCATGCTGCGCTGCGTCTGTAGCAGGATCATCTCGGTGTACTTCTCCACGTTCACCGGCGCGGGGCCGACGTACTGGCTGCGAGCCAGGGCGTCACGCGCGCGCTTGGTGCCCGCGTCGGACAGGCTGTAGGCGTAACCCAGGCGGCCCACACCGCCTGCGCTGACCACCTCGACGATATGCTCCTCTTGCAGCCTGATCAGGATGTGGTCCAGCAGCTTGAGTTCCAGGCGCGTCACCTCGCCGAAACGGCGCAGCATGACCTCGCCTTCGTTGAACATCATGCGCAGCAGGATATCAATGACCAGGTTGAGGGGGATGTCAAGCTCAGAGGGAT
The DNA here is from genome assembly GCA_037447125.1 of Chloroflexota bacterium. Classification (GTDB taxonomy): domain Bacteria; phylum Chloroflexota; class Anaerolineae; order Aggregatilineales; family Aggregatilineaceae; genus UBA2029. The sequence goes on along the minus strand of JBBIHG010000024.1, from coordinate 12,994 downwards.
GAGCCGGCGCGCGCAACAACTCGCGCAGGGCCGGGGCCGGCGCGGGCAGCGGCCTGTCGAAAGGATCGTCGCCATGGGATTCCCACTCGTCTTCGAGCGGGATGTCAATCGGCTCGCTCATGGCTGCCCCCTTGTGTAGCGCCGCGTGGTTCCTGCTGAGCCAGCCCTCACCGGATCAAGGTCAGGTCTTGAGTTGCCGGCCCCCAGGAGAGTGCCTACGCTGTGTGACAGGCGCTCCCGTCTCCCTATATATCCCCCAATTACATGGATTATGCACGACCCTGCCCGGCGTGGCAAATCCGGCGCGCGATAGGGGTCAGCGAACGCATGGCAGAAGCGTACAGCGGCGGCGATCAGACAGCGGGCAGATCGGCAGCGCTCAGATCGGACAGGGGAGAGCTTCTCAGCCCTCCCCTGAGCAATTCTGAGCCGTTCGTCTACCCCGCTGCAGGTGGCACACGGGGCCGCGCCTCTCAGGTTTATGGCGCGCCTGTCATGCGCCACGTACCGCCCAGGCAATCGCCGCGGATGTCGGACTCGAAGAAGCTGATGCTCTCGTTGTAGAGCGTGGTCAGGCGATGCTCGCCGGGGCCGGGGAAGTACTGCAACCCCTCCACATAGCCCCCGGCGATATAGGTGTAGTTGCTGGTCAGCTCGAACTCCGGCGTCAGCGCCCAACCCAGCCCGCTCTGCAGATCGCCGCGTGTGCGCCAGAGCTTGCCGAAGCCGCGTCGAGGCTGGTACATCCCGGACGGCGGGACCAGGCTGGGGTCAATTTCCGCTTCGCCTTCCAGGAAGGTGTCGTTGTAGCAGAACCAGTCGCCGCCCAGGTTGTTGTCCGCCGGCACATTGACCATCACCCAGATCTGGCGGGAGTGGCGGATCCAGAACATGCGCCCGTGCTCGAAGACCTGCTCGGCAATCTGCACCTGGGCGACAGTGTTGGTCGGGAAGATTTCCGGGCGCGGCGTCGGCGAGGCCGGCAGCGGCGTCGGGGTGAGGGTGGGTGTGGGCGTGGGTGTGGGCAGCAGCGCAGCCAACTGGGCGGCCTGGCTCATTGGCACCTCAACCAGCAGGGCCGCGTTGAGGGCGGGCACCCAGCGGAACGCCCCGGCCACGGTCTCGCCGCGCCAGTCGTCATAGGGGGCCGCGCCACTCTCGCCAGCCAGCGCCCGCGCGATCCCGCTGCTGTCAACCCGCGACGCGCTGGCCAACTCCGCCGGGGCGAGCACGGTGCGGTTCGCGCCAGAGACCAGGTAACTGGACACGCCCAACTCCACGCCCAGCGAGGCAGCAGCCTGCTGCTCGTAGGCGGTCGGCCCGGCGAACAGATCGTCGAGCGTGGCTAGATCGACCAGGCCCGCCAGCACGCCGACCGTCTGGCCGCCGTCGTCGAAGATCGGGCGGGTGACCACCATGACCAGCGCCCCGCCGGGCATATCCACAGCGGGCGCCTGGGTCAGCGGGCCGCTCAAGCTGGCCCGGAAATAGGGCTGGCCGGCGACCTGTGTGCCAGCCAACGAGGGATCAGTAGCGGCCAACACCGCTCCGGCGATGTCGTAGACGAAGAGCGCACTCAAGCGGCCCTGGCTGGCGAGCGATGTCTCCAACAAACCGGACAGCGCTTCACCCTCCAGCCCGGCCAATGGAGCAGTCTCCAGGATCGTCTGCAGGGTCGTCTGGTTTTCGCCCAGCCAGCGCGTGATGTTCTCGATCCGCCCATTGGCGATGGCCTGCAGGGCCACGACCACGCCAGGCATGGCCTGGGTGAATGCCTCGGCGGTCGCCGTCATCTGAGGAGCAGCAGTTGCGGTCAGCGCCTGGCTGAAGGCGGCGTCAACCGTCGCCTCGAAGGCGGCAGTCAGGGTCGGCGCGAACAGGGTGGCAGCCTGCGCCGTCTGCGTCAGGTCAATCAGCCGCTGCACTTCCGCGGTCTGCGTGAAACGGCCTTGCACAATGGCATCAACCGTCTGCTGCTGTTGGGTAGGATCGGCTTGCCGCGCGGCCTCGCTGCCCCAGGCGAGCGGGGCAGCGCCAAGTGCCAGCAGGCTCGCCAGGACGAGGAACGCCGGGATGCCAACCGTGAGTCGTCTGCTCATAGGGATGCCTTTCTGGTCGCACGTGACTCGTAGCAGGTTATACGACGAGCGCGCGTCATGAGACAACTGTCCGGGCCAACTGCTGAATGCTGCGGGCGAAGGCGCTGTCGGCTTTGGCGCTGACCAGTGGCACGCCTCGCCGGACAGCGACGGACTGGCCAGATTCGTAGGGTACGTCCACCGAAATCGGCCGTTTCAGCGCCTTCTGAATGGCTTCGGCAGGCACGTCAATCGCGGGCCGCACATGGTTGAGCACCACACGGATGCGTCCCATCTCGATGCCCATCGCGCCCAGCAGGGCCAGCAACTGACTGGTCGTCTGCACCGAGGGCGGATCGTCGCTCATCACGACCACGACCGAACTGGAGACTTCCAGCGTGCCACGCGCAGCCGTGTCAAGCTGGCGCGCGTCTACGATCACCGGCTGGTAGGTGGCCGTCAGCTCGCGCAAGACCCCCTGCACAGCAGCGACGGACAGCGTTTCCTCGGATGGGCGCGGCGGCCCGGCCAGCACAGCCAGCCCCGACGGCTGGTGCTGGACCAGCAGATCGCTGAGGGCGCGTGGCTCGCGCTCATCGCCCTGATTGAGCAAGTCTTGCCACGAGTGCTGCGCTTTGAGGTGCAGATACAGTTGCACATGTCCGCCCGCCGCGCTGAGGTCGGCGATGCAGGCGCGACGCGCTTCGGCCACAAGGGCCAGCGCCAGGTTGATGGCGATGGTCGTGCAGCCAGTGCCGCCGCGCAGACTGATCACAGTTGTCACCGGCAGCCTGGGGGGCGGCACAGTGAGCGCGGCGGGCGCAGCGGACGCCACGGGCACATCCGGCACCGCGAGTACTTCGGCTGGCACGGCCAGGTCCTCGGCGCCGATGGGCACGCGCCCCGTCGGACGTGTGGTAGGGGCGGCGGGCGCGTCCGGTGTGGCGGGCACTTCAGGCTCGGCGGGCGTGGAGGGCGCGGGCGTGAGCAGAGGTGCCGGGCGCGGTGTCACGCGCGGCGATGGCGGCGGGACGGGCGTAGTGCGGTCCTGCTCTTCGGGCACCGTGGCAGGGATCTGCTCGGTCAGCAGACCGGTGTGTACGCGATACTGGACGCCGGCGCGAATCACCGCGTCAACGCGCTCGGTCAGGTCCTGCGCCGTGACCGGTTTGGACAGAAAGGCATTGGCCCCGGCCTGCAGGGCCATTTCTTTGTCCATCGGCTGGCTGCGCGCAGTCAGGATGACGATGGGGATGCGCGCCGTGCGCGCATCCTCGCGCAGCTTGCGCACCACGTCGTAGCCGCTCAGGCCGGGCATCATCACGTCAATGATGGCCAGGTCCGGCTTGGTCTCGGCGGCCAGCTCAAGACCCTTGGCACCTTCTTTGCTGATCTCGACCTGGTGGCCGACGCGCTCCAGCATCAGCTTGACCATCTGTAGCAGGTTGAAATCGTCGTCAATTACCAGTATGCGGGACATAGCCGAGTCCTTAGCTTCCATTGCGCGCTGCCAGGCAGCTCAGTCTTTGAGCATGGCGAAGACTTCGATCTGGTTGCGGTTGATAAGGATAGCGCCGCCTCTGAAGACAATGCTACGGCGCGCGGTGAGCGTCGCATGGGCGTCGAAGATCGGGATGAAATGCTCCGGCGTCGTGCGCACGAAGTTGGGCACGCTAACCGACGAGTGCAGGCGAATAGTGCCCGTCACTTCGAACCCGGCCACCACGACCAGCACCTCGCGGTCGAGGTGATCGCGGCCCACGTAGCGGCCTTCGCGCTGGGGCAGCCCGTCGCGCCACTGGCTCAGAACCACGATGCCGAGCGTGTCTTTGCGCACCTCACCGTGCGCGAAATTGCCGGTCAGCGTGGCCGGGTCGAGCAGCGGCGAGATGTACATGCGCTCCAGGCTCAGGAACAGCGCGTTGTGGTCGTTGAGCTGGTCGAGCACAGGGATGCCACGCAGCTCCACCTCGCCGCTGATGCGGTAAGTGTGCGTCATGAACTCCCCGGCGACATAGCCCTGGCGGATGCTCGCGTGCGATTGCATGACCATCCCTCCTTTGAGCGTAACCGAATGCGGCAGGATGGCACCCCTTACAGGAACGCCCGACCCCCCTAGAGCGTGTTATGAACTCTGTGCACTCGGCGCGGCGGGCAACTCGCGATGCCCTACGATCACCTGAACCCCACCCTGTGGTCCCTCCCCGCTGGCGGGGAGGGACGGGCTGCTCCCCTTTCTCCGCTTGCGGGGAAAGGGGTCGGGGGATAGGGGTTGAAAGTGCATAACACGCTCTAGCGTGCCCTCAGCCGCTCAATCGCCTCCAGCACCGGGGCGTCCAGGTCGGCCAGGGCCGGCTCGGCGGGCACCCCGGCAGCCCAATCCTCAGCGCGCACGATGACCGCTTCGGCGTGCAGCGTCGCGATCCACAGGTCGAAGTAGCCCTGGCGCGTCGCCTCAAGCTCTTCTGCCGTCAGTTCCTGCATCCGCCGGTCGAGCACTTCGATCAGGTGCAGGCCGAACTCGGTCTCGACCGGCCCGACGACCGTGTTGAGCGCCGCGTCACGGGCAGCGCCGGCATAGCCCTCTGCCAGGAAGCTGAGCAGCACCCAGCCCAGGTCGCCGCCCTGGATCGCGCTGGCGCGGTCGTCGGACAGGACGGCGGCCACGCTGGCGAACGTTTCGCCGGTGGCCAGGCGGGCCTGGGCGCCGCGGATGCAGCTTTGCGCGGCGGCGCGCTGCTCAGCCGTGGGAGGCGTCGTGTTGCCCACGTCGCCCGGATGGAAGCTGCACAGGATATGCCGCGAGCGGACTGCCTGCTCCTCGGTAGGCACGCCTGCCGCCAGATGCTCGTAGAGGCGGGCGCGCAGTACCTCGGTGGCGAACAAAGCCAGAATATCGTCGCGGACCAGGCCCGAGGCGGCCTCCGCGCCCGCGTACCAGTCGCTGATGAACGCCTGCGCCTCCGCACTGGCCGCCAGATCGCTCGTCGGGACGTTAGTCCACAGGCTGAAGAACGCCGCTTCCTGAGCCTCGGCGTCTCCGGCGGCTGGCGTCAGGCTCATCTGCTCGCCGGTTTGCCACAGCAGCCGCTCCGTCTCCATCTCGCTCAGGACAGCATCGCCCAGCGCCGCCGGGTCCTCCAGGCTGGCGACCAGGCGCGACGCGTAGGCCGCGCCCAGGGCCAGGTTGCCACCGCTCAGCTCGTAGAGCGTCGTCAGCTCGTGCAGGTACTGCCAGCGCACCAGGCGCACGCGAGCATGAAACTCCTCGCGGGCGATTGGCTCGCCGCTCACGGTGGAGACGGGGTCACCGTCCTGGGCCAGGGCTGGCATGGCCAGGAGCAGCAGGACGCAAACCAGCAACACCCCCAGGGGATGCCGGCGCAGGATGGGCAGGCGAGCCATCGCGTTCCTCTCACGCTCTCGTGCTGACGCCTCTACGGGCCAATGATAGCGGATTCTCTTCCGGCGCGACAGTCAGCGCGGCGGGGAGGCGGATAGAACCTGTCCGGCAGCAACGGCGTCGGTCTGTAGCATTGCCCAGAGCCGAAATCCCACCCCTCGCGCGCGTCACAGGTTCAGTCCCCGGCCACTCCCCGCCCGCCAAGATGAGAGTTCGCCTAGAAAGGTGCCGTCACAGACCGATCGTGTCTAGAATTTGGCAGGGTTCTGTCGTAGAATCCGCGCATTTCACCGCCCAGGGGAGAGGTCAGGCGTATGCTGCTACGCACGCGCTTTCGCAAGATTCTCCGCGACATCTGGTCGCGCAAAGTCCGCACGCTGCTGGTCGCCAGCAGCATCTTCATCGGCGTCTTTGGCGTCGTCACGCTCTTTTCGACCGGCGAGATCCTGGTCAACCAGCTTGAGCGCGACATTCAGCAGGACCGGCTGGCTATGATCCGTGTCGTGCTGACGGTCAGCGCCGGCGCGCAGGTGGATAACGAGGCGGCGTTGGCGGCGCTGCGTGCTGTGCCGGGGGTGACGACCGTGGAAGGGCGCGCCGTCTACCCCTTGCTGTGGAAGCTGCCCGGCGAAGACCGCTTCCGCGACGGCACCCTGGCTGCCTACAGCCAGCCATTCGATCAGGTCACGCTGGAGCCGCCCCGCCTGGTGGACGGGGTATTCCCCGTCGCCGGACAGGGGCAGGTCGCCATCGAGCGGCGCATGGCCGAACGCTGGGGCCTGGGCATCGGCGACACCCTCGACGCGCGCATCCTGAGCGGTAGCCAGGGCGGCGACATCGTGTCCGAGACGTACACCATCTCCGGCATTCTGTTCCAGGCATACGGCGAGCAGACTGGCCCCGGCTTGGCCCCCAGCGACACCCTGGTTTTCGCCGCCTACGAGGACGCGCAGCACATCGCCGGGTTCACGGGACTGAGCCACATCTACGCCCGCTTCATTGACTTCGCCACGGCAGAGGGCGGCGCGGGCGCTTTCCAGGCGGCCATCGCCCAGCAAACGCCCTACGTGCCCGCCTTCACCAATGTTGAAGACCCGGCGGCCAGTTCGCTGATCGAGACCACGCGCACCACCAACAACATCCTGGTCATCCTGGCCATGGTGGCTCTGGTCGTCTCCGGCTTCCTGGTTGTCAACGTGATCAACTCCATTGTCGTCGAGCAGCGGCGGCAGATCGGGGTGATGAAATCGCTCGGCGCGACGCGCTTCGACAACTTCGTGATCTACGCTGGCACCGCCCTCAGTTACGGCATCATTGGGGTGATCCCCGGCGTGCTGCTGGGCATCCCTGGCGGCTACTTCGCCGCGCAGGGCCTGGCCGTGCAGAGCAACACGATCATCGAGGAGTTCAGCGTCTCGCCGACGGGGATTGTTCTCGGCGTCATCGTCGGGCTGGCCGTGCCCTTCCTGGCTGCCATCCTGCCCGTCTACAACGGCACGCGGGTGACCATCCTGGAGGCCATGACCGACTTCGGCATCGAGTCCGACTACGGCAAGGGCCTGCTCGCCCGCCTGATCCGGCGCCTCCCCCTGCCGATCACGCTGCGCCAGGCGATCAACAACGTCAACCAGAAGAAGTTCCGGCTGGCGCTGACCGGCACCACACTGACCGTCGCTGTGGGCGCCTTCATGGGCATCTTCGCCGTGTTCTCGTCTTTGAGCACCGTCGTCGAGGACGTGTTCTCCGCCTTCGGCAACCAGGCGTCTGTCGCCCCCAACGAGGGTCTGCCCTTCGAGACAGTGCGCGACCTGGTGATGACCGACAGCTTCCAGGCACGCCTGGCCCAGAAGGGACTGCCCGCCATTCGCGCCCTAAACCCTGGCGCGAACCTGGCCATCGAGATCGAGGGCTACAACCCACCGCCGATCAACGCCGGGCCGCCGGGCATTTTCGCCTTCGGTCTGGATACCAGCAACCCCGCGCTGTTCTCCTTTACGCTCAAGGCGGGCGACGACTGGCGCGACAACCCGGACATGGACGGTGTGGTGGTAGCCTCGCGCATCGCCGACCTGATGGACAAGGAGGTGGGCGACTCCATCGTCATCATCGCCGGTGGCAACCGCGACTCGTTCATCATCCGGGGCATCGCCAGCTACCCGTTCGACTCCGTGTGGATGAAGTGGGAGACGCTGGCCCAGCTTGGCGGGCTGGTGCTCAACGCGCCGAACGCGCATTCCTACGCGATGGGCACCACGTTCGTCACGGTGGATGGCTATGACGGCTCGTTTGACGGGCAGACGGGCATTCTGGGCATGACCACCACACCCGACGACGAGATGAGCCGCCTGCTCAGCCTGACCGCCGGGCGGCTGTACGCGCCGGGCCAGGGCGAGATCATCATCAGCGAGGAGCTGGCCCAGGCGGGGGGCTACGCCGTTGGCGACGCGTTGACCCTGACCCTGGGCGGGCGCAGCGACGCGTATCGCGTGGCCGGCATCTTCGAGCTGCCCGCCCAACTCGACGACAACCCGGAGCATCCGCGCGACGTGATCGGCATGTATTGGGGAGACCTGGCCGCGCTCGAAGGTCGCTCGGCGCTCGGCCAAATCTTCCCGAACTCGATCAGCATCACCCTGGACGGCGACGACCCAACCGTCGCCCAGGTGGACGCGGTGAACGAGGAGATCAACGAGCTGCTGCTGGCGAACGGCATCACCGCCAACTTCACTAACTGGGTGGAGTTCCAGGAGACGATCACCAGCTTCATCCTGGTCTTCAACATCATCCTCTACCTGGCTGCCGCGCTGATCGCGGCGGTGGGGGCCATCGGCCTGCTGACCAGCCTTTCGATGAGCGTCTTCGAGCGCCAGAAGGAGATCGGCGTCATGCGCTCGGTGGGCGCCACTTCGGGCACGGTGGCGACGCAATTCCTGGTGGAGGGGATCACCGTCGGCGTGGCGGCGTGGGCATTTGGCATCCCGCTCGGCTACCTGATCAGCCGGGGGTTGATCGCCGCGCTGCCCTTCGAGATGTTCGGCATCGGCTTCCCCCCGCAAACAGTGGTCTTTGGGCTGGTGGGGATGCTGGTCGTGGTGACAATCGCCAGCCTGTGGCCGTCGCTGGCCGCCGCGCGCAAGACCGTCTCCGACATCTTGCGCTACCAGTAGATCGGGTGCACACTGGGGGGTGTTGAGCGACGCGAGACTTCCCGAAGTCCCGGCTCACCTCACCCCTGAATCCCCTCCCTCTACACGCGCAGAGGGGACTTGACCACAAGCTGACTTCCCCTCTCCGCAGCGGAGAGAGGGCCGGGGGTGAGGTAGGCTGGGTGCAGCAGAGTAGCGGCCCTTATGACTCTTGACTTACGACTCACCGAGCAACCCATCCCCCGCCCGCCCATCCGCCGCGCGCAGTGGCGGCGCTTGATCGGGTACGTCCGCCCGTACAGGGACCTGCTGGTCATTGCCCTGCTGGCGCGCATGGTCGCCAGCGGCGTCTTCCTGACCCTGCCGGCGCTGATCCAGCGCGTGGTGGACTCGGCGATCAGCTCCGGCGAGATGGCCCGCCTGAACGCGAGCATCCTGCTCATGCTGGCCCTGTTCGCGTTGATCGCCATGGCTTCCATGGCCGGCAACTACTACACGAACGTCGCCGGGGAGCGCGTGGTCAATGACCTGCGCCGCCAGCTCTACGCCCACCTGCAAGGCCTGTCGCTGCGCTTCTTCAGCGAACAGCACGTTGGCAACTTGGTCAGCCGCCTGACCGGCGACGTGGCCACCGTCCGCCGCCTGCTGACGACGGACCTGGTGCGCCTGACGCGCCACGTGCTGACCATCGCTGGCGGCGTGCTGGTCATGCTGCTGCTCAACTGGCGGCTGACGCTGTTCATCGTCGCCGGCGTGCCGGTGTTCATTGTCGTCTCGCTGATCATCAGCCGGCTGGCGCGGCGCGGCGGGCGGCGCGTGCAGGACCAGGTGGCGGAGACAGCCAGCATCGCCGCCGAAGCCTTCCAGAACGTGCGCAGCGTCAAGGGCTTCGTCCGCGAGGACTACGAGACGGCCCGCTACACCCGGTCCACAGAGAGTTTGCTGGGGGCGGCCCTGCGTCAGGCGCGCATCCACGCGCTGCTCAACCCGCTGGTGGACTTCCTGTTCCTGGCGACCATCGCGCTGATCGTGTGGTACGGCGGGCGCGAGGTCATGGCCGGGCGGCTGAGCAGCGGCGAGCTGGTCGCCTTCCTGGTCTATGCCGCCGTCATCGGGCAGATGTTCGCTGACCTGGCGGGGATGGCCGCCCAGTTTCAGGAGACGCTGGGCGCGACCGAGCGTGTTTTCGAGCTGTTGGACACGGCCCCGGACGTGCAGGACGCCCCAGGCGCAGCCACGCTTGGCGAGGTGCAGGGGCGCATCACCTTCGAGCATGTCTCGTTCACCTACGACGAGCGCCAGCCGGTGCTGCGCGACATCAGCCTGGACATCGCGCCCGGCGAGGTTCTGGCGCTGGTCGGGCCGAGCGGCTCTGGCAAGAGCACGCTCTTCAACCTGATCCCGCGCTTCTACGACGCGACCTCTGGCTCGGTATGCGTGGACGGGCGCGACGTGCGCGCCGTGACGCAGGCCAGCCTGCGCGCGCAGATCGCCATCGTCCCCCAGGAGACGCTGCTCTTCAGCGGCAGCATCCGCGAGAACATCCTCTACGGGCGGCTGGACGCCAGCGAAGGCGAGCTGATCGCGGCTGCGGCTGCGGCGAACGCCCACGACTTCATCAGCGATCTGCCGGACGGCTACGAGACGACCGTCGGCGAGCGCGGCGTGCGGCTGAGCGGCGGGCAGCGCCAGCGCATCGCCATCGCGCGGGCCATCCTCAAGAACCCGCGCATCCTGCTGCTCGACGAGGCGACGTCCAGCCTGGATAACGAGAGCGAGCAGCTTGTGCAGGAGGCGTTGGAGCGGCTGATGCGGGGGCGGACGACCGTGATCATCGCCCACCGGCTGAGCACGATCCGCGTAGCGCACCGCATCGCCGTGCTGCAGCGCGGGCAGCTTGTCGAGCTGGGGCCGCACGACGAGCTGATGGCGCGCGGCGGGCTGTACGCGCGGCTGTACGAGATGCAGTTCCGCGAGACCGACCTGCTGGCCGAGGGCGCGCGCTGAGGGGCAGACCTCACCCCCAGCTTCGCTACGCTCGGCCTGTCTCCCTCTCCGTTTACAGAGAGGGGGAGGCGAGGCGCGTCAGCGCCGAGTGGGGGTGAGGTCAACCAGCGGGCGCGCCCTCAGGCGCTTACACCCCTAGTTCCTTGCGGTCCACCAGCCACCAGGCCAGCGCGAAGTAGACCAGCGCCATGCCGGCCATCACCGCCCAGTCACCAAGCTGCGCGCCCTTGCGGATGACTTCGCCACCGTTGAAGTAGTGGAATAACAAATAGGGCCGCAGGGGTTTGAGCGCCTCCACAGCGCTGGCGAAACTATAAACAAGATAGGACCCCAGCCAGAACAGATAGACCAGCGGCCCAGCATAGCGGCGACTGGAAGGCACGAACGAGGCCAGCAAATAGGCAAAGCCCGCCACCACCATGACCGGCAGAAACCCACCCATAATGCCCAAGGCAAGCCGCCCGACCGGCACTTCGAACTCTGGCCAGATATACGTTGAGAACCAGAATACCCCCAACGACACGGCCAGCACAATCAACATCCCCAGTGTTGTGCTGAGTATTCGCCCCAGCAGATAGCGGCGACGCGAGACGGGCAAGCTAAGCAACATATCCAGCGTGCCGTCGCGCTCGGCGTTCGTCAGCGCATTGAAGGCCTGCACGCTGGCAATCACGCCCAGAATCAGCACGCAGAAGAGGATGAACTGTGTCTGCAGGAATGGCCCCGGCGAGGTCAGGTCCAGTTCCCCGACATCCCCCCCGTAGAACATGGCCATCATCTCGTCTGGATACGACTCCAGCAGTCTGTTCAGGTCTTCTCTCTGCTCCACCAGCGAGGGATAGAAGGTCATGACGAACAGCCCATACAGCCCAAAGCCAAACGAGAGCCAGAACGTTGAGCGCCGCGAGTCACGGAATGCCTTGCGAAACATAGCCGCCATCGCTCACGCCTCCTTCTTGCCGTAGTAGGCCAGGAAGATCTCTTCCAGCGAGGGATGCTCCACGTCCATGTCTTTGACGGTGTGCTGTGCGGCGAGCTTGATCACCGCGTCCATGCTGGCCTCGCCGCCGACGCGCATGCGCAGCCGCGATCCGTCGCCGTCCACATCCGTCACGCCGGGCAGCGCGCCGAAGTGTTCGGCGGGCGCCGCTTCGTCGAAGACCAGGGTCAGCCAGCGGAAAGAGACGCGCGTGAGATCGGCCACCGACTCCACCGCTTCCAGCAGGCCGTCGCGGATGATGCCCACCCGGTCGCAGATCGCCTCGACTTCGGGCAGATTGTGCGACGAGAGGAAGATGGTGCGCCCCTCGGCGCGCGTCTCGCGCATCACTTCGTGCAGCACCTGCTGCATCAGCGGGTCGAGGCCGGTTGACGGCTCGTCGAGGATGAGCAGCTCCGGCTTGTGGGCCAGGGCCACGATCAGGCCCATCTTGCGCTTCATGCCCGTCGAGAGCCCCTTGAGCGAGCGCCCCAGGTCGAAGTCGAGCCGCCCGGCCAGCCGCTCCGCCTCGCCGACGAAACCGTTCGTCGCCCTGCGCGCGTCCTCCAGCCAGCGGATGTACTGGATGCCCGTCCAGTTGTCCAGCAGGGCCAGTTCGGAGGGCAAATAGCCGAGGCGCGCGCGGATGGCCACGCTGTCGCGCACGCTGTCCAGCCCGAAGATGGAGGCCGACCCTTCGCTGGGGCGGATGAAGTCGAGCAGGGTGCGGATGGTGGTCGTCTTGCCGGCGCCGTTCGGTCCCAAAAAGCCGAAGATTTCGCCTTCATAGACGCTGAGATTCACGTCCTGGATGGCGGTCAGCTTGCCGTAGCGGTGAGTCAGGTTGTGCGTCTGAATGACGACGCTGCGCCCCTGCACCATGGTGATCTCCCTTCGCGATGCCCCTCAACGCGCCGACCTGTCAGCACAGCAGGCGGCGATGAGGGCATAGAGCGCCCCCTTGATTTAGGAAGTCCGAAAAAAAGTTTTCACTGTATTGAATTTTAGCGCAGATTTCGAACGGCGCAAGTGGCCCAGACCAGGATCAGCCTAGCACCGCTGCCCGCCCCGGTCAAGGGCTTCTGCCCCTGCGAAACTGACATTCAGCGGACATTGCCCGGACACCAGAAAGAGACTTCCGAAGTCTGCGCTCGGCCCCAGGGCGCAGCAGAGCAGCGCCCCTACGCCGGGCGTGGGCGGCTGCTGGCATGTTCTTGTAGGGGCGGGTTTCGAAACCCGCCCCTACGGAAAGGCATTGACTGGCGGGGATTTCGCGGGGCGTACTGCAATACGCCCCTACGCCTCCCCCTCATCGAACAGGGGCATCGTGCGCGGCCCCTCGTCCTTGACGCGCCCCGCCTGCTTGAACGTCACCGACGAC
>JBBIHG010000023.1:0-41211 GCA_037447125.1 Chloroflexota bacterium | reverse complement strand
CGCCCCGGTGAGGGAGAGGGGTGCAGGGGTGAGGGGTTTCCGTACACGCTCTTAGTCCGCCGTGCAGTACACTCGCGCTCTGCGCTGGCGCGAGGCGCTGGCGCCCGCGCGTTGCCCCCGGACGGTGGGCGCGTCCCGTGGCTCTCCCCTCAACTCACCCGCCCGGCGGCCTGCCGCGCGCCAGCGATCTGGGCAAAGTGAGAGCGCTCATGCCGGGCGGAATAGGTGGCCTGCTGGAGAAGTGTTACCTGCCCCCATTCCTCGTGGAAGCCGGTACGCCACCAGTCGCCTGCCGCCATCTCCTGCAACCGGGATAGCGTGTCCTGGCGCAGCGCGAGAAGGCGGCCAAGAATATCCTGCGCGCTGAGTTCGCCTTCACCGGTCACCGTCCAGGAGGCCATCCCTGAGAGCAGGGGGTTCTCTTCTGTCAGCAGTTTGTGCACGCGCCCTGCAAAGAGCTGTTCTGCGACCAGCAGGTGCCACAGCGTCTCGCGGATGGACCATTCGCCCGGTTCCGGGGGATGGTTAAGCTGCGCCTCGCTTAGCCCGTCCACAAAGGCATTCAGGGCCGCCGGGCCGGATCCCAGCGCGGCCAGCACCTCGGCAGGCGACAGCGGATCGAAGAACCAGATCGGCGTCACCTGGCGCAAGGTCAGCGCGTCCGCACCACAGGCCGGACAGGCGCCCCGGTCGCCCAGCCGGATCGCGCCGCAGGCACGACAGACCGCCACTGCGGGGACTTCATCCCAACTGATCGTGCGATTCTCCAGCACGCCATGCATACTGGAGCGCATGGCTGCGATCACCGCCGAATCGCTGCCAGCAGCCCCCAGCGCGGCAATCACAGCATCCATCTCATTCAGAAGGCTATCTGGCCCATCGGCCAGCGGCATGGCATTGGTGGCGCGAATCTCGTGCGAGAATGCCGCCGCCCAGAACAACTTGGCGGCGTTGTAGAAGCCGCCCTTCTCCAGCTCACGGGTGAGGCGAACTGTCCGGAGCAGCAGGTCATAATCAGTGGAAGGTGTCATGGAAGCCTCCGGTAAGGGGATATGATGGTCGGGTGAACACCATTATAGTGAGATTCCGGGCGGCACAAATGGGGGCAGGCTGTGACCTGCCCCCGCGCAATGACCCGCTTCCCAGGAACGGGAGTTGAGTCTGTCCACCCAGCCTCACGCCCCGCCCAGCCGCGCGAAAAGGCGCCCGGCGTTGGCCGTTGTTTGCGCGGCGAACTCGTCGAAGGGGATGGCGCGCAAGGCGGCCAGCCGCTCGGCAATGAAGCGCACGTAAGCGGGACGGTTGGGGCGGCGGCCCCGGTGCGGGTGCGGGGTGAGGAAGGGGCCATCCGTCTCGACGAGCAGGCGGTCGGCGGGGATGCGCGCGGCGATATGGCGCAGCTCATCGGCGTTCTTGAAGGTCACCGGGCCGGTAAAGCCGAGGTAGAAGCCGAGCGCCAGCCCGCGCTCGGCGGCGCTTTGCGGCGCGGAGAAGGAATGGAGCACGCCGGGACGCTCGCGCAGCGCGGCGGGCAGCACCGCCGTCCACGCGCTGAGGACGGCCAGCACGTCGTCGCTGGCGTCGCGGTTGTGGACGATCACCGGCAGTTCCAGCGCGGCGGCCAGGTCTAGCTGCGCCTCGAAGGCAGCCCGCTGCACGTCTTTCGGCGAGTTGTCCCAGTAGTAGTCCAGGCCGATCTCGCCGATGGCAACCACCTTCGGGTGCGCCGCCAGGTCGCGCAGCGCGGCGAGGTGAGCGGGGGAGAAGTCGGCGGTGCTGTTGGGGTGCACGCCGACCGCCGCATAAACGCCGGGGTACGTTTCGGCCAGCCGCATCGCCGCGCGCGAGTGTTCGAGGTCGGTGCCGGGGTTGATGATGCGCGCCACGCCGTTCGCCGCCGCCTCGGCCACGATCTCGTCGCGCAGGCCATCGTAAGCGTTGAAGTCCAGGTGGCAGTGGGTGTCAATGAGGGGCATGAGTAAGCAGTTGTCAGTGATCAGTTGTCGGTGGTCGGGTATTGGTTGTTGGTTATGGGTGGCGAAGGAGTCACGCCGCACGGCCAATACGCCTGGCTGTGAAGGGTGATCACTGACCAACCGCTCACTGCCAACCGCCGACCACTGATCACCGACTACTGACCACTGAAGACCGAAAACGCTACTTCGCCTGGCCGCCGGATTTGAGCAGTTCCAGGTCGGCGTCCACCATCGTCTCGATCAATTTGGTGAAGGTGATCTTCGGCTCCCAGCCGAGCGCCGTGCCCGCTTTGGAGGCGTCGCCGACGAGCATATCCACCTCGGCGGGGCGCATGAAACGCGGGTCCTGCACGACGTGCTGCCGCCAGTCCAGCCCCACGTACTCGAAGGCGACCGTGACCAGCTCTTCGACGGAGTGCGTCTCGCCGGTGGCGATCACGTAGTCCTCGGCCTTGTCTTGCTGGAGCATCAGCCACATGGCGCGCACGTAGTCCCCGGCATAGCCCCAGTCGCGCCGCGCGTCGAGGTTGCCCAGGCGCAATTCGTCGGCCATGCCCAGTTTGATCCTGGCGACGTTGAAAGTGACCTTGCGCGTGACGAACTCCAGGCCGCGCCGCGGGCTTTCGTGGTTGAAGAGGATGCCGCTGGTGGCGTGCAGGCCGTAGCTCTCGCGGTAGTTGACGGTGATCCAGTGGCCGTACACCTTCGCCACGCCATAGGGACTGCGCGGGTAGAAGGGCGTCGTCTCGCGCTGTGGCACCTCACGCACCTTGCCGAACATCTCGCTGCTCGATGCCTGGTAGAAGCGGATGGCCGGGTTGACGTGGCGGATGGCATCCAGCAGGCGGGTGACGCCGAGCGCGGTCACGTCGCCGGTGAAAACGGGCTGCGTCCACGAGGTCTGCACGAAGCTCTGTGCGGCCAGGTTATAGACCTCGTCCGGCTCGCATTGTTGCAGCGCAAGCTGAAGCGACGTCTGATCGAGCATGTCGCCGGGGATGAGATTCAGCCGGCCCTGGATGTGGTCAATGCGGCTGAAGTTGACCGTGCTGGTGCGCCGGACCAGGCCGAAGACCTCGTAGCCCTGCTCAAGCAGGAGCTCGGCCAGATACGACCCATCCTGGCCGGTGATGCCGGTGATCAGCGCGCGTTTGGTCATAGCTTCTGTGCTCCTGTCTGGCGACTGGCGTCGGGGCGCGGGGCCACCCGGGCGCGCCAGTCGTTGAGAGTGTCCAATAAGCTCTGCTCGAACGGAATCTGCGGCGCCCAACCGGTGCACGCGCGCAGCTTGGAGGCGTCCCCCACACGGCGCGGCACATCGGACGGGCGCATGCGCGCCGGGTCCTGGCGGACCTCGATGCGGGCAGTGCTGTAGCTCAGCAGCGTGTCCAGAAGGCGTTGGACACTGTGCGCCTGACCGCTGCACACGTTGTACGCCTGGCCCGGCTTGCCATGTACGAGCATCAGCGCGTAGGCGCGCACGACATCGCGCACGTCGGTGAAGTCGCGCTCGGCTTCCAGGTTACCCACGAACATGACCGGCTCGCGGGTGCCCGCTTCAATGGCCGCGATCTGGCTGGCGAAGTCCGCCGCGACGAAGCCGCTCCCCTGGCCGGGACCGATGTGATTGAAGGGTCGGGCGCAGATGACGGGCATAACATAGGCGAGGAAGTACTGCAGGCCGAGCACGTCCTGGGTCACCTTGCTGACGCTGTACGGATTGGCCGGGGCGAAGGGGACTTGCTCATCCAAAGGCGCGTCTGCCGGGCCAGCCGCCCCGTAGACTTCGGACGAGCTGACGACGAGGATGCGTGCGCGCGGCACGATGGCGCGGCACGCCTCCAACAGGTTGACCTGGGCGTGGATGTTGTTGGCCAGCGTGCCCCAGGGGTCCTGGAAGGATTGCCCGACAGCGGCCTGCGCCGCCAGATGAAAGACCAGGTCCGGCTGGGTGTCGGCGATAGCCGCGCGCACAGCGGGGGCGTCGCGCAGGTCAAGATGGCGTTGCTCGACCGGACGACCGTCGAGGCGCGGATTGCGCCCTGGCGGCTCGAAGACGGCGGCGGTGATGTGCATGTCGGGCTGGGCCAGCAGGTGCTCGACCAGGTGCCCGCCAGCGAAGCCGCCAGCGCCGGTGATGAATACTCGCACGGGAGCGCTCCAGTAGCGTGAGCGACGCGCAGAGCGGTGCCGCGCGCCGTCGCCTGAGTGCGGCGATTATAGCACGGGACGGGGGCGGAGCAAGCGCCGCGAAAGTGGCTGAACCGCAGAGGCGCAGAGGACGCAGAGGAGAGCAGTGAGGAGAATCTTCAAGATTCTCTGCTTTTCTCCGTGCGCTCTGCGCCTTGGCGGTGATGCTTTGGCCTGCAACGAACTCAGCGGCGATGAGTCACCAGCACCGGCAACAGGCCCTGCCCGCCGTCGCCCGGCAGCAGGATCAGCTCGTAGGCAATGCGCGGCGCGAGTGTGACCGTCACCGTCCCGGCTTCCCGTCCGCTGACGCGCTCGACGATGCGCAGCTCGTATGTCCCGGCGGTGATGAACACCGGGTCCACGATCATGCCGAAGTCAGTGCTGTCGAGCAAGACATCCGGGACGCGCTCGGCGGGTTCTTCATCATCACCGGCTGGCGGGACAATCTCCGGTGGAGACTCCGCAGGCGGCGCGGGCGATGGCTCCGGCGGGGCAGCCCGCACCACGCGCAGGGTCGGCGAATCTGGCGCGGCGTGGAAGACGCGCAGCAGGGCGTAACTGTCTGGGACCAGGAGCGCGCGGTCGGATGCCACCTCGAAGCGCACGCTGCCGCGGTCGCGGAAGACATAGAGGGTGAGGTACGTGCCCTCCGGCGCGGGGGGCAGGCTCACCGCCTCGTTGAGCAGCACCGCTCCGTCGTCAGTCTGGCGGACTTCAAGACGACTCGGCGGCGCACCAAGATCATGATAGGCGGTGGCCGAACCAGGCATGACCGACTGGAAGATCATCACGTTATCGGCCACGAAGTCAATGGGCGGCCCGCCAACGAGCGCATTCACCACGCGCACAGCGAAGGCGCGCCTGCCGGGTCCCCATCCGCTGGCGCCGGGCGGCAGTCCTTGCAGCGGCTGGACCCCGTCGGCGGCCAGGTAGGTGTCCCCAATGCCGGTTTCTGTCTCCAGCACCACCGGCGGTGCGTCTGGCGCGCCGGTGATGATCACGTTGTAGACGGTGCCAGCCTGCCACGTGCGCTCCAGAATGCGGCCAACTTCGCGCGGCGAGTCGACGCTGCCCGTCTCGAAGACGAACCCGGCCAGCCCTTCGAGGAAGGTCAGCGGGCTGCTCGCCGCAGCGAAGGACACCGGGCGAAGGTCGGGAATGGGGCCGCTGGAGGTGGTCACCCGGACGCTGACTGTGCCGGGAGCCGCGTTGACGAAGATCAGCCGCGCGGCATCGAGCGGCGTTGGACTCAGGTCCTCGCCGATGGCGGCCAGGCGCAGGCGCTCTTGCGTGCCCAGCAGCACCAGGCTCACCGCCTGGTCGGCGCGCAGGGCGATCTGCTTGACGAGAAGGGGCGCGGCATCCGCTTTCCCGGCGGGCAGCAGGCGGACCTGGTAAGTGGCAGCGCGCTGCACCATCCAGTCGTTGGCAGTGCGGTAGGCCAGGTTCGTCGCGAGGGAGACCTCGCCCAGGTAGGCGTCAATCGGCGGTAGATCGGGCGAGGCGTGTACGACGCGGATTTGCGCCTCATCCTCAACGCGGCTGCGCAGCTCAACGCGGGCGACGCCACCCGGCTCGGTGCCTGCGACCGGATCGGGGAACAGGACGACAGTGTAGACGTAGCGGGCCATGCCATAGAAGTCGAACTCGGCCAGGGGGCCGTCGGAAGCCAGCAGGGTCAGGTCGTGACCCCTGTCGGGGAGCGTCACCGAGTCGCTGGCCGCGCCGTAGACCAGACCGCTCATGATAGTGCGCTGCGCGTCCTGCACGCTGAGCGCCCCGGCGTCGGGCAGGGCGTGGATGACGCGCAGGCGTGCCGTCCCCGCCTTGAGCGGCGAAGTGTCTTCCTCGGCGAGGATCAGCCGGAACTCACCGGCGCGCCCGGCCAGCACGATCACGTGCGCGGTTCCGGCGGGCAGGCTAACCGGCATTTCAGCAATGCCCGCGTTGGCAGGCTCCACGCGCAGCACGTGATCGCCGGCGGGCACCTTCTGCGGCGACTGCTGGTAGTCGCCGGGGCGCAGAGCGTTCGCTATCTGCGACTCGCCGAGATATGCGGAAACCTGCGGCAGGTCCGGGCTGGCATTGACGACGCGCACGAGCGCCTGCTCGCCGGACGCAGATGTCCCTTGCAGCAGCACCTGGGGTGTCGGGCTGGGCAGTTCGTCCTCGGCGGGGGTCGGGGAGGGTAGCGACGTGGGCGATGGGGTGGGGCTGTCACTGTCCCCCCCGCACGCCGCCAGGCTGAGCGCCAACGCGGCCAGGACGAGCGGCAGAGAGAGAATGCGTCGCATGGTCGGCCTCCGGTCTGAGGGACGGGCAGATCACGATTCCTTATTGTACAGAGGTTGAAGTTGGAGGGACAGTGAGCGGAGCGCCCGCCATCAGGCGGGCGCGCGGGGGTGCCAGGATTGGCGTTATCAGCCGCTTTTCACGGTGATCTGGCGGGGCTTGATCGTGTCCGCCTTGGGTAGCGTGAGGGTCAGCACGCCGTCTTTGAAGCTGGCCTCGACCCGCTCGTGGTCAATCGGCGTGTTGATGTTGAGAGTGCGCTCGAATTTGCCGGTCGGGCGCTCCAGTAGGACGTACTTGCGCTGACTGTCGTCTTCGCGACGGATCTCGCCGCGAATGGCCAGCGTGTCGCCCTCGAGCGTGATCTCGATCTCCTCGGGCTTGATGCCCGGCACGTCAGCGCGGATGACGATGGCCTCGTCGGTGATGTAGGCGTCCATCGGCAGCAGCCACGCGCCGGTGCCGCGCGTCTCTGTGCCACGCGCGAAGGTCTCATCCAGCATACGGTCCACCGCCTGGCGCATGGTGATCATGTCGCGCAGGGGATCCCAACGAGTCACACGGACCATTTCAGCCTCCTCGCATCCTACTCCCCTCAGCCATCAGCGGAGACCCTCTCCGTCTCCTGACCGGCGCAGATGGGCTGAGCCATATCGTTCAGGCGAAGCTGCGCTCTGCGGATGCTCTCACAGTACACCACGTATGCTAGAAAACCGTTAACAGAGCATAGAAGTCATATCAGCGACCAGCATCTGCTCGGC
This sequence comes from Chloroflexota bacterium, assembly GCA_037447125.1. Taxonomy (GTDB): domain Bacteria; phylum Chloroflexota; class Anaerolineae; order Aggregatilineales; family Aggregatilineaceae; genus UBA2029. Next base: position 33,989 of record JBBIHG010000023.1, on the reverse strand, counting down.
CTGCTGGTGCGCCCACAGCCGACGGTAGGCGCCGTCGCGCTGCAACAGATCGGCGTGTGTGCCGCGCTCGACGATGCGCCCGGCACGCAGGACGAGGATCGTGCTGGCGCGCTCCAACCCAACCAGGCGGTGGGTGATCAGCAGCGTGGCCCGGCCAGGCAGCGCGCTGAAGATCGTGTCCAGGACAGCGCGCTCGGTCACCGGGTCGAGGTTGGCAGTCGGCTCGTCGAGCAGCAGGATCGGCGCATCTTTGAGCACGGCGCGGGCGATGGCCAGGCGTTGGCGTTCGCCGCCGCTCAGGCGCAGTCCCTGCTCGCCGATCCAGGTGTCCAGGCCATCCGGCAGGGCGGCGACGAAGCGGTCGAGGTGGGCGACGCGCAGGGCGGCGAAGGCTTCGTCTGGCGTGGCATCGGGCCGGGCGACGCGCAGGTTGTCGAGCAGCGTGCCCCCGAAGAGGTGCGTCCCCTGGCTGACGACGCTCAGCAGGCCGCGCACGTCGTCCTGCGCGTACTGGCGCAGGTCGTGCCCAGCCAGGCGGATCGTCCCTTCGTCGTAGTCCCAGAAGCGCAGCAACAGCCCGACGAGGGTGGACTTGCCCGCTCCGCTGGGGCCGACGACGGCTACCGTACTGCCCGCCGGCAAAGCGAACGCGACGCCATCCAGAGCAGGGGGATCGCCGGGGGCGTAGCGGAAGCGCAGCCCCTCGACCTCCAGCAGGGCGTCGGACGTATGGTTTCTGGCGAAGGGGGCGAGAATAAGCCGGGGGTTCGCCGGGTCGCGGACGGCGGGCGGTGTGTCCGCCAGGTCGAACAGGCGGCGGGCGGCGGCCAGGCTGCTATCCAGGTGCTGCAGCGCGGCGGGCAGCGGCCCCACCGCCTCGAAGCTGGCCAGGGCCGCCAGGACGAGCACGGCCAGTAGCACGCCATCAAGCTGGCCGCCGCGCACGAGCGGGATGGCCAGCACCAGCACGACGAGCGCCGCCAGGCTGGTCACCAGGCTGAGCAGCGCCGTCTGCGCTGCGCCGAGGACGGCCAGCCGCCGTTGATGGCGGGCGAGCGTCCGGCTGAGGCGCATGACTCCTTCCAGGTGACGTCCCTGGGCGTTGAAGGCGGCCAGGTCCGCCATGCCCTGCACGCCGTCAATGACGGCGGCGACGAGGGCACCGCGGGCCGCGACCATCTCGCGCCCCGGCGAGCGGGCCAGCGCGCGCAGGCCCAGGGGAATCAGCGCGCCCGCCAGCGCCAGGAGACTCACCAGGGCGAGGGCCAGGCGAGGGTCGTAGGCGGCCATGAAGACGGCCATGCCCGCCGCGACCAGGACGGCGACCGCTGGCGGAGCAATCACGCGCAGGTAAATGTTCTCCAGCGTGTCAATGTCGGCGATGATCCGGGCCAGCAGGTCGCCGGAGCGGTGCTCTTGCAGCCGGGCGGGGGCCAGCGGCTCCAGGTGGGCGAAGAACCAGACGCGCAACCGGGCTAGCAGGCGAAACGTCGTCTGGTGGGCGACGATGCGCTCCAGGTAGCGGAAGACGCCGCGCGCGATGCCGAAGAAGCGCACGCCGACCACGGCCACGCTCAAGACGCCGATCGAGGGGTGCAGCGCCGCGCGGGAGATGATCCAGGCCGCCGTCGCCATGAGGGCGATGCTGCTGCCGATGGTGGCCACGCCGAGCAGCGCGGCGAGCAACATCCACCAGCGGAAGGGCGCAGCCAGACGCAGCAGGCGGACCAGCGGATGGCGACTCATGCTTCGTCCTCTTGGGCGGCGAGCAGGCGGCGGTATAGCCCCGGCTGTTCCTGCAGCGAGGCGTGCGTACCTGTCTGAACGACGCGCCCGCCGGACAGCACGACGATCTGGTCGGCCTGGCGCACGGTGCCCAGCCGGTGGGCAATGACCAGGGCAGTGCGTCCGCGCAGCAGGGCGCGCATCGTCTCCAGCAGGGCGGCTTCCGTCTGCGGGTCGAGGTTGGCGGTGGCCTCGTCGAGCACGATCACTGGCGCGTCCTTGAGGAAGGCGCGCGCCAGGGCGATGCGCTGCGCCTGCCCGCCGCTGAGCCGCGCGCCGCGCTCGCCGATGCGCGTCTCGTAGCCGTCCGGCAGCGTCGCGATGAACGCCTCGGCGCCCGCTGCCCGCGCCGCGCCGATGACCTCTGCGTTCGAGGCAGCGGGGCAGCCCAGGCGGATGTTGTCGGCGACTGTGGTGTGGAACAGGGTGGGGCGCTGCGGCACCCAGGCGACGAACGCGCGCCAGGTGTCGGCGGGCACGGCGCACAGATCATGGCCGTTGGCGGTAATGCGCCCGCTGGTCGGCGTGACAAAGCGCAGCAGCAGGCCGGCGAGGGTGCTCTTGCCCGCGCCGCTCGGCCCGACCAGGGCGACCGTCTGGCCGGGGGGCAGATGCAGGCTGACCCCATCCAGGGCCGGGCGTTCGCCTTTGTTGTAGACGACGCGCGTGTTCTCGAAACGGATGTCGAAGGGCGCGGCGAGCGCGGGCGCAGGGGCGGGCGCAAGCGAGACCTGCCCGCAGCCGGGCAGCGGCGTCTCCAGCACGGCGAAGATTCGCCCGGCGGCGGTCACCCCGGCCACGCCCGCATGAAAGCGCGTGCCGAGCATCCGCAGCGGCAGGTAGTAGTCCGGGGCGAGGATGAGGATGAACAGGGCATCGGCGAACTCCATGCGGGCATAGAGCAGGCGCAGGCCGATCTCGACGGCGATGATCGCCGTGCTGATCGTCGCCAGCATCTCCAGTACCAGCGCCGACAGGAAGGCGATGCGCAGAACGCTCATCGTGGCGTCGCGGAAGCGCTCGCTGATGGCCCCGATGACCGCGATCTGAGCACGGCTCTGCCCGAACATTTTGAGGGTGGGCAGCCCTTGCAGCGCGTCGAGGAAGTGGGCGCTCATGCGGCTGAGCTGGGTCCACTGGCGGCGCGACTGCCGATTGGCCGCTTTGCCGATCAAGATCATCAGGAAAGGGATCATCGGCGCGGTGAGCAGTAGTACCACGCCGGAGAGCGGATCAAACGGGAAGACGACGGCGAGCATGGTCAGCGGGACGAGCGCGGCCAGGACAAGCTGGGGGATGTACTCGCCCAGGTAGGCGTGCAGGGCCTCGATGCCCTCGACGGCGGTGTTGGCCAGCTCACCGCTGCGCTCGCCTCGGGTATAGGCGGGGCCCAGCGCGGCCAGGTGGGCCAGCAAGCGCTCGCGCAGCGCCCCCTTGACGCGACTGGCCAGGGCATGGGCGGCCAGCTCGCCGCCGCCCAGGGCCAGCGCCCGGCCCAGGGCGATAAGGGCGAGGGCTGCCAGAAGAGGCGTCACGCTGGCGAGGTCGTCGCCTTCCAGGAAGACCCGGCTGATCACTTTGCTCAGCGCATAGGCCTGCGCGACCAGCAGCAGCGCGCCCAGCGCGCCGAGTCCGAGTGTGGTGGCCAGGGGGCCGCGCGCGCCGCTTATCTCGCGCGCGAGGCGTCGATCAAGGTTCATAGTCACTGCTGGCCCGGCGACTAAACACTCGCATTAAGCATTCCCTATAGTTTAGCAGACTATCAACATTCCAGGCGGTTTCTGAGCTACAATAGGGTTATTGACTTGTCCCAGTCCTGAGGAACCGGGAGAGCCGCCATGCGCTTCGATCATATCATCTGGGACCTGGACGGCACACTGTTTGACACCTACCCGCCGCTGATCGCCTCGTTCGAGCGCGCGCTGGACGAGCTCCAGATCGCGGTGCCACGGGCGGAGCTGGTTGACCTGCTCAGCGACACGTTGGCCGCCTGCATCGAGGAGATCAGCGCACGGCACGGCCTGGACAGCGCCGTGTTTGAAGCGCGCGTTGCCTACTACCAGCGCCAGGTGACAGAGCGCGAACAACCGCCCTTCGATGGGGTGATCTGCCTGTGCGAGCGCTTCCTCAAGGCCGGGGGACAGAACCTCATCTTCACGCACCGCTCGCGCGAATCGGGTCTGTGTCTGCTGGACTGGTACCGGGTGGAAGGGCTGTTCTCCGAGTACCTGACGGCGGAGGATGGCTACGCGCGCAAGCCCGACCCTGCCGGCTTCAATGCGCTGATCGCGCGCCACAAGCTGCCCCGCGAGCGCGTGCTGATGGTCGGTGACCGGACGCTGGACATCGAGGCTGGCAAGCGCGCCGGGATCAGCACCTGCCTCTTTCGCGGCAAGCCGGACCCCAACTGGCCACCCGACTTCGCCATCACTTGGTTTGACGAGCTACGACCCATTTTGGGGTTGCCCGCGTAGAAGGCTGCCCGGCTGCCCGATGCGAACTGACCGTCATGGTTGGAAGCTCCTTGTAGGGGTGGGTCTCGAAACCTACCCCTACAAGTCATGCGCACCTGTCATCTGCCTGGAATACTGAACTCATTCGGAGCGCACCGCCATAGGCCCCTGCGAGAACACAGCCGGCTCAGTATTCCAGCGACGAGTCGGCGGTCAGGCGCTTGCGGAAGACCCAGTAGCTCCACCCCTGGTAGATGAGCACGATCGGCAAGAGAACCAGAGCCACGACCGTCATCACCTCCAGCGTCTTCTGGCTGGCGGCGGCATTGTCCACCGTCAGGTTGAAGGCCGCGTCCGTGCTGGATACCATCACGTTCGGGTAGAGGAACCAGAAGAACGTGACTATTGAGAGCAGAATGGTCAGGCCAGATAGGGCGAAAGCCCAGCCGAACTGCTTCTGGCGCAGGTAGTAGCCGACCGCCAGCAGGGCGGCTGCCGACGCGACCGGCATCACGCCAGGGTTGACCCCGATCCGGTCAAAGATGTTGATATAGGCGTAGTTGGCGACGGTCAGCGCGATGGCGGCGACGACGACAACCACCCACAGCCTGGGCGCAAGAGCTTCGGCGCGGCGACGGATGATGCCGTTGGTCTTCAGGCTGAGGAAGAGCGCGCCCTGCAGCAGGAAGACGACAAATCCGGCAGCGCCGGCGATCAGCGTGTAAGGGCTGAGCAGATCGAGCAGGTTGCCGGTGAAGATCATCTCGGCGTTGATCGGCGTGCCTCTGACCAGGTTGCCGAAAGCCACGCCCCACAGCAGGGCAGGCAGCGCGCTGCCGAAGAAGATCGCCCAGTCCCAGGTGGCGCGCCAGCGGGGATTCTCGTCCTTGCTGCGGAACTCAAAGGCAACGCCACGCACGATCAGCGCCAGCAAGATGAAGACCAGCGCCAGATAGAACCCGCTGAACATGGTAGCGTACCACTGCGGGAAGGCGGCGAAGATCGCGCCACCAGCGGTGATCAACCACACTTCGTTGCCGTCCCACACCGGGCCGATGGTGTTAATGATCACTCGCCGCTCGCGATCGCTCTTGCCCAGGAAGGGCAGCAGCATGCCCACGCCGTAATCGAAGCCTTCCAGGAAGAAGAAGCCGACGAACAGGACGGTGATCAGCCCAAACCAGAGGTCTTGCAGTTCCATTGTCCAGTCCCCCTTTATTTAGCTGCAGCCAGGGCGGAGGCAGGCTCGCCGGGCGCCTCGCCCTCTTCGTCAATCGGGCCGCGCCGGGCGAATTTGGCCATCAGATAGGCGTTGGCGGCCATCAGCAGGCCATACACCACCGAGAACGCCAACAGCGAAAAGGCCACCATCGCCGTGGTGACGTTGGGCGACACAGCTTCCTCAGTGCGCTGCAGCCCGAAGACGATCCAGGGCTGGCGACCCATCTCGGTCAAGATCCAGCCGGCTGTGTTGGCGATGTACGGCAGGGCGATGGCCAGGGACAGCAGCTTGAGGAAGCGCGGGGCGGTGGTCAGCTTGTTGCGCAGGAGGAGGTACAGCGCGACCACGGCCAGCACCAGCATCAAGAAGCCAGCGCCAACCATCGCCCGGAAAGACCAGTAGATGACGGCGATGGGCGGGCGGTAGTCAGCGTCTGCGCCGTAACGGTCCGCATACTGCGCGGCGTATTGCTCCTGCAGGTTGTTGATGCCCTGCACTTCGCCGTCGAGCCGATTGTAGGAGAGCAGGCTGAGCAGCCGGGGGATACGGATCGAGAAGACCTCTTCGCGCTGCTGCCAGTCGCCGATGGTCAGCAGCGAGAACGACGCCGGGTCCTCGCTCTCGAACAACCCTTCGGCGGCGGCCATCTTCATTGGCTGGACCTCGACCATGTGCTGAGCCTGCGAGTGCCCGACCATGATCACCAGCACGACGCCGATCAGCCCGTAGACGGTGGCGATGCGCGCCGAGCGGGCGAAGAAGTCGTGGTGGTTGGTCTGGCGCAACAGGTGCCAGGCGCTGATGCCCAGCACGAAGAAGGCGGCAGTTGCCATGCTCGCGGCGATCACGTGTGGGAACTGCACCAGGACGTTGGGATTGGTCACCACCTCCAGGAAGTTGTCCATCTCCACTTTGGCCAGCAGGCCGTCCGCGCCGATCACTTCGCGGTAGCCGACGGGCTGCTGCATGAAGGAGTTGGCGATGAGAATCCACAGCGCGGACAAATTGGAGCCCAGGGCCACCAGCCAGATCGCAGCCAGGTGCGCTGCCTTGGACAGGCGATCCCAGCCGAAGATCCACACGCCGATGAAGACGGATTCCAGGTAGAAGGAGAGCAGGGCCTCGATGGCCAGCGGCGCGCCGAAGATGTCGCCCATGAAGCGCGAGTATTCCGACCAGTTCATGCCGAACTGGAATTCTTGCACGAGGCCGGTGACGACGCCGAGGGCGAAGTTGATCACGAACAACTTGCCCCAGAATTTCGTCATCTGCCTGTAGACGGGGTTGTTGGTGCGATACCACAGCGTCTGCATGATGGCGACAAGGACGGACAAGCCGAGCGTCAGCGGGACGAAGAAGAAGTGGTAAACCGTTGTGGCCGCGAACTGAAGCCTGGCCAGGTCCAGTGCTTCCATACGATGTTCCTCCTGTTTTCTCTGGGCCGGCCCATGCCCCGGCGTATGGCAATGGCTGGTGCGCCAATTACGAGTTTATCGTGATTGCTATGAGCAATTTAGTGACAAATAGAACAACCCCCTACGCCATATGACACATGCTTGGTCAGGCGAGCCGATCCGTCGTATAGTAGAAGGCGATCCGGTGCGCTTGTGGCACAAGATCGCACGGCGGACCACAACCGGCGGTGTGGAGCCGGAGGGCGAGGGCGAACGATGATCCTGGAAACGTTGTTGACGGGCCTGCAACATCCCAGCGCCGCTGTGCGCCTGGATGTCATCCGCGTGCTGGGCATGGTGGAAGAAACGCTCGCCCTTGATCGGCTGCGCGTGTTGTACCCGGCAGAGCCGGACGAGACTGTGCGCCGTGCGATGGCGTGGGCGGGCAGCCGGATTCATCAGGCAGAGCAAGCCGGGTACTCGACCGTTGACGCCCTCTTCCAGCATTTCGGCGTAGACCGCGCCATTCAAAACATCCCCGACGCAGCAGAGGCGGAGTTGCTGCGCAAGCTTCAGGACCAGTTCGACCGCGATCTGCTGGACTTGCAGAGCCAGCAGAACAGGCGCAGGCTGGGCACGGCGCTGGCCGCCGGGCTGGGGGGTACAATGCTGGGCGGGGCGGCGGTGGGCATGATGGCCGCGGCAGGAACAATGATGGGCGGCACGGATGCTCTGTCCTCCGGGCTGGGCGGGGGCCAGGCTGCGGGCACAAGCCGCACCCCGGCAACCAGGCCGTGCGACACTAACATCGCCATCTGGGCGCGCAGACTGCGCGAGACCACAGCGGCGGAACAGCGGGCGCACGCGGCGCTGGAGCTGGCCCACCTTAACAACCCGCGCGCGCTGCCGGCCCTCGCCCTGGCCTTCATCGGCGACGAGTCGGCGAGTGTGCGCGAGACGGCCCAGCGCTGCGGCAAGGTGCTGTACTGGAGCGTGCTCTACTGGGAAATGGAACAGAGCGGGGCCCTGGCTGCCGAGATGGAGCGGCGCGCCCAGCGGCTGGGCAAGTTGCTGCCACGTGAAGCCACCCAGCCCGCTGCACCAGCAGTCCCGCCCGCAGATCTCCCGCCACTGGACGTGGACGAGATTCTGCGCAAAGCGCAGCAGGAGCGCGAAGAGCGCAAGCGCAGAGGGTTGTGAGACGCCGGCTGGGCGCGGGGTTAAGGCGCTTATCCTGAGCGCTCGAAGGTGGACATATCTGGCTGCACGGGAAGGAGTACCGATGCGAACAGTGGAATGGACGGACGGGGGCCGGGTGCGCATGATTGACCAGCGCCTGATCCCCTGGGAATTCGCTCACGTCGAATACGACGATTACCGCGCGGTAGCTGAGGCGATCACGGCGATGGTCGTGCGCGGCGCTCCCGCCATTGGCGTGACGGCGGCGTTTGGCATGGCCCTGGCGGCGCGACAGTCGCGGGCGTCTTCGTTGGGCCACCTGCGCCGCGACCTCGAGGTGGCAGCGAGCGTCCTCAAGAGCGCCCGCCCGACGGCGGTCAACCTGGCCTGGGCTGTGAATCACATGGTGGCGCTGGCCGGAGACGAGCAGCGCAGCAGCGTGGAGGCCGTTTGCGCTGCGCTGCTGGACGAGGCGCAGCGCATGGCCGACGACGATGTGGCGACCAACAAGCGCCTCGCCAGATATGGGGCGGCTCTGCTCAAGGACGGCGACACCGTGCTGCACCACTGCAACACCGGGATGCTGGCCACCGTAGATTATGGGACGGCGCTGGGTGTGATCCGCATGGCCCACGAGGGGGGCAAGCGCATTCATGTGCTGCTCGACGAGACGCGCCCGCGGCTGCAAGGCGCGCGGCTCAGCGCGTGGGAGTGCGAGCAGTTGGGTATTCCCTACGACATCCTGCCCGACACGGCAGCGGGCTACTTCATGCGACGCGGCGAGGTGAGCGTCGTCCTCTTCGGGGCGGATCGCGTGGCGGCCAACGGCGACGTGGTTAACAAGGTCGGCTCGTACCAGATCGCGGTGCTGGCCCACGAGAACGGCATCCCGTGCTACTCAGTCTTCCCCATCTCGACGGTAGACCTGAACACGCCCACCGGCGACGACGTGCCGATTGAGGAGCGCGATCTGGCCGAAGTGCGCGCGCCCTACGGCTGCGAGCTGGTGCCGGCCCATTACCGGGCGCGCAACCCGGCCTTCGACGTGACGCCGCATCGCTACCTTTCCGGCCTGATCACTGAAGTCGGCGTGCTGCGCCCGCCCTTCGCCCAGAGTCTGGCAGCGGCGGTCGCCCAGGCACGGCGCAGATAGGTTGGCGAGGGCGGGCCGGGGCTTCACCCCCAGAAGCCCGGCGGCAGATCGAGGGGGTGGGCCGATCCCTGACGAGTCAGCGCCCACCCATCCCCCTCAACGGCTAGCAGCGGACGCAGCGCAAGCTGTCCGCCTTCGGCTGACCACTCGGCGAGCAGAGCCAGTCGCAGCGAGTCCCCGGCTCTGGCCAGGGCAACCACAAAAGGTAGCCTCGTGGCGATAGCCTGGTGCAGGCGCGCCTCTTCCTGTATGGTTTGCGCCCGGCGCAGGATCATGGTCAGGGCGTTACGCAGGCGGTCGGGCTGGACGGGGGCGCGCAGCGTCCACAGGCAGCGCGGCGCGGGATCGGCGGCCAGCGCCGCCCACAGGGCAGGGGCGTCGTCCGCGCCGATCTCGTCAATCACCAGCCAATCCGGCCCTGTCGCCAGGGCTGCGCCGATCAGAGCGGCGAAGTTCGCGCCGGGCGGATCGGGCGTTGGCGGGGCAGGGCAGAAGCGCGTGGCCTCTGGTGGCAGGGGCAGCTCTGCCGCGCGCTCGACGGCGGCGATTCGCCCGGCGAGCGCAGGCAGCAGCGCGCCGGCCAGGGTCGTTTTGCCCGCCCCCGCCTCGCCCGCAATGAGCAGGCCACGCCCCGCCGTTACGATGGCGCGCAGCAGGGCGATCCCCGCCGCAGGCAGAGCGCCGCGCGCGGCCAGGTCCTCAAGCGCCAGCGGGCGCGACGGGTGCAGGCGAATGTCCGCGCTGAGTGCGGGACTCAGCGGCGGGCCAATGGCGCTCACGCGGGCGCGCCGCCCGCGCAGGGTGACCCCTGCCTCCACGAATGGCGTCAGGTCAGATAGCGTGGCGCCCGCCTGAGCGACAAGCCGGCTGAGAATCGTCGCCAGGTGCGCGTCGTCGTCGAAGCGGGCGGGGGTGGATTGCAGCGGCCCGGCCCCGCGCCGCAAGCGCACGTCGCCCGCCCCGCCTAAGCTGATCGCGGTCACGGACTCGTCGCGCAGCAACTCTTCCAGCGGGCCAAACCCAAACAGGTTGCCGTGCGCCCGATCGAGGATCGTCTGCCTGTCGGCGGCGGTGGGGCTGACCGCTTCGACGGCGAACACGTACTCGGCGATCTCACGCAGGGCGGCTCGCTGGCTGGCTTCGCTGTCCAGCTCGGCCAGGATGTCGGCGCGGCCCGCCGTCTCCTCGTAGAACTGGCGCTCGACGCGCTCGCGCAGCGCCTCCAGGGAGAAGCTGGGCCGCCCGGAGCGCCCCGGCACCAGCGATGACAGGCGCGGCCCTGGGAGCGGCTCTTCGTCAGGGGGCGGCTGGTCGCCCAGCCGGCGCAGGATGGGCATGGGCAGTCCTCCTTGCGGTGCGACTTTGCTGACACAGTAGCCCACCTGCGGTCAGCGCGCAAGCACCGGGGGTCGTTGCAGAGCGGTGCCCCTGCCTGACAGGTTCTGTACACACCCTCCGGTGCTCCGGTGTGATTGCATCTTCCGGGCGGCTGAATTGGTGGTATACTCCGCGTGCTCGCCCTGTTGGGGGCGCGGACACGGGGGGCTGCTGATGCGAATTGTCCTGACCGGCTCGATTGCCTACGATTACCTGATGCGCTTTCCGGGGCGCTTCCGCGATCACCTGCTGCCGGACCATCTCGACCGGATCAGCGTGAGCTTCCTAGTTGAGGACATGGTGCGCGAGCGCGGCGGAAGCGCCGCCAACATCGCCTATAGCCTGGCGCTGCTCGGCGAGCGGCCCATCCTGATGGGCACCGCCGGGCACGACTTCGGCGAATACCGCGCCTGGCTGGAGGAACACGGCGTGGATACGTCGGCGGTGCGCGTCATCCCGCAGGTGTACACGGCATCGTTCTTCGCCAACACGGACAGCGAGAACAACCAGATTGGCTCGTTCTACAGCGGGGCGATGGCCTATTCCAAAGGGTACACGCTGGCCGAGGCGCTGAACGAAGCGCCAGACCTGGTCGTGATCTCGCCAGGCGATCCGACGGCGATGACCCAGATGGCCGACGAGTGTCAGGCGCACGGCTATCCTTTCATATTCGACCCCAGCCAGCAGGTGATCTGGCTCGATGGCGACTTCCTGCGGCACGGCATAGATGGCTGCCAGATGCTGGTTGTCAACGCCTATGAGTGGGAGATGATCGCCAAGAAGACCGGGCTGACGCTGCAAGACCTGGTGCGCGCCGGCAAGACAGTGATCGTCACCCAGGGCAACGACGGCTCGTACATTCACGCGGGCGGGGAGCGCTATGTAGTGCCCGTGTTCTCTGTGAAGGCAGTCGCTGACCCGACGGGCGTGGGCGACGCGTACCGGGCCGGGCTGCTCAAGGGCATCGCCTCCGGCTTTGACTGGCCGCTCAGCGGGCGCATCGCGGCGCTGGCGGCAGCCTACACCCTGGAGCAGCGCGGCACGCAGAATCACCATTACACGCTGGCCGAGTTCGTGGCGCGCTTCCGCACCGCCTTTGACGACGAAGGCGCGCTGGACGCCTGGCTGAAGGACTGAGTGCGCAGTGACGGAGATCACCGTAGAGCGGCTGACCGACCGGGTGGAGGTGCGCGCCTTTCTAAGCCACGACCGATCCCTGACCGCCTACGCGCTGGGCGACCTGGACGACGCCCTGTGGCCGGAGAGCGCCTTCTACGGCGCGCGGCGCGACGGCGCGCTGATCGCGGTGCTGCTGCTCTACCGGGGGCTGGCCCCGGTCGTGCTAACGGGGTTCGGCGCCGGCGAGGGGGTCGCGGCGCTGCTGGCGGGCGTTGACCTGCCCCGCGAGGTCTACTACCTGTGGCCGCCGCAGCATGAGCCGCTGCTCTCCGCGCTCTACGAGCGCCCTCACGCCCAGGAAGAGTGGCGCATGGTGCTGGACTGGACGCGCTTCAGCGCCCTGTCGTTGGACGGCGTGCGCCGCATCGCGCCCCAGGAAGCTGACGCGCTGGCCGCGCTCTACCGGCACGCGGCCAGCCCCGGCGAGGAGGTGGTCGCCTTCAGCCCGGCGCAGATCGCGCGCGGCGCGTTCTTCGGCGTGTGGAAGGAGGGTGTGCTGGTGGCCGCGGCGGGCACGCACGTCTGGTCGCGGCAGGAAGGCGTAGCGGCCATCGGCAACGTGTTCACCCATCCGGCGCACCGGGAGCGTGGCCATGCGACGCGCTGCACGGCGGCAGTCGTCGAGGCGGCGCGGGAGACCGCGATTGAGACAGTCGTGCTCAACGTCCGGCGGCAGAATACGGGGGCCATCCGCATCTATGAGAAGCTCGGCTTCCGCTGCCATGCGCTGTTCCTGGAAGGGCCAGCGCTGCGCCGGGACTGATCGGCCATTCCACTGAGCGTGCGCTGTGTTACAATCAGCAACGGCTGTGTGATTCACAGACAGAGAAGACGATAAAGGAGCATTGAATGACGGTCGAGCATGATGTTCGCGACCTGAGCCTGGCTACGGGCGGGCGCTATCGGATCGAGTGGGCCGAGCGCGATATGCCCGTGCTGCGGCAGATCCGCGAGCGGTTTGAGCGCGAGCGCCCGCTGGACGGGGTGCGCGTGTCGGCGTGCCTGCATGTGACGACGGAGACGGCCAACCTGATGCGCACGCTGCAGGCGGGTGGGGCCGATGTCGTCCTGACGGCGTCCAATCCGCTGAGCACGCAGGATGACGTGGCGGCCTCGCTGGTCAGCCATTTCGAGATTCCGGTGTTCGCCATCAAGGGCGAAGACCACGCCACGTACTACGATCACATCAAACGCGCGCTCGACCACAGGCCGCACATGACAATGGATGACGGCGCGGACCTGGTCAGCGAGCTGCACAAGAACCGCACCGAGCTGCTGGAGGACGTCATTGGCGGCACGGAGGAGACGACGACTGGCGTGATCCGGCTGCGGGCCATGGCCAAAGACGGCGCGCTCAAGTTTCCGGTGATCGCCGTCAATGACAGCATGACCAAGCACCTCTTCGACAACCGCTACGGCACGGGCCAGAGCACCATTGACGGCATCATTCGCGCCACAAATATCCTGCTGGCGGGCCGCATTGTCGTGGTCGGCGGGTATGGCTGGTGCAGCCGCGGGATCGCCATGCGGGCGAGGGGCATGGGGGCGAATGTCATCGTCACCGAAGTGGACCCGCTGAAGGCGCTGGAAGCGGTGATGGATGGTTTCCGCGTCATGCCCATGATCGAGGCCGCGCCGATTGGCGATGTCTTCGTCACTTCCACCGGGGACATCAACGTGCTTGACGTGCCCCACTTCGAGGCGATGAAGGATGGCGCGATTGTCTGCAACAGTGGTCATTTCGACGTGGAGATCAACATTCCTGGCCTGGAGAGCATCGCCACCGCCGCACCGCGCCGCGTGCGCCCCTTTGTCGAGCAGTACACGCTGCACGACGGGCGGGCGATCAACCTGCTGGCCGAGGGACGGCTGGTCAACCTGGCCGCTGCCGAAGGGCACCCGGCCAGCGTGATGGACATGAGCTTCGCCAACCAATCCCTGGGCGCGGAGTTCATGCAGCAGAACGCGGCTTCTCTGGAGAAGAAGGTCTACACGATTCCCGCTGAGATTGACCAGGAGATCGCCCGGCTCAAGCTGGAATCCATGGGTATTGTCATTGACACACTGACCGAAGAGCAGGTGCGCTACCTGAACCAGTGGCAGGAAGGCACCTAGTCCGCGCCGGGCCGCACGACGGCCAGTCGTTGGCTCGGCGTTGGGTAGCGCGCCGGAAGCGGGATAGAATGGGAGCGGCTCCGCCCGAGGACTCACACGGAGCGGTTAGTGAGGAGTAGGGAGACAATGAAACGTCGAAACTGGATTCTGACCGGCCTGCTGTTAGTGACGGTCGTCGTGGCGCTGGCCGCGCCGTTGGCTCGTGGGACGGCCCAGGCCCAGAGCACAGAGTCGCGCGTGCGCTTCCTGCACGCTGTGCCGGGGGCGCCGGCGGTGGATGTCTACCTGGACGGCGCGCCGGTTGCGGCACGGCTGGCCTTCGGCGAGGTGACACCGCACCTGAATGTGTCTGGTGCCGAGCATCAGGTGGCGCTGCGGCCCAGTGGCGCGGCGAGCGATGCGCCGCCGCTGCTGGAGATAGCGGTGCCGCTGGTGCCCAGCCTGGCCTTCACCGTGGTGGTGCAGGGAGCGGCTGGCGCGCTGGAGGCGGCGCTCTATGAGGACATTCTCGACCCCATCGGCCTGGGCATGGCCCGGCTGACGGCGATCAATGCCATCGCTGACGCGCCGCCGCTCGATGTGCTGACGATGGCGGGTGGGCCGTTGCTGCAGGGTGTGGGCTATGGCGCGCAGTTCGGCACGGTGAACATCGGGGCCGGGCTGCAGAGCCTGGTCATGGTACCTGCGGGCGGCGCGGTCGAGAGCGCAATTGTGGCGATCGGCGATGTGTCGCTGGTCAGCGGGACGCTGTACACGTTCGTCGCGCTCGGCACGCTGGATGGCGGCGTGGTGCCCTCCGCGCTGGTGCTGGCCACGCCGGTCAATGACGACCAGGGCGAAGTACGGGTGCGCGTGGCTCACGCCAGCCCGGACGCGCCGGCGGTTGATGTCTACGCCAATGATACGCTGATTGTTCCCGCGCTGGCCCTGGGCGAGATGACCGGGCATATCGCGCTGCCCGCCGGCAGTGTCACGCTCGCCCTGCGACCGGCCGGCAGCCCGGTGGCGGACGCGCCCGCTCTGACGGCGGACGTGGCGCTTGACGCGGCGACGCCGGCAGTGACGGTGGTCGCTGCCGGCGAGCTGGGTGATGCCACGCTGGCTCTGCAGGTCTTCCCCGATGAGGTGGACGGTATCCAGCCCGGGGCGGCCCGTCTGGCTGTGGTCAACGGCGTCCCCGGGGCGACAGTGAGCGCAGCCCTGGCCGACGAGTCCGGCACGGCGCTCGTCTCGGCGCTGGATTTTGGCGCGCAGGGTGCGACGGCGGACATTCCAGCCGGCGAGTTCATGATCATGGTCAACATCGCCGGCGTTGAGACGCCGGTTGACCTGGTGGTGCCCGCTGAGAAATACAACGGAGGCACATACTACTCGTTGCTCGTCTTCGGCGGTGGCGCGGCCGGCGTGCCATTTGACGCGCGCGTCGCCGGCACCGAAGTGAATGTCACCATGGACAGCCTGCCCCGGCCCGCGCCTGCCGTCGCCGTCGCCCAGGCGGAGACGGCGCCAACGGCTGAGCCAACGCAGGAAGCCGCGCCGGTTGAGGCAACCGCCGAACCCAGCAGCGAGCTGGTTCAGGAGACCCCTGTCGAGGCGGCCCCTGTCGCTACGGACACCGAGCTTGTCCAGGCGCCCGAACCGACGGCGGAGCAGCCAGTCGAAGCGGCCCCGCCAGCCACTCCCGCCCCGCTGGTGACGGCGGTGGCGCAGCCGGTGGCCTATGTTGTGCTCAACCCTGGTGCGAACCTGCACTGCCGTGAGCTGCCCGGCGCGGACAAGCGCTCGCTGGGCCTGATTCCGAGCGGTTCGACACTGACCGTACTCGGGCGGCCGGGCGAGCCACTGGTGCCTGAGACCGGTGATGCGACTCCGGAACCGACGCCGGTCGTCGAGCAGGTGACGGACCTGTGGCTGTCGGTGCGCTGGGATCCGCCGACGGGCGGGTACCTGCGCTGTTGGGTGTCTGTTGAGTATCTGCGCGTTGAGTGGAAAGGGCGGTTGCTCGATGAACTCGAAGAGCTGCTGGAGCTGCCCGAAGTGCCGTTCAACGAGCCAGGCGAGGCAGTGGATACGGACGTGACCCCGCCCACGCCACGCTTCGACGCGGTCATCGCCACGGTCAATACCCAGCCGGGAGTCAGCCTCCAGCTTCGCCGCAACCCCAAGACAGACGCCGAGTCACTGGCGCTCGTGCCGGCCCAGGCCCAGCTTGAGGCCCTTGGCTATGCCGAAGCGCCGGGCGAGGGTCTGGTCGGCCAGCCCACCGACCCGAACTGGCTGTTTGTGCGCTATCGCCAGGAAGATGGCAGCGCGACGGTTGGCTGGGTGTCGGCGCAGTATGTCACTCTGTCAAGACTGGGGCGTCCGTATGCAATGACCGACCTGGTGGTAGTGGACATCGAGGAAGCGGGCTACTATGAGGCGCCGGGCATCGCTCCGGTGATCCCGGCGGAACTGCAGGACGTGATCGGTACCGTGAACGTGAATCCCGGCGTCAACCTGAACCTGCGCGACCGTCCGACGGCTGATGGGCGCGTCGTGGTAGGCATCCCCAGTGGCGAAAGCATGGTCATCAATGGGCGCAACGGAGATGGCACCTGGGTGCAAGTGACGTATAGCTCGCCGGCCGGCGAGCTGGATGGCTGGGTGGCGGCGCAGCATCTCATCATCACTCGCGCCGGGCAGACATACGATGTGCGCAACCTGCCCATTCTCACCGGTGAAGAAGACCTCATGACCGGCTGACGCGAGCGCCTGCTGACTGCCAGACATAACGCGAAGCCCCCTCCAGGCGGAGGGGGCTTTTTGTCTGCGGGTCGGGGTGAACACGTTAGCCAGGCGATTCGTAGGGGAGGGTTTCGAAACCCTCCCCTACAGGCCATCTCCGATCACGATCATCAACTCGCATCAGGCTAAGCGCTGCTCTGCTGCGCCCCTACCGCTGCGCTGCCTCGACGAGTTGCTGGAGCGTCGCGTAGTCGCGGCGGACGATTGTCCAGCGGTTGGCGTCGCCATAGCTGACCAGCACGGTGGGCGTGCCGGTGACGCCGTTATCGCTAGCGAAGACGCGAAACTGGCGCAGCAGAGTCCCGTAACGGTTGGAGGACACGCATTCGATCAGCGCGTGTCCATCGAGGCCCATAGAGTTCGCCGAATCGCGAATCTGGTCGAGTGAGTAGGCGGATGCCAACTGCCTGGTCCGCGCTAGCCGGAACATCTCCTCACTCATCTCCCAGAAGGCGCCCTGTTCACCCCCGCACAGCGCCGCCTGCGAGGCCGTCTCAGAGTAGAACTGGCCGGTGCCGGTCGTCAGCACGAAGCCAAAAGTGGCCTGCCCGGTGAGGACATACTCCTCAATGAAGCGCGGCACTTCGTCATCGTGGAAATTCTGGCAGTGCGGACAGGCGTAGTCGGACACTGCCACCAGATGGATCGGTGCCGAAGGGTCGCCAATGGCCGGGATGCCGTTGACATCCACGCCGCGTACCACGCCGGGGACACCGCTGCTCGCGGCGTCAAGCTGGCGCGCCCCCGCTGCCTCAAGAGCGGGCATGGCTGCTGAGCCGCCGCCGAGCGGCACGCAGAACTGGGGGAAAGCCGCGCAGCTCACGGCCTTGACAGTGCCTACCTGCCGCCAGTTGGCGGCGATGAAGATGATGCTGGCGATAGCAGTGACTGCCAGGACGGTAACGAGGACGGTTACCTGCTGGCGCCACTGCTCCTGGCGCTGGCGGCGCGTCCTGCCGGGGCGAAAGACGGCGCGCGCATTCCCCGGCAGCAAACCGCCGGGAGTCTGCTCCTGCTTCTGCTGTGTGGTCATCTACGGTCATCCGTTTCTACGCGAATTAAGTCAACGCGCGTTGAAATTATAGACCATGTGGCGGGCAAAGGGGTAAGACCGTGGAAGGACTGTCTCGTTTGTGCGGCGCGAGTCATCAGAACCACGCGGGCGACCCGCTGGCACAGGACTTCGGAAGGCTCACAGACTCCCGAAGTCCGTCCGGGGCCGGATGGGATTATTCCCCGCCGGGCTGGGCAGCGCGCGTCATCTCGGCCATGCTTGCATAGCCACGCTGGGCGTGCTCCAGCCGGGTCCATTCGCCGGAATCGCCGTAGCTGACGAGCAGGGTGGGTGTGCCGCGCACAGCATGGTCGGTGGCGAACGTCTGGTGCGCCCGGCGCACCAGCTCGTACCGCCTGGATGGAATGCAGCGGGTCAGCGCGCCGGCGTCCAGTCCCATCTCCCTGGCCGACTGCTCGATGGCCGCCAAGCTGTAGCCATTCTGCACGCCCAGCGTGCGCGACAGGCGAAACAGCTCGTCGCTCATCTCCCAGAAAGCCCCTTGCTCGGCGGCGCAGAGCGCGGCCTGCGTGGCGGTCATCGAGTATTGCCCGCCCACGCCGGTGAGGATGGCAACACTCAGCGTGGCCTGGCCGGGCAGCACGAAGTCCTTGACGAACTGGTGCAGGTCAGCAGAGTGGTACGTACCGCAGTGACCGCAGGAGAAATCGAACACGGCGCGGAAATGGATGGGAGCATGGGGGTCGCCGATGAAGGGCGCGCTGTCCGCGCTGAAGCCGCGCACCACTCCGTCGGCTCCGTGAGACGCTTCATCGAGCGTTCGCGCGGCGGGGGCCTCGGCCAGCGCAAGCTCGGGGTCGCCCTGGAGACCACCGACGAAGGGCACGCAGTATTCGGGATAGTCCGCACAGCTCACGGCTTTGGCGTCACCCGTTGCCTCCCGCCAGTTGAAGAAGATCAGCAGCCCGACGCTGACCACGGCCACGAGCAGGGCCATCAGCAGCACGTTCGTTTGGGTGCGCAACTGGATTTGGCGTTGGTGGCGAGATTTGCCCACCGGGTAAGCGACGCGCGATCTCCAGGGCAGACGTTGGCGCAGGCTGGCGGAATCTTGAGTATGATCTGGCATCACACTACCTCATCTCATCATCTAACGCGCGAATTGAGATAATTGTCACAAGTACCATGACTCTACCGCATGGGCGGGGTATGTCAAGCGTGCGAGGCCAATTCTCCGCCGCTGTCTCTGATGCCTTTGCGCAATCTCGCGGCGGCTGGGCGCTGTGGTATACTGCGCAGGGAGAGCGCGTGACCGGC
The DNA here is from genome assembly GCA_037447125.1 of Chloroflexota bacterium. Classification (GTDB taxonomy): domain Bacteria; phylum Chloroflexota; class Anaerolineae; order Aggregatilineales; family Aggregatilineaceae; genus UBA2029. The sequence continues at coordinate 15,013 of JBBIHG010000023.1, read as the reverse complement.
GACGTGCCTAACAGGGATTACACGTATGCGAGCGACTGACATCATCGAGAAGAAGCGTGACGGCGGCGAGCTGAGCGCCGAGGAGATTCGGTGGTTCATCAACGGGTTCACCAGCGGTGAGATCCCCGATTACCAGGCCGCGGCGTGGCTGATGGCCGTCTTTCTGCGCGGCATGACCCGCCGCGAGACGCTCGACCTGACGCTGGCCATGGCCGCCAGCGGCGAGCAGCTCGATCTGTCGGCGGCTATCGAGTATGCAGTGGATAAGCATTCGACGGGCGGCGTCGGCGACAAAGTCACGCTCGTTGTGCTACCGCTGGGGGCAGCGGCGGGCGTGCCCGTGGCCAAGATGAGCGGGCGCGGACTGGGCTTCTCCGGAGGGACGTTGGACAAGCTGGAGTCCATCGCTGGTTATCGCGTCCGGCTGAGCGACGAGGAGATCATCCGCCAGGTGCGTGAGATCGGGATCGTGCTGTGCGGGCAGACCAGGCGTCTGGCCCCCGCCGATGGCGCGCTGTACGAGTTGCGTGACGTGACCGGCACCGTGCCTAGCCTGCCCTTGATCGCCAGCAGCATCATGAGCAAGAAGCTCGCTTCTGGGGCGCAGGCCATCGTCCTTGACGTGAAGGTGGGCGCGGGCGCGTTCATGAAGACGGTGGACGAAGCGCGCGCCCTGGCTCAGACGATGGTGGACATCGGGGTGGGGGCGGGGCGGGCGATGGTGGCTCTGCTCTCGGACATGAACCAGCCGCTCGGCTGCGCGGTGGGCAACGCTCTGGAAGTCCGCGAGGCGATTGAGACATTGCGCGGCGGCGGCCCCGCCGACCTGCGCGAGCACTGCCTGACAGTCGCCGCGCACATGGTCCAGCTGGGGCGGCGCGAAGCGCGGACTGACGCGCTCGACGCGATCATGCAGGAGTTGGCCGGACTGCTCAGCAGCGGCGCGGCGCTGGCCAAGTTCCGCGAATTGGTGGCCGCGCAGGGCGGCGACGTGCGCCAGATTGACGACCCGGACCGGCTGCCGCGAGCGCGCATCCAGGAGAAGGTGCGGGCGGAGCGAAGTGGGTGGATCGCGGCGATGGATGCTCTGACTGTCGCCCGGGCGACGCTGGAATTGGGCGCGGGCCGCGCCCGCAAGATGGATGTCATTGACCCAGCAGTGGGAGTCGTCGTGCACAAGAAAGTGGGCGACCGGGTGGACGCGGGCGAGGCTCTGTTCACTGTGCACGCCAACGGCGAAGGTCAGTTGGCGCGGGCGAAAGCCGTCCTGGACGGCGCGGCGCGGCTGGCCGAGACCGCGCCGCAGGCGCTCCCGGCTTTCTATGGGACGATCACTGAGGCGAGCGACGCATAAAACGCGCGCAACGGAGCGCGTCTCCGTGCGTACACAATGCTAGAGACCGTGTGCGGCGGCGACAGGTAGCCGGGCGCGCCGCCAGGAGGAGCGCCGGAGTGAGCATTGTGAGCGCGTTCAACACCATCGGCAAGGTCATGCAGGCGCTTGCCGTCGCCGAAGGGGTGATCAACCTGGCGGGATCGCGCCAGAGACAGGAACAGAGCGAGGAGCAGATCATGAGCGAGAAGAACAAGCGCACCGTGATGGAGGAGATCGAGGTCGAGGGGCAGCATCTCGTTGACCGCGTCAAGGAGCTGCTGCGCGAGGGCAATGTGCGCCGGCTGCGCGTCAAGGATGCGAAGGGCAAGTACCTGCTCGAAGTGCCGCTGACCTTTGGCGTGGTGGCCGGTGGCGTGTTCATGCTGGCCGCGCCAACGCTCATGGCGTTGGGCGCGCTGGCGGGGTTGCTGGCCAACGTCCGCATCGAGATCATCCGCGAGGTGGACGAGGACGAGGGCGAAGGGCAGTAGGGCGCAGAGGTATCGAGCAGAGGCGGGCGATCCGCCTGTCGTGCGGACCGCCCGCTTCTTTTTGGTAGAAGAACATCACCGCAGAGGCGCAGAGGACGCGGAGAAGAACTAACACCCTCTCTATACTATCTTTTCTCTGCGCTCTCTGTGCCTCTGCGGTTCAAGAATCCAGTTCCAAGCTGACATGCCCCCAGGCAGCGCCGCAGACGGCGATCACGGGCAGGTGATCGCGCTGTGCTCGGCCAGCGACGTGGTGAACACGTGGCGCAGGTTGTCGCACGAGCGGAAGTAGAGGTATTCCGTCTGCGCCGGGTTGAGCACGGCGTTGATCGCCGTCAGGCCGGGCGAGCAGATGGGGCCGGGCGGCAAAAGCTCGGCTAGCGGCGCGCCGTCCTGCTTGAGGTACGTGTTGTACATGTGGTTGGGCTGGGCGCTGTTCAGGGCGTAGTAGTCGGCTTCGCCGGTCAGATCGGGCCACCAGCGCCCGTCGCGCATCCCGATGGCGTACTGCACGGTCGGATCGGCGTCGAGCTTCATGCTGCGGCGCAGTCGGTTGAGGAACACGGAAGCAATGAGCGGCGCTTCGTCGAGGGCGACCGCCTCGCGCTGGACGATGGAGGCCAGGGTGATCGCCTGGTACATGGTCAAGCCCTGGTCTGCCGCCTGCTGGATCATGTCGTCGGTGACGGCGTTGTTGAAGGCAGTCAGCAGCGTCTCGACCAGGCTTGCTGCGGTCGCGTCCGGTGGCAGCTTGTACTCGCCGGGGAACATGAACCCTTCCAGCGAGGGCGGACGCCCGTCGCTGAGCAGCTCGGGGATGCCGAAGCGCGCTTTGAAGGCGGGCGGAATGGGTGCGCCAGGGTTGACAGCGGCCATGAAGTCGGCGGCGCCGAAGCTGAGCAAGGGGTTGCCGCCGACCGCGTTCTGGGCGACCTCCTCCAAGCGCCAGCCGGGCAGCGTGCCGAAGGTGATCGAGGCGGCGCTGGCGTCGGTGAGGGCGTAGGCGATCTGTTCCAGCGTGCTCGTCTGTTGCAGGAAGTACGTCCCCGCTTCAAGCTCGCCGTCCAGCCGGTAGTAGCGCACATAGTCCACGAACAGGTCGGCGTCGCTGATCAGCCCGGCGGTGCCCAGGTTGCCGGCGATGCTGTAGGCGGTGTCGCCGGGGCGCACCTCGAAGCGGCGGTACTGCGGGTCGCTGCCGGCGGGCGAGGTGAGGGCATCTTCGTGGCGCATCAGGCTGATGCGCAGGCGGATGGCGGTCAGCGGATCCAGCCCTTCCTGACGCGCCCAGAGATACGCGCCCCCGCCAACAACACAGGCGATGAGCACCAAGCCGAGGAATGACACGAAGATGACAGCGAAGATGCCGCGTGTGATGTCGCGCTGGTGCATGGAAGAGCCTCCGGAGTGGGCCGGGCACTGCCTCGCATTATAGGCGCAAATGGGCGGCGGTCAAAGGCGCGCGCCCGCCGCTCGACCTGCGCGGGTGCGGCGACGGTGGATCATGCGTCCCCTTCGCTGGCGGGGACGACTGGCTCCGGCCAGGGCATGCCCTCGTCGCGCAGCGCATTCAGGAACGACTGCAAGATCACGGCGGCGGCCACAGCGTCCACGCGCTCCGGCTGGCGGCGGCCCGCCTCGGCCAGCAGGTCGGCGGCCTCTTGCGACGAATGGCGCTCGTTCCACAGGTAGACGGGCACGGGAAGGGCCGCTGCCAGGCGCGACGCCCACAACCGCACGGTGTTCGCCTGGGTGTGGGCGGTGATGTGCGGCGGCGAGAGCGGCAGCCCGACCACGACAGCGACCGCACTCTGCTCGGCGATGATGCGGGCGATGGCGGCGAAGTCGGCGCGGCGCGAGGTGCGCCGCAACAGGCGTAGCGGGCGGGCGATCAGCCCGGTCGGGTCGCAGACGGCCAGCCCGATGGTCCTCAGCCCGTGATCGATCCCCAGCAGCCGTCCCGCAAACGGTCGCTCGCTCACGGCAGGCGCACCTCGACGGCAATGCGCACTGGCAAGACGGGCATGCGCGGGTACCAGCCGGGCCAGGTAGCAATGCGCGGGGGATGGTTAGGATCGAGCAGCAGCTCAGCTTCCAGACGGCGGCGCGCCTCGTCCACGCTGACGCCGCGCGTCCGCGCGCGCACGTGCTCGCGGTCAATGGCGACGGCGACGCTGCCGCTGACGGTCACGGCAAAAGTCACGCGCCCGTCCTCGGCGATGCTGAGAATGTCGCCGCGCGCGAAGGACAGAGCTTCGGGGGCGATCTCCAGGCCAGGCTGAACGTAGGGAGCCAGGCTGGCGTAGGCGACCTGGCGGGCCAGGCGCTCGTCCACGATGACCGCCTGCACGTCGGCGCGCAGGTCGAGGCTGGCGCTCTCGGCGGCGTCGCCCACATAGGCGCTGAAGACTGTCCATTCTGGGTGCTCCGTCCGAATAGTGATTGAGCCGGGCACCAGGAACTGCTCGCTGGTGAGCTGGTGGAGCAGCGTGTCGCGCGCGCGCTGGAGCACCTGCTGGCGGCCCAGCACGCGTAGCCGCTGGTGATCGGCGGCGGTGACGATGCTCCGCTCCTGGAGCGCGCCGCCGAAGGTGGCGTTGGGGTTAGTCACCGCCACCTGCCCGGCCAGCCCGCCTTCGACGCGATTGATGGCGCCAGGGCTGACGTTGCCGGCGGTGCCTGAATGCTCTGGCAGCGCGCGGATGGGCACCTGGACGCCCGCCTGGTCGCCGCTGGGCAGCGTGGCTTCGGCCACTGTCTCAAAGCGCACGGGGTATGTAGCGCTGGTGGCGACGACCGTGCCGTAGGGCACGAGCAGCGGGCCACCGGTCAGGTTGGTGAATGTGACCAGGCCCTGAGCCTGGGTGGCACCCGCCGATTCGCGCCCGGACGAAGCGACGGTCACGCGGCTGGTCGCCTGCAAGGTGACGACCGTGGCGGGCATGCGGCGGCCCTCGATGTCAATGTCGGTCAGGGTAGGGTCGGCGACGATCTGCACCGTCTCGAACACCTGGCGGCTGGCGGGCGTCAGGGTGATGGTGGCGCTGGGGGCGGCCACGAAGAAGCCCGCGACCACGGCCAGCATACTGCCCAGGAAGGCGATCCAGCGGATGGCGGTGCTGCGCTGCATGTGAGCAGGCGGCAGCGAGGCGCGCTGCTGGAGGATAGCGTCGGCCAGCTCAGCGCGGGCGAAGTCGTCAGGCGGAGGGACGAAGACGCGCTCGCGCGGGCGATGCCAGGTGGCGCGTTGGGCGGCCTCCGCGCTGGCGAAGACGGAGATGTGCAGGTCGCGGGCGTGCTCGATCACCGTGCTGTCCGCCGTGACCAGGGCCAGGCGCATCCCCAGGCGCATCGCCTGGCGCAGCACGAGCAGCAAGTCCAGCTTGCGCGGCAGGATCGTGCCGGAAGCGGGCCAGACGAGCAACACACGCCGGGCGCGGACGAAGGTCAGCCGGTCGCGGATGGTGACCGAGTCGTCGTCCGGCTCCAGGTGGAGAATGTGCAGTTCGGATGGCATGGCCCAGTCTCAGACTCCCGAAGTCCTGGAGACTTCGGAAATCCTCCGCTCACGTCAGGCAGCGCCAAGCGCCGCCACAATCAGGTCGTGCGCGTGCTGCAGCGCCTCGTCGAGCCGGGCCGCGTCCTTGCCGCCCGCCTGGGCCAGGTCAGGCCGTCCGCCGCCCCCGCCGCCGACGATCTGCGCGGCGGCCTTGATGATATTGCCGGCGTGCAGGCGTTTGGTCAGATCTTTGCTGACGGCGGCGATCAACTGCGGCTTGCCGCTCTCGGCGACCATGCCCAGCACGACGACGCCAGACTGTATCCTGTCGCGGAACCAGTCGGTCATCTCGCGCAGCGTGTCGGGCGCGGTCGGGCCGACGCGGGCGACCAGCACCGAGACGCCGTTCACCTGGCGCACGTTGCCCAGCAGCCCCTCGAACTCCAACCAGGCGACGCGGCGGCGCAGGCGGGCATTCTCGTGTTGCTGCTCGCGCAGTTCGTCCTGCAGGGCGGCCAGACGGGCGCTCACGGCGTCGGGCGTGGTGCCCAGGCGCGCCGCTGCTTCACCGAGATGGCGCAGGCCGCGCCGGATGTACGCTTCCGCCCCATGCCCGGTGAGCGCCTCGACGCGGCGGATGCCCTGGGCCACGCTGCCCTCGGCGGTGAAGACGAAGGGACCGATGATCCCGGTCTGGTCTACGTGGGTGCCGCCGCACAACTCGTAGCTGATGCGCTGGCCGTCATGCGCCCAGATGTTGACGGTGCGCACCTCCTCGCCGTACTTCTCGCCGAAGAGGGCCATCGCGCCCTCGCTCTTGGCCGCCTCGCGGGCCTTCCACTCGGCGCTGACCGGCAGGTTGGCCAGAATCGCCGTGTTGATGTTGCGCTGGATCAGGTCTAGCTCGTCCGGCGTCAGCGGCGAGTCGTGGCTGAAGTCGAAGCGCAGACGGTCGGGCGCGACGAGCGAGCCGCGCTGGTGAACGTGCGCGCCCAGCACGGCGCGCAGTTGGGCGTGGAGCAGGTGGGTGGCCGTGTGGTTGCGCATGATGTCCAGGCGGCGCTCGGTGTCTACCGTGGCGAGGCAGGGGTCGCCGGAGGCGGGCGCTCCTTCGACGACCTCGCCACTGTGCACGATCAGGCCGCCAACGGGCTGGCGCACGTCCTCTACGTCTACCGTCCAGCCGTCGCCCTGGATGGCCCCCGTGTCGCTGACCTGGCCGCCCGATTCGACATAGAACGGCGTCAGGTCGAGCACGATCTCGACGCGGTCGCCGGCGCTCGCCCGCTCGACCCTCTCGCCGTCGCGCAGGATGGCCAGCACGCGCGCCTGCCGGCTGAGCGGGCCGTACTGATCCTGGCGCACGCCCTCCCCGATCAGTCCGCGCTCGCGCAGGGAAGCCAGCGCGCGGCGGTAGGCTTCGCCCATGTCAATCGCGCCGAACGCGCCGCCTTCTTTGCCGCGGCTGATCGCCTCGTGCGCTTTCTGCGCCGCGCGGAAGCCGACTTCGTCCACCGTGAAGCCGCGCTCGCGGGCGATGTCACGGGTGATCTCCAGGGGGAGGCCCTTCTCGGCGTGCAGGCGGAAGGCCTGGTCGCCGGGGAGTTGCCCGGCCAGGATGAGTATGTTGCGCACCTCGCTGTCCGGGGCGAGCGCGTCAATGATGTCGCTCAGCTTCACATCCTGGCCCAGCCGGTCAACCAGGCCGCCGAGCACCTTCTGCGCGCCGGAGGCGGCGATCATCTGGTCAATCTGGGCGATCTGCGCGGAGAAGTCGCCATCGTCCGGCCCGGCAGCGGGGGCGGGCCTGCCGCCGCCGCCGAACATCGGCGCGAGCAGGTCGTTGAGCGTCTGCCTGGCGCTGGCGGCGAGATCGGCGAGCATGGCGTCCAGCTCGTCCAGGGCGCGATCCATTGCCCGGCGGAAGCGCACTTCTTCGCTGGTGACGGTACGGCGGATGGTCTCGCGGGCCTCGTCTAGCTCCGGGTACGCGCTGCGCATGGTGTCAATCACCGCGTCGGCCACTTCGGCCAGGAAGGGGCCGCTGAAGCCGAGCTTGGTGCCAAAGCGCACGGCGCGGCGGATGACCATGCGGCAGACGTAGTCGCGCCCGGTCGCGCCGGGGCGCACGCCGTCGGCGATGAGGAAGGTTGCCGCGCGCATGTGGTCGGCGATGACGCGGTAGGGGACGATGGTGGCGTCGCGCTCGGCGTCGGTGTAGCCGGTCAATTCCTGCACGCGGGCGATGATCGGCATGAACAGGTCGGTTTCGTAGTTCGCGTCCACGCCCTGTATCACGCTAACGATGCGCTCCAGCCCCGCGCCCGTGTCCACGCCGGGGGCGGGCAGCGGCTTGTCCCACTGGCCGCTGTGCACCGGGTCCGGCTGGGTGCGATTGTACTGCATGAAGACCAGGTTCCAGATCTCCAGGAAGCGGTCACTTTCGGCCTGCAGCGCGGCGATGATCGTCTCCTGGCCCTCTTCGGGGCGCAGGTCGAAATGCACTTCGCTGGTGGGGCCGCAGGGGCCGGTCTCGGCCATCTGCCAGAAGTTGGTCTTGGGGCCGAGCCGCGCCACGCGCTCAGGGGAGACGCCGACCTCCTTCGTCCAGATGCCGTAAGCTTCGTCGTCGCTCTCGTAAACGGTGAAGGCCAGGCGGTTGGGCGGCAGCTCGTAGACGCGGGTCAGCAGGTCGTAAGCGTAGCGGATGGCGTCGCCCTTGAAGTAGTCGCCGAAGCTGAAGTTACCGAGCATCTCGAAGAAGGTGTGATGGCGCGGCGAGGGGCCGACATTCTCCAGGTCGTTGTGCTTGCCGCTGACACGCATACACTTCTGGGCGGTCGTGGCCCGTGTGTAGGGGCGCTTGTCCAGGCCGAGGAAGACATCCTTGAACTGCACCATGCCGGCGTTGGTGAAAAGCAGGGTGGGATCGCTGCCGGGCACAAGCGAAGAGGACGCCACGCGCTTGTGGCCCATTTCCTCGAAGTATTCCAGAAAAGCCTCGCGCACTTCGGCGCTGGTCATCTTTCTCATAGGTGGCGTGTCTTTCCGTAGCGGCCCGGTGGATGGCATGTTGTCAGGACGGTGCGATTATAGTGAAGCGGCGGGCGCTTGGCAATGCTGGCGCCGCGCGCAGATCGCATATGTCCAAGACAGGACTTCCGAAGCATGGCCCGAGGCTGCCTGTGCATAACCTGTTGATAGGTCCACAAACTGTTGATAACTAAGCCCGGCGCGGAGTATGCCTGCCGCAGCCGCCTGCTGAGCAACTGCGCGGACTGGTACCTGATCGAGTTTCCGGTGATTGTGTGAGACAAGCGGTGCGTGAGTCTGGAGTCCGGAGTCTTGAGTCAGGGGTCTGGGAAGCGGAGAGCAATGCGGAAAGTGAGAAGATAGCGTCTGGTTAAGCTCACCCCCTGGCCTCGCTGCGCTCGGCCTTTCTCTCTCTCCGCTGCGGAGAGGGAGCGGCGAGGCGCGTTAGCGCTGAGCAGGGGTGAGGTAGAGCAATGACTCAGGACTCCAGACCCAGAACCCGCGCTCCCCACTACTCTTCGCCCTTTTCACCGCGCAAGCTGCTGATCTGCTCGCGGCGACGGCGCAGGTAGGCACGCGCCATGAGAATCCACGTCGTCGGCGAGAGCAACATCAGCCGCCGCCACCAGCGGACCAGCGGGCGGCGCACACCGGCGTAGGCGTAAGCCCCCTGGCGGCGGCCCCAGGTGATCGAGTGCGATGAGCGCGAGGGCACGGCTGTCCACTCGATGATCGTGGCCGCCCACGACAGGCCCCCACCGAAGCCGACCAGGGCGATCACATCGCCCGGCTTGATGCGCTCTTCCTCGACCGCCTCGGCCAGGGCGATAGGGATCGAAGCGGCGGAGGTATTGCCGTAGCGGGCGACGTTGCTGTAGACGCGATCTTCGGGGATCTTGAGTGCCTTGGCCGCGTGGTCAATGATGCGCTGGTTGGCCTGGTGCGGGATAACCAGGGCCAGATCGTCCGGGGTGAGACCGGCCTGGGCCAGCGCCTCGCGGATGCTGTCGCCGATGACGCGCGTGGCGAAACGAAAGACGCCGCGCCCGTCCATGTAGATGCGGCCCTGCTCGTGCGCGCCGTCTTGCAGATAGGTGTCGCGGCTGTTAGCGGTGGGCAGAGTCAGCATGTCCCAGCCGGAGCCGTCGGAGCGCAGCACGGAGCCGAGCACGCCGCCGGGCGTGTCACTGCCTTCGAGGACGACCGCGCCTGCCCCGTCGCCAAAGAGGATGCATGTGCCGCGGTCGGTCCAATCTACGACGCGGCTGAGTGTCTCGGCGCCGATGACGACCGCGGTGTTGATGGCGCCAGTCTGAATCTTATTGACGGCCATATCCAGGCCATAGACGAAGCCGGAGCAGGCGGCGCTGAGGTCGAAGGCGCCGGCATTAGCCGCGCCGAGATAGTCCTGCACCAGACTGGCCGTGCTAGGGAAGATGTGCTCTGGCGTGGCGGTGGCGACAATGATCAGGTCAATGGCGCCGGGCAGCAGATCGGCCACGTCGAGCGCCTTCTGCGCGGCGCGGGTGGCCAGGCTGGTGGTCGTCTCGTGCTGGGCGGCGATGCGGCGCTCCTTGATGCCGGTGCGGGCCATGATCCACTCGTCATTGGTCTCGACGATGGCTTCCAGATCGCTGTTGGAGAGCACCTGGGAGGGCACCTCCATCCCCCAGCCGACCGCATGCGCGTAGCGCAGCGTGCGCGGTCGCCTGGCGGGCGCGGCCCGGCCCCGGAACAACCGGTAGGAGCGCGGAATGGTGTCAATCATGGGCGGGTCTCACAGGCAGAGCGCCGGCGGTTCTGCTTCCGCCGGCGCCCGCTCACTCTTCGTATTTACTGAAGACCAGCACGGCGTTGTGCCCCCCGAACCCGAACGAATTACTCAGCACGTGCTGGACAGCCGCGGCGCGGCCCACGTTGGGCACGTAGTCGAGATCGCACTCCGGGTCGGGAACGTGCAGGTTGATTGTCGGCGGGATGAACTGCTCGGTGATGGCCTTGATGCTGAACACCGCCTCGACGCTGCCAGCAGCGCCCATCAGGTGCCCCGTGACCGACTTGGTCGAGCTGACCGGAATGCGATAGGCGTGGTCGCCGAACACAGCCTTGATGGCGCGCGTCTCGCTGACATCGTTGAGGGGCGTGCTGGTGCCGTGGGCGTTGATGTAGCTGATGTCCTGCGGGGCCAGGCCGGCGATGCGCATCGCCCGGCGCATCGCTTCCTGCGCCCCCTCGCCGTGCTCCATCGGCGCGGTGATATGGTAGGCGTCGCAGGTGCTGCCGTAGCCGGTTAGCTCACAGTGGATGCGGGCGCCGCGCGCGCGGGCGTGCTCCAGCTCTTCGAGCACGAGCATGGCCGCGCCCTCGCCCACCACGAAACCGTCACGGTCCGCGGCGAAGGGGCGAGACGCGCCTTGAGGATCGTCGTTGCGGCGCGAGATGGCGCCCATATTGGACAGGCTGGCGATGGTCAGGCTGAGCAGGGCCGCCTCCGAGCTACCGGCGAGCATAGCCACCGCCGCGCCGCGCCGGATCATCTCGTAGGCCTCGCCGATGCTGTTGTTGCCGGTGGCACAGGCTGTGCTGATGGACATGTTCGGCCCGCGCAGTCCGAAGTCAATGGCGATCTTGCCCGCCGGGCTGTCGGGGAGCATCATCGGCAGCAGCAGCGGGCTGACTGTGCCATGCCCCTCCTGCAGGAACTTCTCGATACCGCTGAAGAGCGTCTCGAAGCCGCCGATGCCGGTGCCGATGACCACGCCCACATCCCAGGCGTTGTGCTCGTTCACAGCCAGGCCAGAGTCCTCGAGCGCCTGCTTGCTGGCGTAATGGGCCACCTGAGTGAGAGGGTCAGTACGCCGCAGATCGCGGCGATTGAGGTACTGGGCGGGGTCGTAGTTCTTGACCGGCGCGCCGAACGTGACCTTGAGGCCCAACTCCTCGAACTGCGGCATGTGCTGCGCGCCGGAGACGCCATTGGCGGCGTTGCGCCAGGCTTCTTCCGGCGAATTGCCGACCGGGCAGATGATGCCCAGGCCAGTGACGACAACACGTTTGAAGCTCACAGGTCTTCCCTCCGTTCGCTGCTGCCGCGCTGCCGGCAAGAGCAGGGCGGGGTATGCGTCGCGCTGTGGGCGGGTGCAATGCCCAGGTAGCCCATTATACCGCATGTTCAGGCGGCGAGAGGGCGCACATGGACTATAACCCTTTGCAAGGGCTGGCGTTGCGCGGCGACGGAGAGGCCAGTCGTCGCCGGGGCTTGGCACGCCAGCGCGGTGGTATATAATCGCGCGGCGGAGGGAGGGACGATCATGATCCTGGTGACGGGGGCCTCTGGCCTGGTGGGCCGCCAGCTTGTGCCGCGCCTGCACACGGAGGGGTTGCCCGTGCGCGCCTATGTGTTGCCGGGGCGCGGGGCGCGCCCTCCGCGCATGGATTGGCCGACCGGGGTGGAAGTCGTGGCCGGGCGGCTCGACGATGCGCAGAGCCTGTACAGCGCCATGCAGGGTGTGCACACGGTGATTCACCTGGCCAGCGCCCAGTGGTGGGGCTCGCGTCGCGATCTGCGCCGCGTGGACATCGAAGGGACACAGCACCTGATCGCCGCTGCTCGCTCGGCGCGCATTGGCCGCCTGATCACCCTGAGCCAGCTTGGCGCGGAGCCGTCCTCGGCCTACGAACTGCTGCGCGTCAAGGGGCAGGTCGAGGCCCTGGTGCGCAACAGCGGCATCGCCTACACCATTCTGCGCTGCGGGATCATCTTCGGGCCAGAAGATCGCTTCGTGAACGGGATCGCCATGCTGCTGCGCACGAATCCAATCTTTTTCCTGCAGGCAGGCCATGGCGACGGGCTGCTGCACCCATTGTATGTGGGCGATCTGGTCTCGGCGCTGGTCAACTCGCTGGAACGCATTGACCTGGTGGACACCACCATCGAGATCGGTGGGGCGGAGTACGTCAGCTACCACGAGATGATCCGCACGGTAATGCGCGTCTCTGGCACGCGGCGTATCATCGTGCCGGTGCCGCCGTATCTGCTGCGCACGCTCAACCGGATGGTGACGCGCGTGGTGCGCCGCTGGCCGATGACGCCGCAGTGGTTTGACCTGCTGGCCAGCAACCGCACGGCCAAGCTCGGCAACCTGTATGACTACTGTGGAGTGCGTCCTGTGCGCTTTGAGGACACACTGCTGACGTACATGCCGGGGCGGCACTATCGCCGTGAGTTGTTGCGCTTCCTGTGGCGGCGCCAGCAGTGATGGAGGTCAGTGATCAGTTATCGGTTCGGGGCCTTGGGGCATGAGGTAGGTGGCTTAGAACCCCATTGCTGATGACCGATAACTGACGACTGACCACCGATGACGGACAACTGACGGTTATGCGCACAGGGAATCGCGCTGGTGAGTGAGGTGACGATGCAGACGGCGTCGCACGGCTCCATGATCACGACGGTCCAGCAGCTCAACGAGGCAGAGCGGATTACCGGCCTCGACGAGATGGAGGTGCGGACTCGGCGCGAACGCGGTGAGGGCAACGATTTCCAGCTGCCCACCAGCCGCTCGCTGGCGAGCATCCTGCGCCAGAACGTCTTCACGCTGATCAACCTGGTGCTGTTCAGCATCGGCGCGGTGATGGTCTCTATCGGGCGGCCCGACGAGGCCCTGGCCAGCGTCAGCCTGATCCTGATGAACATCATCGTCGGCCTGATCCAGGAGGTGCGCGCCAAGCGCAAGCTGGACCGCATCGCGCTGCTAACCCGGCCCAAAGTTTCTGTGATCCGTGAGGGCGAGGAGCGCGCCATTGACCCGGCGGAGCTGGTGCGCGGCGACATCGTTGTGGCGCGCGCCGGCGACCAGATCGCCGTGGATGGCATCGTCGTTGGCTGCGGGCAGATCGAAGTGGACGAGTCCCTGCTGACCGGCGAGTCGGACCGCATCACCAAGCGGGCGGGCGATCATCTGCTCTCTGGCAGCTTCGTTGTGTCGGGCAGTGCCCTATTTGTCGTGCGGCGGGTGGGCGCCAAGAGCTTCGCCAACACGCTCGCCGCCGAGGCGCGCTCCTTCCGTGTGGTCAAGACTCCCCTGCAGCGCGACGTGGATTTCGTCATCCGCACGCTGATGATGGTGGCGATGTTCATTGGCCTGCTGCTGATCGTCTCGGCGCTGCTGTCCGATATTCCCCTGATGCGCGGCGTGCAGACGGCGGCAGTGATCGCCGGGCTGGTGCCCAACGGGCTGTTCTTCATGGTCATCGTCGCCTACGCCATGGGGGCGGTGCGCATTGTGTCGCGCGGGGCGCTCGTCCAGCAGGCGAATTCAGTCGAGTCGCTGAGCAACGTGGACGTGCTGTGCATGGACAAGACCGGCACGCTGACGGCGAACAAGATCGTGTATGACGCCGCGATCCCGCTGGGGATGCCGCAGGAAACGTTGGAGCAGGCGCTGGCCGACTTCGCCAGCAGCGCGACGGCGACGAACAAGACGACCGAGGCGCTGATCGCTGCCCTGGGTGGGGAGAAGCGGCCCCTCCGCGACGAGGTGCCGTTCTCTTCGGAGCGTAAGTGGAGCGCAGCCGCCTTTGACGACGCGCAGCGGGGCGGCGTCTACGTGCTGGGCGCACCGGAGATGCTGGCGCCGCACCTGGAAGCGCCGCTGGAGACTCCGCCCGAAGCTGATGTCTGGGTCGAGGCGGGGTTGCGCGTGCTTCTATTCGCTCACAACCCGCGCTCGCAAACCCTGCACGACGACGAGGGGCAGCCTGTCCTGCCTCCGCTACAGGCGGCGGGATTGATCGCCTTTCGCGATGAGCTGCGCCCCGACGCCCGCGAGACGCTGGCCGAGTTCGCCCGCGCGGGCATCGAACTCAAGATCATCTCCGGCGACAACCCGCAGACTGTCGCCGCGCTGGCCCGCCAGGCCGGGATGCCCGGCGACCTGAGCGTCGTCTCGGGGCAGGAGCTGGCCGCGCTCGACGATGCGGGTTGGGCGCGGGTGGCGGATGAGGCGAGCATCTTCGGGCGCGTCGCGCCGCAGCAGAAGGAGCGGCTGGTGCGCACGCTGCGCGAGCAGGGGTACTACGTGGCCATGATCGGGGACGGCGTCAACGATGTGCTGTCGCTGAAGAAGGCCGACCTGGGCATCGCCATGGAGAGCGGCAGCGGGGCGACGCGCAGCGTGGCCGACATGGTCCTGCTGCGCGATTCGTTCGCCGCTCTGCCGCCCGCTTTCCTGGAAGGACAGCGCATCGTCAGCGGCATGCGCGACATCCTGCGCCTGTACCTGGCGCGGGCGGTGACGCTGGTGCTGATGATCCTCTCCACGTCGGTGGTCGGCGTAGGCTTCCCGTACATTCCCAAGCACGTGACGCTGGTCGCGCTGCTGACGATCGGCATCCCCACCTTCGCCATCGCCGTGTGGGCGCGCCCCGACCAGTCGCACAAACGGCTGCTGGCCTCGGTGCTGCACTTCTCGTTTCCGGCGGGGATCGTCACCTTCCTGTTCGCGTTCGGCCTGTACGTCTTCACCTTCAGCAGCATTGTCAACGAGGAGCGCACGATCGCTGTGCTGCAGGAGGACATCGCCGAGTTCCAGGTCTATGCGGGCATTGACTACGAGA
>JBBIHG010000022.1:0-42807 GCA_037447125.1 Chloroflexota bacterium | reverse complement strand
CGGGGATCGTGGGGGCGACCGTGCCCTGCGGCTTCGATGGGAGCGGCCTGCCCATCGGCCTGCAGATCATCGGCCCGGCGTTCGACGAGCCGACTGTGCTGCGCGCCGCCGACGCCTACCAGCGCGCCACCGACTGGCACACGCGCCGCCCGCCGCTGTGAGCGGGGGCATTGGCCTCACCCCCCGGCCTCGCTCCGCTCGCCCTTTCTCCCTCTCCATGCGCATAGAGAGGGGGAGGCGAGGCGCGCCAGCGCCGAGCGGGGGTGATGTCAACAAGGCGCCTTCCTTCATTGCCGAGCGTGCCAGGTTCATAACATGCTCTAGAGAGCGAAGCGGTTGCCTGGCCCCAGAAAAGGCCGGCGCCCGCCGACGGAAAAATCCCCCGCCAGAAAATGGCGGGGGACGGTCGTACTCCTCTTTGCCGGTACCCCAGCGCGCTAGCTGCCGGACGAGACGAAGCCGCGCTTCTGGATGGCGTCGGCGACGCGCTGCACGGCCAGCAGATACACCGCCGAGCGGAGGTCCAGCCCGCGCTCGTTGGCCACGGCCCACGCTTGCTCGAAGCCGCGGCTCATCTTCTTATAGAGCTGAGTGCGCACTTCGTCAATGTCCCAGAAGTAGAACTGCAGGTCCTGTACCCACTCGAAGTAGGACACGATCACACCGCCGGCGTTGGCCAGGATGTCCGGCACCACATAGATGCCGCGCTCGCGCAGGATGGCGTCGCCTTCGAAGGTCGTCGGGCCGTTGGCGCCTTCGACGATGATCCCGGCCTTGATCTGGCCGGCGTTCTTGACCGTGATCTGGTTCTCGATGGCCGCCGGAATCAGCACGTCGGCCTCCAGGGTGAGCAGCTCGGCGTTGGAGATGTGCTCTACGTCGCCGGTATAGCCCTTGAGCAGACGGCCAGGGCTGTGCGCCACATGCGCGTTGATCGCGGCCAGGTCCAGCCCTTTGGGGTTGTAGATCGCGTCCGACACATCGCTGACGGCGATGATCGTGCAGCCGTGCTCATCGGCCAGGATGTTGGCCGCGTAGTAGCCGACGTTGCCGAAGCCCTGCACGACGACGCGCGTCTCTTTCGGGTCGCGGCCCAGCTTGCGCAGCAACTCGATGGTGGCAATGACCACGCCGCGCCCGGTGGCCTCGGTGCGTCCCTCCGAGCCGCCGAGGATGATCGGCTTGCCAGTGGTGATCTCCGGGCTGTAGTAGCCCTGGATGGACGAGATCTCGTCCATGAGCCAGGCCATCGTCTGCTCGTTGGTGTTCATGTCCGGGGCGGGGATGTCGCGCTTGCCGCCGAGGATGGGCGCGATCATCTTGGCGAAGCGGCGGGTGAGACGCTCCAGCTCGTGCTGCGAGAGCTGGGCTGGTTCCACGCAGATGCCGCCCTTGGCCCCGCCAAAGGGGATGTTGACGCCGGCGCACTTGAGCGTCATGAGCATGGCCAGGGCGCGCACCTCGTCAATGTCCACGTCGGGGTGGTAGCGGATGCCGCCCTTGGCCGGCCCGCGTGCCGACGAGTGCTGGATGCGATAGCCCTTGAAGGTCATGATGCGGCCATCGTCGCCGGTGATCGGCACGGTGACCGTCATCTCGACCTCGGTCTGGCGCATGATGGCGGCGATGCCCTCATCGAGCTGCAGGCGCTCGAAGGCGGAGTCAAACAGGGCCAGCGTGGTGGCTAACATACTGTTGGTTGTTTCCAAAGACGGGTCTTTTGTGGGCGTTGCCATAACCGTTTTGCCTTCTCCTCTATGGCTCCTGAGCGGCGCGCGACGCGCCGTATACCCTCATCCTACCGGCCTGCCCCCCAAAAAACAATCCCCAACTGTCACCAGTTGGGGGTGATTTTGGTCGGTGCGCCGGGGGTAGCGCCCCTGATGAGATTTGACATTCAGGGCGGGGAATACGCGAATGTCTGTAGGGGCGGGTTTCGAAACCCGCCCCTACACGGGCCACCGATCATGATCGTCAATTCACATCAGGCTGGGCACTGCCGGGTGTCGCCCCCTACAATATCCGCCCCATCATGGCCGCGACTGCCCGGTAGACCAGCGAGTCGTCGCCCAACTCGATCAGCGGGCGCCCGCTGAACTCGAACTCGGCTAGCTCCTCGTCGCCCGGCACCGCGCCCAACAGCGGTAGGTCGAGCTGGTTGGCGCGCGCTTGCAGCGGGGCGGGGATCACCCCGCCGGGCACGTTGTTGAGGATGAGGTAGGCCGCGTTGATGTTGATGTCCAGTTCGTGGCGGAACGAGGCGATGCGCTCGGCGGCGACGATGCCGCGCTGCGTGGCGTCGCTGACGACGAGCAGCACTTCCACATCGCGCGTGGTGCGCCGGCTGAGGTGCTCCATGCCCGCCTCGTTGTCAATGACCACGTAGCGGTAATTCTTGCTGATGCTGTCCACTACTTCGCGCAGGTTGTGGTTGACGGCGCAGTAGCAGCCGGGGCCTTCGGAGCGGCCCATGGCGATCAGGTCGAAGCGCGATCCTTCGGCCAGGGCAGCGCGCACCTCATAGTCCAGATACTCGCGCTTGGTCAGGCCGCCGTCCAGCGCGCCCATCGCCGCCCCGCCCGCTGTCAGCGACTCCTTGACCTTATCCAGCAAGCCTTCGCGGATGTCGCCCACTGTCCATTCCAGGTCCAGCCCCAGCACCATGTTCAGGTTGCTGCTGGGGTCGGCGTCAATGGCCAGGATGGCCCCGCGCTGTGTCTGAGCCAGGTACTTGATGATCATGGCGGCGATGGTCGTCTTGCCCACGCCGCCCTTGCCCGCCAGGGCGATGGTCGTCGTCATCAGCCTTCAATCTCCGCACTCAGCGTCGTGGCCACGCGCTCAGCGGACTGGCGCAGGGCCGGGACGAAATCGTACACGGCCATGCCGCGCCGGTCGGCTTCCTGCACGGCCAGGTCGGCGGGCAGCGTGCCCAGCAGGGGCAGACCGGGCGTCTCGGCGGCCAGGAAGGCGGCTTCTTCCTCGTCGCGCACCTTGTTGCCGACCAGCCACAGCCGCGTCAGGCCGATGTCCGCCGCCAGCTTCTTGATCTGGGCGGCGGTGCCCAGGCTGCGCCGCGTCGGCTCGACGACGACGATCATCGCGTCCACGAAGTCCACCGTCGCCCGGCCCAGGTGTTCGACGCCCGCGTACATATCCAGGATCAGCACGTCATCTTTGCGGAAGAGCAGGTGGGTGAAGAGCGTCTTGAGCATGGCGCTCTCCGGGCAGATGCAGCCGGAGCCGCCGAGATCCACCGATCCCATCTCCAGCAGGCGGACGCCGCGATGCGTCGCGCTGAAGCGCCCCGGCAGGTCATCCACGCGCGGGTTGAGCGTGAAGAAGCCGCCGACCGTGCCCGGCTTGGCCCCGGTGCGCTCCTCGATCAGCGCGTCCATCTCGGCGATGGGGCGCAGGCTGTCGCGCAGGTGGGGCGGGAAGCCGAGCGCCCCGGCCAGGCACGGCGCGGGATCGGCGTCCACAGCCAGCACGTCGCGCCCGGCGTCGGCGTAGACCTGGGCGAGCAGGGCGGCGAGCGTCGTCTTGCCCACGCCTCCCTTGCCGCTGATGGCGAGTTTCATAGGGAGTCCTTAGTTCTCAAGTGATCAGTTGTCAGCGATCAGCAGTCAGTGGTCAGCAGTCGGTGATTGGTGATTGGCTGTGAGTGATTAAACGCCGGACACAATCCCCGGTGTCCTCTGATCACTGAAGACCGAACACTGATCACCGTCCTCACAGCAACACCGCGCCCGCACGATGATCGTCCCTGGGCGCGGTGTCTGGCTACCGGTGAGTCCGCACAGCAGCGCGCTAACGAGCCGCCGCGCCCGCCTCTTCTGGCGCTTCCCTGGGCGGCACGAAGTCCGGCGGCAGCAGCCCGGCCTCGGTGACGATGCGCGGGACGATCTCCTCCCAGCCGACGGCCATCAGGTGAATGCCGTGCACGCCTTGCTTGCCCTTGATCGCCTCGATCAGCTCCAGGGTGATGGTGATCGCTTCTTCCTGCACGCCGTCGCCGGCCGCTTCCAGGCGCTTGATCAGCCGCTCCGGGATGACCACGCCCGGCACATCGTGGTGCATGTACTGGGCCATCTTCAGCGACTTGAGCGGCGTAATGCCGACCAGGATGTAGACCTTGTCCAGGACGTCCCGCTTGGCCAGCTCGTTGAGCCACACCTCGAAGCCGTCGGCGTCATAGACCAGATTGGTCTGGAAGAACTGCGCCCCGGCATTGACCTTCTTCTGCTCGCGCAGGGCCTGGAATTCGGGCCGCGAGGCGAACGGTGCCGCCGCCGCGCCCAGGAACATCTTGGGCGGAAACTTGATCGGGCGACCGTCCAGGTAGTGGCCCTCGTCGCGCATCCGACGCAGCACCCACAGCATCTGCACCGAGTCCAGGTCAATGATGTCCAGGCGTCCCAGCGGCGGCGGCCCCATGCGCCCGCTGTCACCGGAGAGCACCAGCACGTTGCGCACGCCCAGGGCGCTCGCCCCCAGCATCTCCGACTGCAACGTGGCCCGCGTGCGGTCGCGGCCCTGCATCTGCATGACCGGCTCAGCCCCGTGCTGCAGGGCGATGATGCTGCAAGCCAGGCTGGACATGCGTGCCGTGGCCGACGGGTTGTCGGTGAAGTTGACAGCGGCCACATAGGGCTTGACCAGATCAATGTTCTGGCCGAGCTTGCCCGTGGCCGTGCTCAGTGGGGGCGCCACTTCGCCAGTGACGACGAACTCGCCGGCGCGCAGCCGCCGCTCCAGTTCCGAGACCGGCTCGGTATAGGCAGGTGGGTGGTACTTGTCGTCGCCCTGCCACCAGTCCGGCTGGCGGACGGGGCGGAAGACGGCATCCCAGTTGGCGGCGCGCCTGGCCGGGTCGCGCGAGAGCATCCCGCCGACGAACCTGGTCGTGCCCACCTTGCGCACCTGACGATAGATGTCACCCCAGGTCTCGGTGCCGACCTTGTCCCAGTCGAGGGGGGGCAGCACTTCGAGCAGCTTCTCCTCGCGGCCCATCTTGAATGACCGCTCGTAAATCTTGTACCACACGCAGGCGCGCGTGGGGTCTACGTAACAGTGCTCCTCTGTCGAGCCGCCGCACGGGCCGTTGCGCACGCCCTTGGGACACTCCATCGGGCAGATGAAGGCGGTTTCTTGCAGCAGACAGTTGCCGCACATGCGGCAGCCGAACAGCGGTCCCTTCACCATGCGCTCGATGCGCGCCAGCATACGCCGGCGGAATGTCTCGCGCTTGAAGGGGTAGAAGGGCGGCTGCCAACGTCGGACGGGGGTGAATCCGGGCATCTCAGAGAACGTCCTTTGGCACCTGGGCGGTGCCACTCTTGTGTCTGCCGGTCGCTGGTTGTCAGACACACCTGTCATTGTAGAAGATAGCATACCGCGCGGCCCAGTGCAGAAATTCAGTTATTCATGACGAATAACATCACATCCGCACTGGCGCGCGTTCTGATTACTGCTGGAGATAGCTATCGGCGTAGATGACCTTGTTGAGCAGAATCTGCACCGTCTTCCAGATGGCGGCCTGCTCCGGGTCGCTCAAGTCCACGTCCTCGGACTGCGGCTGCTCCATCGCCTGCACGCGGTCGTGGATTTTGACGTACAGGCGGCCCAGGGCCGTGCTCTCGTCGCGCTGCTCGATGATGCGGATGACCTCATTCTGCTCTTTATCGAACGGGTCGGCGATCATCATTTGCAGGCCGGCGCCCATCAGCATGGCGCAGTAGACGCGGTTGATCAGCGGGCGGTTCTCGCGCGGGACGGCATTGGAGACGTTGGACAGTCCGACCGAGATCTGCGGGGCCGGATCCCACACGTAGGGCAACATGCGCACCGCCTCAATGCACTCCGGGCCGTATTCCTGGCAGCCGGAGACGGTGAGCACCAGTGGGTCAATGATCAGGTCCTGGACGGGATAGTCAATCTCGACCATGCGCGGGATGAGCTGCTCGACGGCGATGTTGACGCGCTCGTCGGCGCTGACCGGGATGCCGCTGCTGCCCATCGTCAGGGCGATCAGCCTGGCGTTGTATTGCTTGGCGACGAGCGGCACCTTCTCCAGCCGCTCCGGCTCCGCCGAGGTCGAGTTGATGATCGGCTGGGCCTTGGTCACTTTTTTCAGGCCGGCTTCGATGCCGAGCAGGTTGGTGCTGTCGAAGACCAGCGGCACGTCCACGGCGGCCTCGACCGTCTCGACCATCCAGGGGAAGACCTCTTCCCAGTCCTTCTTGCGCGGGCCGAGGTTGAGGTCCACCGCCTGCGCGCCCGCCTCCACCTGGCGCGCGGCCAAATCCATGAAGAATTCGCGGTCCTTGGCGGCCAGCGCCTCCTTGACTTTGGGCGAAATGATATGAATATTCTCACCGATGATGTACATGATCCTGTCCTTTTCCGTGTCCGTAATTATTCGCACGAAGTGGTGCTGGCCGGCTGGCGCCGGCACGAACGCCCCAGGCAGCCCGGCTGGACTCTACAGCGTGTTATACTTTCTGGCGGTTTTGGCCCCATCCCCCGGCCCCTTCCCCCAACATGAGGGAAGGGGTGTCGCCAGGACAACCTCCCCCTCCCTCCGGTCTATACAGCGCATGGGGGAGGGGTCAGGGGTGGGGGGAAATCCTCTGTGAAGTTCATAACAGCCTCTAGGCCCGGCCATAGCCGGCCCCCATCGCCGCCTGCACGGTCGGGAAGCGC
The DNA here is from genome assembly GCA_037447125.1 of Chloroflexota bacterium. GTDB lineage: Bacteria > Chloroflexota > Anaerolineae > Aggregatilineales > Aggregatilineaceae > UBA2029. Next base: position 36,102 of record JBBIHG010000022.1, on the reverse strand, counting down.
GATAGATCGGTGTGCGGCAGGAACAGTGCCGATGTAAACGCCTCATAGAACGTGTTGTCCGCCGACAGCTCGATGTAGGTCATGCGCTTGGCGATGTCCTTGATCCGGGTGCGCGCCCGGCGATCGAGCAGCGCCAGGTACGCCCCCTTGATTGATGTATTGCCCAGGAACTGGAAACACTCCCAGGGCATGTCGGGCAGCAGGCCGATCTGAATGGCCTTCTCGACGTTGATGTACTTGCCGAACGAGCCACCCACCAACACCTGCTCCACGTCGTCAAGCGTGAGGCCGACGTTCTGCGCCAGCACGGTGAAGCCGGCATAGATGGCCGCCTTGGTGCGGATCAGGTTGTCCATGTCCACGTTGGTGACGACGATGTCGCCCCCTGTGGCGCTGTCCGCAGCCCAGCAGACGACGTACTCCGGGCCGTGCTCGCCTACCCGCACGCGAGGGGTGAGCAGGTTGGTGTTGATGTGCCCCCCTTTGTCCACCACGCCGGTCAGGAACATCTCGGCCAGCAGCGAGATCAGCCCGCTACCGCACAGCCCGCGCGGCTTGACGCCGCCGATCACGCGATAGGCTGGCTCGTAGGTATCGCCGTTGACCCACACCTCTTCGATAGCGCCCCTGGTGGCGCGCATGCCATGCCGCACGCCGCTGCCCTCAAAGGCTGGCCCCGCCGAGGCAGCGACCGTCACCAGCCAGTCCTTATTGCCGAGCACGATCTCGCCGTTGGTACCCACGTCAATGAACAGAGTCACCCGCTCGGTGTCATCCAGGCCAGATGAGAGCACGCCCGCTGTGATATCGGCGCCTACATAGCTGGCCACGCCCGGCAGACAGTCCACCGTCGCGTCTGGGTGGATGGCCAGCCCCACTTCACGCGCCGTCAGGGTGGGGACGTGGTTGACGGCAGTGACGAAGGGCATCAGGCGGATGCTGCGGGCCGGGATGCCCAGCAGCAGATGGATCATCGTGCTGTTGCCGGCGATAGTGGCTTTCATGATCTCGATCGGCAGAATCTGGACGCGCGCGCAGGCCTCCTCAACAAGCTCCTTGATCGTGCCCAGCACCAGGTCACGCAGTTCCTCGCCGCCGCTGCCCTTGCCGCTGTAGATGATGCGCGAGATGACATCTTCGCCGCGCGCGATCTGGGCGTTGTATTCGGCCACCTGGGCGTGCACCCGACCGGTCAGCAAGTCAACCAGCCACAACGAGACGGTCGTCGTGCCAATGTCAATGGCTACGCCCCACAACGGCGCGTCTTCGCTCACCAGCCCGCGCTTCAACTCGATGAGGCGCACCGGGCAGTGCGGGCAGTCCCACGCTTCGGCGTCGAGGACCACCGTGATCTGCCAGTCCCCCCGGCGCAGGATGTGTCCCAGGCGGCGAAGCTGCATCAGCGATATCTGCGTCTCGGCCAGGCGCGCGTGCTGGCGCAGCGCTTTCTGGACGCGGCTCCAGTCGTCGGTCTGGTCTTCCAGGCTGGGCGGCGTGGTCGTCAGCGCCACGCGGTGAATCGGCTGGACGCGGGCTGGATCATAGCCCGCCGGGACCTCGACTTCGGCTGCCGTGCGATCCGTCGTCAGCCGCCGCTCGATCTTCTCCTGCGGCGGGACGATGACCGCGACATCTCCCTCGGCGACCGTCTGGCAGGCCAGCGCGTAACCCGCCGCCACATCCTCGGCACTCAGCCGCAGCGCGCTGCGGCGGCGGACGGTGCCGGCGGCCACCTGCACGGCGCAGCGCCCGCAGCGACCCTGCCCGCCGCACGGCTGGGCGATCTCCACGCCGGCCTGGCGCGCGGCCTCAGTCAGCAGCGTCCCGGTCGGCACGATGACCGGGGACTGGGCGACATCGAACGAGACGGTATGCTCAGCCATCAGTTGGCTTTACAGCGCTTGCTTCATGAACGACGGGATGTCCACCGCCTCGCGCGGGCCGACGCGCACCTCCCAGTCGGGCAGTTCTTCTTCCAATTCGCCAGAGAGCACAGCCACATGGCCGGGCAGCACAATCCGCTTGCGGCTGACCTTCTCGGCCAGCCCGAACTCCTTGACCGACTTGGCGATGCGCTCGGCGTCGAACTTGCCGGCGGCCCAGGCGGTCAGCACGCTCATGCCCTCGGCGTCGGTCACCAGCAGGTGAGCCGGCAGGCCAGAGCCTTCGACCTCGTTGGCCACACTGAAGTAGGTGATGCTGAAGTTGGTGGTGACCATCACCGGCGATTCCGGCGTCGGGCTGTTCAATTCGTAGACGCCTGGCTGCACCTGGATCGGCTTCTGGGGGTCGGTGTAGAGGTTCTCGCGCAGCACGAGCAGCCCATAGACCAGTTCTGGCGTGAAGGTGTCCAGCACGACAAAACCGGCGTACTTGGCAATGGCCTGCGCCGCCAGCAGCGACTCGTAGCCCGGATCGGGCGCGTCGCCAGGGATGGCCAGGATCGGGTAGCCGACCGGGCGCAGATTCTTCTTGAGCGCCAGCCGCCGCACCTGGGTGCAGAAGCTCAGCGACGTGCCCAGGTGCCGGGCGGTGGGGGCCAGCACCAGGTCGTCCAGGCCCTTCTCTTTGAGCTTGCTGCTGAGGGCGACCAGGCCATCGAGCGTATCGGCGATGACCGACAGCGGCGTGCCGGCGCTCTTGGCCAGTTCAGCCATGGCTTCCCAATTGGCGGAGTCCGCGCCATGGATCAGCGTGGTCTCGCCGTCAATGGCTTTCAGCCCGGCGGCGATCACCGCCGGATCGCGGCCCATCAGGATCAGCGGGCGCTCGCTCACTGCGCGCACGGCGCCCACCGCCCCGGCGAAAGCCGCCGGGTCGCCTTTGACCGCCTCGACCGCGAAGCCGTCCAGCGTCAGGTCCATGCCCACGTAGTTCACTTTGTAGGCTTCGGCGGCGGATATTTTTGCTTTGATGTCGTCGAGCGGCTGGTCGTCGCGCACGCGCACAAACAACCCCGGCTTGTGGAAGAAGCGCTTCTCGTGGCGGAACATCACCGTCTCGTTGCCCGCCTTGACCGCGTGACCATCTGCTTTGAGCGTCACCAGGCGGATGGGTGGCTGCGCGGCGGCGGAGAGCTTCTCTTTCGCCTCGTCGCTGACGTAGGGGCAGGCCGCTAGCTCGACCTGCTTGGCGGCCAGCTTCATGGCGAAGGCCATGCAGGTGGGGAAGCCGCATTCCTTGCAGTTGGTTTGCGGCAGCAGTTGGTAGATCTGAATGCCTGAAAGTGCCATTGTCGTCTCCTCAATGGACGTTCTGCCGGTCAGTGCCCGGCCTAGGAGCCGGTGCGCGGCGGCGCGGGGGGCCGGGGGAACGGCTGGCGCACCACGTTAATGCCCAGATCGGTCAATTCGTCATCGCTGCGGGCGGCCAGGTGGCGCAACAACTGGCGGTAGGACAGCATGGCCGCCGGGTAGGTGATGCCACCGCGCTGGGGCATCAGGAACAGCATCCGCACGCCCAAATCCCCCATGATCTGCGCGGCGGCAGCCAGCGGGATGTCCGGGCGCACGCGCGGGATCGTTTCGTTCATCACATCTTCGGCGGTCAGCGCAGTCCAGTTGGGACGCCCGTAGGCCATCACCAGCTCGTCCTGGCCGACCACGCCGATGGCGTGCCCGTCCTCGTTGAGCACAACCACGCCCTCCAGGTCATGGGCCAGCAGCAGCCGGGCGATCTCAGCAACAGGCGTATCCGGCGCGCAGGTCACCGCCGGGCCGATCAACTCGCGGACCAGGGTGCGCGTTCTCATGGGCGCTCTCTCCGCGCCAGATCGCTCGCCGCGCCCAGGCGCTGGCGGCGGGCCGCGTCGCGTTTCTGGGCATAGAGCTGCATCGGCGACAGGCGCGCAGCGCGAATGCCCAGGTCGGTGAGTTCCGCGTCGCTCCGCGCGGCGAGATGGCGCAGGAAGTGGCGATAGGATAGCTGGGCCGCCGGGTAGGTGATCCCCGTCGCGTTGTGCATCAGGAAGATGACGCGCCAGCCCTGGTCACGCATCAGGCCCGCCGCCGCCGCCAGCGGAATGTCGGGCGGCAGCTCCGGCACCTCCTCGCTCATGATCGCCGCAGCGGTGAGGGCGCGCGGATTCTCGTGCTGGTACGCGCCGACCAGTTCGCGCTGCGTCACCTTCCCGACGGCGTGGCCTTCGTGGTCGAGGACGATCACGCCTTCCAGGTCGCGTTCGAGCAGCAGCTGCGCAATCTCGGCGACGGTAGCCTCCGGCGTGCAGGTGAGGACGCCCACGGTCATCAAGTCGCGTACAAGGTGGCGTTGGGTCATGGAGCGGCGTCCATCTGTCAGTCGCTGACAGGGCCAGCGGGGGGCGACCCGTCGGGCTGCCCCCCGCGCTGAGTCATCACTTGGCGCTCATCAGGTCGTCAATCGCCAGGCGCACCCGCCGCACGCTCTCCGGGTGGCGCAGCACGACGATGTTCGCCGCCGATTCGACCAGGGCCACAGCGGTCAGCGTCTCCCAGTGGATGGCCCGCGCTTCCCAGTCGCCCCACGCCTCCGGCACGCCGCTGCCCACCTTCGACTCCTTGGCTTTCCAGGCTTCGTAGCCGGGCGTGACGATCATCGGCAGTTGGGTCATGGTGTCGCCTTGCAGCGCCGCCAGGCGCAGGCGCTCCATCACCGAGTAGCCATATTCGATGCCGTAGCCGAGGGCGCCGGTCGTCGGGTCCATCAGCACGCGGTCGAGCGGCAGGCCCATGTCGCTGATCAGGATGTTGAGCTGCTTGGCCAGGTTGACATCCATCGCTGTGCGGGCGATGACCAGGTGACTGTTGGCCATGGCCGTGGCGACGATGGTGCGGTAGTTCTTGTCCTCGCACAGGCCGAGCGCCAGCCGCTCGCCAGCGGTCGCCTCGGCGATGGGCACCAGCAGGGCGTTGTCGGCCTCGGCCTGGCCCGGCCCCCAGACGATCAGCGGCAGGCCGCTGGCCTGAAGCACGGCTTTGGTCACAGCGACGGCGCGCTCCGGCGTGTTGGGCTTGCCAGCGGCGTCGGTCAGGCTCAGCGCCAGCACCAGGGCATCGGCCCCGGCGCTCTCGGCGGCCTGGGCCCATCGCGCCGGGTCATTGGCCGCGTCGCCCCAGGCCCGGAGCAGCACCGGCGACCAGTCCTCCGGACGCTTATCCATGATCTCGATAGCTACCGCGGGCCGGTGCGGGATGTTGCCCTCGAAGAACATGAAGGGCAGGGCGTTCTCGCCGCCGACGATCAGGCTGCGGGCGCGTGTGCCGCCCTGTTCTTTGGTCGCGCCGAGCGTCACCTCGCGCACTGTGCCCGGCCACTTCTCCTTGACGATCTCGGTCTTGGTCCCGCTGGTCAGCCAGGGCTTATCGGGCGCGAGCGCCTTCTTGGGTGGAGCAGCGGGCCTGGGCGGCGCGGGAGCCTCGGCCTTCACCGCTGCGGCGGGCGGGGCCTGGGGCGGCGGGGCGGGCTGTGCGGGCACAGCCGGCAGCGCGGGGGCCACAGCCGGGGCCGGTGGCAGCGAGGCGCCGCTCACGTCCGCGCCAAGCTCGCGCGCGGCAGCCATCAGGCCGGCGGCCAGCGCGCGGCGAAGCTGGTCGAAAAACGCCGCGCCCGCGTCCCCTACCGCGGTAGGAGGCACAGGAGCGGGCGGCGGCGCGCCAGCCGGGCCTTCGGGGGCGCGAGGCGCGCCGGGCAGCGGATCGGCTGGGACGACAGGTTCAGGCGTCATGACGGGTTCTGGCTCCGCTGGCGGCTCAATCACTGCCTGCGCCGTTTCGAGCAGAGCCGGCTCTGGCTCGACCGCCGGTGCCACTTCGTCCAGCGCGTCGAGCACTGCCTCAGCCTGGCCTACGGCGCTGACCGCTTCTGCTTCGGCTTCCGGTGCAGCGCCAGCTTCTATCGGGCCCATAGCCAGCGCCGGGTGGTTATGCTCTTCCAGCCAGGCAACCAGCTCACTGACGTCGGTCACGGAGCGCTCATCGGCGATTTTGTCGAGCAGCTCCGGCACACCTTCGCGCTCAGCGGCGGCGCGAAACTCGTCGGCCATCGTCTCTTTGAGGATGCTGCTCATCCACACCACGCGCTTCAGGCCGCCGTCGGCGGAGATGAACTTGGGGCTGATCAGGTAGTACTTGCCCACACCCATCACACCCGGCGTCTGCAGGCCGCCGCCGGCCATGCCGGCCAGCGTGCTGAAGGTCATGCCCGCCGGGGTCATGCTCGTGTCTTCGCGGCTGACGATCATCACGCCGTTCGCTTCGGGGATGAGCATGACAATGCACTCGAAGCAGCCGCAGGCCGTCATCGGGTTTTCCATGATCGAGTACATGGACACCTTCGGCACGGACCCGTGCGAGCCGATGGCGGCGTATTCATTGGTGCCCGTCCAGTAGCCCTTGACCGGATCAATGACCTGGCCAAGCTTGATTGGCTGGTTGGGGCCGGTGGGGTTGATGCTGAACGACGCCTTGCAGTCCAGCCAGTTGTACGCGCCGCACAGGCCCAGCCGCTCTGGGCTGACGATGCAGACGTGGTCGGGCGCGAAGGACTGGCAGTTCTTGACGATCACGCCGTTGACCACGTAGTTGTGCGTGTGCTCGACGCTGAAGTTGTAGACGCGCTCGCCCTGGCTAGGGACAGAGATGACCTCTTCGATCTTCTGGAAACGCACGTCGGCTTGCGTCCAGGCGCGCAGCGCCGCGTAGTCGGCGTCCTGGGGCGGAACCATACCGCTCAGCGCATCCAGCACAGCGGCGAGCTTGGCCTTGCTGGGGCGTGCCTCGCCCTTGCGCCAGCGTAGCAGCGTCTTGCCGTCCACTGGCAAGCGGGAGACAGGGATGGGATAGCGTTCCACCAGGGCCGTCAGATGCGTGTAGCACGACAGCGGGATCGTGTCGTTGCGCACGACATGGCCCTCGTCCTGGCGCTGGGTGATCGCGTCCAGGCGGGCGCGCTTGGCCGGGTGGTCTGAGCCAACCCGCTCGCGGAAGCGAAGCGCGTCGCCGTCAGAACTGGTCGCCACCTGGTAGCCGCGTGTGATGGGGCTGATGTAGGACACGATCCCCAGCCGCTTGAGCAGGAGATGGACGTGGCGCGCTTCTACCTTCGTGCGCGTGGTGAACAGCACCCGCTGGTCTGAAACGTGCCCGTCGCCATCGAACAACCCGCGCAGGAAGGCTGCCACCAGGTCGGTGGGGAGCGCGGAGATGGCGTAGCCGTTCCATTTCTGTTCCTGGTCAGGCAGGCCGATCCCCAGCCCGTTGAGCAAGCGGCCCAGCAGGGTGTTGCCCGCCACAGCCACCGTGACATCGCGGCGACCCTCGATCACCAGATCGTCCGAACGGCTGGTCTTGGGCGAGTGAGTTTGCTGCGTGGGCGCGCGGCCAAAGACCTGGGTCACGATGTCGTTGAAGCGGCGGACGAGCGCAGGTTCGGTGTTGGTGAACTGGACGAGCACGCCGCTGCGTCCCTGGGGGCCACGCCAGCGCACGCAGCCGTCTGCGGCCACCAGGCCGGCGAGATAGAGCAAGTCGGCGTCAAGCTGCGTGCGGTGCAGCACCGCCTGCGACTGGAAGCAGCGCAACGCCCGTTTGACGGCCTCCCAGTCCTGGTTGAGGGCAGCTAGGGCCGTCTTGATCTCGCCAATGGTCAGTCGCTGGTGCGACACCCCCTGGCGCGGGTAGAGCGCGCTGTACAGCCGCCGGTAGGGGATACCGAAGGCGTCAGCCGCCTCGCTCAGGCGCGGGTAGCGGGCCAGCGTCCAGGTGCGCAATTGCTGGTAGAACGCATCATCCGCAACTTTGTAGTCCTCTGGCAGAAAGTCAATGATGGTGGGGAGTTCGCCGACCGTCTCTTCGAGGGCAGGCAGCGCATCCAGCACGTAGTCCCCGGCCTGCAACTTGCCAGCGGCCACCCACATCAACCCTTCCAGCCTGTCCACCAACACCTTGTGGTTGGCGGTCAGGGTCAGGTCGTTGCCGTTCTTCAGCCGGATGCACACCAGCTCGCGCGGAGCAGGATTGATGAACAGCTCGCCCATCGAGTGGCTGGTGAGGCGATCTTGGGCGAAGGTCATGACCGGACGCAGGCCGTCGTCTACCGCCTGGTGGATCAGCGTTTCGATGGGCAGGAACGAGCCGTCGGCCAGCATGATGTCCTGGTCGGGCGGGACACACAGCGTGCATGAGTAAAATTCATCCACGGCGGTGTCAGTCAGGTCTTCCAGGCGCTTGTTGCGGTAAGCGTAGGCTTCGCGCGCCCGTGCCAGCCAGGTATCAAGCTCGGCTCTGTCGGTGTAGATCGTCACCTGAACTTTGTCCACAATCGCGCCGAAGTCGGCGTGGTAGCGCGCGTGCAGAATCTTGCCAAAGTGCTCCAGGTTAAAACTCTTATCGGCGGCGGCGTTGGAAACGCGGATCCAGGCGATGTCGCGCTGGCCGATGTGCTGAATGCCCGACGCGCCATTGATGAAGTAGTGCACCTGGCGCTCCAGCACCGGCTCGAAGTCCTTCTGCATCTGGCGGCCCGCCACTTCGATGACGATGCCCAGGTCCATGTGACCCTGCGGCTCAACCTCGTCGAAGCCAGAGCCGACGATCTCGACCTTGCCATCCTGCACGTGATCCATATCCACCATGCGCAGGTACTCGAAGCAGCGCGAATACTTGCCGCCGAACTCGACGCGCATGTCGGCCTTGCGCACCACTTCGCCCTCAAAGGCCGAGCCATAGGGCACGGGCACGGGCACGTCGGCGAGCTTGATCTTCACGCCGCGCACCTCGATGCATTTCTGCACCAGGATCTCGGTGCGCTCCAGGTCGTCTTTGCCCTCGATCTCGTTGAAGGGCATGCTGACGACGTGCTCGTAGGTGGTGACGCCCGTGGGCAGGATTTCGGGGATGACCGTATCGGCGATGACCGGGAAGCCGTAGTTGATGGCGCCCGCCGCCGCCGCGTACTTGAGATCGTCCACTTCGCCCAGGGCCAGCACGAAGGCGAACACGCGCTGCTTGTTGTAGAGCAGGATGTCGCGCGCCTGGCCGGGCTTGATGCCGCCGAAGGTCAGCGCCGAGCGCGTGGCGAAGCCGAGCGCATAGATGGCGCTGATCGTGTCGGTGCCGAAGGGCACGGTATACGTGTCGTAGCCCAGCTCGACGCCCTCTTCCTGCAACTGGTGGATGATACTGCGCCCGTTGACGTTGCCGGAGAGGAGACAGAGGATGTTGCGCTGCTGGAGCTCGCGCACGATCTTGACGGCGACCTCGTTGGACTTGGCCGCGCCCACAATCGCCGCGAAGCCGGGCATACGCCCGTCTACAAGCTGGATGCCCCACGAACGAAGCTGGATGTCGTCAATGGGGCCGTTGAGATGGCCGACATTGCCGCTGCCGTTGCTACCGTAGGACGTGCCGCCGGCCAGCTCGATGCCGGGGAACGGCTCCGGCTGCAAACCATAGACGAAGCGAATCGCCTCAATGGTCTCGGCGGCCAGCAGGGTAGCCATGCCGCTGTCGAGCGTCTCGCCCAGGTAGGGCGTCCACTTCTGGCGCGAGGGCAGCGGGTGCAGCAGCTCGCGGGCGTGACGCAGCGCATCGGTCAGGTCGCCGATCTTGGTCACTTCGCGCCCGGTCATGCCGTAGATCACGGGCAGGTAGTAAGCCGTGTTGGGGAAAGCGACGGGCGTGTCCGGCCCCTTTTCGGCCAGCGCTTTGCTGAGCATCAGCTCAGCTTCGGTGACCAGCGCGTTCGCCCCGCGAATCGCGCGCGTAGCAATATATCGAGACATGGGTCGCTCTCCTACCTGGCCGGCAGGCCGTAGAGTGCCGCCTGACGTTCGGCCAGGGGCAGATCTTCCAACTCTAACATACGCTGATCGCCGCTGCGTCCGAAGCGTTCCGGATCATAAGCGGGCAGATTGAGCGCGGCGCGCTTCTTGTCTATGTGCTCCAGCGTGCGGCGGATCATCTCGTCGGGATCGGCAACAAATTCCATCTTGCCGCCGTAGAGCTTCTCCCAGCCCTCGCTGATGTAGCGCAGCACGCGGTCGGAGTCGTCCACGCGGTCGGGCATGCCGCTGATCGGCGAGGAGCCGCCGAAGATGACATAAGCGCCCGACGCGACGCAGTAGGTGCCGATGGAGAGCGCCTTCTCGCTCATCCATTCCGGCGCCAGGCCAACGGCGGGTATCTGGTCTATGTCGTCGCCCAGGCCACCGTCGGCGACCATCTGCGTCAGCACGGTCAGGATGCGCGAGTTGTCCACGCACGAGCCCATGTGCAGCACAGGCGGGATGCCGACCGTCTCGCAGATCTCGCGCAGGCCCGGCCCCACCTGCTCCAGCCCGGCCTCGCCGAGCAGCAAGCCCAGCTTGGCGCTGGCGATGGCCCCGCAGCCCGTCTCGACGACCAGCACATCCTGGCGCAAAAGCTCCTTTGTGACGTGGGTGTGCAGATAGTCCTGCTTGCTGCGCGGGTTGTTGCAGCCGACGATGGCCGCCACGCCACGGATGCGCCCGGCCATGATGGCATCATTGAGCGGGCGGAAGGAGGCGCGATAGCTGCCGCCGAGCATGTAGTTGATGTACTCGTGCGAGAAGCCGGGGATCAGGTCTTCGCGCACGTTTGGGATGTGCGTCTCGCCGCGGTTCTGGTAATTGTCAATCGCCTCACGCACGATTTGCTTGGCGATGGTCAGCGCCTTGTGCTCGTCGAACTCGATGTGTGTGGCGCCGGTGATGCGCACCTTGGGCGAGGTGGTGATGATCTTGGTGTGGAAGTTAGTCGCCAGGCCCACCAGCGCCTGCATGATGCACTGCACGTCCACAACCATCGCTTCGACCGCGCCGGTGAGGATGGCCAGTTCTTGCTGGAGGAAGTTGCCCGCCGCCGGGATGCCCTGGCGCATCAGGATTTCGTTGGCCGTGCAGCAGATGCCGGACAGATTCACACCCTTCGCGCCGGCGTGGCGCGCGTAGGCGATGATCTCCGGGTCCTGCGAGGCGGCGACGATCATCTGGCTGAGCGTCGGCTCGTGGCCATGCACAATCACATTGACCATGTCGTCTTTCAGCACACCCAGGTTGGCCTGGCCCAGGATGGGCGCCGGCGTGCCGAAGAGGATGTCTGAGATGTCGGTGGCGATGATGCTGCCGCCCCACCCGTCAGAGAGCGCGGTGCGCACAGCGTGCTCCAGGATATGCTCCGGGTCCTGGTCGTCGCCCATGTGCGTGCGGTGCAGGGCCTCCACTACTTCGCGGTCAAGGCCGCGCGGCACCACGCGCCGCTCTTCCCACAGCTTCTGGCGCTTCTTGGGCGCGCGGATGACCGGCGCCACTTTGCCCTTCTGCTGGCCGAACTGGGCGATATACAAGTCGGCCAGGTCGTTGGCGATCTCCTCCGGGCTGCGGCCCTCGATGGGGATGTTGTACTCCGCGGCGACATTGCGCAGCTTGGCCACGTCGCGAATGACGTAGCCCTCGGTCTGGCCGTTGGCCACGGCCTTGAGCGTGAAGGCCATGTCGCGCCCGTGATCGGAGTGGGCGGCAGCGCCGGCGGCGATGGCGCGGATGAAGTTGCGCGCCTGGATGGTGTCTAGCGTCGCGCCGCACACACCGACCTGCCCGTCCTTGGTCAGCCGGCAGGGGCCCATGCCGCACAGCTTGCAGCACATGCCCGCCCCGCCGATGTTGCAGGCGGGCATGTCTGCGGCGCGGGTGAAAGCCGTGCCGATGCCGAGCTGATCGGCGCGGATCAGCATCTGTTGGGCAGCGGGGTCAATGCTCAGTTCTTCGGGGCTGCGTTTCCCTTTTGCCATGATTATTCCCCTTCTTCATCCACGATCTTCAATGGGCCCATGCCCGGACACGGCCACAGCGGACGCCCGGCGTAGGCCACCCGCTGCGTAAAGCCGACGGTCTGCCCCGTGTGGGCGTAGGCCGCGGTATGGCGGAAGTACACGTTGGGATCGTCGGAGTGGTAAGCCGCCTTGCCCGACTCAACGGGCACAGCGAGCGGCTCCAGATAGCCCGCTTCGCCCAGGTGGGCGCGAATGCGGTCGGCGTCGATCTGTGCGGGATCGAACGTCACTTCGACCACGTGGAACGCGCTGCTGGCGTAGATCGCCGCGACGCCCGGCAGCTCCGCGAGGAGCTGGCGGACGGCCAGCACGTGGTGGTCTGCGTACAGGGCAGGGAGTTCCAGGGTGAGTTTTTCCATTTGACAGCTCTCTTCGACCCTCCACAACTTGCTTAAGAACGATGTCTGACAGTTTTGTAAGTGCGATTGAAGTCTTTTGGAAATTATTTATAATAATATTCTTTATAACTAATCAATCGCTTTAAGCCATCCGTAGACCCTATAATGCGGTAAAAGCAAGGCGCAATGCAGTGAAGACCATCACGTATCTTTCTTGCGTTTGTCACAATCGGCACTGTGGGTCTTCACGCTCGCTGGTGAGGCGCGCCGCGGCACATTATACCGCAGATCGGCCTGCCCCCGCCTGGAACCGCGCCCCGGGGGGGCAACCCGGCCAACCGCGACTGCTTGTTCGCAGGTCCCGCGCGAAGGGTACATTTCAGTGTGGTTCACGACGCGCGACAGGCCGGAACGGGTCTGTCGCGTTATGAGCCGACCGTGAACTTTCGTGAAATGCACCCCCCGCTCAAACTCATGTTGGAAGTTCGCCATGGCTTGGTCTATAATGAGGTTAAGTTAAGTACTGGGCCTGTATGCTTTTTGTGGAGGCTCAGCTTATGTTGAACGGCATCAGCGTCAGCTATGTTGCCAGGTGCCTGTGGCGGTTGAGCGCCGGTGGCATGCCCTAACACGGCCCGTGCCCATAAGGGGTGGCCCGCTGTTCGCAGAGCGACGGCGATGGCTGCCTCATTGCATTGAGGGACTTGAGTCCTCTGGTTGGGATGCCTCATAACCGAGCAGAAAGGAGAAGAGGTTATCACGAGCGGCTTATCACCCATGAGCGGCTGTTAGATCAATAGGGTCGTTTTTCTCGAGCTATCTCATCGTCCGCGAACTTCCATACAGCACAACGTATCTCTGTATCTCTTGGAGGCTACCATGAAAAAGCACTTGATTGTGTTGTTGGTGATTGTTTTGACCATCGGGACCCTGCCCGCGCTGACCTCAGCCCAGGAAGCGCCCAGCCTGCTCATCTGGGCGGACGAGACGCGCGCCGCCGTGATCGAAGAGCTTGGCCCTTCGTTCAGTGAGGAGTTTGGCGTTGCGCTGGTGGTCCAGCAGCTTGGCTTCGGCGACATCCGCGACCAACTGCGCATCGCCGGCCCGGCGGGCGAAGGCCCGGACATCATCATCGGCGCGCACGACTGGCTGGGCGAGCTGGTGACCAACGGCATGTTGGCTCCGGTGGACCTGGGCGACGCGGTGGAAGACTTTGCGCCGGCGGCCATCCAGGGCTTCACCTGGGATGGCGAGCTGTACGGCGTGCCGTATGCCGTCGAGAACGTCGGTTTCTTCTACAACGCCGACTTGGTGCCCACCGCGCCCGAAACCTGGGACGAGGTAGTCGAGATCTCCCAGGCGTTGATGGCCGAGGGCAAGGCGGAGTACGGCTTCATCCGCCAGATCGGCGACCCGTACCACTTCTTCCCCATCCAGACGGCCTTTGGCGGTTACATCTTCGGCCTGGACGAGCTGGGCAACTACAACGCTGAGGACGTCGGCGTGGACAACGAAGGCTCCATCGCCGCGCTGCAGTGGCTGCAGGGCCTGATCAAAGAAGGTATGATGCCGTCCTCGCTCGAGGGGGGTGACGCCGAGGCGCTGTTCCAGGACAGCCAGGCAGCCATGTACATCACCGGCCCGTGGAACATCCAGCGTTTCCTGGACGCGGGCGTCAACTTTGAGATTGCCCCCATCCCGGCTGGCCCGGACGGCGACCCTGGCCGCCCGTTCCTGGGCGTGCAGGCCTTCATGGTCAGCGCCTTCAGCGAGAACCCGCTGCTGGCCCAGGCGTTTCTGACCGAGTGGGTAGCCGCTGAGGCGACGCAGCTCGCTCTGTATGAGCAGGGCAACCGCGCCCCGGCGCTGCTCTCGGCCCAGGAACAAGTTGATGACCCGTACCTGGCGGCGCTGGCCGAGGCGGGTGCCGTGGGCCAGCCGATGCCCGCCATCCCGGCCATGTCGGCAGTGTGGACGGCCTGGACCGACGCCATCACCCTGGCCATGCAGAACCCGGACCAGGACGCGGCAGAGTTGGCCTCGGCGGCAGCGGAAACCATTCGCGAGGCGGCGGCTGGCGAGTAGTGCCCGCCTCGGGCCTGCTCCACAACCGCTCAGCCTAGACAGACTTGCCCAGGGGCCGGCAGTGCGCTGCTGGCCCCTGCTGAAATAACCGGTCACTGAAGCCGAAAGGAGAAGCGCGCCGCAGCGGACCGGACATCCAAACGATGCGGCGTGCAGCACACGATGGACACCGCGCGAACCGATCCAGGCGCTCCATCACGCTCGCCCGCCGCGCTGTTCGCCTCACGGTCCCTGATCGCGATCCTGCTGCGCCTGGCCGGGCTGGCGTTCGTTGATGCGTTCGCCATCTGGTTCATCGCCCGCCTGATCAACGACGGCGAATACATCCTTACCCTTTTTGTGGCCGTGATCACTGTGGGGATCAACGCCGCCTTCCTGCTGGAAGGGATGTACCCCTTCCGCTGGTTCACTCCCGGCCTGTCCCTGCTGATCCTCATGGTTATTTTTCCCACCACCTTCACCCTCTATGTGGCCTTCACCAACTATAAAGACGGCAATCTGCTGACGCGCGTCCAGGCGGAGCATGTCCTGCTTGCCCGGACGTACCTGCCCGAAGACGCCAAGACCTACAGTTGGACGGCGTTCCGCTCGCTGGAGAATCCCGACGAGTGGGCGCTGTGGCTGATCCCCACCGGCGGCCAGGGCCAGGCCGTTTTCGCCGAGCAGGGGAACGCCACCCTGGCCGACGAGATAGACCTCGGCGACAACGCCCTGGACGACGATGGCATTCCCACCGGCCTGCCTGGCTGGGAGCGCGTCCCCTTCGCCCGGACCATCGCCATCCTCGATAGTGTGCTGGCCAAGATTCGGTTCGGCAAAGACGAAAACACTTTTATGCTCAACCCGAAGAACCCGACCAAGCAGGCCGGGCTTTTCGCGGCCAAGTACGCGCTCCGCGACGACGGCTCGCTCTTCGATAACGAGACGGGTGTGCTCTACCGGGCGATGGGAGGCACCTATACGCCGGTGGACGGGCCGCACAAGAACGCGCAGGGCCAGGTGACCGATGCCGAAGGGCTGCCCCTGCCTGTGATCCGCCCTGGCTACTACGTCACCATCGGTCTGGACAACTTCAAGCGGCTGATCGAGAACGACCGAATTCGCGGGCCATTCATTCGTGTCTTCCTGTGGACCTTCGGCCACGCTTTCTTCACGGTGTTTATCACCTTCTGGTTCGGGCTGTTCCTGGCGCTGCTGCTCAACGTCAAGTTCACGCCGGGGCGCGCTGTGCTGCGCACATTGCTGCTGGTGCCCTACGCCATGCCCGCCTTCATCAGCGTGCTGGTGTGGAAGGGCCTGCTCAACGAGCAGCTTGGCGTGATCAACAAGCTGCTTACATCACTGCCGTTGATAGACCTCGGCCCGCGCTGGACCTCCGACGCCACCTGGGTCAAGATGGCCATTCTGCTCATCCAGCTCTGGCTGGGCTTCCCCTACATGATGCTGATCACGACCGGCGCGCTGCAATCGCTGCCTGGCGACATCTACGAGGCAGCCCGCGTGGATGGGGCGAATGCGCTCCAGCAGTTCCGCCACCTGACGCTGCCCATGCTGCTGGTGGCCGTCGGCCCGCTGCTGATCGCCTCCTTCGCCTTCAACTTCAACAACTTCACCATTGTCGAGCTGTTCAACAAAGGCGGGCCGCCCATCTCGCCCGACCAGCCGGCCGGGCACAGCGACATCCTGATCACCTACACCTACGAGCTGGCCTTTGGCAGCGGGCGCGGCGCCGACTACGGCTTCGCCGCCACTATCACCCTGGTCATCTTCCTGATGGTCGCCCTGATCACCTTCTTCAACTTCCGCTTCACGCAGTCGTGGGAGGAGATCTCGGAAAATGTCTAGCCTCAACTACGTCATGCACAACAAGATGGTCCGCGACCGCTGGCTGAACTACCTGGGCCGGCTGGTCCTCATCGCTCTGGCCATGCTGTTCGCCTTCTTCCCGATTGTGTGGATCACGTCGGCGTCGTTCGACGAGACGGGCACGCTCAACACGCAGCGGCTCGTCCCCCTCAACTCCGGCCTGGGCAACTACGAGACGCTGCTGACCAGCGACATCCATCCCTTCGGCACCTGGATGTTGAACTCGGTCAAGGTCGCCTCGATCACCGCTCTCCTGACCGTGACCATCTGCGCGATCAGCGCCTACGCCTTCTCGCGCTTCCGCTTCCGGGGGCGGCGCAGCCTGATGCTGACCGTGTTCCTCGTCCAGGTCTTCCCCAATTCGTTAACCATTGTGGCCACCTTCCTGCTCATCCAGACCATCGGCCGCCACGTGAGCTGGCTGGGGCTGAACGCGCACGGCGGCCTGATCCTGGTCTACCTGGGCGCGGCGCTGGGCATCAACACCTGGCTGATGAAGGGCTTCTTCGACTCGATCCCGCGCGATCTGGACGAGTCGGCGCGCATTGACGGCGCGTCGGACTGGCTGATCTTCTGGCGGATCATCATCCCGCTGGTGCGTCCGGTGCTGGCGGTGGTCGGCATCCTGTCCTTCATCGGCACCTATGGCGACGTGATCATCTCGCTGACGCTGCTCAAAGACAAAGACATGCAGACGCTGGCCATTGGCCTGCACCGCTTCATCAGCGATGCCTTCAACCGCGAGTGGGGCGTCTTCTCGGCGGGCGCGCTGATCGGCGCCATCCCCATTGTCATCTTGATCCTGGCTTTCCAGCGTTTCTTCGTCAGCGGTCTGACCGAGGGAGCGGTCAAGGGCTAGGCATGACCAGATTGCGAATTGCGGATTGCGGAATGTCAAATTCGCCATCCGCAATCTCGTTAGCGGGCTAAACCCTGGTTGTCTTCTATGGAATTCATCTTCGGCACGTTCGCCACCGACGAACTGAAGGTCGTCCATCACCGGACGGCGCGGCGGGGGGCACAGCACGGGTTCGCGCTGTCCCCCCGCGATCCGCTTCCCGGCCAGCCGATCACCCTCACTGTGCAGATCGGCACCGACCTCACCGCTGACGGCGTGGCCTGTTACTACACGCTGGACGGGGGCGAGCCAGCGGGCGTGCGCGGCGCTGCGAGTAACGGCACGGCGCTGCGCCTGACCCAGACCAGCACCATGTGGGATGCCGTCGCCTGGGGCTATGTGACGCGCTGGGAAGGGACGCTGCCCGCCCAGCCGGAGGGGACGGTCGTGCGCTACCGCATCGGCGCGTGGGCGGACGGCGGCGAGGAGGTCTTCGCCGACTGGCCGAATGTCCAGGACACCGCCGAGCGCGCCGCCGCCGCTCACTTTCGCGGCGGGCCGGCTCCCGCCGATCCCCCCGGCGATCCGGCGCGCGGCCAGACCTTCAGCGTCCATATAGACCGCCTTCAGCCGCCCGACTGGGCGCGCCAGGCGATCATCTACCAGGTGTTCGTGGATCGCTTCTACCCCGGCGACGGGCGCCGCTGGCTGCGCCCGGACTCGCTGCGTGGCTTCTTTGGCGGGACGCTGTGGGGCGTGCGCGATAAGCTGGACTACATCGCCGAGTTAGGTGCGACGTGCCTCTGGCTCAGCCCCACCTGGGTCAGCCCGTCGCATCACGGCTACGACGTGGTGGATTACACGCGCACCGAGCCGCGCCTGGGCGGTGACGAAGCGCTGCACGCCCTGGTACAGGCCGCGCACGCGCGGGGCATCCGCGTCCTGCTCGACCTGGTGTGCAACCACCTCTCGCATCAGCACCCGGTCTTCCAGGAGGCGCTGCGCGACCCGGCCAGCCCGGCACGCGCTTGGTTCACCTTTGACGACTCGCCGGCTGGCTACCACACCTTCTTCGGCGTGCCGTCCATGCCGCAGATCAACCTGGCGCACCCGGCGGCGCGCGCCTGGATGCTGGACATCGCCCAGTACTGGCTGCGCGCGTTCGACGTGGACGGCTACCGCCTGGACTACGCCAACGGCCCCGGTCCTGGCTTCTGGGCGGATTTCCGCGCCGCCTGCCGCGCCGTCAAGCCGGACTGCTTCTGCTTCGGCGAGATCGTGGACCAACCCGCGTCCCTGCCGCCCTACATCGGGCGGCTCGATGGCTGTTTGGACTTCCACCTGGGCGAGGCGCTGCGCAAGACCTATGCCTACCGCACCTGGACGGAAGCCTATTTCGAGCGGTTCGCGGAGCGCCACGAAGCGTATTTCGCCGGGCAAGGCGACTTTCTGCGCCCCACCTTCATTGACAACCACGACATGGATCGCTTTCTGTTCGCCGCCGGGGGCGACAAGGCCGCGCTGCGCCGCGCCGCCGCCGCCCAGATGCGCCTGCCCGGCCCGCCGATCATCTACTACGGCACTGAGGTCGGCCTGAGCCAGCGCCAGGGCAAGGGCCAGGCGCTGGGCCTGGAATCCAGCCGCGAGCCGATGCCCTGGGGCGACCGGCAGGACGCCGATCTGCTGGCTTTTTACCGCGACCTGATCCGGCGGCGCCAGCGAGAGACCCCCTGGGAGTGAGAGGAAGTGCCGATCTCCGGCTATAATAGGCAGCGCTGCTACGGATGCACACGTGGCAGCGCTGTTTGCTGATGGCTGAGCGCTGTTCGCTATGCCCTGTTTTGAGGAGGAGAGTTCGCAGATGTCCAAGAAAGTTGTGACCTTCGGCGAGATCATGATGCGCCTGACGCCGCCGGGCTTCCTGCGTTTCGGCCAGGCGTCGTCGTTCGACGTGACCTACGGCGGTGGCGAGGCCAATGTCGCCGTGTCGCTGGCCAATTACGGCCTGGCGGTGGATTTCGTCACGCGGCTGCCTGCCAACGACCTGGGCGAGGCGTGCCTGCACTTCCTGCGCGGGCACGGCGTCGGCACGGACAAGATCGCGCGCGGTGGCGAGCGGCTGGGCATCTACTTCCTGGAGATGGGCGCCGCCCAGCGCGGCAGCAAGGTCGTCTACGACCGCGCGCACTCGGCCATCGCCACCATCGAGCCGGGCATGATTGACTGGCGGGCCGTCTTCGCCGACGCGGACTGGTTCCACTGGACGGGCATCACCCCGGCCATCGCCGCCGGCACCGCCGCCGTCTGCCTGGAAGCGGCCCAGACCGCCCGCGCGATGGGCCTGACCGTCTCCTGCGACCTCAACTACCGCAAGAACCTGTGGCGCTGGGGCAAGAAGGCGGGCGAGATCATGCCGGAACTGGTCAGCCTGTGCGATGTGGCCGTCGGCAACGAGGAGGACGCCGCCCAGGTCTTTGGCATTCACGCGCCAGACACCGACGTGCTCGCCGGCAAGGTGGAGGCGGAGAAGTATCGGAGTGTGTGCGAGCAGCTTCACGCCCGTTTCCCCTCGCTGAAGACGGTCGCCATCACCCTGCGCGGCTCGCTCTCGGCCAGCCACAACACGTGGTCGGGCGTGCTGTGGGAGGGCGGGCGCTTCTACAGCGGCGCGACGTATGACATCGCCCACATCGTGGATCGCGTCGGCGGCGGCGACTCGTTCGTGGGCGGCCTTGTCTATGGGCTGCGCGCCTACGACGACCGCCAACGCGCGCTCGACTTCGCCATCGCCGCCTCGTGTCTCAAGCACTCTGTTTACGGCGACTTCAACCTGGTGACGGTGAGCGAGGTCGAGAAGCTGATGGGCGGCGACGCCTCCGGGCGCGTGGCGCGGTAGAGGGCGCTTCAGTCCCAAGAGAAGGGATCACCGCAGAGGCGCAGAGCGCACAGAGAAAAGCAAGAATCTTCAATAGTTCTTCTCGGCGTCCTCTGCGCCTCGGCGGTTCGTTCTTCTCGCCCGTTGTTCGCCCCGCTCCCCATCTGCGCTATACTCCCCGCCCAGTGACCCCGCGATCAGCGCAAAGGAGCGCGCATGGCTGGCGACACGCTCGAACTCACGCCCGCAGAGATGGCGCACGGCGGGCAGACGCTCGCCCGGCAGGGCAAGCGCGTCATCTTCACGCCGTACACCATCCCCGGCGAGCGCTTCCTGGCCCGGCTCACCGACGACCGGGGGCGCTACGCCTTCGCCGAGAACGTGCGCGTGCTGGCCCCGTCTCCGCAGCGGGTGACGCCACGCTGCCCGCACTTCGGCCCTGGGCAGTGCGGTGGCTGCCACTTCCAGCACATTGATTACGCGGCCCAGCCCGCCTACAAGCGCGACGTGGTGATCGATCAGCTTCGGCGCATCGGCGGCCTCAGCGACCCGCCCGTCCGCTCGACCGTCGCCAGCCCGGACGCCTGGGCCTACCGTTATCACGCCACCTTCCAGGTGGACGGGGCGGGCAATCTGTGCTTCGTCGGCACGGACAACACGACGCTGATCCCCATTGACGAGTGCCACATCCTGCGCCCGGAACTGCGCGATCTGCTGGCCGAGCTGAACTTCGAGGACGTGGAGGGGCTGACCCGCGTGCGCGTGCAGGCCGGCTCAGCGGGCGACCTGATGCTCGTGCTGAGCACGGCGGACGACGAAGCGCCGGCCCTGGAAGTGACCATGCCCGTCTCGGTCAACCTGCTGCTGAGCGACAACGAGCCGGTCAACCTGATCGGGGCCAGCGCCGTCAGCTACACGGTGCGCGGGCGGCCCTTCCGCGTGACGGCGGGCGGCTTCTTCCAGGTGAACCTGCCCCAGGCGGAGGCGCTGGTCGGGTTGGCCCTGGAGGCGCTCGACCTGCGCGGCGGGGAGACCGTGCTCGATCTCTACGCGGGCGTGGGGCTGTTCACCGCCTTCCTGGCCGAGCGCGCTGCGCTGGTCACGTCGGTGGAGAGCTACCCCCCGGCGGTGACCGATGCCGACGTCAACCTGGCCGACCTGGACAACGTAGACCTGATCGAGGGGAGTGTCGAGGCTGTGTTGCCGGAACTGGAAGGCCCCTATGACGCTGCCGTGCTCGACCCGCCGCGCGCCGGCGTGGACGGGGCGGCGCTCGACGCGCTGGTCGCGCTGGGGCCGCGCGCGCTCGTCTACGTAAGCTGCGAGCCGTCCACGCTGGCCCGCGACGCCAAGCGGCTGGCCGCGCACGGCTACCGGCTGCTGGCGGTGACGCCGGTGGACATGTTCCCGCAGACGTACCACATCGAGTGCGTGGCCCACTTCGCGCGGTGAGCCGGCGGTCGCTCCCCCCCGCCACACTAGTACGCATAGCGCTCCGGGTCGAAGAGGTGCAGGTGCTCGCGCAGCCAGACGATGGTCTGGCGCAGCCCCTCTTCGAGCGTCACCTGCGGCTCCCAGCCGATCAGATCGCGGGCCAGGCTGTTGTCGGCGCGCAGGCGCAGCACTTCGCTCGTCTCCGGGCGGACGCGCGCCGCGTCGCTGACCAGCGGCACCTCGCGCCCGGCCAGCTTGATCGCCAGCCGGGCCAGGTCGCCGATGGTGATCGAGCGGCCCGTCCCCAGGTTGACCGGGCGGCCAATCGCCGCCTCCGACTCCATCGCCAGCAGGAAGCCGTGCACCGTGTCGCTGACGTAGGTCAGGTCGCGCGTGGGGTGCAGCGCGCCGAGCTGCACTGCGTCGCGGGTCAGCGCCTGGCTGATGATCGTCGGGATGACGGCGCGCGCGCTCTGGCGCGGGCCGAAGGTGTTGAACGGGCGAACGATGCGCACCGGCAGGCCGTAGGCGGCGTGAAAGCTGATCGCCAGGGCGTCAGCGGCGACCTTCGACGCGGCGTAGGGCGACTGTGGGTGCAGCGGATGCGCCTCGCTGATCGGCTCGACCTGCGCCGTGCCGTAGACTTCGCTGGTCGAGGCGATGGTCACGCCCGTCACGCCCAGGTCGCGGGCGGCGCTGAGCACGTTGAGCGTGCCGCCCACGTTGACCGCCACCACTTCGCGCGGGTGCTGGTACGAGTAGGGGATGGTGATGGCTGCCCCCAGGTGATAGACCTGCTCCACGCCGCGCATTGCTTTCGTCACCGCGTCCGGGTCGCGCAGGTCGCCGAAGATCGGCTCGACTTCGGCGCGGATGTCCGGCGGCAGCAGTTCCAGGTTGCCGGCGCGGTGCGCCGAGTTGTAGCGCACGAAGGCGCGGACGCGCGTCCCCTGGCGGACGAGCGCCTCCACCAGATGGCTGGCGATGAAGCCGGCGGCGCCGGTGACGAGGGCGTGAGCAGTCATGGGCGGGGGTTCCTGTGGATGTGATGGTTGTTGGTTATTGGTTGTTGGTTTTCAGTTTTCAGGTGTCGGTCATCGGGCGTCTCGCTGCGGGCGTACAGGCCGCGCCCGGCGGCCATCGCCGCGCGCGTCGGCAGCAGCAGCGCCGCCAGCAGCCACGCCGCCGCCCGCCCGTGATATTTGCGCGTGTAGGTGAGCAAATCCTGCCAATAGACGCGCTGCGTCAGGCGCGGCACCTGGCTGAGGCTGGCGTGCTCGTCGTGGATGATCGTCGCCTCGGCCACGAAGTGAATCGCCGCGCCCGTCCCAATGATCTGGCGGCACAGGTCGTCGTCAGTGAAGAACAGCCTGAGCCGCTCGTCGAAATAGCCGATCCGCGCCAGGATGGCCCGCCGGGCCAGCAGGCACGACCCCGGCGCGACCTCCACCGCCCGCGTGCGGTCGCGCTCCCAGCCCTCATACCACATGGCGTGGCGGCGACGCTCGCGCCAGCGCGGGAACAGCACGCCCAGGAACGTATAGCTGAGCAGCGCGTCGCCGTAGGCGGGGAAGCGCGAGCAGGTGCGCTGAGGCGTCCCGTCGGCGAAGGTCATGCGCGGCGTCACCGCGCCGACCGCCGGGTGCCCGTCCAGGTAAGCGACCAGCGTCGCCAGCGCGCCCGGTGGGATGATCGTGTCCGGGTTGAGGATCAGCGCGTACTCGCCCCGCGCGGCGCGCAGCCCCAGGTTGTTGCCGCCGCTGAACCAGCGGTTGGCCCCAGATTCGATCACCCGCACTGCCGGGAAGCGCTCGCGAACCATCGCCGCACTGCCATCGCGCGAAGCGTTGTCCACGACGATGACCTCGCCGGCGAGGTCGCCCTGCGTCGCCAGCAGCGACTCCAGGGCGCGAGCCAGCACATCGCGCGTGTTGTAATTGCAGATGACGGTAGACAGCTTCATTGATCCCTGTGCCGGGTGGCAGGCAACATCACGGCGCGAGTATAGCGCAAAGCGGGGCCACCGCGCCGTGAGGGTTTTCCCCGCCGAGATCGCGCGCCTTGCGGGCGATCAGCAGCGTGGTGAAGTTGAACGGCCAGGGCGCGACGCGGCGCAGCAGCGCGCCGAGGGCGTCGGCCAGGCGCGTGGTGCGGTAGTAACCCTTGCCCCGGAACGGCCCGCCCAGCCCCCACAGGGTGAAGCTGTGGCTGGTGGGCCGCACCAGGACGATCTCAAACCCGGCTTCTCGCAGCGCCGCGATCAACTGATGCTGGGTGTAGGTGCTCTCGTAGAAGTCGGCGTCGGTCAGCGCGGGCTGGCGCAGCAGACGGCGCTTCCAGTGCACCAGGCGGTGCACCACGTTCGGGTAGGGGATGGTCAGCACGAGCGTCCCGCCGGGCACGAGCACGCGATTCGCCTCGCGCAGCGCCGGGCCGACGCCGTGCGCGAAGTGCTCCAGCACGCCGAAGGACAGGTAGCCGCCTAGCGATCTGGCGCGGTAGGGCAGAGCGTGTACGTCGCCCGCCTGCAGGCTGAGCGCCGGGTCATAGGCGCGGGCGGTGCGCAGGGCGCGCTCGGCGTAGTCCAGGCCGATGGCGCGGAAGCCCATCTCGCGCAGCTTCATGATCACCGTGCCCAGCCCGCAGCCCGCCTCCAGGATGATCCCATCTTGGGGCAGATAGCGCGGGTACACGCCGAGCGTCTCCCAGGTGCGGCGTTGGTTCATCACCTCCAGCTCCGCCTGGACGCTGGCCTCGGCCCAGATGTCTTCCCACGATTGGCGCGTGCGGTCGTACAGATCGGCGCTCATAGCGGCTCAGTTCGTTGCAGATCGAATCTCTGCCACCAGCGCCAGCAGGCGAGCCATGCGCTGGTCGTAGGTGTGGTGGGCGTGCACGTGCACGCAGCCAGCGGCGGCAATGCGCGCGCGTTCGTCGTCGTGGGCCAGGTAGTGAGCGACCAGCTCGCGCAGGTGGGCGGGATCGCGGTAGGTGACCAGGTGCTCGCCCACGGTGAACCATTCGCGGATGCCGGGCCGGTCGTCGGCGATCTGGAACGTGCCCACGCCGCACGCCTCGAACAGGCGCATGTTGCCGCCCCAGCGCATGAAATCGCCGTGCGGGTTGACTGTGATCCTGGCCGCGCGGGTGATGCGCAGCATCTGCTCGCCCAGCGCCGGCCCCCGGTAGAAGGGGCGCAGCGACGGCGGGACTTCGTGCACGCTCCACAGGCCCAGGTCGAAGTCGCGCAGGGCTTCCAGGGCGGCCACGCGCTCCCTATAGAGCCGCTGCGGGACGAGCGTCCCCACGACGGCCACCTCGCAGGCGTAGCGCGCGCGCTCGTCGTCGCTGAGATCATACGGGCGATGGAAGGCCGGGTCAATGGCCGCCATCGGCAGCACTTCGGCGCGCGGCGCACCCAGTTCGCGCCACTGCACGGCGTGGTAGAAGTCGTTGGCCACCACCAGATCATAGAGCGGCGCGGCGGCCCGCTCTACCGGGCGCGAGAAGACCACCGGCGACGTGCCACAGCCGTAAACCAGCGTCGCGCCGTGCGCGCGCTTGAGCCGGGCCAGCGTCTGCGGCAGGATCACGCCGTTGTCGCCGGGCAGGATGATCACGTCCGGCCCGAAGCGGGCGGCGAAGCGGATCAGGTGGCGGTTGCGCAGGCGGAAGTCGGGGTTGGCGTAGGGGAAGCGCGCCGCCAGCGCGCCGAGCGCCCGGCCCGCCGTCAGGCGCTGCGTCATGCGTAGCTGGCCGCGTCGCGCCCAGGGCCACGCGCTCTCCGTCCGCCAGAAGACGGCGCACTCGTGACCGAGCCTGCGCAGGGCGCGGGCCCAGAAGTGCTGCGCCTGCGACGGCGGGAAGAGCGGGTCTTCGCCGGGCGGGGCGTCGCGCCGGGCTTTCTCAAGCTCGGCGGGGTGGTGCAGCGCGGCGACGAAGAGGAGTCTCATGCGATCTCACAGCGGCAGAAAATGATGAGCGGAGCACACAATCAGCGCATTTTAGGGCGATTCATAGATTTCGCTTCGATGACCGATGAACTCAACCACAATCAGGCGCAGATTGTGATCCAGACGATAGATCGCACGGTAGTCGCCCACACGCAGGCGATAGTAACCTTGCCAATCGCCGGTTAGAGGAGTGTGCGCGATCACGGCGGCATTGTTAGCCAGCCATTCCAGCTTCTGCACAATGCGCCTGGCAACAGTGCGATCAAGGCGCTTAAGACTATTGGCAGCCCTGTCGGTAAAGTAGAGGATATGTGGCTCACTCATCCAGCCCCAACTCGCGCTTGACCTCATCGAGGGATTTGAGCGGGCCTTTTTCCCCGGCAGACTGACGCAGATACTCGGCGATCTCAAGGCGCACATCAAGGCCGCGATCCGGATCGGGCAACTGCTGTTCCATCTCCCACAACACTTCCTGCATCAGATCGCGCACCAACTGCTTGAGATCTTCTCGCTTGATGGTGATGACCATTGCCTGACCTCCCTGGCTCCAACTTCTGCGCCTATTATACACGCTCTGCGCAGGAACTCAGGGCGCAGGCAACTCCCGCCGCCACCAGCGCCCGATGATCGCCCCGCCGGGCATGGCCGTGGCCAGGCGGTAGATCAGGTCCCAGTCGTCGCGGGCGAACGCCCCGCTGAGCAGCAGCAGCGCCACATAGGCCGGCGCGCCGACCAGCGCCGCCAGCAACGGGTGCACCGTCCGCAGCGCCAGCACGATTCCCGCCAGCAGCACGCCCACCACGGCCATCCGCCACAGATGGTTGAACGTCCGCGCCCACCAGTCCGCCGGGAAGGTGAACGAGCGCACCACGGCCAGCAGGATGACCGACTCGGCGATCAGCGTGGCGACTGCCGCGCCGGGCACGTTCAGCGCGGGCAGCAGGATCAGCAGCAGGGCCACGTTGAGCGCCAGCCCGCCCGTGCGGATGATCAGCAGCCGCCGCTGGCGGTTCTGCACCAGCAGCGCCCTGGCGAAGACGTTGACGATCATCGTCACCACCGTGTACCAGATCAGGATGCGCAGCACGTCGGCGGTGCGCGTGAACTCCGCCCCGAAGACCCAGGCGGAGAGCGGCACGGCCAGCAGCGAGGTGAAGATGGCGATGGGCAGGCTGAGCGTCAGATTGAAGAAAGCCAGCTTCTCCAGCATGACCTCGAACAGGCGGCGCTGCCCGCCCGCGTAGGTGCGCGACATCAGCGGGAAGACGGCCACGAGCACCGTCGTGCTGAGCAGCTCGATCACGCCGAAGACGATGACGAAGCCCGCCGTGAGCTGCCCGGTGCCCTCGGTGCCGATCAGGGCGGTGGTGAGCAGCTTGTCGGCGTGCTGGTAGGCCAGGGCCAGGAACGAGGTCACGGCAATCGGCCAGCCGGCAATCAGCAGCCCGCGGGCCACCGCCCGGTCAACGGGGAACTGCGGGCGCGCCCCGGCGCGCAGCAGCGCCGCCCAATAGACCGCCGCGCGCAGCAGCCCGGCGATCAGCGTGGCCGCGTACAGCCCCCACAGCCCCACGCCCGCCGCCAGCGCGATCCCGGCCAGGACGACCAGGAGGATCACGTGGCCGGTAGCGATGGCCGCAGGGATGACCATGCGCTCGATAGCCAGCAGTTGGTTGTGGCACATGTTGCCCAGCGCATCTACCAGCAGGCTGAGCGCGGCGAAGGCCAGCAGCGCGCGCAGTTCTGCGTCGTAGCCGAAGAGGAAGGCGGCGACGGTCAGCAAGATGTAGCCGAGGGCGGCCAGGATCGGTTGCAGCGTAAGGGTGGCGGTCAGGTAGCGGTTGGCGTCCTGGGGACGGTTGGCCACGTCGCGGATGACGATCAACCCCATGCCGAAGTCGGGGATGGCCGCGCCGACGGCCAGCAGCGCGCCGATTGTCCCGTAAATGCCGTAGCCTTCCGCGCCCAGCCAGCGCGCCAGCAGCAACTGCCAGGCGAAGAGCACGCCCTTCGAGACGATGTTGGACAGGGCCAGGGCGGTGGCGTTGCGCGCGGCGCGCTGCGCTACCGCCGAGGTGAAGCCGCCGGCTGCCACGTCCGGTGCGGAGAGGGGCGTGCCGGCGTCCATCAGCGGCGCTTCCTGGCGAGCACGGCGGCGTAGGCCGCTTCCATCTGCGCGACGATCTGCGGCCAGGTGTAGCGCGCCGCGACCAGGTCGCGCGCCGCCCGCCCCATCGCCGCGCGCTGGTCGGCATCGGACAGCAGGGCGACCAGCGCCGCGCGCAGCGGCTCGACCTGGCGCGGGACGACCACGCCCGCGCCCGCTTCCGCCGCTTCGGGGAAGTGGCAGCCGGGCGTCAGCAGGACGGGCAGCCCGCAGGCCAGCGCTTCCAGGACGGCCATTGAGAAGCCCTCGCCTTCAGCGGGCAGGGCGAAGAGGTCGGCAGCGGCCAGCGCCACCAGCCGGTCGGGGCCGGTCAGCAGGCCGGTGAAAAGGACGCGCGTTCCGCTGTGTATTGAGTTGGTGTAGGGGCGGGTTTCTAAACCCGCCCCTACAGGGGCATCCTCATCGCGGTTCCATCTCGTATCACCCCCACCGGTCAGGCCGAGCGCGCGGGCCTGCGCCGTCAGCGCGGCCAGCATCCCCTCGTCCGGCCCGGCGACCAACAGGCGCGCCTCCGGCACGTGTTTCAGCGCCCCGGCGAAGGCGAGCAGCAGCAGTTGCAGGCCCTTGCGCGCGTGCAGCCGCCCCAGGAACAAGACCACCGGCCCCTCGCCCAGGTTCCAGCGGGCGCGGGCGGCGTCTCTGGCGGGCAGCGCGGCGAACTCGTCCGGGTGCACGCCGTTGGGCACGATGTGAATGGGGATGTCCATCCCGCGCGCCGCCCACAGCGCCCGCGCGTCTGCCGCTTCGTCACGGGTGAGGGCGATCACGGCGTCAAAGTGGGGCAGCAACCGCCCGCCCAACAGCCGATCCCAGGCCCGCTTGAAGGTTGGGCGTCCGGTGCTGGTGGGCAGCGTGCCGTGCGGCGACACGACGACCGGCACATCCAGCGCCTCCGCCACTGGCACGACCCGCAGATTCTCGACGGTGCGCCATTCGTGGCAGTGCACCAGATCGATCCGGCGCTCGACGATCAGCGAGCGGGCGGCGGCGGCCATGCCGCGCGGCGTGGAGAGGTTGAGCCGCCCGCGCAGGGCGTTGCTCAGGTTGCGGACGCGCACCACCTCCACGCCGTCCAGCGACTCGCGCAGGACAGGCGCGCGCTCAGTGGGGCTGAGCGTGTCGGTGGTCAGCACGGTGACGCGGTGCCCGGTCTGGGCCAGCGCGCGGGTCAGTTCGGTCGCCGCGCGCACCGACCCGCCGTAGGCCCAGGCGGGCGCGTAGTAGGGGATGACGTGCAGCAGGTTCACCGCCCCACCTCACCCGGCAGGGGCAGACCCGCGCGCCGCACCAGCGACGGGCGCAGCCGGACGAGCGCATAACTCGCCAGCACAAAGACGAACGGATCGGCGGGCGAGCGGTAGCGCGTGGACGGGTGAAAGATGAGATAGGCGACGGTGATCGCGGCGAACACGGCGACCAGCGGAGCGATCTCGCGCCGGTCGCGCCAGCCCAGGATCAGCCCGGCGATGCCCAGCACCAGCAGCGGGGTGAAGTAGAGCGCGTGGATGACGCGCGCCGCTTCGAAAGCGGGCGTGTGGAACTGCAAGACCGCGTCATCCACCAGGTAGGGGTCGGGCGGCAGGTCGTAGGGCATGATCACCGGGCTCCACAGCACCCACAGCTTCGTCCAGAACAGGCGCGGCCACTCGCCGGAGTGCTCGCGCAGGTAGGTCAGCGCCTGCTGGCGATGCCAGCGATCGGCCTCCGTTTCGCTCAACTCCGGCGGGGCCAACTCGATGCAATTGACCCACTGCGCGTCCCAGCCGCGCGCCAGGTAGTCGGCCACGCAGGCGTTGTTGCCCTGGTGCAGGTTGCTGCCCGCGTTGGTGCTGATCAGCACCAGTTCCCCGTGCAGGCGTGTGTTGCGCACGGCCCAGGGCGCGATCACCAGCGCCAGGGCGATCCCGCTCGCTGCGCCCAGGATCACCGCCCGGCGCAATCCCAGCGCCCGCCACCACCAGAGGGCCAGGGGCGGCAGCACCAGCACGATCAGCGTCTTGGTCAACGCACCCAGGCCGCAGGCGATTCCCAGCGCCATCGCCCAACGCCAGTCGCGCGTGTCGCGCGCCTTGTACGCCGCCGCGATGCCGGCGGTCAGCAGGAAGATGAACAGACCCGTGTCGTTGAGCGTCAGGTTTTGGTAGAGCAGGTACGGGTACGCGCCGTAGAACGCCGCCGCCAGCAGCCCGACCGCTGCCCCGGCCACGCGCCGCCCGATCCAGAAGAGCAGCAGCACGGTCAGCACGTCCAGCCCGATCTGCACGATGGCGACGGCGATCGGGTCGCGGCCCAGCACTTTGTAGACGCCGGCCAGGAAGAACGGATAGAGCGGCGGCAGGCCGGAATCGCCGCCCTGATTGTCAAAGCGCGTGTAGCCGTGCCCCTCGATCACGTTCACGGCGTAGGTGTCGTAGCCGGAGGCCTGTAACGAGAGCGCGTGGTCGAAGAGCAGGATGAAAGCGACCCGTCCCAGGACGGTCACCAGCAGGATAGCGGCCAGCCAGCGGCGAACGGTCATGTGTGGTCGTCTTTCCATGCGTGGGACGCAGGCGGGGAAGGACAGGATTCACCGCAGAGACGCAGAGGACGCAGAGAGAATTAATGATGAGAGGTGGCGCTGCCGGCAGTATCGGACCCCCTGCGCGTTCTTACCCCATTTCTCTGTTCTTCTCTGCGCTCTCTGCGTCTCTGCGGTGTGATCTTTTTCCCGCATTCACAGCGTCCCCTCGACGCGGCTCGCATTGTACCGTGTCCGGGCGTAGAATGGCTACACGCGCCGCCGGACGTGGGGCGCGCATGGGGAGAGCACATGACGCGGTTGGCTGTCTGCCTGGTCATCGGGCTGGGGCTGGCGGGCTGCACGTTGTGGGGTGATGCGGACGTGACGGCGGGCGAGGTGCGCGCCGATCTCGCCGCTCACCTGGGCGAAGTCCGCGCGGCGCAGGCGGCGGCGCTGGCGCTGTGGGATCGCATCATCTTCGGCGAGACGGTCTCGTGCGCGGAGATGATCCCCGTCCCCGCGCCGCTGGCGCTCAGTCCCCGCCAGCAGGAGACTCACCCCAGCACCGAGGCCATCAGTGCGGCGCTGAGCGAGGCAACCCGCGCCATCCGCGATAGCGCCGACCTGTGGGCCATCGAGTGCGCCGACCCACGCCCGCTGGTGTCATTGGAGATGGCCCGGGCCGGGCGGACGGCGGCGCTGGCCGCGACCGATCCGCTCGACCGGGCAGCGCTGCTGTTGGAGGCGTGGCCAGGGAAGTAGGACGTGCCCAGGGTGGTTAGTGGGGGGGAATGCTACGGATCAACGGATCAGCGCGGACATCCCCGCAGGGCACGCGGTGGCCCTGCTTTCCTGTGTCCGTAGGGGCGTATTGGCCATACGCCCCTACGAGAAGCTTGGTGAGGGCAGTCTGCGCGTCGCCGGCGAGCGGTGGCAGCGCTAGAGCGTGTTATGCACTTTCAACCCCTATCCCCCGGCCCCTTTCCCCGCAAGCGGAGAAAGGGGAGCAGCCCGTCCCTCCCCGCCAGCGGGGAGGGACCACAGGGTGGGGTTCAGGTGATCGTAGGGCATCGCGAGTTGCCCGCCGCGCCGAGTGCACAGAGTTCATAACACGCTCTAGAACCCCGCCAGTTTGCTCAGGTCAGCGCGGCCCTCGGCCAGCCGGGCGACCGCTTGCAGCAGCCCCAGCCGGGTATGGCGCACCACCTCGTCCTCGGCATTGACCAGCACCGCCTCAAAGTAACGCTGGATGAGCGGCACCAGCGGCGCGAACGCCGTCAGGAAGGCGCGCACATTGCCCCCGGCGCTCAGCGCGGCAGCGGCGGACTGGTAGGCGGCGAACAGCGCGCGCTCGGCGTCGTCCTCGAAGCGCGCCGGGTCCACCGCGTAGACGCGCGGCTCGGCGCGGGTGATGCGCACGCAGCGCGCGTAGTTGTCCAGGATCGGCCCCCAGTCCTCGCGAGCCACCCACGCTGTCAGCTCGCTCACGCCTTGCAGGGCGCGGGCGGGGTTGTGCCCCTGCTCGGCCAGCACGGCGGCGATCACATCGTGCGCCCAGCCCTGCTCGTGCAACAGCACGTCCAGCCGCCCGGCGATGAACTCGACTACTTCGCGCTGGACGGCGGCGCTCACCTCAATGGGCTGGACGGCGGCCACTTGAGCGACCGCCTCACGCAAGTCGAGGTCAATGCCGCGCTCCAGCACGATCTGCACGACGCCCAGCGCGGCGCGGCGCAGTGCGAAGGGATCGGCGCTGGCCGTGGGAGCCAGCCCCGCCGCGAACAGCCCCACCAGGCTGTCCAGGCGGTCAGCCAGAGCCAGCAGGGCGCCCGCCGCGCTCTGCGGCAGGCGGTCGCCCGCGCCGCGTGGCAACCAGTGCTCGAAGATGGCCTCGGCCACGGCCGGCGACTCGCCCTGGTGCAGCGCATAGTAGCGGCCCATGACGCCCTGCAGCGAGGTCATCTCCACAACCATCTGTGTGGCCAGGTCGGCTTTGGCCAGGGCCGCCGCCCGGCGCGCCGCCGCCAGGTCGTCACCACCCACGCCGATCAGCGCGCCCAGTGGCGCGACGAGCGCGACCAGACGATTGCTCTTGTCGAGCATGGACCCCAGCCGCTCCTGGAAGGTCAGCGTGCCCAGCCGGGGCAGGTAGTCGTCCAGCGGCTTCTGGATGTCGGCGCTGTAGAAGTAGTCGGCGTCGGCGAAGCGGGCGCGCAGCACGTGCTCGTTGCCGTCAATCACCACGTCCAGGTGCGCGTCGTCGCCGTTGCGCACAGCGATGAAGTAGGGCAGCAGGCGGCCCTGGGCATCTTCGACCGGGAAGTAGCGCTGGTGCTTGCGCATGACGCCGACTAGCACTTCGCGCGGCAACGCCAGGTACCTGGCGTCGAACGCGCCGCGCAGCGCCGTCGGGCGCTCGACCAGGTTGGTCACTTCGTCGAGCAGGGCCGGATCGTCGGGAATCGTCCCGCCGACCTGGGCCGCCAGCGCCGCCGCCGCCGCCCGGATCGCCTCGCGCCGCGCGTCCACGCCGAGGATCACGCCCTGGTCGTCCAACGCGGCGAAGTACGATGCCGCGTCGCTCAGCGGAATCTCCGGCGAGCGCAGCGGGCGAATGCCGCGCGTGACGTTGCCGCTGGCCACGCCGGCGTAGGCAAAGGGGATGACCTGCTCGCCGAACAGGGCGGCGATCCAGCGCAGCGGGCGCGAAAAGGCGACGCCGCTCTCATTCCAGCGCATGGCCTTGCCGAACTTGAGCGCCGCGATCAGCCCCGGCAGCGCCTCGGCCAGCACGTCCATCGCCGGACGGCCCGCCTCGCGCACCAGGGCGACGATGTATTGCCCGCCATCCATCTCGCGCACTTCCAGCGCCTCGACGGGCACGCCCTTGCCGCGCGCAAAGCCGGCTGCCGCCTGAGTCGGCTGGCCCTTGGCGTCGAAGGCGCGGGCGGCGGGCGGCCCCTTGACCCACGCCTCGGCGTCGCGCTGGCGCGGGGCCACGTTGCGGGCGTGGATTACCAGGCGGCGCGGCGTGCCCATCACCGCAACCCCCTCATGCTCCAGGCGCAGCGTCTCGAACAGCACCGGGGTGAGCGCCCCAAGCTGCTCCAGGGCGTCGCTCAGGTCGCCGGCGGGCAGCTCCTCGGTGCCGATCTCCAACAGCACGTCGGCGGGGGCGGTCGGCGCGGGGCCGATCGCTGGCTGGGGAGCGGCGGGCACGGGCGCGGCCCAGATGCGCGCCCGGCTCAACAGGGGATATTCCAGCGATTGGCGCTGCTCGGTGTAGGCGCGGGCGATGTTGCGCGTCATGTCGCGCATGCGGCGGAAGTAGGCGGCGCGCTCGGTGACGCCAATGGCCCCGCGCGTGTCCAGCACATTGAAGAGATGGCTGCACTTGAGCACGTAGTCATAGGCGGGCGTCACCGCGCCAGCGGCCAGGGCACGCTGGTACTCGCGCTCGTAGATGTCGTAAACCTGCTTCAGCCCCTCCACATCGGCAATCTCGAAGTAGTAGCGGCAGTGCTCGATCTCCGGCTGGAGACGCACATCGCCGTAGGTGATCGCCTCGTTCCAGTCAATGTCCCACACCGCATCTTTAGCCTGCAGGGCCAGCACGATGCGCTCCAGCCCGTAGGTGATCTCGACGCTGACTGGCTCCAGGTTGATCCCGCCCGCCTGCTGGAAGTAGGTGAACTGGGTGATCTCCTGGCCGTCGAGCCACACTTCCCAGCCCAGGCCCCACGCACCCAGCGCCGGGGATTCCCAGTTGTCCTCCACGAAGCGGATGTCGTGCTGGCGCGGGTCAATGCCCAGCGCCTCCAGGCTGGCCAGGAACAGCTCCTGCGGGTTGCCGGGGTCTGGCTTGAGGATGACCTGGTACTGGTAGTAGTACTGCATGCGGTTGGGGTTCTCGCCGTAGCGCCCGTCGTCGGGGCGCACGCTCGGCTCGACATAGCCGACACGCCACGGCTCCGGCCCCAGCGCGGCCAGCAGCGTGGCCGGGTTGCCGGTGCCCGCGCCGACCTGGACATTGTGCGGCTGCCACAGCACGCAGCCCTGATCCATCCAGAACTGGTGCAGCTTGATGATCACGTCTTGGAAGGAGAGCGGTTGGGTCATGCCTGGACCTCAGTGATGGGGGCGGCTCAGCGGGGGCATTATAACACAGGCGGCGCGCGGGGTGGGAGCCTTGTCCGCGCCAGAAGGTGACCGCCATGGCCGCGGCGTATGGCCTGCAGTTGTCAGGATGCCCGTGGGTGATGTGGCAGCTAGCAGCCTCCCAGGTGTAACACAGGGCCAGGCTCCAACTGCCGTTGTCATGTTTGATGATAGATGTTCCGTTCGGAGTCAATAGCTTCGAGTTCTTCAGTGAGCAAGGCGCTCCAGAAAGACATTCGCCTCCTGAGCCAGCAGGTGAGCGCGTTCGATCAGGAAGTCCGTATAGTTATGGACACTCCATTGCTGGTGCAACTGATTCTGTTGGTTCTCGACCCTGGAAAAAGGAGAGGGTATCAGATGCCCTTCAAGCGCCTGTTGAGAGATACCCAACTGGCTGATGTAATGCCAGGGTTCTTTGCCGGAGATCTTGTTCACATTGGTTTTCTCGTTCAGAACGGTGATGTTAGCCAGAGCCTGCCTCTCGTCTTCGCTTACCCCTGCTTTTTGAAGCACACTGCGGGGATAAATGTGGTGCCATTGGGGTTCAAAACCAGCGGTAATAGCGGCGCCCGCCTTGTCATAGCCTAGGCAAGTCCCGTCTACCCAATCTACCGCGCCCCGCCGAAAGAGTAAGAGGTAGAGCATCAACCGCAAGAAACGATTACCCGCTCTGTCATACCGTTCCAGAAACTCGCCCGCATCAATTGTGGCAGAGACGCGCAAAGGCTTTGAGAGCCTCACCAATGCATACTCGAAATCGGGTGCTTCGGAAATACTCCGAACGTCTTCATTCAGGGCGGTAATTGCCGATCCGCTATATCGCCCGTCGCGATTGGCGAGCAGAAACCACCGAAACGCCGCCTCAAAATGGTAGTTCGGAGTATGCTTCCAACGATGGTGTAGAGTGAACAGAGGAATAAGGCTGTTGGTGGAAGGCAGCAATTCAGCCGATGGAACGCCGAACTCAGCGAGTCTCTTTAGAACCTCCCAAACGTGTTGCCTCGCTGTCTTCCAAACCGGTAGCAAACTATCGGGCTCCCAGAAGTCCTTGGGGACCTCGATCAGGCGCGCTCGTGCATGACCAATGGCCGTCAAGGTACGGACAAAAACACCTGCGTCCAAATCCCAGCCGTGATCCTGTAAATCGTTGCGAAAGGGCAGATACTCGTCACGTATCCAGCCCGGATTCTTCACAGCGGCCAGGGCTAATACCACATCGGCCTCTTTTACGCGCGTCCCGGCTTGATTCAGACGAGCGAAAATCTCTGCGACATCCTCGACTTCGTGCTGAATCTTGATGATGGGGATATCCCGTTCGCGAATCTGCCAGAGGCGGTGCAGGCGAGCATGGATCTGTCCAAAAAGCGCGAATGCCAGCCCATGATCAGAACTGTTATACGTTGCTATGTCTTGAGCCAGCCCTGTTAGGTCTTCCACATTTTCGGTGCTGAGGACTCTGCGGACGCTTACCCAACGGGCATCTTTACGACGGACAGGGTTGGGCAGGGCGAACTCCAGCACCTCATCGCCGTTCTCTGGCAGCAGATTCACCATCACGTCGTAGCGACTTAATGCTTCGTTCCAGTCATGCGCATCCGGCCACCAGAAAGGCTTCATGCCCAACAGCAAGCACAAAGCTGTAGTGCGCTGTTGCCCGTCAACGATCCAGAGGGAAGCTTGTGCGCCCTGCGCGATTTTTGCTTCCTGGTATTCTGAAGAGTCCCACAGCAGAAACGACCCGACCGGATAGTCGCGGTAGAGCGACTCGGCGAGGCGTTTCACCTGTTCAGTGTCCCAGACAAACTCTCGTTGGAATTCGGGAATGTCTACGTTCTTGCCGACCGCCTGCTTGACGATCTCGCGGATTTTGAGCTGTTCCAGACCCACAGGACACCCCCTGACCAATCCTCACGGATAGCTGGATGATTAACCACCTAATAATTCTATAGGTTTACTCAATTCTACAGCACATCTCCCTACTCACAACTCACGACTCCCTACTCACTCACCCCGCCCGCGCGCTCCACGTGCCCGGCGCGCCGGTGATCAGAATGTACGT
>JBBIHG010000021.1:24902-44520 GCA_037447125.1 Chloroflexota bacterium | reverse complement strand
CACATGCTAAAGTTGCCAACGGAGGTCGTGTAGTGGTAGGTGTGTTTGTGTTCATTCCACGATCCTACCTCATTCACACGCCCTCCTCCTGTCCGGTTGCAGATAATCTCACGTCACTACCGACGATTAACATCACCCCCACGACAGAATCTGCCGAGGCGCGCGACCAGTGGTCACCGCCGATCAAAAAAACCTGCCAGGGAGAGCAGGTTATGGCACGAGCTGGGGAGGCTGGATTCGAACCAGCGAATGGCGGCTCCAAAGGCCGCTGCCTTAGGCCCCTTGGCTACTCCCCATTGGCCGGCCATTATAGCACGGTCGGACTCCGCCGGACAGGGCCAGGTGCGCGCATTCCTCACGCGAACTGCGGCAGGTACTGGGCGAAGTCCTTCAGGAAATCGTCCAGGATGGCCCGCGCCGTGTCAATGTCAGTGACCATCGGGTCGAGCAGCAGCGCCTGCAGTGCCAACTGGTGGTCCCCGTGTACTGCGGCGTCCGCCACCAGCGACGCCTCCTCCAGCTCGCGCCGGCACAGCGCGGCGATGCCCTCCGGCAGCGCCGGGAAGCTCAACCCCTGGAAGCCGTAGCCAGAGATGATGCCCGGCACCTCGACGATGGCCTCTTCCGGCAGGTTGGGGATGTAGCCGCGATTGGGCAGGTTGAGCTGCTGGTGAT
Source organism: Chloroflexota bacterium (assembly GCA_037447125.1). Taxonomy (GTDB): domain Bacteria; phylum Chloroflexota; class Anaerolineae; order Aggregatilineales; family Aggregatilineaceae; genus UBA2029. Next base: position 43,845 of record JBBIHG010000021.1, on the reverse strand, counting down.
AGTGATTGTCGTTGTCCATCACCGCGCCGATCATCTCCGGAATGCCCTCGTCGAGCATGTTGTGCCGCCACACGTCGCGCAGATCGTCCACCGGCACGCGCCCGCCGACGATGGCTTCGGCCAGCGCCTGGCGCTCGGCGCGGCGCTTGCGGTTGCCGTCCCAGCTTTGCAGCGTCAGGTGATATTTCTCCCACGGTTTGGTGATCGGGTCGCTGACGAAGGGCAAGAACTCACACAGATGCGCGTCGCCAGCGGTGGGCACCAGCCCGAAGATCGAGAAGACCTCGCGCGAGAGCGGCTCAAAGTCCGGGCGCGTGCGCGCCAGCCAGGTCTCGCGCACCAGCGGGTAGAGGTCTTCGCCGGTGTGCCGGTCGCGGATGTCGAGCATCCACGAGAAGTGGTTGATGCCCGCTGCCTTGATCGACAGGTGCTCCAGCGCCGCCCGCGCGACCGGGATGAAGCGCGGCATGTTGTCGGCGTTGGTGTGCAGGTGAAAGCCAGCGGGGATGGGGATGCCGAAGCGCTCAGCCAGAATGACCCCGACCAGAGCGTAGCCCCACAGCAGTTGGTGGCACAGCCCAACAACCTTGACTGTGCTGTAGCGATGAATGGCCAGCGTCGTGCGGATGAGCGGGTTGACCAGGTTCAGGTAGTAGGCGTCCGGGCACAGCGCTTCCATGTCGCGGGCGATGGCGAGCAGCAGGGGGATGCCGCGCGCGGCGTGGGCGAAAGCGCCCGGCCCGCCATTCTCCGCATAGGGCTGGTGGACACCATGACGCAGCGGAATGCGCCAGTCCTGTTCCCACACCCCCTCGCGCGGGCCGACCTGCACCGAGACGATCACGAAGTCCGCGCCGGGCAGCAGCTCGCGTCGCTCGGTGGCGCTGCTGATCGTGATCTGCGCGTCCCAGGCTTCGTTCATTTTGTGGGCCAGAGCGGTGATCGTGCGCAATCCGTCCTCGTTGATGTCGCACAGAGCAATGTGCGCTCCGCGCAGACGCGGGCTTTGCATCATGGTCGAGAGCGCGCCCAGGCCGAAGATGGCGCTGCCCGCGCCGATGACGACGATCTTGGGGGATTTGGCGGCCATACGCTGTGTGAACTCCTCTGGTGACGGCTCAGCCGGCGGCGCGAACGAGACAGGGAGTCGCCACCTGGCCGCACGGGATACGCCCGACGAGAATTAATTAATCTGCTCGATTTATTAATCGCCCGCGATTCTAACCTGGGTCGCAGCGGACTTCAAAAACTGGGCAGGGCGATTGCATCAAAATCTGCCACGCATCAGCCACTTGATCTCACTCCCGCTCGGCCAGCGCGCAAACCCGCCCGTAGGGGCGCTGCTCTGGCTGCGCCCTGATAGGGGATGGTTTCGAAACCCTCCCCTACCAACCTCCCCCTCGCCGCGTGTGGCGAGGGGGACAGGCCAGGCGCAGCGGGGCCAGGGGGCGAGGTAGAACAGGGGGCACGTTTGATGCGATTGCCCTGAAAACTGGGGACATGGCTGGCGTCCGTCTCTGCGACGTGCACTGCACAACGCCCTAGGCCAGTTTCGCCGAACGCTACCTTGAGTACAATTGAGGATGTCTCGCTCCGCCACTCTACCCCGGAGGACCCATGGAAGAGCTGCGCGCCATTCTGAACTCAATCGGACCGTCGGACGCTACGCTGGCCTGGGATATCGCGCTGTATGCGCTGTTCCTGATCAACGTGATCATCCTGCTGCTGCTGCCCGACGGCTCGTCACTGGGCACAGTGCTTGTCATCACTGTGATTGTATGCCTGTTCATTGACAAGACCTTCGCCTTTGGCCATATCTTCGACAGCGGCCCCTACACGCCGGAATACTGCCACGGCAAGATCTTCGTCGGGACTTACCTGATCCGGGCTGTCATCTTCGCCGCCCCGCTCACCGTGGCCGCCACGATCGAAAAGGAGAACGTGCGCTTTTTGGGCGTCGTCGCCGGGATTGGCGGGGCTGTCTACATGTTCGCCCGCTGGTATGCAGATCAGCGCGATGTTGATGCGCCCAACATCACCTGCTTCAACAGCGAGATAATGGTGCACAGCGCGAGCACGCTCCTGGTGCTGGGGCGCGTCGCGCTGCGCAAGCGGCTAGGCTCCCTGACCGTATACCGGGACGTTCCAGGCGCGGTACCTGGCGATCTTGCCGCGCACAAGGTCGAAGTATAGCTGGCGAAGCTGGCGCACCACCGGCCCCATCTTCCCCGTGCTAACGGGGCGGTGATCGACTTCGGCGATGGCCACGACCTGCACACCCGTCCCGCAGAAGAACGCTTCGTCGGCGACGAAGACCTCGGTGCGGTCAATGTCGCGCACCTCGACCGGCACCCCCATCTCCTCGCTGAGCAGGTGCATGATCGTGCGGCGGGTGATGCCTTCCAGGATATTGGCCGTCACTGGCGGGGTGATAGCCACGCCGTCGCGAATCATGAAGAAGTTCTCGGCGCTGCCCTCAGAGATGTGACCGTCCTGGTTGAGCACGAGCGCTTCGTCAAAGCCGGACAGGGCGGCGTCCGTCCGGATGAAGGCGGAATTGGCATAGGCGCCGGTGATCTTGCCGCGCGCCGGGATCATGTTGTCGTCAATGCGCCGCCAGGCCGAGAACGTGACCCGCGAGCCTTCTTCGTTGTGGAGGTAGCTGCCGAACGGCTGGGCGAACATGGTGAAGTCCGCTTCCAGGTCGTGCAGGCGCACACCGATGACCGCCGAGGACTTGTAAATGAGCGGGCGGATGTAAACATCAGTGCCCCGGAAGTTCTCTTTGTGCAGCAGGTCTAGCAGTATCGTGAGCATCGCTTCCGGCGTGTAGGGCAGGTCCATCAGCAGCAGCCTGCCCGAATTGAGCACGCGCTTGAAGTGGTCGAGCGGGCGGAAGATGAATAGCTCGTTCTCCTCGTCGTTCCAATAGGCCCGCACGCCGCCAAACGCCCCCGTGCCATAGTTGAGCGCATGCGTCATCACGCTGACTTTGGCTTCCTCGATGGGCACAATCTTGCCCTGGAAGTACGCATACGACGGTCCCTGCGCCATGCAATCAGCCTCCTGTGTACTTAGCGACAGGCTCTCATTATAGCCGTTTTGCGCCGCGAGACATGCGTGGTGAGATGGCTCGCTCACGTTGCTGCTGTTGGCAGATGCCCGGCACACCTTCTTCATAGGGACGCTGCGCTGCCGCGCCCACAGGGGCGTATGCGATACGCCCCTGCGGACCTCACCCCCGCTCGGCCCGCTGACGCTGGCCTCGCCGCCCCCTCAAAACGATGTGCCCCCACTCACTCCACGAACTGCAGGGTATCGGTGGTGAGTTGCTCCAGGTCGCGGTAGATGCCGCGCCGGTGCTCTGGCACCAGCAGAGCGATCTGGTACATCATCTCGCGCGTCATCTGGCGCAGCTCGTCGCGCGGGATACGCGCCCGCCCATCCGTGCAGAAGCGAAACGGTCGCCCGAAACGCACCGTCACCGGCGTGCGCCGCAGCCGCAGCAGGCTGCGGGGGAACTGGTCGGTACCGTCCAGCCCCAACGGCTGGATGATAGCGTTGGCCTTGGTGGCGACATAAGTCGTGCCGTCCTTGGGGTCAGCCATATGGGGATGGCGCGTGCCCTCCGGGGCGATCAGCACGGCGCTACCCTGCTGCAGCAGGGCGATGGTGCTCTCCAGCGCCTGGCGATCCACTTCGCCGCGCCGCACGGTGTAGACGCCCCAGGCGCGGGCCATCAGTCCCACGATCGGGTGGCGGTAGTTCTCGATCTTGGACATCGGCGTGAGCAGGCGGTTGGTGATCGCCCCGACGACGACGAAGGGGTCTATGGCGCCGATGTGGTTCATGATCACGATCAGCGGCCCCTCGGCGGGGACCAGGCCCGTGCCCTCGACGCGCACATCCACCAGCAGCCTGAAGGCGAGCCGGCGCAGCATGATGTCGCGAAAGAAGCGGCGGCGCCGGGCGTAGTGTTCCTGGCGGAGGACGATCGGGTCAATCCGCGACCCGGTCGGCAGTTCGGTGATGCTCATCTCCGGCGATCTCCCTGTGGGCGAAGCGGGGTGCGGCGGCGTGAGGATGCGCGGCGCCCTTTGAGCCGGCGCACTTCGTTGGGCGTCAACGTCCGCCACTGGCCAGGCCGCAGGTGACCGATCTCCAGAAAGTCAATCTTGACGCGGATCAGGCGCTTGACCGGATGGCCCAACAGCGAGGCGACGTTGCGAATCTGGCGCTTGCGCCCCTCGTGCATCACGACTTCGAGCAGCGTCTCCCCGCCGCTCTCCTCCAGGACGCGCACCCTGGCCGGGGCTGTGCGCTCGCCGTCGAGCACCACGCCGTTACGCCAGACTTCCAGCTTGTTGGGCGTCGGCTTCCCCACAACCAGCACATGGTAAGTCTTGGTGTGGCCGTAGCGGGGATGCATCAGCCGGTCGGCCAGGCCGCCATCGTTGGTCAGCAGGATCAGCCCCTCGCTGTCAGCGTCGAGCCGCCCCACGGTGAACAGGTGCCCCTCGTGCGGGATCAGCTCGCGCACCAGGGGACGCCGTTCGTTGAACATGCGGCGGTTGCTGCTGACCACGTTGCGCGGCTTGTACAGCAGGTAGTAGGCGAACTGCGGCGGCTTGAGGGCCACGCCGTCCACCTTGACCTCATCGCGCCCCAGGTCGGCCTTGTCGCCAAGCTGGGCGAGCTTGCCGTTGACGGACACGCGCCCCTGGCGGATCATCTCTTCGGCGGCGCGGCGCGAGGCGATGCCCGCCTGAGAGATCAGTTTTTGCAGTCGTTCTTCGGCCATGTGCTTCTCGCTTGCGGCATAGGGCTGGCGCATCACGTCCCGGTATAGCGCACGACGACCAGCGTCGTGTCGTCAAAAGGCGGCGCGGCGCCTCGGAAGGTCTCAACGGCGGCCATCAGCCGCGCTTTGACTTCCGCCGCCGCTTGGCCGGCGCTGCGCCGCACCACGTCCACCAGCCGGTCTTCGCCGAACGGCTCGCCGCGCACGTTCTCGGCCTCGGTCAGCCCATCAGTGTAGAGCACCAGCACATCGCCGGGCGCCAACTGATAGGTGGCAGCGCTCACCGGCAGGTCTTCGAACCAGCCCAGCGGCCGCCCGCCGCGCGGCAGAAACTCGTGTGTCCCCTGCCCGTTCCGCACCAGCAGCGGGCAGTTGTGCCCGGCGTTGACACCGGTGATCCGTCCCCCAGGGTGCAGAATGACGTAGTAGACCGTGACGAACATGCCAGACTCGGTGTCTTGCAGCAGGGTCAGGTTCGTGTGGCGCAGCATGGCTTCGGGCGTGTCGGTGGCCAGCACCGCGCCCCGGATCAGACTGCGCGCTACCGCCATGAAGATGGCCGCCGGCGCGCCCTTGTCGGACACGTCGCCGATGACCACACCCAGACTGTCGCCATCCACCGGAAAGTAGTCGTAAAAATCGCCCGCCACTTCGCGCGCGGAACGCCAGTCCGCCGCGATGTTGTAGCCGGGCTGGGTGGGCAGGGCATGGGGCAGCAGGCCGCGCTGGATGTCCTGGGCCATTTGCAGCTCTTTTTCCATGCGCCCCTTCTCGACGGCGACCTGGTAGAGCCGCGCGTTCTCGATGGCGATGCCGGCCTGCAGGGCGAACGCGGCCAGCAGCTCGCGGTGCCCCTCGTTGAAAAGGCCCGCTTGCAGCCGGTTGTCCACATAGACCAGGCCGATCATGCGCCCCCGCACCAGGATGGGCACGCACAGGATCGAGCGCAGGCCCAGGATCATGATGCTCTCGCCGCGCGTGAAACGCTTGTCGAACTGAGCGTTGTCGGTCAGCAGCGGCTGGCGCGTCTGCACCACCTTGCGGATGATGGTCGTGCTCACCTGGAATTCGGGCGAGGCCAGGGCCTGACGGTCAATGCCGCGCGCGACCTTGAACTCCAGATCGTCGCTCGCCTCATCGTGCAACATCAAGAAGCCGCGCTCCGCGCCCGTGACCTCGATCACGCGATCCATGACGTTCTCCAGCACCACATCGAGGTCCAGGCTGGAATTCAGCTCGCGCGTGATCTGGTAGAGCATCGCCAGGTGCTGGGGGTCCGACACCGGCGGGATGGCTAAGGGCTCGCTCATGACACCGTCCTCGCAGCGTGGAATGCCCCGCATTATAGCACCCCGCGCCGGGCTTTGCCCACCGCCGCGCGCGCCCTGGTATAATCGGCGGCGGACTGTGAACGGACTGAGTCACGGGCGGTGAATCAGCAGGTGTGAGGCGGGAGTCGCCGCGCTCCGCAAACCCAGGCTCATCGCTCAGGACTCACCACCCCAAGGAGCAGTGATGGACCCCTACGCCTATATCGAAGCCCACCAGGATACCTTCCTGGAGCAGCTCAAGGACTGGCTGCGCATCCCCAGCATCAGCACGCTCTCCGAGCACAGAAGCGATGTCCGCCATGCGGCGGACTGGCTGCGCGCCCATTTCATGCTGATGGGCATGACCCGCGCCGAGGTCTTCGAGACGCCCGGCCATCCGATTGTCTACGCCGAATGGCTGGGCGCGCCCGGCGCGCCGACCGTCCTCGTCTACGGCCATTACGACGTGCAGCCGGTGGATGACCCTGGCAGGCAGTGGCGCAGCGATCCCTTCGAGCCGGTCGTGCGCGATGGCAGACTCTACGCGCGCGGCGCCACGGACGACAAGGGCCAGACTTTCACCCAGATGAAAGCGGTGCAGAGCCTGCTGGCCACCGGGCAGATGCCGGTCAACATCAAGTTCATGGTCGAGGGCGAGGAAGAATGCGGCTCGACCAACGCCTACGCCTTCGTCGAGGCGCATACCGATCTGCTCGCCGCCGATGTCGTCGTCGTCTCCGACACACATATCCTTGGCCCGGATCGCCCTTCGATCGTGATCGGGCTGCGCGGCATGACCTACATGGAGATCGAAGTATTCGGCCCGTCGCACGCCCTGCACTCGGGGGTATACGGCGGCATTGTGCACAATCCGGCCCAGGCGCTGGCCGAGATTCTGGCGGCGCTGCACGACAGCGATGGGCGGGTGGCAGTGCCGGGCTTCTACGACGATGTAACCGAGCTGAGCGCCGAGCAACGCGCGGCCCTGGCGAGGGTGCCCTTCACCCTGGAGCGGCTGGAACGGGAGACGGGCCTGACTATCCCCTGGGGCGAAGCAGGGTATGAGCTGCATGAACGGCTGGGCATCCGCCCCACGTTGGAAGTCAACGGGCTGGTCAGCGGCTGGACGGGCGAGGGGTCGAAAACTGTGCTGCCCGACACGGCGCTGGCCAAGGTGAGCTGCCGGCTGGTCCCCAACCAGGACCCGCTCAGGATTCTGCACCTTGTCCAGGATCGGGTCGCCGCGCTGACCCCGCCCACCGTGCGCAGCGAAGTGCGCCTGCTGCACACTGGCAACTGGGCCGTCGTGGACCCGGAGTCGCCGTACATTCAGGCGGCAGCGCGCGCCTACGAGTTCGGCTTTGGGGCGGCGCCGGTCTATGTGCGCGAGGGCGGCTCGATCCCGATCATCAGCACCTTCCAGAAGGCGCTGGGCACGCCGGCGGTGTTGCTCGGCTTCGGCCTGCCCGACGACAACCTGCACGCCCCTAATGAGAAGTTCAGCCTGAGCAACTTCCACCGCGGGATGAAGACGGCGGCCTACTTCTACCAGCAGTTGGGCGCGCAGGCCTAGGGCGGCGTCCAGCGCTCAGTGCCCGACCTTCAGCGATCAGCCAATACGAAACGGGAGCCGTTCTGACTCCCGTTTGTGGGTGGAGGCGACGGTGGGAATCGAACCCACGGTGAGGGTTTTGCAGACCCTTGCCTTGCCACTTGGCGACGTCGCCCGATGGTACCCAGGTAGAAAAAGTATACCCAAACAGCGGGTTGTTGACAAGATCGGTGACATTCCGGCAAACAGACAGTCAGGAGGCTCCAGGACTGCGGCTCACCTCCTGGGCAGACTCCAGCCATTGCGGGAGAATGGATCGTCCCTCACCGTCCCGGCTTGACGCACACAGCGACGAAGTGCTCGGCCAGCGCGCGCGGCGCATGGCGGGCCAGGGCTGCGTTCAGGCGGAAAACCAGCGGGTGAAAGGCAAAGTACGTCGGGTCTTCGATGGCGCGGAAGGCATCCAGGGCCAACTCCGCTCCCCGCGCCAGCGCCTCGACCTGGCGGCGCGTGTTGGCGCGGTAGACCACAGGAAAGGCATCCGCTTCCGCGCGCCCGTACAGGCGTGGCACCAGCCAGCCTTGCAGTGGGCGCAGCGCCCGGTTGAGCAGCGCAGCGGGGCTACGCGCGCCAGGGGCCAGGGCGATGAACGCACCGCCGGGCCGCAGGGCGCGCGCCACCTCCGCGAAGACTCGCGCCGGATCGGGCAGGTGTTCGAGCACCCAACTGGCCAGCACCAGGTCTACGCTGGCGGCGGGCAGCGGCAGGGCGTCCGCCAGGGCGACGGCGCGCGGCAGGTCGGGCAGGCGGTGCTCGGCCAGCGAGCGGTGATCGGGGTCGAGGCCGAGCGGATGGGCGACCGCCGGCCCAAGCTGTTCCAGCGCGCCGCCGCGCCCGCAGCCCAGGTCGAGCACGCGCATCCCCGGGGCCAGCCGCTCGCGGATCAGCGCCTCGTAGACGGCGGTGGCCGGACGCCAGCCGGGGCGCATCCGCGCATAGCGGGCGCGATAGGCGTTCTGCTGCTCCAGCGACAGGGGCATGTCTTCCTCGCAGGGGCGCTGCTCTGTCGCACCTTGTAGGGGCGGGTTTCGAAACCCGCCCCTACAGGAACGCTTTGATCGGCGGGCGGTCCGTAGGGGCGTATCGCCATACGCTCCCACCGGAGCCGAAATCTCTCTTAGCGCACGCTGACGCGGCTGCCGTCGGGCGTCTTGGTCACGGCGATCTGCACCGGGAAGGCGTCGCGCAACTCGTCAATGTGGGTGATGGCCAGCACCAGGTCGAACTGATCCTGGATCGAGGTAATCGCTTCGACCAACCGCTGCCGACCGTCCTCGTCCTGCGTGCCGAAGCCCTCGTCAATGAACAGGGTGCGCAGTTGCGCCCCAGCCCGCCGGGCGAGCATCTGGCTGAGCGCCACGCGAATGGCGAAATTGACGCGGAACGCCTCGCCACCCGAATACAGGTCGTAGTTGCGCGTGCCCAGTTCGTCGCTGATCAGGATGTCCAGCGTTTCGATCACGCCGCCGCCGGACTTCTTCTCGCGCTGCGTGTCGAAGCGGACGTGCATTCGCCCCCCGGTCATGCGCGCCAGCAGGTAGTTGGCGCTCTCCTGCAGCTCCGGGATCACTGCTTCAATGATCATCGCCGGGACGCCGTTCTTGCCGAAGGCGTCGCGCAGTTCCTCGTACAGCCCCTGCTCGGCCAACTGCTCATCGCGGCGCTTTTCCAGGTCGGCTTTGCGCTGGCGCGCGTTTTCCAGGGCGGCGAGCGCCTGCTGCGCACGGACGACCGCCGCATGCGCGCGCTGCTCGGCGGCGCGGGACTCGCGCATCTCCCCCTCGCGGCGGCGCGCCTCCTCGACGCGCTCGCCCAATGCCTCGATCTCGGCCTGGGCAGCGGCGGCCTCTGCACGCTCTTGGGCCAATGACTCTTCCCAGCGGGCACGGCGGGCGGCGGCGGCTTCCAGCCTGTCTCGCACCTCCGGCTCCTCTTGCAGGGCGGCATCAAGCTCGCGCTGACGCTGCTCGTAGTCGCTCAGAGTGCTGACCGTCCCGCGGATGGCGCTGTGCGCCTCGGAGTCGTAGCCGAGCGAGTCGATCTCGGCGCGGATCGACTCGCGCTGGGCCTGTAGCTCCTGGGCAAAGTCCCCGGCGGCAAGCTGCGCCTCAATCGCGTCGAGCGCCGAGCGTTCAGTCCCCAGCAGTTCGGCGGCGGAGCGGGCCGTCTCGACATTGGCTTCCAGTTTGGCAGCGCGGTCGCGCAACTTCTGCACGTCGCGTAGCTCGGCGTCGAGCGTCTTGATGGCGGCTTCGTGGGCCTTGCGCTCGGCCTCGATTCCCTTGAAGCGATCCACATTGGCCCGGTAGAGGTCGCCGCGCGCGGTGCCTTCGGCCTGCACTTCGGCGAGCACCGTCTGCCGGTGCTCCTCACTGAGTGGCTGGCCGCACAGCGGGCAGACCGCTCCGGCGGCCTCAAGCTGATCGAGGCGCGCCCTGAGGTCGTCCATTTCCTTGCGCAGAGTCTTGTTGTCAGCCCCCAGTTCAGCGCTCAGCGCGATCAACCCGGCCAACTCCTGACGCAGCGCCTCGCGACTCGCTTCCTGGGCTTCCAGCCGGGCGATCTCCACCTGGACATCGGCCAGGTCTGCTTGCAACGCCTCCAGGTCTGCGGCGGCGCGCTGATTCCTGGCGATGCGGTCGCGGTGCACGCTGGCCTGCGCCTCCAACCCGGCGCGCTGGGCCTGGATGGCGCCCTCGACCTCGGTCAGCCGGTCTTTGATGGCGCTCATTGCCTGCAATTTCTCGCCGAGCGCCTGGTCGGTCTCGCGGGCGGATTGCAGCCGCTGGTAGCCCTCTTGGATGGATTCCCGCTCCTCGACGACAGACTCCAGGGCGGCCAGCCGCTTTTGCAGGCGAGTCAATTCGGCGTCAATCTCGGCCAGGTCGTGCTCGCGCTGGCGGATGCGGTGCTCCGCCGCAGCCAGGCGCGCTTTGGCCGCGTCCATCTGCTCCTCCGCCCCGGCGACCTCGGCATAGCGCGCCTCCGCCTCAACGCGGCGTTTCTCCGCCTCAGCGAAATCTCCCTCACGCAGTTCCAGGTCGCGCCGCAAGGCCGGCTCCTCCAGTTCCTGGCGGGCGATCTCGTCAATCTGCATGGTGAAGAGGTCGAGGTTGTGCTTGATCGCGCGCAGCCGTTCTTTGGTCCGCTCCTCGTACTGCTCCCACTGGTCGAGGCCCAGAATGTCGGACAGCAGGCGCTTGCGCTCGCCGGGCGCGGCGACGGTGAAGGCGTCGGCGCGGCCCTGCTGCAGGAAGGCCGAATGGACGAAGGTCTCGTATTCCAGGCGCAGCAGCTCGGTGATGCGCCGGGTCGTCTCGTTGACCGAGGGGGCCGTGATGGCCGCCCACTGGCTCAGGTCTTCGTCCCAGGCGAACAGGTCGAGCGTGCTGCGCCCGGCGGCCCCTGCCTTCTTGGCTTTCTGGCGGCGGCGCACCACACGGTAGAGGTTGTCGCCCTGGGCGAAGTCCAACTGGACGAACATCTCGCTCTGGCCCTGGTGGATCAGGTCGTCGTCGGAGCGCACGCGGGCCTTGCCCCACAACGCCCAGGTGATCGCGTCTAGCAGCGACGACTTGCCGGCGCCGTTTGACCCGGACAGGCAGGCCAAGTGCATCCCCTCGAAGATGATCGGGTCGGGCTGGCGATAGGCCAGGAAGTTGTGCAGTTCCAGTCGTTTAGGAAGCATCGTTCATCACCGTTCGCTTCTATGCCGTTGCAGGGGGCGGAGCAGAGCGCCGCCCCTACAACCACAACACCCTTCGTAGGGGCGCTGCTCTGCTGCGCCCTTTTAGGGAAGGGTTTAGAAACTCTCCCCTACGAACCTTACCCCCAGCCTCGCGGCGAGGCGCGTTAGCGCCGAGCGGGGGTGCGGTAGACCGCCCTCACTCCGCTGGCCCCGCAAACAGCGCACTGGCCCGCTCCAGCAGCGCGTCGTGGCGCTCCGGGGCGATCTCCTTGAGCATCAGGTAGCGCTCCAATAGCTCATACGGCGTCAGCCCTTCGGGCGAGATGCCCAAGCGCAGGCGCGCCGGTCGCTCGACGTGGCGTTGGATGACGGCGACGTGATTGGCCCCAGCGTCCTTGAGCGCCTGGAAGATCTCGCTGTCCAGCAGGTGCGGCTCGGCCTCCGCGTCGGCGGTGATCTGAACGCGCACGACCGCATCATCGAGATCGGCCCGCTTGATGGCGTCCAGCACGGCCCGCGTCGGGTCGCCGCTGCCGCGCACGTCGGCGCGCAGGGTCACGAAGGGGCGGGCGCTCACCGGCACGAATTTCCAGGTCGTGGCTCCCCGTGCCAGCTCCACCCACACGAAGCCCTTGTGGTCGTCTTCCTCGCCGAAGTCAATGCGCTCCAAACTGCCGCTGTAGACGACGGGCGGCGCGTTCGTCCGGCCCAGCGTCAGGCATTGGTGCCTGTGAATGTGGCCGAGCGCCACGTAGTCCCAGGCCGGCTTGTCCAGCGCGCTGAGCAGCACCATCACGTCGCGGCCCAGCATCACGCTGCGCTCGCTGCCGAAGGTCGCCCCGCCGACGGTGAAATGCCCGGTCAGCACGCGCGGCACGTCGCCCGCTGCCGCCGCCGCGTCGGCGAGCGCACTCAGCCGCAGGTGAAGCTGCTCGGCCACCAGGTCATCAATCGCGGCGATGGTCTTGTTGGGCGGCACGGGGATGTCGCGCAGCAGGTGGTGGCGCACCGGGTAGGGCGCAGTGGCGACCAGCACGGGGCCGCGCCGCGTCTCGACGGTGTGCGCGGCGTACTCGCGGCCCAGGATCGTGTTCGGCACCTGCAGCGTGTCGTAGATCTCGATGCTGGAGGCGCGCGCCTCAACCGCTGGCAGGTCGTGGTTGCCGACCAGCAGCACGACCGGGCACAGCCGGGCCAGGTCTTGCACGCGAAAGGCGAACTCGCGCTGGAAGGTCGGGTTGGGGCTTTGCGACTTGAAGGCATCCCCGGCGAAGATGACCAGGTCCGCCTGGTGCTCGCTGGCGTACCGCACCATCTCATCGAGGCGGCGCAGGAAGTCGCGTACGCGCGACGAGACGCCCGTCTGCGGGTCGGTGCGCCCGTAATTTTCCATGCCGATGTGCACGTCGGCAAAGTGCAGCAGCCGGATTGGTTCAGCGGTAGAAGCAGCCATCAGTGGTCAGCCCTCAGCAATCAGACGTAGAAGTTGTTGGTTATTGGTTGCTGGTTGTTGGTCATCAGTTGAGTGTGTATGAAGTGTCGTTGCTTTGACCAATCACCAAGAACCAAAAACCAACCACCAAAAACCAATCCATCGAAACGCACCCCTACGGGCACTGGACGACGCCCTGCGCCCACAGGCAGCCGCCGCACGTGGGAAACGGGTTGCCGTAGCAGTCCTCGTCGTTCGTCTCCGAGAGCAGGCAACCATCGCACAGTGTGCACGGCGAGAACTCGAAGGTGCGCACGCGCTCGCGGAACTCGACCAGCGCCGGGTCGCGCCACACTTCGAGCAGACCGCACTCGCGCACGTTGGCGACCGCGTAGTGCCGCGACAGCCGGGCGCAGCCATGCAGGTACGATATGTGCGTGCGCAGCAGCGGCAGGCACGGGCTGATGCACCCGTCCCAGCCGACGGCCAGCACGCCATCTTCGACGAACGGGCAGCGGTCATGGATTGGGCGCAGGATGCCACCCTCTGCGGGCCATGCGCCATTCACCGCCTCGCGCAGCGGCTCGCTGGCCGCCCACTGGCGATCCATCTTGGGCAGGCGCAGTCCCGGCAGGTCGGGCAGCAGCCCGCTGTCACCGTTGCACAGCGCCCGCGCGTAGAGCACCTCGCCGCACATGGCCGGGCTGTAGGGCAGCACATTGGTCACCATGAAGCGCGTTGCTCCCAACTCGCGCGCCAGGCGCAGCACGGCGGGCAGATCGGCGATGTTGCGCCGCATGGCCACGAACACGACGCCGATCTCCGGCGTGGCGCTGCCCAGGCCGTCGCGCAGACCGCGCAGCCGGGCAACGCTGGTCAGCACGTCGGGCAGCGCCGCGCCCAGGCGCACATCGGTGTAGCTGGCCGGTGTCGCCCCGTCGAGCGACACCCACAGCGCGCCCAGCCCGGCGTCTATCAGCGCGCGCGCCAGGTGTTTCGCCAGCAGCGTGCCGTTGGTGATCACTTCGGTGGGCGCGCCCAATGCCGCCGCTGCCGCGACCATCTCGATAATGCGCGGATGGGCCAGCGGCTCGCCAACCCCGCCGAAGAAGACAGTTGGCGAGGGCGCGCAGGCGCGCACCCCGTCCAGCACACGAGCGAACGTCGCCGCGTCCATGTCGCCGGGCGGCTCGTCCCACAGCGTCCGCAGACAGGTGCGGCAGGCCAGGTTGCAGCGGTTAGTCGGCTCGATATAGACCTTCGCCGGGCTGCCCAACACCGCTTCCTGGGGCGGAGTGTGGCGCGCTTCAATCCCGTGCACGATCACTGGCCTCTTCTCGCGATACTACTCCGCCCAGCCGGCGCGGGCAATGGCATCGAGCACGGCGTCGTGCAGGAAGCGGTTGGTGACCACCAGGCCCCGGTTGTTGACCATGCGCGCCCCAGTTGTCCAGTCAAACGGGCACCCGGCGACATCGGTCACCCGCCCGCCCGCCTCACTGACGATGACGTAGCCCGCCGCGTGATCCCACAGCTTTTCGCGGAAGCGCGGCTCGGGGGTGACGCGCAAATAGACATCGCCCATGCCGCTGGCGATCATCGCGTACTTGTCCTGGCTGTCCAGGGATCGGCGGGGCGCGCCCGGCCTGCGACCCAGCGCCCGGCTCACATCGTTGATAAACGATTCGTCGGTGTGCTCCGCCTCGAAGCTGGTCAGCAGCGTCGCCGCGCGCGGATCGGTGATTGTGGAGACCTGGATCGGCTCGCGCTCGCCACCCGCCAGCGGCTCGCGGTACGCGCCCGCGTCGTGCATGGCATAGGTCAGCGCGCCGGGATCTCCGGACGGCGCGGCCTCGTCGCTGTAGAAGCCAGGGCTGGCCAGCACGCCGAGCACCGGCTCGCCGCCGATCATCAGGGCGATGGCTACGCAGTAGTGCCGCCCGCCCAGGAAGCCCTTCGTCCCGTCAATCGGGTCTACGATCCAGGTGCGCTCAGCCCGCTTCTGCTTGCCAAAGTCGAGCCAGGCGCAGACCTGCTCCTCGAAGACGTAGCCGCCGACTGCATCGGTGATGAAACGGCTCACTAGCGCGCGCTGGCGGTCGTTGAACAGCAGCATGAACTCCTCGGAACGCTCCTCGGAGAGCACCGCGTCGTCCGGGAAATTCTCTGACAGGGCGTGGCCGATCAGCGCCTGCGAGGCGTAGTCGGCGATGGTCACCGGCTCGCGCCCGTCTTTCTGCGACGGGTTGACCAGTTCGGCCTGGATATTCTGGCAGATTCCCGCGGCGATGCGGGCGATGGTCTTGGCTGTTTCAAGCTCGTAGGACAGTGACACCCGGCGAGTCTCCCTGTGGCGAGGAACGTGTGTGCAATTGTAGCGCAGGTGAGGTGGAGATAAAACCGCGCGCGTGGCTGGAGGAAGTGCCTCAGATAGAGTCCCCTCACCCCCAGGGGGTCGCCGGGGGTGCCGGACGCGCGATACAAAGCGGTACCACCAGTCCCCGGCACCGCTTTGTCGCTGATGCTCCGCGCGCGCTCAGGCGGGACCTGCCGTCCGCTTATTCTTCTACCTTTGACTCACCCGGCTCGCGAGGACTGAGGCTCCCTCGCGCGCCGGCCGCGGTCGTGCCCGGCTCAGATCAGCAGCCGCATCGGGTTTTCGAGCAGCTCCTTGAGCGCCTGCAGAAAGCGCGACGCCTCCACGCCATCGCTGACGCGGTGATCTACGCTGATCGTGACTTTCATCCGTGTCCCAACGCCAAGCGTGCCGTCTTCGAGCACGATGGGCACCTTCTTGGCCGAGCCGACGGCCAGGATGCCCGCTTCCGGCGGGTTGATGATGGCGCTGAAATGATCCACATCGAACAGGCCGAGGTTGCTCACGGTGAAGGTGCTGCCTTCGATCTCGTGCGGCTTGACCTTGCCCTCGCGGGCGCGCGTGATCATGTCGCGGTGGTTGTAGGCCATCGTGCCCAGCGAGACCTTGTCCGCGTCGTAAGAGGTGACATTGACCAGACCGCCGTCCAGCGCCACCGCGATGCCGATGTTGATCCGCGTGTGGCGGACCAGCTTGTCGCCGTAGTAGTGCGAATTGAGGTTGGGGAAACAGCGCAACGCCAGGGCCGCTGCCTTGACGATCATGTCATTGACCGTAATCCTGCCCGCCTCGTCGCTGATGCTGGCGTTGATCTGCTGGCGCAGTTCAAGCGCCGCTCCCATGTCAATCTCGCCGGTGACATAGAAGTGTGGCACGAACTGCTTGCTTTCGACCAGCCGCTGGCCGATGCGCGCCCGGATACGGCTGAGCGGGATGATCTCCACGTCCGGCCCGCTGGGAATCTCGGTGAAGGTGGGCATGGTCGGGCGCGGCGCTTCGGGCGGGATGGGCGGAGCCGCCGGAGCGGCGGGAGCCGCCTTCGGCGGGGCGGGCGCGGGCGATGGAGCCGCCGGTGCTTTCCTGGCCAGGAAGTCCTCGATGTCCTTCTTGGTGATGCGCCCACCGGGGCCGGAGCCCTTTACACGGCGCGGATCAATGCCTTGCTCGTCGGCCAGGCGGCGGGCGATGGGGCTGATCTTGAGGAAGCCGTCGCCGCCCGCTTCAGCAACTTCCGCGGCAGGTTCGGCCTGGGCGACCGGCGCGGGGACAGCGGGGGCAGGCTCCTCAGCGGCCTCCCTGGCGGCGGCGCGCGTTGCTTTGGCAGGAGCGATACCTTCCGGTGGGGCCTCGTCCTCTGCACCCACATAGCCGATCGGCGCGCCAACAGCGACCACGTCGCCCGGCTCGGCCAGCAGTTGCAGCACGATGCCCTCAACCGTCGTCTCGATCTCGATGGTCGCCTTGTCCGTTTCGATCTCGGCGATCACGTCCCCGCGCTTGATGGCCTGTCCGATCTCGACCGTCCAGCCGACGAGCGTGCCCTCGCCCATGTCGAAACCAAGCTTGGGCATGATGATGGGTTCTGCCATCAGATCACCTCCTTGACCGCCTGAATAATCTTCTCTGGGCTGGGCAGCGCCATCTGCTCGATCTCGCGGGCGTAGGGCAGTGGGACATCCAGCGCCGCCACGCGCTTGACCGGCGCGTCCATCCAGTCAAAACACTCGTCGTGAATCTGGGCAGCGACCTCGGCCCCCACGTTGAACATGGGCAGGCTTTCCTCGACCACCACGCAGCGATTGGTCTTCTTGAAGCTCTCGAAGACCGGCTCCAGGTCGAGCGGGCGCAGCCAGCGCAGGTCAATGATCTCCGCCTCGATGCCCTCTTTAGCCAGCTCCTCGGCGGCGACCAGCGAGTGCTCCAGGCCCTTCTGGTAGGTGACGATGGTCACGTCGGAGCCTGTGCGCTTGATATCGCTCTTGCCGATGGGCAGCACGAAATCGGGGTCGTCGGGCACGGGGCTGCGCCGCTGGAGCATGGTGCTGTGCTCGACGAAGAGCACCGGGTTGTCGTCGCGAATGGACGCTTTGAGCATGCCCTTGGTGTCGTAGGCAGTGCCGGGCACAGCCACGTACAGGCCGGGGAAGTGGGCGAAGATCACTTCTGGCGCGTGAGAGTGCGTCGCGCCAAGCTGCTTGCCGCCGCCGGTCGTCGTGCGGATGACCAGCGGGACGGTGAACTGCCCGTTGAACATATAGCGAACTTTGGCTGCGTGGTTGATGATGGCGTCCATAGCCACGAAGGCGAAGTTGATCGTCATCAGCTCGGCGACCGGGCGCAGGCCAGCCATGGCCGCCCCGACCGCCGCGCCGGCGATGACCATTTCCGAGATCGGTGTGTCGCGCACGCGCTTCGCGCCGAACTCGTCGAGAAAGCCGCGCGTCACGGCATAGGTGCCGCCCCACACGCCAACTTCTTCGCCCATGATGAACACGCGCTCGTCGCGCTGCATCTCTTCACGCAGGGCGCTGCTCAGCGCCTCGCGATAGGTGATCGGTCTATCGGCCATGGCCTCCTCTAGTCAACGTACACGTGGCTGATCAGGTCTTCGTAGGTCGGGTCGTCGCTGCCTTGGGCGAACTCGACGGCCTCGTCAATGGCTTGCAGCGCCTCGGCGTCGATCTTGTCGAGCGTCTTCTCCACGCCCTTGTAGGTCTCGACCAGGTGGGTGCGGAAGCGAGCGATCGGGTCGGTCTCGACGAACCTCTCGACCTCTGCCTTGGTGCGGTAGCGCTGCGGGTCGCCCATGCTGTGCCCTTCCAGGCGATAGGTGAGCGATTCGACGAGGACAGGGCCGTGCTTGCGGGCGTGGTCGGCGGCCTCGCTGATCACGTCGTAGACGGCCAGCACGTCCATGCCGTCCACGCGCGGCCCCATCTTCATGCCGCTGCCGTCCTCGCTGCTGTAGGCCAGGGCGCGGCGGACGAGTTCTTTGGCGCCGCTGGCGCGCTCGACGGCGGTGCCCATGCCGTACTGGTTGTTCTCGATCAGCCAGACGACGGGCAGGTTCCACACGGCGCTGAGGTTGAGCGCCTCGTGGAAGTAGCCGATATTGGTCGCGCCGTCGCCCATCAGGGCCAGCACGACGCCGTCCTCTTCCATGTAGCGAATCTTGAGGGCGATGCCCGCCGCCAGGGGCAGGTGCCCGCCGACGATGCCGTAGCCGCCCCACATGTGCAGCTCGCGGTCGGCCAGGTGCATCGAGCCGCCCTTGCCGCCGCTGACGCCGGTGCGCTTGCCGAGCATCTCGGCCATAGCCCGCTTGGCGTCAATGCCGCGCGCCAGGGCGATGCCGTGATCGCGGTAGGCGGTGATCACGTGGTCGTTCGGGCCCAGCGCGGCTACTGCGCCGACGCCGGTGGCTTCCTGCCCGATGTACAGATGCAGGAAGCCACCAATCAGCCCTTGCTGGTAGAGTTCGGCGCAGCGCTCTTCGAAGCGGCGGATGAGCACCATCTGCCGGTACCAGTCAAGCAGCGTTTCCTTGTTCGGTTTGGCCATCTATAGGAGTCCCCCAGCCAGCGTGAAAATGGGCGTTACCCTAAACGCCCATGATCATGATGAAGAGAGTGAAGTTGCACGGTAACGACTAGGGAAATTGTACAAGATCGCACGACCGCTTGGCAAACGGTCTGGCAGGATTTGCGGCTGCCGCGCGCGGGA
>JBBIHG010000021.1:0-24802 GCA_037447125.1 Chloroflexota bacterium | reverse complement strand
GGGCCGATCCTCCTGGCGGGCACCGACACAGTGCTGGCGGTCAACTCCTACGTGACCAACTACAACTGCGCCGGCGTGGGCTACTCCAACCGGGTGGATATCGCGGGTATTCTGAGCTGGATCACGGGGCCGCACTAAGCACTTCCTGTCACGGCCAAATAGCTGCAGCGGGCCGCTCGCGGATGAGCGGCCCGCTTGTTTTCTGTCCGCACTATCTTGTGCTGCCCGCTCAGCGCGCACCCCACCACTGGCGGATCGCCGGCCATCGTAGATGGAGCGCGGGCGCTCCCCGTACCCCCCTGGCGACGGCGTTGCCAAGTGACACTTCGCGTTTGCGGGCATGGCAGACGCCACTTGGCACCCGCCCCGCACGGGCCTATAGTGAGGGTAAGGGGGGCGCGCGCACGGTTGGCCCCCCTTGGCAGCTTAATAGCTTAAAGGAGAGTAAGGACAAAATTACATGGAAACTCTGTGGGAGTCGCGTTTTGCGCTGCGCACCCAGCGCATGACCAGCTCGCTCATCCGCGAGTTGCTCAAGCTGACGCAGCGCCCGGAAGTCATCTCGTTCGCGGGGGGGCTTCCCGCCGCCGAGTACTTCCCGGTTGACCGTTTTCAAGAAGCCTGCCAGCGCGTGCTGACCACCCAGGCCCACCATGCCCTCCAATACAGTCCCACCGAAGGTTACCTGCCCCTGCGCGAGATGATCGCCGAGCGGCTGTCGCGCTACAACATCTGCATCGAAGTGGAGAACGTGCTGATCACGACCGGCTCGCAGCAGGCGCTGTCGTTGATCGGCGCGTTGCTGATCAACCCCGGCGATCACGTGCTGGTCGAGCAGCCCACCTATCTGGGAGCGCTGCAGGCCTTCGCCACCTACCAGGCCGAGTACGTGGGCGTGCCCACCGACGATCACGGCATCTGCGTGGATCAGCTTCCGGCGGCGCTGCGCCACGGGCCGAAGTTCATGTACATCCTGCCCAATTTCCAGAATCCCGCCGGGGTGACGCTCAGCGCCGAGCGGCGCGAGCGACTCATCGCCCTGGCCCACCAGCAGGGCGTGCCCATCGTCGAAGACGACCCCTACGGGCAGCTTCGCTTCGAGGGGGAGCACCTCAAGCCGCTGGTCGTGGTGGATGCCGAGCAGTCTGGCAACAACGGCACCTGCTACACGGGCAACGTCATCTACGCCTCGACCTTTTCCAAGACGCTGGCCCCCGGCCTGCGCACGGCCTGGATCGTCGCCTCGCCGCCGGTCATCAACAAGCTGGTGCAGCTCAAGCAGGGCGCCGACCTGCACACCAGCACCTTCACCCAGATGGTCATCTACGAAGTCGCCAAGGACGGCTTCATTGACGAGCACGTGCGCAGGCTGCGCCAGGTCTACCGCCAGCGCCGCGACACGATGCTGGCTGCGCTCGACCGCTACATGCCGTCCGAAGTGCGCTGGACGCAGCCGGAAGGCGGGCTGTTCCTGTGGATGCACCTGCCGCCCGGCACGGACGTGCGGACGCTGTTTGAGGAAGCCGTGCGCCGCGACGTGGCCTTCGTGCCCGGCCACGCCTTCTTTACCACGCCTAACCCTCCGCCGACCGCGCGCCTCAACTTCTCGTGCATGCCGGAGGACGCGATCATCGAGGGCATCCGCCGCCTGAGCGAAGCGATCAAAGATACGCAGCCCAGGGCCGTGCCCGCTCCGGTGCCTTAGCGGAGTCACTCACCTATGGATTGGCTAAGCCAGTACGAACCGAAGAAAGAGAGCGCCGAAGAAGCGCTCGGCGTCTTGCGTTCCGGCCATCGCATCTTCGTCACCGGCAACGCCTCGGTGCCGCAGCGGTTAATGGAGGCGCTGAATCAGCGCGCGCTCGAACTGAGTGACCTGACCCTGATCCAGGTGCTGGTTATCGTCAAGGCCGACTACGTCAAGCCGGAACTGGCCCCGCACCTGCGCGTCAACTCGCTGTTCATCAGCCCCAGCATCCGCGAAGCGGTGAACGCCGGGCGCGCCGACTTCACGCCCGTCTTCCTGTCGGAGATTCCCCGGCTGTTCAAGAGCGGGCGGCTGCCCATTGACGTGGCCCTGATCCAGGTGTCGCCGCCCGACCGCTATGGCTATTGCTCGTATGGCACCGAGGTCGGGGTGACCAAGACCGCCGCCGAGAGCGCCAAGATCGTCATCGCCGAGGTCAACCCGCACATGCCACGCACCCTGGGCGACAGCTTCATCCACGTCGGCAAGATTGACTACGTGGTCGAGGTGGACTACCCCCTGCCCGAAGTGCAGATGGCCATGTCCTCGCCGGAGCAGGAAGCCATCGCCAACCATCTGGCGGCGATCATCCCCGACGGCGCGACGCTGCAAATGGGCATCGGCGGCATCCCCGACGCGGTGCTGCGCAAGCTCCATAACCACAAGCATCTGGGCGTTCACACCGAACTATTCTCGGATGGCGTGGTAGACCTGGTCGCGGCGGGTGTGATCACCAACGAGCGCAAGACGCTGCACCCCGGCAAAATCATCGCCGGCTTCCTGATGGGCACGCAGCGCCTCTATGACTTCGTGGACGACAACCCAATCGTCGAGCTGCACCCGACCGAGTACATCAACGACCCCTTCGTCATCGCCAGGAACGACCGCATGGTCTCGATCAATTCCGCCCTGCAGGTGGACCTCACCGGGCAGGTGTGCGCCGACAGCATGGGCACCTACCTGTACTCCGGCGTGGGCGGCCAGGTGGATTTCGTGCGCGGGGCAGCGCGCAGCAACGGTGGGATGCCGATCATCGCCATGCTCAGCACAGCCAAGGACGGGACGATCAGCCGCATCGTGCCCATGCTGGAGCCGGGGGCGGGCGTGGTCACCACGCGCAACGACGTGCATTTCGTGGCGACCGAGTACGGCGTGGCTGACCTGTTCGGGCGCACCATCCGCGAGCGGGCCAGGGCGCTGGTCGAGATCGCCCATCCCAGGTTCCGCGCGGAGCTGGCTGAGGCCGCCGAGCGGCTCTACCACGTGCCGCGCCTGTTCGTCAAAGAGGTACCCTGGGCGGGCCAGGACGGGTCGCCGGGCGAGGCGGGGAGTGTGTGAGGGACAAAGCCGTAGCCGTAGGGGCGTATGGCGATACGCCCCTACAGACCTCACCCCCGCAAGGCGCGTTAGCGCCGCGCGGGGGTGAGGTCAACTGGGGGCGCGCCGGGGCAGTGTTCCCGCATTTTGCGAACAGGATCACTAACGCTAAAGGAGATGAGGAGCAAGCATTCATGGCCAAGGGACGCATTGAAATCAACGAGCACGCCTGCAAGGGCTGCACGCTGTGCACCATCGCCTGCCCGCAGGGTGTGATCGTCATGTCCACCGACCGGCCCACTGCCAAGGGCTACTACCCGGCCATGCTGGTAGACCCGGAGGGCAAGTGCACCGGCTGCGCGCTGTGCGCCGTGGCCTGCCCCGATGTGTGCATCACCGTCTACCGGCAGGTGCCGGCGCGAGCCGTCCGTGCCGAGGCAGCGGTCTGACCGGCAGGAGCAATACACTTATGGCTGCTGAACTGCTTAAAGGAAATGTTGCTTTGGCCGAGGCCGCGATCCGCGCCGGAGTCGAGGCTTTTTTCGGCTACCCGATCACGCCCCAGACAGAGGTGTTGGAGCACATGGCCAGGCGTATGCCGGAACTGGGGCGTGCCTTCATCCAGGCGGAGAGCGAGCTGGCCTCGATCAACATGGTCTATGGCGCGGCCTGCGCTGGCGCGCGGGCCATGACCTCGTCTTCCAGCCCCGGCATCAGCCTGATGCAAGAGGGCTTTTCGTACATCGCCGGGTCTGAAGTGCCGGCGGTGGTGGTGGATATCATGCGCGGCGGGCCGGGCCTGGGCAACATCCAGCCGGCCCAGTCGGACTACTTCCAGGTGACGCGCTCGGCGGGTCATGGCGACTATCACGCCATCGTGCTGGCACCCGCTTCCGTCCAGGAGGCGATTGACCTGATGGTGCTCGCCTTCGACCTGGCCGACAAGTACCGCCACCTGGTCATGGTGGTCGCCGACGGCCTGCTTGGGCAGATGATGGAGCCGGCGGAGCTGCCGCCGATGCGCCCGCTGCGCTCCGAGCGCCCCGAGTGGGCGCTGACCGGCGCGCGGGGTCGCCCGCCGCGCATCATCACCTCGCTCGAACTCGACGCGCCCGCCCTGGAGAAAGTCAACAACCGCCTGCAGGCCAAGCTGCGCACCATCGAGGAGCACGAGCAGCGCTACGCCGAGCAAATGGTCGAGGACGCGCGGCTGGTCGTCGTCGGCTATGGCACGGCGGGGCGCATCGCCCAGACCGCCGTCAAGCAGGCCCGCCGTGACGAAATGAAAGTCGGGCTGTTCCGCCCGATCAGTCTGTGGCCCTTCCCAGAGCGACGCCTCTCGCGCCTGGCCGACCGGGTGGACGCCTTCCTGGTGGTGGAGATGAACGCCGGCCAGATGCTCGATGATGTCCGGCTGGCGGCGGGCGGACAGGTGCCGGTGGACTTCTACGGACGGATGGGCGGGATGGTGCCCGTGCCGGAAGAAGTCTTCCAGGCCATCGAAGAGCTTTATGCCAGGCTGCCGGGCAGCCTGAGTTAGGGAGAGAGACGCATGGTTGCTGCCGAAACTGCGCTGGAGGAACAGGTTGTCTATGCGCGACCTGAGTCGCTGCGCGACATCCCGACGCACTACTGCCCCGGCTGCACGCACGGCATCGCCCACCGCCTGGTGGCCGAAGTGCTCGATGAACTGGGCGTGCGCGAGCGCACCATTGGCGTCTCGCCGGTGGGCTGCGCTGTGTTCGCCTACAAGTACTTCAATACCGACGGCTGCGAGGCCGCGCACGGGCGCGCCCCGGCCATGGCCACCGGCATCAAGCGCGTGAATCCCGACGCGGTCGTCTTCACCTACCAGGGCGACGGCGACCTGGCCGCCATCGGCACCGCCGAGATCATTCACGTGGCAGCGCGCGGCGAGAACATCACCACGATCTTCATCAACAACGCCATCTACGGCATGACCGGCGGGCAGATGGCCCCCACCACGCTGCCCGGCCAGTACACCAAGTCCTCCCCCGGCGGGCGCGACGTGGAGCTGACCGGCTTTCCGATGCGCATGGCTGAGCTGTTGGGGGCGCTGCCCGGCTCGGCCTATGCTACCCGCCGCTCGCTGCACAACGTCAAGGAGATCAACAAGGCCAAGAAGGCCATCCGCACGGCTTTCAAGGTGCAGCTTGCCGGGCTGGGCTTCGCCATGGTCGAGCTGCTTTCGGCCTGCCCGACCAACTGGGGCCTCTCCGTGCCGGAGGCCATACAGTGGATCGAGGACGTGATGGTGCCCTACTACCCGCTGGGCGACACTAAGGTCGCTCCCGGCGTTGACGCGCTGATGAAGGAGCGCTGACTATGCACGAGGAGATCATCTTCGCCGGGTTCGGCGGGCAGGGCGTGCTCTTCGCCGGGCAACTGCTGGCCTATACCGCTCTGGAAGAGGGCCGGCATGTGACGTGGATTCCGTCCTACGGGCCGGAGATGCGCGGCGGCACGGCCAACTGCACCGTCGTCGTCAGCGACGAGGCGATTGGCTCGCCGGTGTGTATGCATCCCAGCATCGCCGTCGTCTTCAACAACCCGTCGCTGGAGAAGTACGAGCCGCTGGTCAAGCCGGGCGGGCTGCTGGTCGTCAACCAGTCGCTGCTGGTCACGCCGCCGACGCGGGCCGACCTGGAGATCGTGCTCATCCCGGCGACGCAAGCGGCGACGGAGATGGGCCAGGTGCGCGTGGCCAACATGATCCTCTTCGGCGCGTTGCTGGCCCGCCAGCCGATCGTCGCGCCAGAGACGGTGCTGGCCGTGCTGCAAGACAAGCTCGGCGCGCGCAAGGCGCACCTGCACCAGGTCAACAAAGCCGCTCTGGAACGGGGTCTGGCCCTGGCCCAGGCGCAGCCGGTCGAGTGAGCGGGCCGGGCGGCGGGGCACGAGCTTGTTGTAGAGGGAGGTGGCGCGTGATTGCCCAGGAGGTGGTCGTCGAGAAAATCCTGGCGCACGTTGGCCCTGTCCAGATCGTAAAGCGGCGTGAAGGTGGTCGGGTGACGCAGGTGGATGTCCGCTACACGCACGGTTCCCGCAGGCGCGTCCCCCAGGCCCTGGAAGGCTTGGGGGACCTTACGCCCACTACCTCCGCTATCGAACGGCGCAAGGGCACGGCGCGACGCATGAGTGCTCACCAGGCGCGCAAGTCCCTGGCCTTCTCTCGCCGCCCCGACACCAAACTGGCTCTTGGCTGGTGGGGCGTCATGGTCTACAATTCGGTGTCGTCCTCACCGAACCTTCCGTCAGCCCTTAAGGGCACCGGTGAGTAGAAAAAGTGCCAAGCCCACACGCCTGCCATGGCCTTAGGGCTGGCCAACCATCTCTTTACCGTTCGCGAGATTCTCCTCTCGCCGGTGCTTCCCCCCGGAGGTTGGAGATAATCTCATGTCACCACCTAATCGTCACAGAAGGGTTATTTTTGAACTAGCCCTGCCCGGCGCAATCCCGTAGTATGATGGTGGGGGCCGCGCTGCCAGCGATGCTCCCATCGGCCCGGTATCGCTCGCGTACAGGCAGGGCACGGAGCAGAACAGTGAATGAGATTCTTGAAAACACGGTGATCGCCGAGAGCGTCAATCGCTACGTGATCGTCGCCCCCAAGATCGCCCAGCAGCGCAAAGCCGGGCAGTTTGTGATCGTGCGCATTGACGAGCACGGCGAGCGCATCCCGCTCACCATCGCCGATGCCGACCCCGCCCGCGGCACGATTACCCTTGTCGTGCAGGCGGTCGGCAAGTCTACCGCCCAGATGGCGATGCTCAACGCTGGTGATGCCCTGCTCGACGTGGTCGGCCCGCTGGGCGCACCCACGCACATCGCCCAGTGGGGCACGGCGGTGGTCATCGGCGGCGGGATCGGCATTGCCCCGGCGCACCCCATTGCCCAGGCACTCAAGGCGGCTGGCAACACGGTGATCAGCATCCTGGGCGCGCGCACCCAATCGCTGCTGATCATGGAAGAGGAAATGCGCCGCGCCTCGGATGAGGTGATCGTATGCACCGATGACGGCTCGTATGGCCTGAAAGGATTCGTCACCCACGCCCTGGCCGACCTCATCGCCCGGCGCGGCAAGCCCGACTACGTCTTCGCCGTTGGCCCGGTGCCGATGATGAAGTACGTCAGTCTGCTGACCAAGGAGCACGGCATCCCCACCATGGTCAGCCTCAACCCGATCATGGTGGACGGCACGGGCATGTGCGGCGGCTGCCGCGTGACGTTGGGCCGCGAGATGAAGTTCGCCTGTGTGGACGGGCCAGACTTCGACGGGCACCTGGTGGATTTCGACGAGCTGATCAAGCGCCAGGCGTTCTACAAAGAGCAAGAGAAGATCGCCTACGAGCGTATGCAAGAGCGCTGCCGGGCAGAGAGCCTGGCCCAGACGGGCCCGTCATAATGACCCGGCCACCGGCAGAAGGGTTGACAAGGACCTGTTGATGAACGATCACCTGGACCCCCACGAGATCGAGCGGCTGCGCGAGCTCAAGCCGAAAGACCGCATGCAGATTCCGCGCCAGCAGATGCCAGAGCAGACCCCCGACGTGCGCCGCACCAACTTCCGCGAGGTGCCCTATGGCCTGCCGGTCATGGCGGCTGTCCTTGAGGCCAATCGCTGCCTGGCCTGCAAGAAGCCTGTTTGCGTGGATGGCTGCCCGGTTGGCATTGACATCCCCGGCTTCGTCGCGCTGGTCGCCCAGGGCGACTTCGGGGGCGCCATCCGCAAGGTCAAAGAGACGAACATGCTCCCGGCCATCTGTGGGCGCGTTTGCCCGCAGGAAGCGCAGTGCGAGGCGCTGTGCGTGGTGGGCAAGAAGGGCGATCCGGTGGCCATTGGCCGTCTGGAGCGCTTCGTCGCCGACTGGGAACGCGAGCACGAGCTGGTCGAGCCGCCGCCCGTCGGCGCGCCCACCGGCAAGAGCGTCGGCGTGGTGGGCAGCGGCCCCGCCGGGCTGACGGTGGCCATTGACCTGCGCCGCCTGGGCCACGATGTGACGATCTACGAGGCGCTGCACGCCCCCGGCGGCGTGCTGATGTATGGCATCCCGGAGTTTCGCCTGCCCAAAGCCGTCGTCAACGCCGAGGTGGATGTCGTCAAGCGCATGGGCGTGCAGATCGAGTACAACTACGTCATCGGCCAGATCGAGACGGTTGACGAGTTGTTGGAGCGGCACGACGCGGTCTTTCTGGGCACAGGGGCGGGGCTGCCCTGGTTCATGGACCTGCCCGGCGAGAACCTGAACGGCGTCTACTCGGCCAACGAGTACCTGACGCGCTGCAACCTAATGCGTGCCTACGAGTTCCCCTACAGCGACACGCCGATTGCCGTCAGCGAGCGGGTGGCCGTGATCGGCGGCGGCAACGTGGCCATGGACGTGGCCCGCACGGCGGCCCGCCTGGGAGCAGAAGAAGTGCACCTGATCTACCGCCGCTCCGAGGTGGAGATGCCCGCCCGCATCGAGGAGATTCACCACGCCAAAGAAGAGGGCATCATCTTCAAGCTGCTGCACAACCCCGTGCGCTACATCGGCGACGAGTGCGGGCGCGTCTGCCAGGTGGAGTGCATCCGCATGGAACTGGGCGAGCCGGACGCTTCTGGTCGGCGCCGCCCGGTGCCGGTCGAAGGCTCGCAGTTCACCATTGACGTAGATACGGTCGTCGTCGCCATCGGCAACGGCCCGAACCCGCTCGTGCCCAAGACGACGGCAGGGCTGGAAGTAGACGCGCGGCACGGCACGATCAAGACCAACCTGGAGACGATGCGCACCTCCAAGCGCGGCGTGTTCGCCGGGGGGGATATTGCCATCGGCGCGGCGACGGTCATCCTGGCCATGGGGCACGGGCGCACGGCGGCCCGCTCCATTGACCACTTCCTGCGTACCGGCGTGTGGGACGTGGAGAAGATTGACTGAACGGGGCGGGCCGCTCAACGACGAGCGGCCCGCACGCTTATGGCAGACTGGCAAAGACTATTTGCGCTGGCGAAGCGCACGGTCACCGGCGCGGACATGGCGACCTCCTTGAGCACAGCGGTCAGCCGTCAGCTATCAGCAGAACTTGCAAGAATGGAGCCTGGCCTCCTCTGGGCGCAACAGAGGAGCGCCCCTACTGACCACCGGCAACTGACACCTGATCACTGGCCACCGACAACCAACAACCAATCACCAACCACCCATCACAGCGCCCGCTCGTAGAAGCGGAACCGCTTGTAGACCACCCCGTTGTGCATGTCGCACAGGCGCTGCATCGGCTCGTTCGTCTCCAGCACCCAGCCCCCATCGGCGGAGTACCAGCCCGTCTGGGGCGCGAAGCTGAGCGCCCGCTCGTACAGCTCGCTGAACATGGCCGTCTCCACACCGATGCCGCGGAACTCGGCCCGCACGCCCATCAGCGGGAAGCGCAGCCGCTTGATCTTGGAGCGCACCTTCCAGTGCCACAGGATTTGCAGCTTGGTCAGCAGCTCCGGTTTGCCGGGGCGCGGGTAGGCCAGCCGCAGCGCCTGGTTCATGTCCGGCAGGCCCAGCAGGAAGCCCGCCGGCTGGCCCTTGACCTCGGCGAAGACGGCGACGCGCTTGTCATAGAAGGTGCCCAGGTTGGCCACCAGGTCGTCCAGCTCGGCGTCGGAGAAGGGCACGAAGCCCCAGTTCTTCTCCCAAGCCTGGTTGTAGATGTCCTTGAGGATGACGAATTCCTGCTTGAGGCGGCGGCTATCCGGCGGGCGGACGATGATGCCGCGCCGCTCGCTGTTCTTGCGGATGATGCGCAGCATCTGCTGCACCCGCTCAGACTCGCCGGTGCCCTGCAGCGTGAAGTGATAGCTCCACAGGTCCATCACCTTGACGAAGCCGGGCGCGTTCTCGACCAGGCGTTGGGTGTAGGGCGGGTTGTAGGGGTAGAGCACCAGCGGCGGATCGTCGAAGCCCTCGATCAGCACGCCGCACTCTTCGTTGGTGGAGAAGGTGGCCGGGCCGCGCAGGGCGGTCGCCCCCTTGGCTGCGACATAGTCTGCCGCCGTTTGCAGCAAGGCGTCAGCGGCTTCCTGGTCATCGGTCACCTCGAACGCGCCGAAGAAACCGATCTGCTCGCCGTGGAACTCGTTGTGGCGGTGGTTGATGAAGGCGGCGATGGTGCCCACCACCCGCTTGCCGCGCCGGGCGATGAAGTAGTCGCCTTCCAGGTGTTGCCAGGTGGGGTTCTTGCCCCTGTCGAACTTGTGGCGCTGCATCGAGAGCAGCGGCGGCACCCACGTCGGGTCGTCTTGGTAGAGCGTCCAGGGGAAGGTGAGGAAGGTCTCGAAATCGGCTTTGCTCTCGACCTTATGCACAGCGACGGGCTGGATCATACCGGGCTATCTCCTTGTGGGGTGGGCGCGAGCGCGCGCTCGTACCAGCGCCATTGTTTGTACACACGCCCGTTCAGCGCTTCGACCAGGCGGCTCATGGCCGTGTTCGTCTCCAGCACCCAGCCGCCGTCGGCGGTGGGCCAGCCCAGCGCGGCGCCGGCCTGGTACGCCTTGACGAACATGGCCGCTTCCACGCCGATGCCCCGGTAGCCCTCCTGCACGCCCATCAGCATGATCCGCACACGGCTGATTTTGGGGCGCACCTTCCAGTGCCACAGCAGTTGCAGCAGGGTGATCACCTCCGGCTTGCCGGGACGCGGGTAGGCGCGGTGCAGGGCCTGGTTCATGTCCGGCAGGCCGAGCAGGAAGGCGACCGGCTTGCCGTCAACTTCGGCGAAGAAGGCCATCTCCGGGTCGAAGAACTTGCCGATCTCGGCCACCATCTCGTCCAGCTCGCGCGGCGAGAAGGGCACGAAGCCCCAGTTCTTCTCCCAGGCCCGGTTGTAGATATCTTTGAGCAGCGTGAATTCCTCGGCCAGGTGGGTGGGATCCGCCGTGCGCACGATGATGCCGCGCCGCGCGCTGTTCTGGTCGGTGGTGCGGAAGAGCTTCTGCAGCTTGGGCGACTGGCTCGCCCCCTCCAGCGTGATGTGGTAGCTGAAAAGGTCCATCACCTGGGCGAAGCCGGGCGCGTTCTCGACCAGGCGCTGGTAGTAGGGCGGGTTGTAGGGGTAGAGCAGCACCGGCGGGTCGTCGAAGCCCGCGATCAGCAGGCCGCACTCAGCGTTGGTGGAAAAGCTGGCCGGGCCGCGCAGGGCCGTGGCCCCCTTCGCCGCGACGTACTCCGCCGCTGTCTCCAGCAGGGCGTTGGTCGCTTCCTGGTCGTCGAGCACTTCGAACATGCCGAAGAAGCCGATGCGTTCGTTCCAGAATTCATCGTGGCGATGGTTGATGAAGGCGGTGATCGTGCCGACGGGCTGCTCGCCACGCCAGGCGATGAAGTGCTCGCCCTCCATGTACTCCCAGGCCGCGGCGTGGGCCTGGTCCAGGCGGTGGCGCTGCATGGAGAGCAGGGGTGGCACCCAATAGGGACTGCCCTGGTAGACGGTCCAGGGAAAGGTGATGAAAACGCGCAGGTCGGCCTTGTTCTCTACTCGGCGCACAGACAGCGCAACGGGCATGATGCGATCCCCCCTTCGGCGGCGCAGCGCAGCAGGCACGGTACCTGATCTTACTCCGCTTGGCGGCGCGGGCAAGAAGTGAGAGAGGTACAGCGTCGGCGGGGGGGGACGCGACCGGCCCCCCGGTCACGGTGCGACCGTGACCGTCACCCGCCCGGACGCGGCGCGGTTGCCCGCCGCGTCGTAGGCGACCGCCCAGAAGGTATGCTCGCCCGGCTCGCCCAGCGTCCAGCGCGCCGCGTAGGGCCACTCTTCGCTGGTGGCGATCCACTCGTCGTCTTTGTAGAACTCCACATAAGCCATCTGCACATTATCGTCTGGCTGGGCGCGCAGCGGCACGTACAGGTCGCTGCCCATCGTGTAGCGATCCCCCGGTGCCGGCTCAAGCAGGGCTACCTGGGGCGGCTCGTTGTCCACAGTGACCGAGACAAACGCCCGTTCCAGGCTGTTGTCCGCGCGGACCATCGTCAGGCGCAGCGTGTAGACGGCCCCGTCGCTGAGGCCGGTCGTGTCCCAGGTGCCCAGGGCGATGTCGCGCCCCTGGGTGGTCTGCTGCTCGCCGATCTGCAGCCAGACATCTGGCTGGGTGCCGGCCCCATAATCCAGGCGGAAGTAGGCGAAGCGCTCGTCGCTGACGTTGCCGCGCACTTCAACGGCGCCGGCCAGGCGCGCCAGGAACGGCGGCGAGATGATCGCCACCGGGCTGGAGGGCGACAGGGCATCTACCGGGTCGTAGTCGGTTGGTGGGAAGCGCTGCCCGGTCTCGCGGGCCCAGGCGCGCGTCTCCTGCGGATAATCGAAGAAAACCACTTCTTCGACACATCCTGGCGGGGACGAGGCGCTGGCCAGCAGCCCTGTGCACACATTGACGCGGTAGTTCTTCCAGGTGTTATCGGCGCGGGTGGGCTGCGTGTCAATGTCGCGCTGCGAGTCCACATAGAACAACTCGCGCGTCTGGGGGCAGTGGCGCGTGGGCAGCAGCCCGGAGATCTCGCATACCACGCGCTCAACGACGGTGGGCGGGCGCTCCCATTCGCGCCTGGGCAGGGCGTCGCGCGCGTGCAGGTACTCCATGATCGCATACCAGATGGGGGCGGCGCCGGTCGTGCCCGTCACGTCGGTCATGCCGTGATTGTTGTTGTTGCCGACCCACACGCCGGTCACGATCTGCGGCGTATAGCCGATCGTCCAGCTATCGCGGTTGTCGTTGGTCGTGCCGGTCTTGACGGCGGCGGGCCGCGACAGCTCCAGCGGCGCGCCGCGCCCAAAGGCCGGGGCGCGGGCCGCGTTATCGGCCAGGATGTCGGTCATGATATAGGCGAGGGCTGGCTCCAGGATCAGGCGGCGCTGGTAGGTGTGCGTTTCTTCGCCGTACTGCCACAGCACGCGCCCATCGGCGTCCTCGATGCGCAGCACGGCCACCGGATTGAGCGTGCGGAAGCCGGGGATGCTCTGCGCCTTGTGCACCGGCATGCCGACCATCGTGCCGCCGGTGTTGAACACGCTGAAAGCGTAGGTCAGGTCCAGCAGCGAGACCTCGCCGCTGCCCAGAGCCAGCGCCAGACCATAACGATCGGCCTGGTTGAGCGAGCTGATGCCCAGGCGGTGCGCCGTGCGAATCACCGGGCCGAGGCCGATCAGGTTGACGAGCTGCACCGGCGGCACGTTGTATGAGTTGGCCAGGGCCGCGCGCACGCTGACCGGGCCGTGATACTGGCGGTCAATGTTCACCGGCGTGTAGGGCTGGCCGGCGTTGTCGAACTCGATGGCTACGTCATAGGTCATCGTGGCGGCGGTGATGCCGTTGGGGTAGCCGGGCAGCGCGCCTTGCAGAAAGGCGGCGGTGTAGACGATTGGCTTGAAGGCCGACCCCGGCTGGCGCTGGGCCAGCGCCGTGTTGTAGCTGCCCTGGATACCCTGATTCCAGAAGTCCACGCTGCCGACCATGGCCAGGATTTCGCCGGTCTCGGCGCGCAGCGCGACAGCGGCGGCGTTGGTCACTTCGCGCTCGACGCCCATCATCTCGGCGGGCAGCGGCGGCAGGTACGCGGCGGCGGCGCACGGCGTCCCGGCGCTGGTGTTGGGCGTCACAGTCGGGTCGTTCCCGTCCAGGCGCAGCACGTGGGCGCGGGCGGCGCACTCTGCCTGAAGCTGCAAGTCCACGTCGAGCGTGGTGTAGATGTGCAGTCCGCCGCGCGTGACCAGGCGCGCCCCATCGAGGCCCAGGTCGTTGAGGATCGTCTCGGCTTCGGCCCGCGCGTAGGTGGAGAAGTGTGGGGCGACGATGTCGTAGCGGTCGGCGAAGGGCCGCACGATCAGCGGCTCCTGGATGGCGACATCGGCCTGCGCCTGGGTGATATACCCCTGGGCGACCATCGTCTGCAAGACGATCTCCTGGCGCAGCTTGGCTGCCTGGGGGTTGTCAATCGGGTTTTGCAGCGGGTACTGGGGGATGGCGGCCAGCATCGCCGCCTCGGCCAGGGTCAGGTCGCGGGCGGGCCTGCTGAAATACTGCTGCGCCGCCGCCTCAATGCCGTAGGCCCAGCCGCCGTAGAAGTTGGTGTTGACGTACCATTCGAGAATCTGCGCTTTGCTGTACAGGCGCGAGATCTCGGTGGCCAGGATCACTTCCTTGACTTTGCGGTCGTAGCTGATCGCCCGGCGCTCGGCTTCGTCCAGCAGCACGTTGCGCACAAGCTGCTGGGTGATGGTGCTGCCGCCCTGGAACTGCCCGCCGGTCAGGTTGCTCCACAGGGCGCGAGCCATGCCGCGCAGGTCGAAGCCAGGGTTGGCGTAGAAGGAGGCATCCTCAATGGCGACTGTGGCGTCCAGGAAGTATTGTGGTATCTGCCCCACGCCGACCCAGCGACGGTCGCCGCCGGTGGGGTCCATCACCTCATAGAGCACCGCGCCGCCCGACCGGTCGTAGAACATGCTGGTCAGGAAGGCTTCCTCTTCGGCGGCGGTGATGCGCTCGGCAGGGGGAAGCTGGCGGGCATAGTGGGTGTAGATGGCCCCGAACGCCGTCACGGCCCCGGCGGCGACGACGAGCAGCAGGGCGGTCAGGAGGACTGCCCCGGCGATGGTCCAGCGCAGCAGGCGCGGGGCTGTCAGGCCCTGGTCGCGGCGGAGACGGCGGCGTTGGCGGACGATGCGGGCGGCGTACAAAGTGGGCATGGCTTGCTCTTCGCAAAGCGGCAAGTTGTGTTACACTAGGTGCGGCGATGCCCCAACCGGTGCGCGGTATCTTAGCACGGCCCGGATCGGCCTGGCAAATAGGGACAAGCCCGCGAGTCGTATGGAGCGAAGGGTGGCTATGGTGGGTGGTGACGATCTGTGGCGTGTGGCTATCGTTGATGACGATCAGGCCCTGACCGATCTGATTCGTGAGGGGCTGGAAGGCGAAGGATACCAGACGGTGGCCTTCGCCAGCGCCGAAGCTCTGCTGCAGTACATCCGGCGTCAGGGGCTACCGCATCTCGTTCTGGTCGATCTCAGCCTGCCGGCCATGGACGGCTTCGCGCTGAGTGGCCAGCTCAAGGCGCTGGGCGATGTGCCGATCATCTTCATCTCCGGGCGCAACGAGACCGATACCGTGGTCAGGGGGCTGCTGCAATACGCCGAGGACTACGTGCGCAAGCCGTTCGACATGCGCGAGCTATCGGCGCGCATCTACCGCGTCCTCAGCCGTATTCCCCGCCTGGCCGCCACGCAGAGCCGCATCACCCGCATTGACCACTGGCTGGCTGTTGACTTCGGCCAGAGCGTGCTCTATGCCGGGGAGCGTGTCTTCCCCCTCACGCCCATCGAGGCCAACATCCTGCACATCTTGCTGCGCAACGCGGACCAGCCGGTGCCGGCGCGCATGCTGCTCAGCCGGGTCTGGCCGGGGCAGAACATTTACGAAGACACGCTGCGCGTGCACATGCACCGTCTGCGCCGCAAGGTGGAGCCCAATCCGCACCATCCGCAGTACATCCTGACGGCGCGCGGGGTAGGGTACCGCTTCAGCCAGGTGGGGCATGACGAGACAACCGCACGCAGGCTCCCGCCGCCACCTCCTATCCCCACGTAGGCAAGATACTCCAGCCGCCCTGGCCCCGGCCTACGCCTGCGGCTCGCGCAGCGCGGCCAGCCGCCCCTCCTCGCTGAGCGGGTTCCCGGCGCGATCCACTGCCCGCATGGCTCCGTCAAGGCTGCGCGTGCGGACACGGCCCGGCGCGTAGGGATTGTTGACCAGTTGCGGCGCGTCGAGCAAGCCCTCGGCCACCGCCCGCGCCAGCACGTCTGGGCTTGCCAGCGGATCGTCGTCGCCGGTTCCCAGCGCGCGAATGGCCCCCACCAGGCGGTCAGTCTCGGCGATCAGCTCGTCGCGCCGGCGCAGCACCGCCGGATCGCGGGTCATGTCGGGGTTGCCGCGCAACGCCGTCTCGATCACGTCCTGGGCCATCACCGCGCTTTCGATCACTTCGTCGGCGCTGGCCGCGTGGTTGGCCTCGCTATAGCCCACCACATGGATGATGTGCGGGCGCAGGGCCATCTGCAGCATGACGCTCTGCGCCAGGTGCGCGCGCGCCCGGCGCAGGTCTACCGGATAGCTGAGCAGGCCGGTGCGCGTCTGCCGCCAGATGCGGAAGTCATCCGCTGCGAAGCGCTCGCTGAGCGCGACGATGGCCAGGGCGCGGGCCAGGTCCATGGCGTTGGAAAGCTGCGGCGGGCTTTGGAACATGTAGGTGAGAATGTAGTCGCGCACGCCGCAGTGCCGGGCATTGTAGGCGTAGAGGTAGGCCGAGGCGCACACGACGGCGTCCGGCGCGTCGCGCATCCCCCAGTGATAGGACTCGTTGCCCTCCACGGGGATGTCGCGCGCGCCGTGCCAGGCCATCAGCGCCTGGTGCTCGGCGATGGACTCGGCCAGCGGCGACGGCCCGCGCCCGTCCATGGCGTTGAACCAGAACAACGACGTGGCGCACCAGGCGTTGTCAAGGGTGCGCACGAGCAGATCGGCGTAGCGCAGGTGATCGGCGGTGCCGGAATACGAGCGCAGCAGCGGGTAGTTGCCCCGGCGGCTGGCGGCATAGAGGCGGCGCAGATCGTCTTCCGTGCGGAAGGGCACGCCGCCCGCGCCTTTGCTGCGCAAGTCCTGGCGGTGGGGGTGGAAGAAGTGCTCCTGCGCGTCCTGGTCGGCGCCCAGCGAGATCACATCCAGCGCGCCGGCCTCGGCGATCTGGGCGATGCCCTCCACGGTCGGCTCGATCGTCGGTGCCGGGATGCCGAAGTGGTGGCGCAGGATCGGGTACGGTGCCTTCCAGCGGATGCGCTCGATGGCCCGCTGGGGGAAGGCGTCCGGCCCGCGCCGCTCGACGGGTTTGCCTTCTAGTGCCCGCCGGACGTGGTGCGGCGGCTCCTCGCCGGAGAAGACCGCGTCGAAGTAGCCCATCTCGCGGGCGATGGCGGCCACTGGTGGCGTCCCGCCAAAGAAGATGCGCTTGCGGCCCAGCACGCCCGCCGCTTCCAGCATCGCGCGCAGGTCGGCCAGCAGCGTCCGCGCGTTGTCGGGCGTCAGCCGGTAGCTGACGCCGATCACGTCCGGGTTGTAGGCGACGATGGCGTCCATGAACGCTTCCAGGCCCGTCGCCGGGCCGGTGAAGTGCGTCTCGTAGCCCGCCTCTTCGGCGGCGGCCAGAAAGCGCGTGACTCCGGCGACGTGCACGCAGTCGCCCAGGCAGCCCGCCAGCACTTTGCCCATTCTGCTGTGCATGCGTCCCTCCCGTGTACCTCACCCCCTGGCCTCGCTGCGCTCGGCCTTTCCCCCTCTCCGCAACGGAGAGGGGGAGGCGAGGTGCGTTAGCGCCGAGCGGGGGTGAGGTCAACAAGACACCACATTGCCGGTTGAATACTCGCGCGTCAAGCCTGTTCAAGGCTGCCCGTAGGGGTCGCTGCGAGGGGGTGGTTCCGGGTCGGGACTGCCCGTCTCGACCAGGCGCGTGATTTCTTGCAGCGACAGCCCGACCAACCCCATGCGCTCCAGCGTGCGCCCGCGATGGCGGTAATCCACGCCGTCAATGACGCAGGCGACCTGGATCATGGACTCCATGCCCCACACATCCACGCCGAAGCGCTTGCCCAGCTCGGAGATCGGCACCAGGCTGTAGGGCACGTCCTCGAAGATGTAGCGATGGCGCAGCGTGCGTGGCGCGGTGATGCCGCGATAGCCGGGATTGGCATGGATGGCCTGGTGCAGGTTGTCGCCATAGGCCGAGTAGGCGCGCGCCAGCCACTCGCGCGCGGACTGGGCGCGGATACCCAGGGCGGTTGCCACCGTCACCCGCTCGCGATCCAGACGCTCCAAAATCTGGGCAGTGGAAGGCGTGACGCCATCAATGTAGAACTGAAACTGCCCGCCGGTCGTCTCGATCCACCCGGCGTTGAGCAGGGTGAGAGCCGGGTGAAACACAGCGCCCATGTTGTTCAGGCTGGTGTAGAGCACATTCGGCGCGGCGATGAACTGCGGATAGACCTCCTGCAGAGTATCGAGCACCTCGTGCGTGCGGCTGGAGGGCAGCGCCGCCAGGGGGACGGTGTTCTTACGACGGAAGATCTGCGCCTGGGCCGGGCCATTGCTGCGGCTGGCAAAGAGGAACGTCTCCGTCTCGGCGATGATCATGTCGGCGGTGCAGTTGTTCTCGCGCAGCACGTTGCGAAATTCCAGCGCCCCGCCGGTGCGCCCAGGGTTGAGGACGACGATCTGCCCGTCGTGTAGATGCGGCGCGCAGGCGATAGCGATGTCGCGGTGTGCCGACGCCGGGACGACGATCATGACCAGCTTGGCGCCGGCCAGGGCGAAAGCCATGTCGCTGGTCACATAGCGGATTGCGCCAAATTCCTGCTCTCCGCCTTCCAGCATGACCTCAATGCCCCCGCGCGCGGCGATGTCCTCGATATGCTCGTAGCTGCGGTTGTACAGCCGGACGGTGTAGCCACGCACGGCCAGCTCGGCGGCCATCGCTTTGCCGCCATGTCCAGCGCCAATCACTGCGATCTGGAGCTCGTAGTCAAGCATGGGGATTATCCCTCCTGATCATCTGGGGCGGGCACACCCACTGCAATGGTCGCTGCGATTGGACCGGGACGGCCAGCCTGAATCCCCGCAGGGGGTACCATGTAACCTGGGGAAAGCCTGCCGTATGCGCCAGAGGCTGAGAAGCCTGCATCGGCAAGGCCCGTGAGAGTGACAGTGCGCTGCCAGTATAACGAAACTGGGACCGAAAACAAAAACCGCCCCGGCTCTGTGGGGGCGGCTTCGCCGTGCTCCTCAGGTAGGATTTGAACCTACAACCCTCCGGTTAACAGCCGGATGCTCTGCCGTTGAGCTACTGAGGAATGCGCTTGAAAGCTTACCAGAGTCACCGGGGGATGTCAAGACAAAACGCCCGCTTCGCGCGCGTTGGAGAGGCAGCCCTGGCCGGGTCCCAGTCCCGCTCAGCGGGCGCTCCCGCCCTCGCCCGACGGCAGCGCAGCGGTATCCAGCCAGATCGTCACCGGGCCATCGTTGTGGATCTCGACCTGCATGCGCGCGCCGAAGACGCCCATCGCCACGCGCGACACGCCCGCCTGGCGCAGCATCTCGGCGAAGCGCCCGATCAGCGGCTCGGCGACCTCCGGCGGGGCGGCGTCGGTGAAGCTGGGACGGCGCCCCTTGCGCGCGTCGGCGTAGAGCGTGAACTGCGAGATGACCAGGCAGCCGCCGCCCACGTCCAGCAGCGACAGGTTGAACTTGCCGGCGGCGTCCTCAAAAACGCGCAGCCCGGCGATCTTGCGCGCCAGCCATTGGGCCTGCGCCTCGCCGTCACTGTGCCCCACGCCGACCAGGATCACGAAACCGTGCTCGATCGCGCCGACTGTCTCGCCATCAACGCGGACGGCTCCGCTGCGGACTCGCTGCAACACTGCGCGCATGGTTGCTCCTCTCCACTGAGCGGCCCCGTTCCACTGCTGGCAGCCGATCTCCATTCTACGCCAGCGGCCCGCGCAAACAAAACGCCCGCCAGGCCGGCGGGCGGGTGTGGACCTGAAGGGATTCGAACCCTTGACCTCTACAGTGCGATTGTAGCGCTCTCCCAATTGAGCTACAGGCCCGGCACACCAGGACGAGCAGGGGGGGTACTCGCCCCAGTGTGCCGGAATTGTAGCAGTCCGCTCAGGCAGTGTCAAGGATAGCGCGCGCTCGCCCCGCGGCGGGCTAGGCCGGGGCGGGCGCCCAGAAGGTGCCCGCTTCCACCTGGGCGCGCATCTCAGCGGGCTTGGTGAAATTGGGATTGTAGGAGATGGCCCTGCTGAACTCGTTGAGCGCCCGGTCGCGCTGGCCCAGCGCCGCGTAGGCCATGCCACGCCAGTAGTACATCTCCTCGACGTACTCCGTGATCGCCAGGGTGTTGTCCGCCAGGGTGATCACGTCGTTGAAGCGCCCGATGTTCCAGTACGCCTCCAGCGGGCTGAAGACGTACCAGGTGATGCGGTAGGGCATCCCCAGGGCGAAGGCCTGGTCGAAGGCGGTCGCCGCGTCGTGGAAGTTGCCCAGCCAGGCATAGGACATGCCCATGGCGAACCAGGCCCAGGGGTCGCCGGGGTTGGCCGCCGCTTCCTGGCGGGCGGTGCGCAGGGCGATGTTGGTCGCGTTCTGAGGGTAGCCGTAGTCGCCGAGGGCGGCCCACAGGTCGGCCTCACGGTCGAGCGTGAAGAGGACGATGAACGCCCGGTTGAAGTGCCGCCACCAGTAGTCGAAGTCGGCGTAGCTGTGCGGGCGTCCCCAGCCATCGGAGGGTCCCAGGTAGCTGTCGAAGACCCAGATCGTCTGCGAGGGATCGTCGTAGGCGACAACCGTCTCGTAGTGGCCCATCCAGCCCAAGTCTTCCACGTCGAAGCCGCTCTCGACAATGACCGGGAAGCCGTCCGCGACCAGCCGCTTGATCAGGTCGAGGTTGCCGCCGAAGCGCCAGATGGCGCGCACGCTGGGCAGGGTCGTCTGCACCTTGTTGACGTAGTCGGTCATCTCCGACGGCGAGACATTCTTATCCTCGATTTCCGGCTTGAGCCAGCGGCGGGCAACCTCCTGGTCGAAGCCCCAGCCGAAATAGGACAGGGCCATGGTCAGGTTGGCGCCGCTGCAGTTGTTCCACGTCTGGTAGTAGTGGGTCACCCCGTTGAGCCGCGCGGAGGGCGGGTTGCTCTGGGCGTCGGCCCTGGCGGGGATGACGCTGAGCGCGAGCGTCGCCGCGAGGGTCACTGCCAGGGCCAGGCGGCGCCACTGCCGGAGACGGGGGAGGATGGTTGCTACATGGTTCATGCCGGCTGCCTCGGTGGATCTCCCCAATACATCACGGTGTCTCTCATACCGTAGCGCAAACTCGCGCCATCTCGCAAGAGGCCGTTGGCAGAACGTAGGACGGTCAGTGGGGCAGCGAGGATACCCTCACCCCGCCCGATTCGCGGGCGTCGAGCGGGGTGAGTTCTGGCGGGAGTCTAGCCCTGCGTGGCGACCTTGGCTGGCTCGATGTGGTACTTCACGCGCGTTTCTTTGCCCTTGGCCATGGGATTGAACGCGTAGTAGTCTTCGTTGCCCGTGTAGAGCTTGCACAGGGCGTTGATGTGCTCCACCGCGCCCTTCTCGGTGATCTCGACCACCTTGCCGCGCACCTCGATCCAGCGGTAGGGGTTCTGCGGGTCAATGGCTACCACGGAGACACGGGGGTCGCGGGCCATGTTGCGATCCTTCTGCCGGCCGCGCGCGCTGTTGACGAGGATGTAGTCACCGTCGGTGTTGCACCAGACGGGCGTCGCCTGGGGCTGGCCGTCGGGCATAAGGGTCACCAGCGTGACGAACACCGGCCCGTCGAGCAGATCTCTGTAAGCTGCGGGAAGCTGGACTGCCATCGGTCACTCCTTTTGAGGATGCTCACCGAACGTTTCGGTGGGATCGGCAATGTTCATGGGAGTAGGTTATAACAGATCAGGCGCGAATCGTCAGGCGTTCTGGCGAATGCCCAACAACTTGTTCGTGGACCCCGTCGTCACGTCGTCACTCCACCCCAGGCAAAGCGGTG
The DNA here is from genome assembly GCA_037447125.1 of Chloroflexota bacterium. Taxonomy (GTDB): domain Bacteria; phylum Chloroflexota; class Anaerolineae; order Aggregatilineales; family Aggregatilineaceae; genus UBA2029. Next base: position 3,085 of record JBBIHG010000021.1, on the reverse strand, counting down.
CGTCTGTGCTACAATCGTGCCACAACGATCATGCACAAGGAGGCAGGGTCCCCATGGCCGAATTCCCCGGCAAAGGCAAGGTCGCCATCCTCAAGACGACGCCGGAGACGGTGCTCGACGACGTGCGCCAGGTCATGCGCCTGGCGGGCTACCAGGAGGCGCTGCCCAAAGACAAAGACACGATCCTCAAAATCAACATCTCGTGGGATACCTGGTACCCGGCCTGTTCCAGCACGCCCTGGCAGATCGAAGGCGTCATCCAGGAATTGCAGGCGGCGGGCTACCCGCGCCTGATCGCCGGGCACAACGACACGGTGGTTGTGGATGCGCGCGTCGGTGAGACGAACAACAAGCACCGCTATGTCACCGACAAGTACGGCATTGAGAACTGGCATCTCTACGAGCCGCAGTTCGAGTGGGTGCGCTACGAGCCGAAAGAGCCGCTGCTCGTGCTGGATCGCGTCTATCCCGAAGGCGTCTACATCCCCAAGGACTTCTACGGGCGCAACGTCATCCAGCTTCCCACCGTCAAGACGCACGTCTTCACCACCATCACCGGGGCGATGAAGAACGCCTTCGGTGGGCTGCTGGGCCGCCGGCGTCACTGGACTCACGCCGTGATCCACGAGACGGTGGTGGACCTGCTGCAAATTCAGCAGGACATCCACAGCGGCATCTTCGCCGTGATGGACGGCACCTTCGCCGGGGACGGGCCGGGGCCGCGCGCCATGCACTGGCACGAGAAGGACATCCTGCTCGCCTCCGCCGACCAGGTAGCCATTGACGCCATGAGCGCCTACCTGCAGGGCTTCGACCCGATGACCCTGGACTTCATCCGGCTGGGGCACGAGCGCGGCCTGGGCGTCGGCGACCCGGACGAGATCGAGGTCGTCGGCATGGACAAGAAAGACCTGCCGCGCTACGGCTTCATCCAGACGGATACCTTCGCCAGCAAGGGCCAGAAGATGATCTATCACGGCTGGCTCAAGGGGTTTGAGGATATTCTGCTGCGCTCGCCGCTCGTGCCCTGGAGCTACTGGGCCAGCAACGTCTACCACAACTACTACTGGTACCCGTTCGTCGGGCGCAAGCGCGTCGAATCCGCGCTTGACACCAAGTGGGGGCGGCTGTTCGCGGGGTACGGCGACGGGACGGTGGTCATGCCCGGCGTGGACCCCGCCGAAGCGCAGAAGCTCGCCGTGGCGGGCGCCGTGGCGGCGGGCGGCGCGCTGTTCCTGGGCGGGCGGCTGTTGGGCGGCCTGCTGGGGCGCAGGCGGCGTTGACAACCTCACCCCCACTCGGCGCTAACGCGCCTCGCCGCCCTCTCCCGCCGGCGGAGAGGGGGCAGGCCGAGCGTAGCGAGGCTGGGGGTGAGGTAAACCCGCAGGATACAGCAATGAGGCGAGAACGTCTCAGCGCGTCCTCGTTATTCTCCCACAGGGAACGCAAAACGCCCGACCTTGTGGGGCCGGGCGCTCTTCACCGGGTAGTCACCCAGGTGATGCCAGGATTACTCCCAAGCCGCTTCCATTTCCTCGGGGAAGAAGTAGCCGCCGTGCAGGTCGGCCACACACCAGTCGTCGCCGTCCTTTTCCATGGCCAACACGATGCGCGCGTTGAGCCGCTCTTCGTAATTACCGTCGCCGTCCACATCGAGCTCGTCACGCACCACCGCAGCCAGCTCATAAGTAGCAGCCGAGTCGACGATCACAGCACCCGCTTCGGTGAGCCGGACGATGTCATAGGAGCCGGTGACGATGATTTCTCTGGGGTTGTTACCTTTGCCTATATCATATTTCAGATCAATGTTGCGCACCCCACGCGATTCTTCGGCCAGGCTCGCGCTGATAGCAGCCAGAGCCGCCGTGTCTTCTTTGAAAGGGTCGCAGGCAATTTTCTGTGCCGCCTCGACATTGCCTTTCAGCACGGCCTCCATGTAATCGCGGGCCGCACCCGTCGAATCCGGACCGCAGGCAGTCAGCAGCAGCGAGACGGCCAACAGGGCCGCCAGAAAACCAAACCGCTTCGACATTTCGTGTAACTCCCCTCTTGATCGGCTACGCAGAGCGCGAGAAATGGGCCAGCAAACGGGCAGATGATACTGCTTTGTGCCGCAGTACGCAATAGCAGTTGGCGCGCGTGCGTGCCACGGTTGTCACCAGATCACTTGCCGCAGAGGCATTGACCTCACCCCCAGCCTCGCTGCGCTCAGCTTGGCGAGGCCCGCGGCAGTGGGCCAGGCGGGGGTGAGGTAAGCCAGAGCGCAGCGGAGCGACGCCCCTATTGTCTGAGGGCATTGGCACGCACTGCACGACAGCCCTCATAGCGGGTAGATATTGATGCCCAGCGCCGTCGCCAGCGCGACCAGGGCTGGCGCGATCAGCAGCCCCGGCAGGAAGTTGACCATGCGCGGCTTCTTGATGTCAAGCAGGCTCAGGGCTAGCCCGATCAGGATCAGCCCGCCGACTGCCGTCATCTCGTTGATCATCGGGTCGCTCATGAACCCCCCGGCCAGCGCACCCAGCAGTGCCAGCCCGCCTTGCACGCCCAGCACCGTGAACACGCTGAACAGCACGCCAATACCCAGGCTGGCAGCGAAGGCCATCGAGGCGAAGGCGTCCAGCGTGCTCTTGATGGCGAGCTGCTCGAAGCCGCTGGCCAGCCCCATGCCGTCCTGGATCGCGCCGACAACCGTCAGCGGCCCCACGCAGAAGACCAGCGACGCCGTGACGAAGCCTTCGACGAAGCGCGCCCGTCGCTCATGGGCAAGAGTCGCGTCAGCGCCCGCCGCCTCACGCTGTACGCGCCTTTGCAGCCAGCCGGCGAGCTGTTCCAGCCGCAGGTCGAGGCGCAGCAACTCGCCCAGGATCGCGCCGATGACCAGGCTGAGCAGCGGGAGGATGATGTTGCCCGTCTCGCCCGCGTTGGAGAACCCGACGACGAGCGTCACCAGGCCCAGGCCGGTCATCACCGACTCCTGGATGCGCGGTGAGAGCCGGTTGCCGATCAGCAGGCCGGTCGAGCTGCCGAGCAGCACGGCGAGCGCATTGAGCAGCGTGCCCCACATAGGTCCCCCTGCGGTGAG
>JBBIHG010000020.1:0-45884 GCA_037447125.1 Chloroflexota bacterium | reverse complement strand
CGCAGGTGCTCGAAGCGATTGGTGTGGACTACATTGACGAGAGCGAAGTGCTGACACCCGCCGACGAGCAGTTCCACATCAACAAGCACGAGTTCAACGTGCCGTTCGTCTGTGGCTGCCGCAACCTGGGCGAGGCGCTACGGCGCATCGGCGAGGGCGCGGCGATGATCCGCACCAAAGGCGAGGCCGGCACCGGCGATGTGGTCGAGGCGGTGCGCCACGCCCGCGCCGTGCTCGGCGAGATTCGCCGCCTGACGACCATGCGCCAGGACGAGATGATGACCTACGCCAAGGAGATCGGCGCGCCCTACGAGCTGGTCAAGGAGACCGCCGAGATGGGCCGGATGCCGGTGGTCAACTTCGCGGCGGGCGGCGTGGCGACCCCCGCCGACGCCGCGCTGATGATGCAGCTTGGCGTGGACGGCGTGTTCGTCGGCTCCGGCATCTTCAAGAGCGGCGACCCGGCCAGGAGGGCCAAGGCCATCGTCGAGGCGGTGACGCACTACACCGACCCGAAGATCATCGCCGAGGTCAGCCGCGACCTGGGCGAGCCGATGGTCGGCATCGGCGTGACGACCATGCCGGTCGAGGAGCGCATCGCCGGGCGCGGGTGGTAGGCCGCTTGCAGCGCCTGTAGTCCATCATTTTTGGGCACACGAACAGTGGAGCGTCTTTCCAACGGTGCTCCACTGTTCGATTCGGCGGTTCAGCTCCCGCCATCGATCTGATAGGTGCGCAGACGACTGTGGTTGAAAATACAGCTACTGCCGGAACCTTGCGCACCCTCGCCAGAGTACGACAGGGTCAGGGCCACGCCGGAGCTATCGGGCAGCCAATGCAGGCTGGCCAGGCCCAAATACCCGCTGGTCATATAGCCCAGATCGCGCACATCGTTGCCGTTGTTCAGGCAGGTAGGCACGGGAGCAGGGGCTTCGAGCAGACTGGACGCCGTGCTGGTGCGGCCGCTCGCCAGATCGATCACGACCAGTTCGCTGCGCTCATTGATGTTGCTGCTGAAGAGTTGGGCGGCGGCATACGCTCCGTCCGGGCTGACCCAGACGGCCGAGGACGGTACCGCATAGCGCTGGAGCAGCGCGCCGTCGGGCAGATTGTAGATGAACAGCGTCGCGGAGATGTCGTCCATGCTCGAAGGATCGTTGGGGTAGATCACCTCCAGGCGCTGCCCGTCTGCCGAGAACCACGCCAGCGCATACTCGGCGTTATTCTCCAGGGGGATCGCGACGATCTCCATCTCCGCCCCCACGTCGATCACATGCAGGCCGATCGCGCCAAACGCCACGACGCGCGTGTGGTCCGGACTGTAGACGGAAAATTCAGGATAATCCGTGTATTCGGCGAGCAGTGCGTCGTAGCTGGCGCTCGTCTGGGTCGTCACCTCGCCACCGCTCGCCAGGGGGATGAGCAGATTGACGCTCGCGTAGGTGTCGGGATCATTATAGCGAATGCTCAGGTCGCCCGTGGGGGTGAAGCCCAGCGGCGTGATGAACAGATCGATCCAGACGCCGTCAAGCGCGGTCAACACCTCGGCATAGTCGTCAGCGTTCACCTGTGCCCCGTCAGCGATGCTGTAGGCCCGCAGCGCATAATCGTACTGGAAGCAGTTGTCCATCAGCACCCATAACGTCGTCCCGGCCGGATCGAGTGCCGCCGTCACCGGACAGTCCAAACCTATGTCGTGTTCTGCTGTCTGGGTCAGGCGCAGACTGCTGTCCTGCGCCATGCTCGTCGGAGTGGAGGCGCCCAACATAAGCGCCACGATGATCCCTATCAACCGTGCGGTGTAGTGTTTCGCGATCGTGTGAAGCATCTCTGCGTTGTTCCTATGTTATGCGACCCTGTCATTCGATTGTAGTGGGGCGTGCGCCGAACTCACAGTTTTTTCGGTCAACGCGTCCAGGTCGCTCAGTCGAGCGGCTTCTGCCAGCGCCGGGTCAGGCCCTGATACCCGACCGGCTTCCGGATTTCCGGGGCAGTTCTTCTCCCGAACGATCTCCGAACGCCTGGCTTATATGCTGACTGTACACTGCACCTGTGCCCTGAACGGTCAGGCGCAGTTGTCGCGATCGGGATGGACCCGCTCGCCCTACAGCGCCTGGGCGCAGCGCATCGCCCAGGCGCGGATCATGTCCCAGTCGCGCGAGTCAGTGAGGGGTGCGCGCACGCCCTTGACGACGATCCGCTCCAATAGGCTCAGCCTGGCCGGATCAAGATGGCCATGAAAGAGGGCGATGTCGCGGGGTTGGATGCGCTCGGCGACCGGCTTGAGCGCCTCCGGGAATTCCCAGCCCTTGAGCAGGGTCGCCGGATCGCCCTCTCCGGTCGGCCCGCTGGAAAACAGCCAGACCGGGCGCTCAGCCAGTGCCTGCTCGTGCTCCTTGAGGAAGTTCGCCGCCGCAGCCTGCCACTGCCCGATATAGACCGCGCTGCCCAGCACGACGGCATCATAGCCCGCCAGGTCTTGGACAGTCTCCACCGCCCGAACATCGGCGCTGATTCCCCCGGACTCGCGCAGCACATCCCCAATGAAGCTGGCGATCTCGGCGGTCGCCTGGTGTTTGCTTGCGTAGGCTACCAGAACGTTGGTCATCGCCGACTCCTTTCTGCACCAGGCTATACCGGCAATGCGCGCCCGGTGACAGTGCCAGACATCACGCTCTCCAGTGCCAATGGGCAGCGCCAGCGGGCCTTACCCCCGGGGCGGCGTGTACAGAGAAGGTAACAGCGGGTGGGCAACCGCGCGAAAAAGGGCACCGCCCCTTGAGGCGAGGGGCGGCGCGGAGCGTATGCGCGCCCGCAGGCGCGACGGAACAGGTGCAGGGAGCGGTCAGCGGTCGCCGGACTCGATGATCTCACCGGTGACCATGAAGACCACGCGCTCGCAGATGTTGGTGATGCGGTCGGCGATGCGTTCCAGGTTGTGCGACACCCACAGCAGGTGTGTGGCCCGGCCGATGTTGCGCGGGTCGGAGAGCATGTACGTCAGCAGCTCGCGGTAGACCTGCTCGTCAAGCTGATCCACCTCGTCGTCGCGCAGCACCGTCTGCGCGGCCAGCTCAGCGTCGTGGTCGAGGTAGGCTTGCAGCCCAGCGCGGAGCATCTCGCGGCTGATCTGGGCCATGCGCGGGATGTCAATCAGCGGCTTGAGCGGCGGCTCGGCGGCCAGAGTGATAGCCTGCTTGGCGATCTCGCGCGCGTGGTCGCCGATGCGTTCCAGCTCGACGACGAAGTGAATGGCGGTGACAATGGCCCGCATGTCGCGGGCGGCAGGCTGATGCAGCGCCAGCAGCCGGTAGCATTCTTGCTCGATCTGGTAGCGCAGCGCGTTGACATGCTCGTCGTCGGCAATGATCTGGCGCGCCAGGTCCACATTGGCCTCTTTGAGCGCCAGGACTGAGCGCTCGATGGCCCCGTCCACCAGGTGGCTCAGCTTGAGCACGTTGTCGCGCAGCGCGGTCAGCGCGCGGTCGAGCGTGGTGCGCGCTTTCAAGGGCGTGTCATTCATCAGGTCCCCCGTCCCTGGCCTCCTTAGCCGAAGCGCCCGGTGATATAGTCTTCGGTGCGCGGGTCGTGCGGGCGGGTGAAGATCTTCTCCGTCTGATCATATTCGATCAGAGCGCCGGCGCGCGTGGCGTCGGAGAGCATGAAGGCAGTGAAGTCCGAGACGCGCGCCGCCTGCTGCATGTTGTGCGTGACGATGACGATCGTATAGTCTTTTTTCAGTTCGCGCATCAATTCCTCGATGCGCAGCGTGGCAATCGGGTCCAGGGCCGAGCACGGCTCGTCCATCAGGATGATCTCCGGCTCGACGGCCAGCGCCCGCGCGATGCACAAGCGCTGTTGCTGCCCGCCGGAGAGGGCCAGCCCCGACTTGCGCAGATCGTCTTTCACCTCGTCCCACAGCGCGGCCCGGTGCAGGCTGTGCTCGACGATCCCGGCGAGCTGTGTCCTGTCACGCACGCCCAGCACGCGCGGCCCATAGGCCACGTTGTCGAAGATGGACTTGGGGAACGGGTTCGGCTTCTGGAAGACCATGCCGATCCGCCGCCGGACCTCGACCGGGTCTACGCCAGGGGCGTAGATGTTTTGCCCGTGCATCAGCACCTCGCCCTCGACGCGGGCGCTGGGCACCAGCTCGTTCATGCGGTTGATCGAGCGCAGCAGGGTGCTCTTGCCACAGCCGGACGGGCCGATCAGCGCCGTGATCTTCTTGCTCTCGATGCTCATACTCACGTCGCGCACGGCCAGGAAATCGCCGTAGTAGACGCTGAGGTTGCGGAATTCAATGGCATGACGGCTATTGCCGTTGGGGGTGGTCATGACAATCTCCTGCTCAAGCGATTGCGCAAGATGATGGCGATCGAGTTCAGGCTGATGAGCATCACCAGCAGCACGATGATCGCCGCCGCCGCCGCGTGGCGAAATTCAGCCTGGGGCAGCGTCGTCCAGCGGTAGATCAGCAGCGGCAGCGCCGTGAAGATCGAGAACGGCCCCTCCGGGTCGCGCGTCAGGTACGTCGCCCCGCCGACCATGATCAGCGGTGCCGTCTCGCCGATGGCCCGCGAGACGGCCAGGATGGTGCCGGTGAGGATGCCAGGCATGGCGTAGGGCAGCACATGGTGCCAGATCGTCTGCCACTTGGTCGCGCCCAGCCCGTAACTGGCCTGGCGCAGCGAGCCGGGCACGGCGCGGATCGCTTCTTGGGCGTTGATGATGATCAGCGGCAGGATGAGCAGAGCCAGGGTGAAGCTCGCCGAGAGCACCGTCCGCCCGTTGGCCGCGCCGCCGCCCACCACGCGCCCGCTGGTGATCGCTTCCAGCGAGCGCACGAAGATGGCCAGGCCCAACATGCCGTAGATGATCGACGGCACGCCGGCCAGGTTGTTGATGTTGGTCTGGATGATCTGGTTGAGGCGGCTGCGCCCGGCGTATTCTTCCAGGTAGATGGCCGCGCCCACGCCCACCGGGAAGGCGACCAGGATGGTGATGATGATGATCAGCAGCGAGCCGATCAGCGCTGGGCGGATGCCGGTCAGGTCGGGGTGGCGCGGGTCGAGCGGGCTGGTCAGAAAGTCGGCGCTGACCCACGAGCGCCACTGCAACTCGGCGCGCGGGAACTGGGTCTGCTGCACCGTCTCGATGGCGCCCCGCTCGGTCAGCGAGTCCCACAGCGGCCAGCTTTTGACGACCTGGGCCTGGACGACCTGATCCATCAGCAAGGTGACCAGCGCGTCGCGGTCCAGGTTGCGGGCCAGGATGTCGGCGGCCTGCCGCTCGTCAATCTGGTTGAAGGGCGTCGCGGCCAGCGCGGGGGGATACTCTTTGCCGCTGAGCACGACGTTGAGCGGCTGCCCGCTGAGGTCGGGCCAGGCGCTCTCCGCCGCGCCGGCGACATCTTTCAAAATGGCCACGCGCAGCAGCGCCTTGCGCACGTTGGCGGCGGTGATGGCGCCCAGCTCGCGCCCGGAGAGATCGTCCAGCTCGCGCGTGTCGAGCGCGTCCAGCAGGGCGTCTTCCAGGTCGGCGCGCTCCAGGTTGGCGACGAGCAGGGCGGCGCTCTGCTCCGCCGTAAGCTGGTTGAAGGGCGTCGCGGCCAGCGCCTCAGGGTAGTCATGCCCGTCAAGCACCTGGGCGACCGGCTCGGACGGCACCTCGCCGTCGTCCACGCGGACGCCGGCCACGCGCGCCAGGGCCAGGCGCTGCAAGCGCCCGGCGCTAAGCCCCTCGGCCAGCCGCGCGGCGATCTCCGCCTCGGACATCATGCTCAGGGCGCGGCCTGCCTCGCTGGTGACCAGCGTTTGCAGGCTCCTGGCGTCCAGGTTGCGCGCCAGCAGGTCGGCGGCCTGGGCGGGTTCCAGCGCGCTGACTGGCGTCGCGGCCAGGTCGGCGGGGAAGTCACGCCCGTCCAGGGCCGCGCTCAGCGGTTGATTCCATAATTCCGGCCAGGCTTTCGGCCTGGCTCCGGCGACCTGTTCCAGCACCAGCTCGCGCAGCCGGACGGGGTGCACGTGCTCAGCGAGCAGTGCGGGAATATCCTCTGGCGCGACTTCGCCCGGCGCTGCGCCAGGATCGAAGCTGGCCAGGGTGAGCGCCCCCGGCTCAACGTTGTACTGCACCGCCGTCAGCCCGGCTGTCCTGTTGAGGATCGTCCACAACAGAGTCGCCAGGGCCAGCAGGGCCACAACAATCGAGAACATGAACAGCGCCTGGGCGATGGCCCCGCGCGTATGCCGGGCGACGATGTTGCGCTGCAGGCCCGCGCCGCTGGGCAGAATATCGCGCTGCGCGTCGCGCGACGGCAGCAGCCGCCACAGCAGCGCCAGCGCGCCGATGCCGCCGAGCAGCGCGGCGAGCACAACCAGCCCTCCCGCGCCGGAGGCCTGGCGCACGACCAGCGCCGGGATCAGGCCCCCGAACAGCCCGGCCAGCGCCCCGGCCAGCGCGCCCAGCCGGGGGTTATACCCTTTGCGCGCGGCGATAGGCGCCGAGGTCATGCCGCCGTTGAGGGCCAGCAGCAGGCTGAGAAACATGGCAGCGAACAGCACCAGGCGGTCCATGATCGCCCCCTACTCGTATACTTCGCGGAAGCGGGTCACGATGGAGCGGCTGAGAATATTGAGCAACAGCGTCATCAGGAAGAGCAGCAGGCCAACCACGAAGATGCTGTTGTAGTCCAGCGTGTCGTAGGCCAGGTCACCGCCGCTGATGCTGGCGATGTAGCCGGTCATCGTCCAGGCGGACTCGAACGGGTTGAGCGTGAAGTTGGAACGCGCGCCGGCAGCGATGGCCATGATCATCGTCTCGCCGATGGCCCGCGAGATGGCGATGATGAAGGCGGCGACGATGCCCGACACCGCCGCTGGCAGCACAATGCGTACCGTCGTCTCCAGCCGGGTCGAGCCGAGGCCGTAGGCTGCCTCGCGCAGTGAGCGCGGCACGGCGCTCAGGGCGTCCTCGCTCATGGAGGCCACCAGCGGCAGGATCATGACGCCCATGACCATGCCTGCCGAAGCGACGTTGAAGACCTCCACCAGGTCACGGCCCAACAGGTTTTGCAGCAGCGGAGTCATGAACTGCAGGGCGAAGAAGCCGTAAACCACAGTGGGCACGCCGGCCAGCACCTCCAGGATGGGCTTGACCGTGCCCCGCACGCGCGGGCTGGCGTACTCGCTGAGGTAGATGGCCGAGCCAAGCCCCAACGGCAGCGCGACGAGCATAGCGATGAACGAGCTCAGCAGCGTCGCCGTGGCCAGCGGGGCGATGCCCACTTCGTAGCGGTGCGGCTGCCAGCGCGTCGTGCTGACGAAATCCAGCACGCCGATGGTGTGAATGGTCCCGCCCTCGTCCACGTATTCGCTGGTGATCAGCAGCAGCGACTCGCGGCCCAGCACAATGACGATGGCGACCGTGGTGAAGATGGTCATGAAGCCGCATAGAAACAAGAAACCCTGGATCAGACTCTCGCCAGGACGCCACTTCTTGCTCAGGTTGAACGAAGGGGTTTCGTCATGAGCGGACGTGACGAGCCGCACGCGCTCATTGACCATCATGGCTCTGTTCTCCATCATACGCTCCTTGCCCCAATAATCACCCGGTTTCTCCCGCAGGCAGGCCAAAGACGGCATGGAGGTGCCTCGCCTCCATACCGTCCCGTTGGGCGTGGGTGGGTTGTAGGATCAGCTACTCGGCCAGGCCCAGCGCGTCGAGCCAGTGCCGCTTAGCCTCGTTCAATACCTCGGTGCTCACCGGGAAGTAACCCACCTCGCTGACCACTTCATCGGCGTTGGTCAGGTAGTAGTTGACGAAAGCGGCGACCTGCGGCTTTTCCTGCAGGACGCTCGCCGCCGAGTAGATGAACAGCGGGCGGCTCAGCATGTATTCGCCGCTCTCGGCGCTCTCACGACTGGGCGCGACATAAGCGATGCCCTCGGCTTCCCACTCCTCGGCGGGGATGGTGACCAGGTTGTCGTCGGCGTCGTGGGTCACATCGTTGGCGAGGGCTACAGCCTTGAGCGTGTCCTCGTTCTCGATGAAGTAGGCGTAGCCGAAGTAGCCGATAGCGTTCTCGCTGCCGCGAATACCTTCCACGAGCGTGTAGTCGTTCTCGCTGGTCGTGGGGTTGGGGGCCAACAGCGCGCTGACGCGAGCCTCGCGCTCCTTGTAAGCGCCCTTGGTGCCCAGCACGGCCTCGCCGAAGAAGTCGAACGTGCCGCTGTCGGTGCCGGGCGTGAAGAGCTGGATCGTCGCGGCGGGCCACTCTGGGTTGACCTCGTTCCACTGCGTCACCTCGCCGGTGAAGATGGCGATGAGCTGACTGCGGGTTAGCTCGTTCACAAACGAGTCTGTGCTGACGGCGACGGTCAGCGCGTCAATGCCAATGAAGAACTCGATCACCTCGCGGCCAAGGGCCTCGCAGTCGGCAAGCTCGGAGCTTTTGATCGGGCGGCTGGCGTTGTTGATGTCGGTGGAGCCTTCCTTGCAGAAGCGCTCGAAGCCAGCGGACGTGCCGGTCTCGGCCACGGCGATGTTGCCGGTGAAGCCGTCGTCGTTGAAGCGCGCGGCCATGGCGATGGTGACCGGCTCAACGGTCGAGCTGCCGGCGATGGCGATGTCACCGGTGACGCTCAGCGGATCAACTTCGGGCAGCTCAAGCGGTTCTACGTCGTCTTGGGCCAGCACATTGCGCGCCGGCAGAGCGCCGGCCAGGGCCAGCAGCATCAGGGCCAGGACAAGCAGCGAGCCGATCGAGTTGTTCCAGAAGCGGGTGTTGCGCATGGATCTCTCCTTGAGATGGGTTCTGCCTCATTGACGGGGTAGGGACCAGACCAGTGCCTGATCACAAGCACTCCCCTACCGTTCGTCATGATAAGGGCACGCCATAAAGCCCCAAGAAACGCGCGTTTAAGAGCTTCTTGGATCGAGGTTAGTTTTCTTTAATGGAGGGCGGGGTCGGGGGGCGGGCAGCGGATCGGGCGGGCCGGTTTGTGCGCGGCGCGCAGGTCCAGGCCGAAGTAGGGCGAGGGGTCGAGCGTGTTGGCCGGATGGGACTCGTTGCGGAAAGACCCGTCCGGTTCGCTCGTGACGATGCTCATGTGCAGGTGCAGCCCCACCGGCATCAGCTTGCTGCCGCTATACTCGCCCTGGAAGCCGATCAGGGTGCCCTGCGCCACCCAGACTTCGCGTGTCCCCGGCGGGAATTCGGCGGCAACATATGACTCGGACCCGTCGCGCGCGGCCATGTGCGTGTAATACGTCCAGATGGTGCGCCCTGGCTGGAGTGGGTCGTCGTGGCGGATGATGACCGACGCGATCCAGTCTGGCAGGCGGGTCAGCCAGCCCTCGTAGGCGGCGAAGACGGGCACTGTGCCAGGCTGCCCATCGCCGAAGATGTCAATGCCGCTGTGTCGGCGCAGTGCATTGTAGGGCGCGGCGGTATCCTGCCACAGCAGACCGATCAGCCCTGCAGAGGGGAGCAGGAACGGCGCGCCGGGGCACTGCTCGCGCGGCGTACTGAGCGCGGGGCGGCTGGCGCGGTCGGCGAACCAGCGGTGAATGGCGCGCGTGCTGTTGCTTTGCGCCTGGCTGTAGAGCAGCAGGGCGGCGGCTGCCCCGCCCAACGCTCCAGCCAGCCCGGCGACGGCCAGTGCGATCTGTTGCCACCAGACCAGACGGCGATAGCGGCGAGCGGCGGCGCGGATCATGCGGCGGATGGGCGCATGCCCCGGCCTACGTGAGAAAGCCGTGCTTGCGCAGCCAGTTCTCGAAAGTGATCTCGCCCGGCTCGGTGATCATGCTGCCCCGGTCAATGTTGCGCGGACTGTCGCCGACCAGCGGAGCAGGCTCCTCAAAAGGCAGGTCTTCGCCGGGGCGCGCCACGATGATCGTCGGCACCGACTTGAAGCCAGTCCAGGCGATGACGCGCTGCTCGGCGGCGGGGTCTTTGTCAATCAGAATCTCGCGGTAGGGGATGTTCTCGCGCTCCAGGACGCGCCTGGCGGTGCGGACGTAGGGGCATGGGTTCGTCCGCGCGTACATGACCAGTTCGTATGCCATTCAGTTCCTCCCAAGAGCGAGCGACAAGAGCGGGGGCCGTCACGGTCCGGCCGGCGGGGTGCCGGCGCCGTCGGGCAGCAGGAAGCAGCGAATACCGTTGACAATGCCCTGGGCGATCACGTCTTGCTGCTCGGTAAGAAAAGCGCGGTCGTTGCGCATGAACCCAAGCTCGATAATGGCCACCGGCGTGTCAATGGCGACCTCGGCGAACGTGTGGTACAAGGTCATATCGTAGGTGAGACCATAATGCCGCGGCAGCCCGGTCGTGGCCGCGTACTGGCTGATCAGGCAGGCCAGCAACTTCTCGTCTCTGCCGCCCGTCGTCTGGCGGGCCGACGCCGCCGCGTTGAAGCCGGTGCCCCCCTCTCCATAATCCTGGCAGTCGTTGGTGTGGATCGAGACGAGCGCGTCGGCCTGGTAATTGGCCAGGCGCGGGTCGAACTCGGTCAGCAGGTCCACCATGTAGCGTTCCTGGCTGAGCATCGTCACAACCCGGCGGGCGACGGCCTCGTTGATGGATAACTCGGTCAGCCCGTCGGGGCAGACCGCGCCGGGATCGGACTCGAAGGCGGGGTCCTGCGGGCGGCCACTGTGCCCGGCGACGATGCCGATCCGAATCTGGTGGATGTCGGTGGGCAGCGGTGAGGGTTGGATGGCGATGACGCGCTGCGTGGCTTGCACCTCGTTCAGGCCAGCGCGGAACTCGTCCGAAAAGAAGTTGGGCCGCGTCCACAGCGAGAAGATTGTCGAGACGAGAATCGCCGCGGCCCCGACGATCAGTGTGTTGCGGAGAATGCTCACCCACACGCTGGCCGTTCCCCTGCGCGCCGGCGCAGGCAGAGCCGACGCCCCCCTCGACCTGCGCAGCGGAAGCGTCAGCGCCGGCGCGATGGGCGGACTGGGTAGCGGCTCGGCGGCGCGCCCCACAGGAGGAATGGCCTCGAGCGCGCCCGTCTCGAACGTCCACACCGCGAACTCATCGTCGGCGTAGCGCGACGGCTCGTCCTGTGGCTCGTCTTCCCAATACAGTTCCGCGTCGTCGGTCATAGTCAGTGGATGGTATTGCTGCCCAGCACTTTAGCGCGAATCTTAACCCACCTGGGCCAATTCGGAAACTTCGCGCGTGGGAGGGGGTGCACGAACAAGTTGTCAGCGGATCACCTGCCGCTGGGGGTGAGGCTCAGCCAGGGCGCGGCAGCGCAAGATTCCGACCTGACAGGTCGTTCGTGGACTCCGGGGGAGGATTTGTCAGACGCGCTGCAGGGGCGGCCAGCGAGGGTGCGCGATTCGCCGGATCGCGTAGAATTAGGGAAACGGTCGGTGGCACGTCACTGGCGGGCAGAGGGGGGACGATGGACAAGACCGGGCACTATCCGGACATCCTGGGCCAGTTGAGCGATGAGCGTCTGGCAGTTGACGATCTGGTGCAGGCTGCGCTGGGCGCCTTCCCTCCCATGACGGCGCTGGATCAGACACTTGAGGTGCTGCTCCTGTTGCAGAACATGACCAACCGTCCGCTGTCCCTGCGTCTGGCGATCAAGACGCCGGCGCGCGATGCCGCTGGCAACCTGGCCAACTTCTTCACGCCCCGCCCTCACCTGGCGCTGACGCTGCCCCCCGCCGAGTGTGGCCTGGTCCACATCCCCATCACTCCCCAGCTCCCCACCCGGCCCGGCGCAGGCTACGTCGTCCAGGTGGCGCTGGAGGCGTCCGAGCCGGATCGCTACCAGACGGTGCGCCCGGCGGCCGGTGGGGCACTGCCCAGCCTGCTGGCCCTCTCGCCGTTTCGCGTCGCCGTGCTGCGCGACATTCATTTCTCGGCGCACAAGACGGCTCCTGACCAGCTTGCGGTGGCCTTCGATGTGCTTCCTGGGCGCTTCCCTCCGCGCGGCGAGCACCCGCAACCGCGCTACGAGGCCCTGTGGACACTGGACGACCTGCACCAGGAAGCGGAACAGGTTGAGGCGAACTGTGCCGAGGCGCTCAAAGTGGCGCGCGCGCTGTCGCCAGCCCTACTCTATGTCCCGCTCCTCGATCACACCAACGCCGTCTTCGGCGAGGCGGGGATGCCGCTGCATCCTGGTGAGGCGATCTTCATCACGCGCGCCTTGATGTACGTCTTGCAGCAGGGACTGGAGCTGGAACAGGGATTTTCGCTGGAGGAGAGCGCATGGTTCAGGCGCTTGTGCCTGCTGCTGGTCGCCGACTCAGAGACGACCTATACGATTGACCAGCTCATCAGCCTGCTCTACAGCGCGGTGGTGTATGACGCTGTGCTGCTCGGCTTCTCCATAGTCAGCGGGCAGGCCGGCGCCGACTTCGGCGACAGGAACGAGCAATTGAGCTACACGGCGCGCTTGGTTGCCGCGCTCGAGGGCCGCATCACGCTCCGCCTGGAACACGTCTACGTCCCGCTGGTCCTGGCGGGGGTGGCGCTGCACGGGCGGGTCACCCTGCCGGGCGAGAAGCCCTGGCACAGCCTGGCTCAGCTACGCCAGGCGCGCGACGGGCGCATCAAGCTGGCAGGGGCGGAGTTCGCGGAGGTATTCGATCTGCTCAACAGGCTGATCGAGCAGATCAGCGGCCTGCTGACCGATCTGCGCGTCCCCCGCGACTGACCGACCTCCAGGGGACGATGAGACATACCGGGCAGAGACTACTCCACCCAGACCTCGATGTGCTCGCCGCTGGTGGCGTCTTCGACATCTACCAGCTTGCCGCTGGCGCCGCTCTTGATCGCTTCGAGGATCTCGTCATAATCCACATCGGCGCTGTGGGGGGTGAAGCGCGCCCCCAGCTTGATGCCCACATGGACCAGGCTCATGGGGATGTTGACATTCACTTTGGTCTTGCCACTCGCCAGGTCGGTGATGCGCACGCGCAGCAGGCGCGGGTCGCGGGCTGGCGGCGTCTGCGCCGGGCGACCCCCGCTGCCCAGCGCCTGAAGCAGCCGTGCGCCCTCTTCCGCCGTCACTTTGCCCTCCTGAATCATCTGCAAGATGCGCATCCGTTCTTCGGCTGTGGTCATCGCTCGCTGTCTCCCCTCAGCATCCCAAGACGTGGTTTTCCGCCCGACCCTGACCCAGGACGGACCATGTGTACCAGCACCCGCTCCGAACGAAATGCGTGATCGCGCAGCACGGTGCTGGCGGCCAGGTCGTCGGCGGGGTGATCGGTCACGGCGCTGTGCTCGCGCAGGATCAGCCGGCGCAGCGCGAAGTTCACCAGCGGCGCTTCGAGATTGCCCGCCCGCCGCGGCGCGACCAGCACATCAAAGACGCGCGTCAGCCCGCCAATGCGCTGCTCCACGCGCAGCGCTGCGTCCAACTGGCCGTTGTCGCCAGGGATGACCCACGTCTGCACGCGCTGGCCGCTGACCACGTAGCGCAAGGCCGCCCAACGGGTCGGCTGCAATGCCGCCAGCGTCAACGGGCGCAGCCAGCCCAACCCGCCGCGCGCAGCGGGCCGCACCAACTCCGCCAGGGCGTACAACTGGTCCGCCTCGCTACGCACCAGCGGGCGCACATCGGGCATGGTCTCCGGCAGCAGCGGAGGGCGCTGGTACGCGGGACGGCGCCAGCGCGTAAACGTGCGCTGCACCTGGAAGCCCAGGCCTGTGTACAGGGCGCGCGCCGAGTCGTTATCCGCGTCCACCTGCAGCACAGCGAACGCACCGCGCTCCTCGACGAAAGCCAGAGCCGCGTGCATGAGCTGGCGGGCGATGCCCCGCCGCCGGTAATCGGGCAGCACAGCAACGTTGGCGATCATCCAGCCGTTGCCATAGCCTGCGGGCGTCACGGTGACGTTGCCCACCAGCCGCCCGCGCTCGACCCACACGAAGCCGTACAGCCCAGGAATGCCCTGGCCCAGCCGGGCCAACAGCCACAGCAGCGGCCCCATCCGGCTCAGCGCGCGCATCTCATGGATGGCCGAACGCCCGGTGGCGTCCAGGGAGGCGGCGAAGCAGACTTCGATCAGGTCAGCGATGGCCGTCAGGTCGTGGCGCAGATGCACCGCGCGCAGACCAGTGAACGCCTCTGGCTGGGTCAACACCCCCGTTGCAGCCATGCCCATTCCTCAAGCTGATCGCTTTTCACCAGGCGAATCTGGAGTCCTGAGTCGTGAGATCATGCTGTACTCCAGACTCTAGACTCCAGACTCCTGACTCAAAACTCGCCACCAGCGCGGGCGCTCATCCCTCCAGCGCGGCCAGCAGACGCTCAGCCTCTTCGATGGTGATCTTCCCATCCTGAACCATCTTCAGGATCATCAGCCGCTCTTCCTCAGTGACCGGGTCGTGGCGGGGTGGCGGCGTGGATCGCGTCTCCAGGCCCTCCAGGACGAAGCCGGTGCGCTTGGCTTTGCGCGCCCGCTTGGGCTTGCTGTCCCACTGCTCCATCGTGCGGCGGACGCGCTCGGCGGCGCGCAGCGCCTCGCGCTGGGCGCGTTCGGCCATCCGCTCGGCCTGAGAGGCGAAGCGAATCGTCGTCGCCTGGATGCGCTCGTCCAGCCCCTCAAGCTGCTGGCTGAGCTTCGTCTCCAGGTGCGACAGGCGCGCTTCCAGCTCATCCTCAAGCTGCACGCCGAAGTTGACCATGTAATCTTCTTCTTCGCCGACCAGGCGCAGCCGGTTGGCCGCGCCGATATGCACGCGGGCGCTGCCGTCGCCCAGGACGAGGGTCTGCCGGTCGGGAGCGTCTTCGCGCTCGCTGATTTCGGCCTCTACATCAAGCTGCAGCGCGGTGTCGGCGGGGAGGTCGAAGGTCACGTGGGTGTCGGGGTGAATGCGGCACAGGATGTCGCCGCCGGCGCTGAAGCGGTACTCGCGGCCCGGCGCGAAGTCCAGACTGAGCACCAGGTCTGCACCGGCCTGCTCCACGAGGCAGTCGCCTCGCACATCGCGCAGGTACAGATCGGCCCCCACCCCGGACACGGCAACTGCGCCCTCCACATCGCGAATGGTCGCGTCGCCGCCCACCGCCTCGACGGTCACATGGCCCGTGATGCGCTTGATGCGCGCGTCGCCGCCCACTGCGCCGACATGAAGCGTATGAGCGTCGCGCAGGGACAGGTCTCCGCCCACACTCTGAATGTCACAGTCCGCCGCCAGACCGGTGATGCTGGCATCTCCGCCGACCGCCTGCACGCTGACCGGCACCGCGTCCGGGACGATCAGGCGCGCGTCACCGGCGGCGCGCACCAGGTAGGGTTGCCCGGCTCCCAGGTGCTCGACGGCGGCCAGCTCCCCTTCGATGAGGAGCACGTCGTCCTCCTGCCCGCGCACGCGCAGGTCGCCGCCCACTTGCTGGATGATGACGGGCACTGTGACGCCCTTGTATTCGTATCGTGTCATTGAACAACACTCCTCGGGTATTGGCTCTTGGTGAAGGCGGCTCCATAGGGTGCGCTCTACCAACAACCAACAACCATTCTCAAGAGCCGTCGCCGCGCAGCAGGTCAACCGCCTCGCTGGATGAGATGCGCCCCGCCGCCAGATCGTCGAGCACTTGGCGTCGCCGCTCGGTAGGGACTTCTTCTGGCACCTCTGTTCGGGGTGCTTCATAGCCCAGGGCGACGATGATCTCGTTGAGCCAGCCGCGAACGGTGGGGTAGGAGACACCCAACTCGTCTTCAACGCGCTTGATCTTGCCGTCGCAGCGCAGATACACCTCGACGAAGTTCAATTGCTCCGGCGTCAGGCGGGCCAGCCGGCCCAGCGCGAAGCGGCCTTCGACCGTGACCTCACAGTGCGGGCAGTGCAGCCGGGTGATGGCCATCGCTTGGGAACAGACGGGGCACTTGCTGGGCAATGGATAGACCTCATACATGGTGATAGCCTCAGAACCATCTCTCGACCGGCACACGCCAGCCTGTCGCTGATTTGATGGTAGCAGAAGTCATGCGGGGAGTCAATGAGATTGTTCAATATTATTAATCTTTCGATTGATTTTTTTGATGAGAACGCGCGATTCTGTCAGTAACCCGCCAGTACATTTGACTTCTCGGTGTGGGCTATTGTCAGTCCGCTGTGAATTCTTGTAAAGAGCGCCTTCCCAGCGCGTACGACAAGGTGATTTCCATACTATCCTGAAAGGAGGCGGCCTTATGCATCTCTGGTCATGGTTGGCGGCCCAACCCGCTGTCCAGCGAAGGACGCGGGGCCAGGGGTTGGTCGAGTACGCCCTGCTGCTCATGTTGGTGGCCGTGGTCATGCTGGCGTTGCTGTATGTGCTGGGCCCCGGCCTCGTCAACACCTACGAGTTCATCGTCGAAGAACTGGAGGGGGTTATCAGCATCGTGGTCATCTGGTCAGGTGCGCTCTCCGCATAGGGCCCGTGGCGCCCTCTGGAGGCTGCAAGCTTCATCCTACATCCATAGCTCGTCCTCATCACGGACCTCGCCTCAAGGCGGGGTCTTTGTTACCCGGCGACCTCGCCGCAACTCACCATAGACACGTCGCGCGCCGCTGCGCTACAATGCGCGCGGTCTGCCACCTGGCACCACCCGCAGAGGAACACCACCTTGTCAGACTTCATCGGGCAGTTCGCCGGCCTGCTCACCTCGCTGTGCTGGAGCTTCACCTCGATCTTCTTCACCCTCTCCGGGCGACAGGTCGGCTCGGCGATTGTGAACCGGACGCGCCTGGTTCTGGCCCTGGTCATGGTCAGTGGCGTGCACTGGATCGCCCAGGGCCAGCCCCTGCCGCTCGACGCTGATCTGTCGCGCTGGGGCTGGCTGGCGCTCTCCGGGCTGATCGGCTTTGTGCTGGGCGACGCCGCGCTGTTCCAGGCGTTCGTGATGATTGGCCCCCGGCTGTCCATGCTGCTGATGGCCCTCAGCCCGGTGATGGGCGCGGTGCTGGCCTGGCTGCTGCTCGGCGAGACGCTGAGCGGCTGGGAGATTCTGGGCATGGCCCTGGCCATTGGCGGCGTCGCCTGGGTGGTCACCGACCGGCACAACAGCACCAGCGACCCCGACCGCGCGCCGCGCGCCTACCTGACCGGCGTGCTGTTCGGGCTGGGCGGGGCGCTCGGCCAGGCGCTCGGCCTGATCTTCTCCAAGGAAGGCTTGCACGGGGATTTCTCGGCGCTTTCGGGCAACGTCATCCGCCTGATTGCAGCGACGATCACTATCTGGGCGTTCACCGTGTTCAGGGGGCAGGCGTCCGCCACATTCACCATCTTGCGCGCCAGGCCGGGCGCGATGCGCTACATCATGGGTGGGGCGGTCGCCGGGCCGTTCCTGGGCGTGTGGCTGTCGCTGATCGCCGTGCAGAACGCGCCGGTGGGCGTCGCCTCGACGTTGATGAGCCTCCCGCCGATCCTGCTCATCCCGCTGGGCTGGCTGATCTTCAAGGAACGCATCACGCAGCGGGCCGTCGCCGGGACGGTGCTGGCTCTGGCGGGTGTGACCGTGCTGTTCCTGCATCCGTGAGGGGGTGGTTGGTTGTTGGTGATTGGTTCCTGGTAGGAGTAGGCTCGTTTCTCACGTTCTACACCAACAACCAACAACCTCTTCCGCCCGCCCAGACTGGCGGCGAACGCTCCGTTACCAGGCGGCGGGCGTCAGCTCCTCCGCCGCCCGCCGGGCCGATGCCTTGAGCGTCGCCCGCGCCGCCAGATCAACGCGCAGCCCACCGGTCAGGGCCAGTGCGATCACCAGCAGGGCGCCCTCGATGGCGAACACCGTGCCATAGGCCAGCAGCGCATCGCCACCGCTGATGTGGTGCATCAAGTCCACGACCACACCGCCCATCAACCCGCCGCCGGCCTGCCCCAGTTCCGCCGCCGTACCCCATACGCCCATCAGCAGCCCGGCGCGCGCAAAGGTAGTGAACTCGATCACCGCGGTCAGCAGCCCGGCCATGGACAGCCCCGTGCCAATGCCCAGCAAGAAGACCAGCGCCCGAAACACGCTCACGCTGCCCAGGGCCCCGGCGCTGATGATCCCGACAAAGACGAGCACGTTCAGCAGCAGCCCGGCGCGCAGCACCGGCAGATAGCCGACGCGGGCGATCAGGTACATGCCCGCGCTGACGATGGCCAGCAGAGTGCCCGTCCCCCAGATGGCGGTCAGGCGCGTCGTCTGGGCGACGCTCATCTCCAGCACCAGCGCCCCATACGGCTCCAGCAGCACATCCTGGGCCAGCGTCCCCAGCACGCTGAGCATCACCAGGATGAAGAAGCGCCGCGCCGCCGGGTTGGTCCAGATCACCGAGC
Source organism: Chloroflexota bacterium (assembly GCA_037447125.1). Lineage (GTDB taxonomy): Bacteria > Chloroflexota > Anaerolineae > Aggregatilineales > Aggregatilineaceae > UBA2029. The sequence goes on along the minus strand of JBBIHG010000020.1, from coordinate 27,594 downwards.
GCACGACAGCCAGGAATGGCTCGCCGGCAGCCTGGCGCGCCGTCTCGTCCAGGTCAGGAACCTTCGGCTCCTGCCGGCGGACGGCCAGCGCGGCCAGCGCGGCGTAGACCCCCATGACGCCCAGCACCACGACTAGCAGGCGACCGGTGTCGAACGGCTCCAGCAGCCGCCCCAGCACCAGCGCGCCGCCCAGGATGCCGGCGAACATGGCTACCTTGTACAGCGTCACGGCGCGCGGGCGCTGCGCGCCGCTGAATTTGTCGGCCAGCAGCGCTTCGAACGTGTTGCTGGCCAGGGTGTGGCCCAGCCCGAAAGCCATGAAGGCCAGCAGTCCGCCGCCCGCCACCACGGGCAGGGCCGCCGCCTCGTTGAGCACGATCAGCGTCGCCCCGCTCACGCCGAGGCCGGCCACAAGCGCGCCCAGGACAATGTACGGTTCGCGGCGCTTGCCCCGGATCGGGTAGCCGTCGGAGACGTAGCCGAGCCAGACGCGGACGGGCGCGATCAGCACGGGGATGGCCAGGAACAGCCCAACCAGCGTGGCGGGCAGCCCCAACTCGACGATCATGACGCGGTTGAGCGTCCCGCTGACCAACACCGAGGCCAGCCCCAGGCCGAGCGGGAACCCCGCCAGGCGCACGTAATGCAGTGCAGTGATCACCCGGACTCCGATGCGATTGCAGATTTTCCTACATTTTGTATGTTTCTGGTGTGGTTTTGGAGATTATAGCGGCTTTGGGAGCGGTTCGCACGAGTGAGCAGGAGGGGAGGTTCGCGAACGATCTGTTGGGAGCGGCTACCTGGCTGCCAGGACTGCCCCCCATCCCCCAGCCCCTTCCCCCGCGCTGCGCGGAGGGAAGGGGAGCGAGCCTGCCGATTTTCTCTCTTCCCCCCTCGTGGGGGAAGGGCCGGGGATGGGGGGCACAAGTACGCCAACAGCTTGTTCGTGGACCCCACACGCACACACGCACCCCGCGATTGCGCATTCGAAGAGCCTGCGGTACGATCCCGCCCGACTGGGGGGTATCGGTAGGCACGACGGACAGGGAGTTGTAGAGTTATGATTGACGAGCCGGAGATCACCCCCGAAGACACCAACCCACACCGATCCCTCTCGCTCGACGAGCGGCTGCAGGCGGAAGAACCCCCCATTGCCGACGACGATACCAGCCCCAGCCGCCGCGTGCCCCTGGACCAACACCTGCGTGCGGACGAGCCGCCGGTCAGCGCCGACGATACCTCGCCGACGCAGGCGGCCCTGCTCGCCGACGACTGGCCACCCCGCCGCCCCGCCGAGTCGACCTGGATGCAGCGCCTCACCCGTGCGGTGCTGCTGGTTGGCTCCCTGGCGCTGACCGTGCTGGCGGCGCTGGTCTGGCTCAGCGGCGAGGAAGAGGGGACGCCCGATGTCCCCATCGTCCAAGGCCCTCTTCAATACGACATCGCCCAGATTCCCACGCAAACGCTCCTGCCGCCCACCTCGGTGGAGGATATGCCGGCGATCCCCGCCGGGCCACTCTTCCCGACGGCTGCTGCCGATGAGATCGCCGCCGCCCTGCTGACGCCCATACCGGCCCGGCCGGCTGGTGACGCCCTGGTCCGCCAGAGCGCGCCTTTCACCATCCGCCCGGAGACGGCGCGCACGCAGGTGATCCAGTACACGGTCAGAGATGGCGACACGCTGGAGAGCATCGCCGAGCAGTTCGGGCTGGAGGACTTCTACACGCTGATCTGGTCCAACCGCAGCAGCAAGTACAACCCGCTGCGCCCCGGCGTGCAGATCAACATCCTGCCCGAAGACGGCGTCTATCACGAAGTCACCGATCCGATCCGCATCGCCGACCTGGCCGAGAAGTACAAGGCCGATCCCTACGCCATCATCGACTCGGAGTACAACGACCTGTTCGGCTCCTCGCCGGAGACAATCCTCGTGCCGGGGCTGCGCGTGGTGGTGCCCGGTGGTGAGGGCGAGCGCGCGCTGTTCCTGCCCCAGCCGATGGCCGTCACTGTTGGGGCGAGCGGGGCCATCAGCGGCACGTATATCTTGTGGGGCTGCACCGCCGATGTTACCGGCGGAACGGCTCCCTGGGGTCGCCGGCCGCTTGACAATTACAAGTGGGTGCGCGGATTCGATCCCGGCGGGCACCTGGGGGTAGACCTGTCGGCCAGGACCGGCGAGCCGGTCTACGCGGCGGGGGCGGGCACCGTCGTCTATGCCGGCTGGAACAGCACCGGCTATGGCAACGTGGTCGCCATCGCCCACGGCTCAACGTTCAGCCTGTACGGGCATCTGTCGCGCGTGTCGGTGCGCTGCAACCAGAAGGTGAGCGCCGGCGACGTGGTCGGCGGGGTGGGCAACACCGGCAACAGCAGCGGCACGCACCTGCATTTCGAGATCCGCGACGCCAACTGGAACGCCCTGGACCCGCGCAACTACATTGGGTTCTGATGGGCGAAGCTGAATGGGGGTTGTTGGTTGTTGGTTTCTGATTGTTAGTTAAGCATCTCTCGTGGAGCCTCTTTCACCAAGAACCAATCACCAACAACCGATCACCACGAAGCACGGAGAGAGCATGAACGGGGGCGAAGGGATGCAGTGGCCCGTCATCGGGCACGAGTGGGCAGTCGCCCAGTTGGCCCGCGCCCTGCACTACGGGCGCACCCGCCATGCCTATCTGTTCACCGGCCCGGAGCAGATCGGCAAGACGACGCTGGCCCATACCTTCGCCGCCGCGCTCAACTGCACGGGGCCAACGCCGCCCTGCGGCCAGTGCCGCGCCTGCACGCTGATCGCCCGCAACGCCCACCCCGACCTGACCGTCGTCGAGGCGGAGACGGCGGGCGGGTCGCTGAAGATTGACCAGGTGCGCGCCCTGCAACAGACGCTCGCTCTGCGCCCGTTCGAGGCGCGCTATCGCGTGGCGATCCTGCTCAATTTCCACCAGGCCAATCCGGCGGCGGCCAACGCCCTGCTCAAGACGCTGGAGGAGCCATCGCCGGACGTGGTCCTGCTGCTGACGGCGACCTCCGCCGACCTGCTGCTGCCGACCATCGTCTCGCGCTGCCAGCCGCTGAACCTGCGCCCTCTGCCAATCCAGACAGTCCGCGAAGCCCTGCACCTACACTGGGGCGCGGCGCCGGAGACCGCCCAGACGCTCGCCCAGCTTTCCGGCGGGCGCATCGGCTGGGCCATTCGCGCCCTGGCCGATCCGTCCGCGCTGGACCTGCGCCACGAGGCGCTGGCCGCCCTGGACGACATCCTGACCGGCAGCCGGCGCGAGCGCTTCGCGCTGGTGGAGCGCATGTCGCTGGACAAGCCGGGCCTGTCCGACACGCTGGCTGTCTGGCAGGGATTCTGGCGCGACGTGCTGCTGGTGGCCAGCGGCAGCCATGCCCCGATCACCAACCACGACCGTGCCGGGCAGATCGCGGCGCTGGCACAATCCGCCGGGCGCGAGCGCGCCGCGATCGCCCTGGCGGCCACCACGCGCACGCTCGACATCCTGGGCAAGAACGCCAACACACGCCTGGCCCTGGACGTGCTGCTGCTCGATTATCCTTCGGGGTGATCTCGTGTTGGTTGCCTCCCCAAAGAACTTCCCCCCGGTCAATCTCCTTAATTAAAAGTAGTCGTAGTAGTAGAGCCTGTCGAGATGTCCATAACTGGGGGGGAGGCCGGGCAGCGCGCGGAGCGCTATCCCACCAGACCGGGATATATGGCGGCTCCGCGCGGGTTGGCCCCCAGGGATTTCCCACTGGATTCCCACGCAGTGCGGGAAGAACTCCGCACAGGATGGACTCCCCCCTGTGGATAAGCACGCCGCTTCTCCACAGTTCTGACTCGCCCGACGCTGCCCGGCACAGGAAGTGCCCGCCGCGTTCGGCATTTGTGCACTGTGAGCGTCAGAACCCCCCACATATGGCGCGGGCTGAGTCGCGCCGGGCTGGCTATCAACAGGGAGTCGATAACCTGATGACGCTGTGCATACGAGGAGATTACGACGATGAAATGAACAGGTCGGCCAAGTCCTCTGTCCATATATGGGGTATGGCCTGGGCGGAGTTGTCGCCGCCGGGCATAGAGAATGCCGGCGGGCGGCCGGCGCGGAGATGTCGGGGATGGCTGGGGGCAGGTCAGGACTTGGGCAGCAACGTGAGCTGACGGCGAATCTCGCTCACTTCGTGGCGCAGCGAGGCGTCGGCCTCGACGCTCTTGGCGATCTTCTGGTAGCCATAGTGCACTGTGCTGTGGTTGCGCCCGCCGATGGCCGCGCCGATCTCTGGCAGCGAGGCGTCGGTTTCCTCGCGGGCCAGGTACATGGCGATCTGTCGCGCGCGGACGACTTCCTTGGTGCGGCGCTTGCTGAGCAGATCGTCCATCGAGAGCTGGTGGTAGGTGGCCGTGGCCTGCAGCACATCGCGGATATTCGTGGCGCGGCGCGGGACGGGCGCGCTGGTCTGGCGACTGATGACCTGCTCGGCCAGCGCCACGCTGAGCGGCTGGCTGGTCAGCGTCGCCCGGGCCAGCAACTGGGTGAGCAGCCCTTCCAGCTCGCGCACGTTCTCGATCGGCTGTTGGGCCAGCACCCCTGCGACTTCGGCGGGCAGCGCGGTGCCGCGCGCCGCCGATTTCGTGGTGAGGATGGTCAGGCGGGTTTCCTGCTCTGGGGCCTGCAGATCGGCCAGCAGCCCGCCGGCCAGCCGCGAGCGGACGCGGTCGTCCAGGGTGCTGAGCTGGCGGGGATGCTGGTTGCAGGTGACGACGATCTGCTTGCCCTGGCTGAACAGCGTGTTGAAGGTGTGGTAGAACTCCTCTTCGCTGCTGGTCTTGCCCGCCAGGAACTGAATATCGTCGATCAGCAGCACGTCCACGCTGCGATAGCGCTCGCGCAGCGATTCGGTGCTGTGGGTCTTGATGGCCGCGACCAGGGTATTGGTGAATTCCTCACCGGTGATGACCAGGGCCCGCTGGCCAGCGGCCAGGGCTGCGTGCCCGATGGCGTGCAGCAGATGGGTCTTGCCCAGGCCGGCGCCGCCATAGATGACCAGCGGGTTATAGCCCTCTCTTGGCGCGGTAGCGACTGCTCTGGCGGCGGCGAAGGCGAACTGATTGCCCGGCCCGGTGACGAAGCGCTCGAAGGTGAACAAGCGATTGAACGGCGAGTCCGGCGCTGGGACGCCGGGCGCCACGATGCCCGGTGTGCGTTTGATCTCGGAGACGCGCGGATCCCACTCGGCATAGCCCTGGGGCCGAGCCGCCTCCGGCGGGGTGGGCGCGGGCACGGTCTGTGACGAGTCTGTGGGCATCGAGGGCGGGGCCGGCGCGGCGAGGGGTGGTCTGGCCGGGCCAGCGGGAATCTCAGCCGGCGGGGTTAGCACATCCTGGGCCGCAGGCGCAGGCACTTCACCCTCGACGCCAGCGAACAGCGGCCCGCCGCCCCCCGTCGAGAGAGGGCGCTGCGGCAGCTTCACCACGAAGCTGACGGTGACATCGCGCTGGAATATGCTGCTGAGGGCGAGGACGATGTCGGCATGGAGGTGCTTCTCCAGCCAGTCTTTGGCGTAGGCGTGGCGCACGCGGATGGTGAACTCACCGTTCTCGTAGGCGGCAAGCTCGGAACCCTTCAGCCAGGTGTCGAAGGTGGCGCGGTTGAGCTGGATCTCAAGCTGGCTGAGTGTAGCCTGCCAGGCATCTTTGGGAGTCAGCATCGGAACTCGCCTCAATCGTCTCGTGACAACAGTCTCAGGGCACGAGGCAGCCATCAAGGATCGCGCTGGCTCGCGGTGGCAAAGCTATTGAGAGTTTCCCAACCCGGTCGAATGAAACCGCTGTCGCGGTTGAGAGGCCCGCCGGACACAGGTGCTCCGGCTTTCAGAACAAGGCCCCCCTTGTGCTTGGAGTGACCCCCATTCTAGCAAAGTCCCCCAGGGCGCACAATCGGAATCGCGCCTTCAACCTTAAAGAATCCGGTTTTTTAAGATTCCGCGAAATCGAGTCGCGCGTTGGGAACCCCCAAAAAGCCACGAAAAGAGTCAGAAGGCGACTCGCAAGGCGTGTAATCACAATATCTGGGGGGATTGGGCGAGCAGCGGGCCAATTTCTAGTCTTCTTTTGGAATTGTGGGATAAAAATAGCTTATCCCACCTTAAAAAAATCTCACCGGGCGGAAGATTTAAGGTTAGAAGATGGCGGCCCGATTTGGGAGTCCTGGCCCCAAATCGGGCCAATGACTCGCACATCCGTTCGCCAGACTCGTCTGTTACCCCGCTTAAGACAGCCCGGCCCCGGATCGTCGTTCAGCCTCCGGGGCCGGGCAAACACGAGGCACTCACCCTCCCTGGCGCGCTTCGCCAGGCAGCCCGAACGCAAAGCAGCGCCGCTTGGCATCTAGCGCCGCGGCCAGCGCCGTCTCGTCGCGCGTGTGCCAGGTCTGGTGAATGTCCTTGATGAAGCTATGGATCAGATCCATGGCCAGCGCGTCGAAGTCGGTGCTCTCGATGTCCGACTGCTGTTTCGGCCAGCCATAGCCCCAGGCGAACCACGAGCGGTCCTGAAAGATGAGGAAGTCGTAGAAAGCGCTGGCCTGCGGGTTATCGGTGAGGAAGACGGCGATACGTGCACACGGTTCCTTGAACTGCACGGTCGGGATGCGCGCTTCGTCGAGGGCATTGGGCCGCGCGATGCCTTGCAACGGCATGAAGATGATGCTCCACTCTTCAATGAACATCTGGAATCCTTCGCGCCCGCCGCCGCCGGGATGGGCCAGGCGGCGGTACTTGCCCACGCCAGGGACGCCCGCCTCCGTCAGTGCATTCAGCGCGCCCTCCAGGGCGGCGAACAGCCGCGTGCTGAACTCCTTCAGGGCGCGGTCGAGCGCTGTGCGAGACTGTTCTCGCTCGCGCATGAGCGCGCCGATCGTGGCGACAACCTGTTCCAGATCACCGGCATCCACGATGACTTCCCTCCACAAGGTTCGAAGCGTTCCATGTATCGAGTGTGCTGCAAAATGGCGGATCGGGCAACTGAGGAGCTATGTCTCTGTGGGGTGTCGCAGCTTGAAGAGGGACAGTTAAGGGCACGCGAACAGGGCGGGCAGAAGGGCATGCCTCCTGGTCTGGTGGGCGTACCTGCCGCCAATAGCCACGCACGACTCCCCCTCCCGCACGGAGCGACCGGGCAGCGAACGGAGAGCGGGATGGCGATGGCGGGCGTGGCCTAGTGCATCGAGCGCAGAATGGCCAGCACGCGGCCCTGAATGTTCACCTGGTCGGCGTCCACGTAGATCGGATCCATCAGCGGGTTGGCCGGCTGCAAGCGAACCTGTTTGCCTTCGTGGAAGTATTTCTTGAGCGTGGTCTCGCCGCGCTCGCTCAGCCACACCGCCACCATGTCGCCATTATGGGCGACATTCTGCCGCTTGAGGATGACGATGTCGCCGTCGGCCACCATCGCATCAATCATCGAGTCGCCCGTCACGCGCAGCGCGAACAGGTCTTCGCGGTGTGCTACGCCGATCATGGACTGGGGGACCTCGATCAGGTCGTCGGTGTCGTAGTAGTAGCCGAAGTCCTCGCCCGGCAGGGGTACCGGGGCGCTGGCGGCGATCTTGCCTACCAGCGGAATCTGGACCAGGCTGGCCGCGTCAGCATAACCAACCGGCAGCTCTTTGGTCGGCTGTTCCTGGCTGGCCAGCCACAACCCGCGCGAGACTTTGGGCGCGCGCTCGATGTAGCCGCGCTCGACCAGCTTGTTGAGGTTGTAGTTGACTACCGAGGTTGAGGCGATGTCAACCGCCTCGCCAATGTCGCGGATGGTCGGTGGATAGCCATGTTCAGCCAGGAAACTCTCAATGAACTTGAGAATCTTCTGCTGACGGGTGGAGAGAGTATGTCGTTCCATAGGAGTCGCTCCGCGCATTTCGCACAACAGTTCGCATTTCACTCTCGATTATAGGCCGAACCTATGTTCGATGTCAAGTCATTTAAAGGCCGGCTTAAGCGCGACTGCCGCCGCTTCTGCCGCAGGTCTTGCCAGCGCCCCCACCCTTGCCAAGCGTTTCAGCAGCCTGTTCCGTGTCTGGCGCGCTCAGAGCGTGTTTGTAAAAGCCCCCATCCCTCGGCCCCTTCCCCCAAAATGAGGGAAGGGGAGCAGATCTGCCGGAATGTTCCTCTCCCTCCGCGCAGCGTGGGGGAGGGGTTAGGGGTGGGGGGAACGATTTAACAAACACGCGCTCACTGTGGAGGATGCTTTTCCCCGAATCGGGAGGCGTTCCCGCCGGGCTCCTCTCGTCGGCCAGCGTCGCGTTGTGCTACATTCTGGGGGTGACAAGCCTGAGCCAATCTGCCCCCGAGGGAGAGAACAGCCATGCCCGTTGTTGGAGAGCAAGCGCCGGATTTCGCCCTGCTGAACCAGGATGGCAAAACTATCCGTCTGAGCGATTTTCGCGGCCAGAAGGTCGTCCTCTTCGCTTTTCCGAAGGCGGCCACGCCCGGCTGTACCACCCAGGCCTGCGGCTTCCGCGACCAGTTCCCCAAGATCGAGGTTGCCAACGCGGTGGTGCTGGGCCTCAGCCCGGACGAGCCAGGGGATTTGCTCAAGTGGAAGCAGGCCGAGGGTTTGCCCTACGACCTGCTCTCCGACCCCGATCACGCGGTGCTGGAGGCGTGGGGCGCGTGGGGCGAAAAGTCCATGTACGGCAAGATGTACATGGGCGTGCTTCGCTCGCACTGGATCATTGACAAGGAGGGGCGGATTGCCGACGCGCAGATCAAGGTCAGCCCAACGGACAGTGTCGCGCGGGCGGTGGCCTTCCTGGGTGGGTAGCGCCTCGCCGCCAGGCCGGCCCGGCCTGCCGTCAGACCATCACCGCGTAGGCCATCAGGGCCGCCAGCCCTACCGCATAAATCCCCGACGCCAGTGCCCACCGCCCGACCGGGTTCTTGTCCACCACGCTGAACCCGCTCTCAGCGGTGGGATCGCGCTGGACCTGGTACGCCGGCCCGATGAACCAGGCCAGGATCACTCCGCCCAGCAGCCCGCCGATGTGCCCGGCATTGTCAATACGGAAGTTCGTCGCCCCCGTCGAGGCGAAGAAGCCCAGTCCCAGGTTGATCATCATCAGGACGATCAGGTGCGTCAGGTGCCGGCGTCCGGCGGTGCCGTGCAGCGCGCGGTGCTGGTAGAAGTAGACCATCTGCGCGCCGAAGATGGCGAAGATGGCTCCTGATGCGCCCACCGACGGCGCAGCGGTGAAGATGAAGCTGGCCAGCGAGCCAGACAGCCCGCCAAGCAGGTAGATGATGGCGAAGCGGGGCAGGCCGAACAGCGCCTCCACATCGCGCCCCAGCACGAACAGCGCATAGCCGTTGAAGATGATATGCGTCAGGTTCAGGTGCAGGAACATCGAGGTGAACAGCCGGTAGTATTCGCCCTCGCGGATCATCTCGTTGATCTTGGCCCAGTCGCTCAGGAACAGGACCTGCTCGCGGGCGGACAGGCTGAAGAAGTAGAAGAAAATGAGCACGATGACGCCCAACAGCACATAAGTCAGGCGCGGCTCGGCGACCGTCATGCGCACGGCGACACGGCGCACGCCGGGCGGCTGCGGTGGTTCGGGCGAGTCGCCGGATGGCTGGGGCGGCTGGAACGGGTGCTTCATCGGGTGGTCCTTGTGGCTATGAGTTATGAGTGCTTGAGAGCGTGTTTGTTAAGTCGTTCCCCCCACCCCTAACCCCTCCCCCACGCTGCGCGGAGGGAGGGGAACATTCCGGCAGCTCTGCTCCCCTTCCCTGATTTTGGGGGAAGGGGCCGGGGGATGGGGGCTTTTACAAACACGCTCTGAGTCCGGAGTGACGGGATAGCCTCACCACGCATCGCGCCAGACTCATGACCCGCTGATCCAGATTCAAACTGGCTCCTGCCCCAGATTGTACCCCAATCGCCCTGCGCCTCGCCCGTGCCTCCCATGAGAGTCGCGTAAGAACTGCGCCCGGCTCGCCCAGCGGGCGGAGCCGCGGCCTTGTGCGGATTCACCAACCGCTGCGCCCACTAGCGCGAAATTCCGGGTAAGGCAGCGGCTCCCCGCGAGAAAACGCGGCGTTGGCCGGGCCTGCCGCAGGCGCCCCCGCCCGCAGAAAAGTTGCGTTTGCGCCGATTTCCACTAAACTGAAAGCGGTGTTAGAGCCACTTCGCCTCTTGAAGGCGAGGGCATTTTCGACAAGGATAGAGATGAGGAGTGGACGCATGTTGAAAAGACTCTCAGTATTGGCGGTTCTGGTGGCGCTGGTCGCCAGCGGTATCGCGCCCGTCATCGCGCAGGACGAGGTCATTTTCGGCATGGTGCTGGTCGGCCCCAAAGATGACCGGGGCTGGAGCCAGGCACACTACATGGCCGGGCAGTATGTCGAGCAGAACCTGCCCGGCGCCAAGATGATCCTCCTGGAGAGCCTGAACACGGCAGCCCGCCCGGAAACGACGCTCGACCACGTCGTTGAGGACATGGTGGCCCAGGGCGCTCAGCTCATCTTCACCACGTCGGCGGACTTCGAAGTGGACACCACGGTGGTGGCCGAGTTCTACCCCGACGTGGCCTTCATCAACATCTCCGGCGATGATGCTCTGTGGGGTATCGCCCCGGATAACCTGGGCAACATCATGGGCCAGATGGAATACGGGAAGATGATCGCCGGCTGCGCCGCTGCCCTCAAGACCCAAACGGGCAAGCTAGGCTATGTCGGCCCGCTGATTGACCCGGAGACGATCCGCCTGACCAACTCGGCCTATCTGGGGGCGCGCTACTGCTACGAGAACTATCGCGGCCTGGACCCCGACACGCTGGACTTCGCCGTGACCTGGATCGGCTTCTGGTTCCACATCCCTGGCTTCACTCTCGACCCGACGGAGGTCTCCAACGCCTTCATTGACGACGGGCGCGATGTGCTGATCTCCGGCATTGACACCACCGAGGCGCTTGTCGTGACCAGCCAGCGCGCCGCCGAAGGCGCTGCCGTCTGGGCCGTCCCCTACGACTACGAGGGCGCCTGCGCAGAAGCTCCCGAGATCTGCCTGGGCGTGCCTTACTTCCACTGGGGTCCGGCCTACCTGAAGGCGGTCGCCGCTGTGCAGGAGGGCACCTGGGCCGCTTCGTGGGACTGGCCCGGCCCGGACTGGTCGGACATCAACAATCCCGACACGACCGTGGTGGGCTACATCTATGGCGACGGCCTGACCGATGAGGACAAGGCCACGCTCGATGAGTTCATCGCCGGGCTGGCCGCTGGCGCTCTGGGCGAGGATGGCGGCATCAACCTGTGGGTTGGCCCGCTCAACTTCCAGGATGGCTCGGTCTTTCTGGAGGAGGGCGAAGTGGCCACCTTCAAGCAGGTCTGGTTCCAGGCGGCCAACGCCGACGAAGCCACCGCGCCTGAAGAAGTGACTCCGCCGCAGCTTCTGGCCGGCGTGCAGGGCGCGAGCAGGTAGCACTAACCGTGAAGCATGCCGGGAGAGGGGTGCTATGGCCCCTCTCCCTTAGTTTTAGCCTGTGGCCGACGCCTGGGGCTGAAGATGAGTGAGTGGTCGTTGGTTCCTGGTTGAACTGGCGTCAAACCACCGACGGCCAAAACCAATCACCAATAACCAACAACTGATCTGAGACGCTTATGCGCGTTGAGCTGCAACACATCTCCAAGACCTTTGGGCGCGTGCGAGCCAACCACGACATCTCGCTGACCTTCGAGGGCGGGCGCATCTACGCCATCCTGGGCGAGAACGGTGCCGGCAAAAGCACGCTGATGAAGATCATGTCCGGCTACCAGGCGGCGGACAGCGGCACCATCCTCGTCAACGACCAGCCAGTCACGCTGACCGCGCCCACCGACGCCATCGCCCACGGCATCGGTATGCTTTACCAGGACCCGCTCGACTTCCCGCCCTTCACCGTGCTGGAGAACTTCATCGCCGGGCGACCGGGCGGCTTTTTCCCCGATAGCGAGAGCGCGCGGCGCGCCTTGCTGGCCCTGACTGAGCGCTTTGGCTTCGCCCTCAATCCCGATGCCTACGTGGACATGCTGACCATCGGCGAGCGCCAGCAGCTTGAGATTCTGCGCCTGCTCTCGCTCAATGTGCGGATGCTGGTGCTCGATGAGCCGACGACGGGCATCAGCGCCGAGCAGAAGAAGGCGCTGTTCAGCGTGCTCAAGTCATTGGCCCGCGACGAGGGCATGGCCATCATCCTGGTTTCGCACAAGCTCGAAGATGTGATCGGGCTGTGCGATCACGCCTTCGTGCTGCGACGCGGGCGGCTGGTCGGCGAGCAGGCCATCCCCTGCCCGATCGGGGACCTGGTGGCCCTCATGTTCGGCAAGGTCATCGAGCGCCAGGAGCACCCGGCAGTGGCTCGCGGCGCTCCGCTGCTGAGCGTGTCCGAACTGTGCGTGGCCAGCCAGCGCCTGACAGTCGAGCCTCTCTCGCTGGAAGTGTGCGCTTCAGAGGTGATCGGCCTAGCCGGGCTGGACGGCAGCGGGCAGGCCGAATTCATCCGCGCCTGCACGGGCCTGTACCCGCCGCAGAGCGGCTCGATCTGCATCAACAGTCGCGACATGACGCGCGCGCCCTATCACGCCTTCAAGCGGGCGGGAGTCGCTTTTCTGCCCGCCGGGCGGATGGAGGAGGGACTGATCAAGGGCATGACGCTCAGCCAGCACTTCGCGCTGACCTTGCCCAGCCGCGCCCCCTGGATCAACTGGGTGCGCGCCTGGCGGGTGACCAGTGAGCGCATCCAGCACTTCAACGTCAAAGGCCGCCCTGGCAGCCCGATCCAGACGCTCTCCGGCGGCAACCAGCAGCGTTTCGCTCTCTCGCTGCTGCCGGAGAAGCTCAGGCTGCTGCTGCTCGAACACCCGACGCGCGGCCTGGATGTGGAGAGCACCAACTACATCTGGGAGCAGCTCCTGACCCGCCGCGACGAGGGCACGGGCATCGTCTTCATCTCCGCCGAGCTGGACGAGATCGTCACCTACAGCAACCGCATCCTCGTCTTTTTCGGCGGACGGGTGACGCTGGTCGAAGACCCCGCCGAGATGACGGCCAACCGTCTCGGAGAGCTGATCGGAGGGAAGCTGTAGCATGGCACCGACAGTCCAGCGGGGCGTATCATCGCACAGGCTCACAGTGATGCTGTGGCGTCATGTGCTCGACCTGCTGCCAGCGATCCTTGCCCCCTTCTTCGGCATCGCCGCGGCGCTGTTGCTCATCGTGCTCATCCTGGAATGGCAGGGCGCCGATCCGCGGGTGGCCTGGGACTACGTCTACGAGGGCACGCTGGAGTCTGCCGCCAGGCGCGCCGACCTGGTGGCCTTCTGGATGCCGCTGGCCATCACCGCGTTCGGCCTGGTGCTGACCTACACCGCCGGGCTATGGAACATCGGTGTGGAAGGCCAGATCATGATGGGCGCCATCGGCGCGACGTGGGCGGTGCGCCTCTTCGCCGAGAGCAGCAGCCCGCCGCTGGGCCTGCGCCTGGGGCGCGACGGCATTCTCTTCATGTGCTTCGTCTTCGCGGCGCTCACCGGCGCATTGTGGGCGTTTCTGGTGGGCGTGCTCAAGACGCGCGGCGGCGTCAACGAGATTTTCAGCGGCGTGGCGCTCAACTTCATCGCCCAGACGTTCAACATGTACCTGATCTCCAACGGCGGCCCCTGGCAGCCGCCCGGCAGCCGGGCCACTGAGACGGCGCGCTTCCCGGAGAACGCGCGCCTGCCCAGTTTCGAGGAGTATCGGCGGCTCAGCCCCGCCACCATCTACATCACCATTGGGGCGTTTGTGGTCGTGCTGCTGATCATGTACGTCTCGCGCTGGGGCCTGCAGCTTCGCGCCCAGGGCAAGAACCGCAAGTCGGCCTTTCTGCTGGGCGTGCGCACGGAGCGTAACATCCTGCTGGCGATGGCCCTCTGTGGGAGCATGGCCGGGCTGGCCGGGGCGTTCCGCGTGCTGGCTCCGGACGTGACCAAGCTCACCGCCACGCCATCCGGCGGGATCGGCTTCCTGGCGATTCTGGTCGTGCTGCTGGCGAGCATGTCGGTTATCCTGACGCCGTTCGTCTCGTTCGTGTTTGCCGTGTTGTCGAAAGGTGGCCAGCGCTTGGAAAGCGGCTTCCAGTGGGACTACGACCTGCTGCTCGACCGCTCACTGGTGCGCGTGCTGCAGAGCACGATCGTGCTGATGGTCGTGCTGGCCTTCGGCGCGCGCAACCGCTTCTTCCCGCCGCGCAGCGCCCAGCCCGCCGTAGAGGATGAAGACGTAGATCGGACGTAGCGGCGATGGCGCGCTGGGAGTATCTGACAGTCTACCTGTCGGGCGAGCTTGACTTCCCCGACATGGTTGAGCGGGGCGAGCGGCTGAGTTGGGCGGGCAAATCGCTCACCCAGCAGCTCAACGAACGCGCCGCGCGGGGCTGGGAGATCATTGACCTGCGCTGGCTGGCCGAGATCGAGCTGCTGGTGACTTTCCGCCGTCCGCTGGCAGACCAGGTGCAGGAGGATCACGAGGAGTGATGGCTGGCGGGCGTGGCTCATAATCATCAGGCGCTAACAGCCCCCGGCAGTCAATGGCACCCGGCTACCAAGAACCAATAGCCCACGACCAATGCTGATCACTGACGACCGACAACCGACGACTGATCACCGAACGAGGTAGGCATGACCGGCTTAGAAAGCACACTGCGTGGGATTGTGCGCGCTGCCGCTCCCATCGTCATCGCCGGGCAGGGCGAGCTGCTCACTGAGCGCGCCGGCGTGATCAACCTGTCGCTGGATGGGACGATCATGCTCTCGGCCATGACCGCGCATCTGGTGGCGCGCGAGACGGGCAGCCTGCTGCAGGCAGTGCTGGCGGCGATGGCCGTCGGCGCGGGGGTGGCGCTGATCGTCGTCTTCTCCAGCATCGCCCTCAGGCTCAACCAGGTGGCGGTCGGCTTCGTGCTGACCATCCTCTGCGCCGACCTGGCCGTCTTCCTGGGCAAGCCGCACTTCAACCAGCCGGGCAAGGAAATGCCGCACATGCCGATCCCGCTGCTCAAGGACATCCCCCTGCTGGGACCGGTGCTGTTCAACCACAATATCCTGATCTATTTCAGTCTGTTCCTGATCGTGTTGATGTGGTTCTACATCTACCGGACGCGGCCCGGCCTGACCCTGCGCGGCATTGGCGAGCAGCCCGAAGCGGCCTTCGTGCGCGGCACGCGGGTCAACGCCCTGCGCTATATGTACGTGCTGATCGGCGGGTCGCTAGTTGGGCTGGCCGGGGCGACGTACTCGCTGTCGGTCAAGCTCGGCTGGAAGGAAGACCTCAGCGGCGAGGGCTGGATCGCCCTGGCCATCGTCATCTTCGGGCTGTGGGTGCCGGCGCGGGTAGCCCTGGGCGCGTACCTGATCGTCGGCCTGCGCTCGGTTGCCATTGACCTGCAGGGCAACCATGTGATTGACCTGCCCTCGCAGATCGTGAACATGCTGCCCTGGTTCCTGATGATCATCACCTTGCTGGTGGCGACCAGCGGCATCCTGACCCGGCTGGACCGCTACACGCCGGAGCGCTTTCGCCCGATGGTGCGCCGCTTCACGCGGGCGGCGCCACCGCGCGCGCTGGGCACGACCTTCGAGAAGCATTAGCGCCCAGCAGCAGGTGGGGCTATCCTGTGAGGAATACAGAGCCGGTTACTTCAGTGGCGCGCACCACAAGGAGGTGCTCTCATGTATCCGTGCGAACTGAAAGAGCAAGCTGCCCAGCACGCCCTATCCATCCGCTTCAGGTCGCCTGTGCAGGACCTGGGCGTGCACTTCGGGAGGATCTACGGCGGCATCATGCAGTATCTGGCAATCCTGGGCGAACAGCCCACAGGGGCTCCCTTTGCGGCCTACTACAACATGGACATGCAAGACCTGGATATCGAGGCCGGCTTCCCGGTTGCCAGGCCGCTGCCGGGCAAGGGCGATATACAGGCCACCGAGATTCCCGGCGGGATGGTTGCCGTCTGCCACTACACCGGCCCCTATGACCAGGTTGGCCCGGCTTATGAGCAACTCAGCCAGTTCATCAGGGAGAGGGGTTACGCTGCCGCTGGCGCTGCGTACGAATGGTACTTCGATGGGCCTGAAGTCCCTCCCCAAGACACGAGAACCGACATAGTCTTTCCGCTGAAGCGCAGCGGGTAGCCAAGCGAGCAAGACGGGCGCGGGGCCGGATCGGGCAGCCATTTGGAGATTCTCAACAGGGGGCGCAACGCCCCTTGTTGCGACCATGGGGTACAATGCAGCGGATGATAGATAGGCGCGCCATGAGGCCGTGAGCGGGAGAGAACAGACCATGCAGGCGCTCAAGGACAAGATTCGGGCCGAGGGCAAGTACCTCGGCGACGGCATCCTCAAGATTGACAGCATTCTCAACCACCAGATGGACCCCAGGCTGATCCGGGCTATGGGCGAGGAGATCGCGCGGCGCTACCGGGACGCCAGGCCGACGCGCATCCTCACCGCCGAAGTGTCGGGCATCGCCCCGGCGCATGAGCGCCCACCAGGTGCGCCAGTCCCTGGCCTTCTCCCGCCACCCGGATACCAAACTCGCTCTCGGTTGGTGGGCGGTCACCGTCTACAACTGGTCGCGTCCGCACCGCACCTTACGGCAGCCCTTGCGGGCACCGCTGGGTAAAAAAGTATCAGCCCCGCACGCCGGCCATGGCCTTGGGGCTGGCCAATCACATCTTTACCGTTCGGGAGATTCTCCTCTCGCCGGTGTTTCCCCCCGGCGGTTGGAGATAATCTCATGTCACCACCATTGATCCGCCCGGTGACGATTTAGTTTCTCGCATCTGGCGACGCCTGACCGCATTAGGCGGTATTCGCGTTCGCCAATTCGACCGTTTCGCCGCTTAAATTGGCGAAGGTATTGGTTCCACAACGCCGTATTCTTCCGCTCGCTGAACTCTGTCCCGCACGCTCGACACCGCAAGTACCGTATCGCATCCTTTCCATAGGTCTTGCGCACGCTCAGATGGTGCTGCCCTGCTTGCCCGTACCATTCGCACCGCTGATTGACACATGCTAAAGTTGCCAACGGAGGTCGTGTAGTGGCAGGTGTGTTTTTCTTCATTCCACAATCCTACCTCATTCACACGTCCACCTCCTATCCGGTTGGAGATAATCTCACGTCACTACCGTCACTTGCTCAGCGACTGAATAGTATATACGCTGTACTCTGTACTCTGCTCAAGCTGGCAGCGTCCCCCGCTGTGCGCTATCCTCTAGGCGCTGAGTCCGCACCGCAGCGAGAGACCCCATGCCCGCCTACGAAGCCGTGCTCGGCCTGGAAGTCCACGCCGAGCTGGAAACCGCCTCCAAGATGTTCTGCGCCTGCGCGGTGGTAGACAGCACGTCCGCCGAGCCGAACACGGTCGTCTGCCCCGTCTGCCTGGGGATGCCCGGCGTGCTGCCAGTGATCAACCAGCGGGCGGTGGAGATGGGGCTGCGCGTCGGGCTGGCGCTCAACTGCACCATCCCGCCGTTCAGCCAGTTCGCGCGCAAGAGCTATTTCTACCCCGACCTGCCCAAAGGCTACCAGATCAGCCAGTACGAGTACCCGCTGGCGGTCAACGGCTGGCTGGAGATTGACCTGCCCGACGGCGCCACCCGGCGCGTGCGCATCCGGCGCGCGCACCTGGAAGAAGACACCGGCAAGCTCACCCACACCAACGGGCACAGCCTGGTGGACCTCAACCGCGCTGGCGTGCCGCTGCTGGAGATCGTGTCCGAAGCGGACCTGCGCAGCGCCGAAGAAGCGGAGATCTACGCGCGCAAGCTGGTGGCCATCCTGCGCTACCTGGGCGTCAACAGCGGCGACATGAGCAAGGGCGTGCTGCGCATCGAGCCGAACATCAGCGTGCGCCCGATCGGTTCTGCCGAGCTCCGCACGCGCACCGAGATCAAGAACCTCAACAGCATCCGCGGCCTGGCCCGCGCCTCCGCCTACGAGATCGAGCGCCAGATCGCGCTCTGGGAATCCGGCGGCCAGGTGCAGCAGGCGACGATGGGCTGGGACGAGGCGCGCCAGGTCACTGTGGTGCAGCGCGTCAAAGAGAGCGCCGACGATTACCGCTACTTCCCGGAGCCGGACCTGCCCGTGCTGGAGATCAGCCCGGCCTGGGTGGAAGAGGTGCGCGCGGGCCTGCCAGAGCTGCCCGACGCCAGGCGCGACCGTTTCATGGGGCAGTTCGGGCTGAGCGGCTACGACGCCGCGGTGCTCGTCGCCGAGCAGGCCGTCGCCGCCTACTTCGAGGCGGCGGTGACGGCGGGCGGTGATCCCAAGGGGGTCGCCAACTATCTGACCGGCGAGGTCTTCCGCCTGATGAACAGCGAGGGCCGCGACCGCCAGGACATCGGCGCGATCAGGCTGACGCCGGGGGCCCTGGCCGCCGTGGTGACGCTGGTCGGGCAGGGGACGATCACTCACGGCGTGGCCAGGCAGCTTGTGGAGACGCTCTACGCCGAGGGCGGCGACCCGGCGGCTCTGGTCGCGGCGCGTGGATTGGCCCAGGTCAGCGACGCGGATGTGCTGGGCGAGGCCGTCGCCCGCGCCCTGGACGCGCACCCCGGCGAGGTGGCGCGCTACCTGGCGGGCGAGGAAAAGCTGCTCAAGTTCCTGATGGGCCTGGTCATGCGCGAGATGCGCGGTCAGGCCGATGCCCAGGTGGTGGCGCGGTTGCTCGCTGAGCAGCTTGCGCGGCGGCGGGGCTAGCGGGCGTTCTCGTGTCTGGGGCAGAGAATCACCGCCGAGGCGCAGAGGACGCGGAGAAGAAGCCAGAGAATCTTACTCTCTTTCCTCTGCGTTCTCTGCGATTCAGGAACTGTGCCCGCCTCGTGAGAGGTATGCAGGGCGGACGATAATTGGAACAGGCGTTCTATTTTTGCTATAATCTGGGCTATCTCTCGCTACGAACAACGCAAAAGTGCGGCTTCCCAGGAGGTCATCATGGCAGGTTATCAATATACGGTGATCATCGGCAACGTGGGGCGCGACCCGGAGATGCGCTATACGCAGTCGGGCGTCGCGGTGTGCGACTTCAGCGTGGCCGTCAGCCGCCGCTGGACCGATCGCAACTCCAACGAGCAGCGCGAGAAGACGACCTGGTTCCGCGTCTCAGCCTGGCGGCAGTTGGCCGAAACGGTCAACCAGTACGTGCACAAGGGCATGCAGATCATGGTCGCCGGCGAGGTAGATGTGTCCGCCTTTGTGGGCCAGGACGGGCAGCCGCGTGCTACGCTCGAACTGACCGCCCGCGACATCCAGTTTCTGGGCCGCCGCGGCGAGACGGAAGAGACTCCCGGCCAGTATCCGACGGAAGCCGACGATCTGCCCTTCTAGCGGGCGCGAATTCGCGGATCGCCGGGCGCATTTCCGGTTGACGCTGTTGGCGAGGTGATTTCGCAGGGGCGCATCGCCATAGGCCCCTGCGGACCTCACCCCCGCTTGGCCCACTGACGCGGGCCTCGCCGCCCCCTCTCCATGCATGGAGAGGGGGCAAACCGAGCGCAGCAAGGTTGGGGGGTGAGGGTTACCAGGCGCGACGATCCGTTGTAGGGGAGGGTTTCCAAACCCTCCCCTACGAGACCTGGGTCGTCTGGGGGGGCCAGTACGCCGGGTGTGTTTCTGCGCGCCGCGCCGGTGTAGAATACGCATGAGAACAGCCCGATCGAGGTTGCGATCGCGGTGCTCTGGTGTGTGCAGCGCCGGCCCACCTGGGGGCACGTCCCCCGCAAGGAGAATAGCCTGACATGGCCGAACCGCAGCAACCCGTCCAGCGACGGCTCAACCTGGAAATCCCCGCCGACCTCGCCGCCACCTACGCCAACTTCGCCATCATCACCCATTCGCCCTGGGAGGTCTTCCTCGACTTCGCCCAGATTCTGCCCAACGTGCCCAAGGCGCGTGTGCGAGCGCGCCTGGTTCTGACGCCGACCAACGCCAAGATGCTGCTCACCGCGCTGCAGGACAACATCGCCCGTTACGAGGAGCAGCACGGCGAAATCCAGGTGCCGCCACGCCCACAGACGCTCGCCGACCAGCTTTTCGGCGCGATCCGCCCGCCGGACGAGGGTGAGGGCGGGCCAGAGGACAAGGACACCCCCTATGGATAACCTGGACATCCTCGACGCCATTGTGGAAGACATCCGCGCCCAATTCGAGGCCAAGAACGCCGCCCGCGACGCGGCGATCAACCAGTCGCGCGGGCTGATCCAGCACTGCGCCAACGCCATCCGCGCCGTGCACCGTCACGAGTGGGACGCCGCGTGCGCCCGCCTGGACACGGCCCGCGACGCCGCCAACGCCATCCGCGCCGTCGTGGCCGACTACGCCGACCTGTATCACAGCGGGTACACGCAGGACGCGCTCAAGGAATACGTCGAGGCGTATGCGATCTACGCCCTGGCCCGCGACGAAGCCCTGCCCACGCCGCAGTCGCTCGGCGTGGAGCCATCCACTTACCTCAACGGGCTGTGCGAGGCGGCCAGCGAGCTGCGCCGGCAGATTCTTGACATCCTGCGCCGGGGGCATTCCGACGACGCCGAGCGCCTGCTGGCGGCGATGGATACCATCTACGGGGTATTGATCGGCTTCGACTTTCACGATGCGATCACCGGCGGGCTGCGCCGCCGCGTGGACGCACTGCGCGCCGTGCTGGAGCGCACGCGCGGCGACGTGACCAGCAGCGTGCGCCAGGGGGCGCTCCAGGCGGCGCTGGCCGATTTCGAGCAGCGCATCGGGCTGGAGACGACTTTCGGCAGCGTGGAAGCTGAGTTCAGCGACGACGAGGGCGATGTAGCTTAGTGCCTCTTTGTGAGATAGAACATCACCGCAGAGACGCGGAGGACGCGGAGAAAGCTGTGAAAAGCTCTTCATTGATTTCTTCTCTGCGTTCTCTGCGCCTCTGCGGTTCAAGAATCTGGCCCCTGATGCCCCCTGACGCCGGGCGCACGTCGGGGGACGGTCAGGCGGGCGTCATGATGGAGTGGGCGGCGCACCCCATATTGGGGACAGCGCGATCAGCATGAGCAGGTAGGGAAGACCATGCCATCCACCCAGCGATTCTTGATCAAAGAAGGCGCGAACGCGGGCAAGACCGTCGAGCTGGCCCATTTCCCGTTCACGATCGGGCGCGCCCGCGATTGTGACTATGTGCTGGACTACACGGCCATCTCGCGGCTGCACGCCCGCTGCACCAGCGATCACCAGAACATCTACCTGGAAGACCCCGGCAGCACCAACGGCACGTTCGTCAACGGGCGGCGGCTGGCCCCCGGTGAGCGCTACCGGCTGCGCGCGGGCGACGAAGTCACCTTTGGGCAGGTATGCGCCTGGGTTTTCGACGATCCGGCGACGACCGCGCAGATCGCCCCGGTGCGGCTGCCCCGGCCCGGCCTGGAAATTGACGAAGCAGCGGCGCGGGTCATGGTTGGTGGGACGCTGCTCTACCCGCCGCTCAGCCCCAACCAGTTCGCGCTGCTGGCGCTGCTGGCCGCCAACCCGGGGCGCATTGTCACCCGCGACGAGGTGATCAGCGCCGTGTGGGGCGCGGACACTGGTATCAGCGACCAGACGATTGACGCCCTGGTCAGCCGGCTGCGTCGCCGCCTGCTGGAGGCCGACCCGGAGCACGAGTACATCATCACCCGGCGCGGCTTCGGTCTCATGTTCCAGGATCGCTGACGGCGCGCGCTGTGACTCACGCTGCGCTCAGGACCATGTCCTATTGACCTCACCCCCAGCCTCGCTGCGCTCGGCTTGCCCCCTCTCCATGCATGGAGAGGGGGCGGCGAGGCGTGTTAGCGCCGAGCGGGGGTGAGGTAAAGTGAAGAACTGCAAGCCAACCCTAAAGCCCTCCGTCCCTGAAGGATCGCCCTGTGACCTCACACCCTACCGTCCTGCTTGCTTCTGGGTCGCCCCGCCGCCGCGAGCTGCTGCGCCTGACGGGGCTGAGCTTCGCCACGACCAGCGCCGACATTGACGAGACGCCGTTGCCCGGCGAGACGGCGCGCGCCTACACCATCCGCCTGAGCCAGGACAAGGCGCGCGCCGCGCTCGCTGCTGCTGCCGGGCACGCGCTGGTGCTGGCCGCCGATACCACTGTCGCCGATGGCGAGGCTATCCTGGGCAAGCCCGCCGACGCGGACGAGGCGTGGGCCATGCTGCGCCAACTGCGCGGGCGGGCGCACCAGGTCTACACGGCGCTGACCGTGATCGAAGTGGCGACGGGGCGGGCGATCACCGACATCGCCGTGACCGACGTGCCGATGCGCCCCTATAGCGACGCGGAGATCGCTGCCTACATCGCCAGCGGCGACCCCTTCGACAAGGCGGGCGGCTACGCCATCCAGCACGCGGGCTTCCGCCCGGCGGCGCTGACGAGCGGCTGCTTCGCCAACGTGGTCGGGCTGCCGCTGTGCCACCTGCTGCGTGTCCTGCGCCGGTTGGGCGTGGAGGCGCGCGCCGACGTGCCAGAGCGTTGCCAGGCGCACTTCGCCTATGCGTGCGACATCAGCGGCGCGATTCTGGGCGGGACATAGCGGGAACCGGGGGTGCATGGAAATCTGCCAGGTAGGGGACTCTGCTCGGCTGCGCCCTGGTTTACCTCACCCCCGCCCGGCGCTAGCGCGCCGCGATCACTGACAACCGTTGCACACCCAACACCCACAGCGCACTTGACACGCCTAGGCGAGCAGTTATCATTGACCTGCCTGGCAGGCGTGGCATTCCAGGACCTTCTTGGAGGAGGCAGTAACCATGTCAGACTTAGCAGAGCGCATTGCCCTTGTCACCGGCAGCGGCCAGGGCATCGGGCGCGCCATCGCCCTGGAGCTGGCCCGGCGCGGTGCGCGGATCGTCACCAACGACGTGACCGGCTGCTGCGCCGACGATACGCTGGCCCTGGTGCGCGAGCTGGGCGGCGACGGCCTGGCCATCACCGCCGACGTGAGCGACAGCACCCAGGTGGAAGACATGGTTAAGACCGTGATGGATACCTTCGGCCAGGTGGATATCCTGGTCAACAACGCCGGCACCACGCGCGACAACCTGATCATGCGCATGCCCGAAGACGAATGGGATCTCATCCAGCGGGTCAACCTCAAGAGCGCCTGGCTGTGCTCCAAAGCGGTGATCCGCCCCATGATGCGCCGCAAATACGGACGCATCATCAACATTTCCAGCGCCAGCGGGCTGATGGGCCAGGCCGGGCAGACCAACTACAGCGCCAGCAAAGCGGGCATGATCGGCCTGACCAAAGCGCTGGCCCGCGAAGTCGCCTCGCGGGGGATCACCGTCAACGCGGTCGCGCCCGGCTTCATCAAGACCGCGCTCACCGACAAGATGCCGCAAGACATCCTCGACCAGCTTCTGCCGCTGATCCCGGCGGGGCGCGTTGGCACCGTCGAGGACGTGGCCCACGCCGTCGCCTTCCTGGCCGGCGACCTGTCCAGTTACATCACCGGGCAGGTGCTGTCGGTGGACGGCGGGCTGGTGATGAGCTAGGACAGACGGTTGTCGTCCCTGGCCAGGCGGGCTTAGGAGGATTCCCCCCCACTGCGCTGCGTTCGGCTGAACGCAGCTCGAGGCTTCCGAAGTTCTCGAAAACCTCGGAAGTCTGGTAGGCCCCCGCATATTGACCGCTGCCGGGCATGTGGAACGTGCTATAATAGCGGCACGGCTTCCGGCGCTGGCTGCCGGGCCTCTGGCGCTGAGACTGCAAGGCGACGGGATACTCCTAATGGTGACACCTCGACATCCCAACGACACCGTGACCCTCGCGCCCGGCGTGCTGCTGACCATCGCCCGCCTGGCGACGCTCGATGTGCCGGGCGTGGTGCGCATGGGTAGCACCCCCGGCGGCGTTGACCGGCTGCTGCGCCGCGTGCCATCGGCCAACGGCGTGCAGATCGCGGTGGACGACGATACCGTCACCGCGCACCTCTACGTCGTCGCCGATGCGTCGGCCAACTTGCGCGAGATGAGCGTGCAGATTCAGCGCTCGGTCGAGCGTTCCATCCGCGATCTGCTAGGCATGAGGGTTGAGTCGGTGAACGTGCACATCGAAGACGTGGCCTTCGCGCCGGCGACGGAGCCAGAAGGGGAGTAGCAGGCGCCGATGGTCATGCCCGACTACCGTCGCGAAGCGCGCGCGCTGGCGCTGCAAGTCCTTTACGAAGTGGACTGTACCCATCATCCAGTGGCTACCGTGCTGCGCGAGCGGCTGGAACAGGACGCGCTGCGCCCCGAAGCCAGCGCGCTGGTCACCCGGCTGGTCAATGGCGTGTTGGCTATCCGCCCGCGCCTGGACGTGCTCATCCATCGCTATGCCCCCGAATGGCCGCTCGACCAGATCGCCATTGTGGACCGCAACATTCTGCGCATCGCCATCTACGAGATGGCCGTGGATGAGACCATCCCACTGAAGGTGGCCATCAACGAGGCCATCGAGCTGGCCAAGACGTTCGGCTCGGAGAGCGCGCCACGCTTCGTCAATGGCGTGTTGGGCACCCTTGCGTCACGCCCTGATGATGTGCAGGCCACGCTCGGCAATCCCCAACCATCCTGATTGCAGCAGCTCAAAACTGACGGCCTCATGTCCCAACAGCCCCCATTGCAGCAGCCGGATCGCCAGCCAAAGACGTATGGTGCCTGGACGACCATCACCGGCGACGAGGACGCGACGCCGCTGACCCTGCTCGACCATCTCAACGAGCTGCGCAGCCGCCTGATGCGCGCGATGGCCGCGCTGGCGGTCGGCGTGCTGCTGGCGGTTGTCTTCACCGAGCGGCTGCTCAAATACCTGATCACGCCCTACGGCACCGAGCTACAGGTGCTTGGCCCGACCGAGAGCGTGGTGATCTACTTCCGCGTGGCCCTGCTGGCTGGAGCGATCTTCGCCATGCCCTACATCACGCTCCAGCTTTTTCTGTTCATCGCGCCCGGCCTGACGCGCCGTGAGAAGCGATGGATTTACCTGGCCCTGCCGGCGACGACGGGACTGTTCCTGGTGGGGGTGGCCTTCGCCTGGTTCATCATGGTGCCCGCCGCGCTCGGCTTCTTGCAGGACTTCCAGAGCGAAGTCTTCCGCGCCGAGTGGACGGCGGACCGCTACATCGCCTTTCTGACGTCGCTGTTGTTCTGGATCGGGGTGGCCTTCGAGCTACCGGTCGTGGTCTTTGTGCTGGCCCGGCTGGGCGTCCTCGGCCCTGGCCCCCTGATCCGCAACTGGCGGCTGGCGGTGGTGCTGATGACCATCGTCGCCGCGCTGATCACGCCGACGGTGGACCCGTTCAATATGCTGCTGGTGATCGCGCCGTTGCTCGTGCTCTACCTGGTCAGCATTGGCCTGGCCGTCATCGCTTATCCCCGTGCGCTGCGTAAATAGACGTTCCACAGAGTGATCGTCCGCTGGCACGGTTGCACGCTACTGTTAGGAGTATGGCATGTCTAAGACCCGTGTCCTGATCATGGGCGCCGCCGGGCGCGACTTCCACAACTTCAACACCGTCTTCCGCGACAACCCGGCCTATCAGGTCGTCGCCTTCACCGCGACGCAGATTCCCGACATTGAGGGGCGTCTCTATCCGCCGGAGCTATGCGGGCCGCTCTACCCGCAGGGCATCCCCATCTATCCTGAAAACGACCTGGCCGCGCTGATCCGCCAGCAGGCCATTGACGAGGTCGTGTTTGCCTATTCGGACGTATCGCACGAGTACGTGATGCACAAGGCGAGCCTGGTGCTGGCCGCTGGGGCGGATTACCGCCTGATCGGCCCCAAACAGACCATGCTAAAGAGCAGCAAGCCAGTCGTCGGCGTGGGCGCGGTGCGCACTGGCTGCGGCAAGAGCCAGACGACGCGCGCCGTCAGCCGGGCGCTGCGCAAGCTGGGCTACCGCGTGGCCGTGGTGCGCCACCCCATGCCCTATGGCGACCTGGCCCGCCAGGCGGTGCAGCGTTTCGCCTCCCACGACGACCTGGATGCGCACAACGTGACCATCGAGGAGCGTGAGGAATACGAGCCGCACATTGAGGGCGGCGTGGTCGTCTTCGCCGGCGTGGACTACAAGCGCATCCTGCGCGAAGCCGAGCAGGAAGCCGACATCGTGCTGTGGGACGGCGGCAACAACGACCTGCCCTTCTATGCGCCCGACCTGTACTTCGTGCTGGTGGACCCGCACCGGCCCGGCCACGAGCAGAGCTACCACCCCGGCGAAGCCAACCTGCGCATGGCCGACGTGGTGATCATCAATAAGATAGACACGGCGGATCAGGCGGGGGTGCAGCAGGTGCGCGAGAGCATCCGCGCGCTCAACCCGGCGGCGACGGTCATTGACGCCGCCTCGCCCATCTTCGTGGACGATCCGGCGGCCATTCGCGGCAGGCGCGTGCTGGTTGTCGAGGACGGCCCCACCCTGACCCACGGCGAGATGGCCTACGGCGCGGGCGTGGTCGCCGCGCAGCGTTTCGGCGCGGCGGAGCTGGTGGACCCGCGTCCCTACGCCGTGCGCAGCATCGCCGAGACGTTCGCCAAATACCCAGGGACGGGGGCGCTGCTGCCAGCGATGGGTTACGGCGAGGAACAGCGCGCCGACCTGGAAGAGACGATCCGCGCCACGCCGTGCGACCTGGTGATCGTCGCCACGCCGATTGACCTGGCGCGGGTGATCACCATAGACAGGCCAGCGCAGCGCGTCCGCTACGAGCTGCAAGAACTGGGCCAGCCGACTGTCCACGACCTGCTCAGCGCCAGGTTCGGGCCGAAGGCGTAGGACAGCCACCACGAGCAAAGCGCGCCCATCACGGCGCGCTTCTGTTTCGGCCCAGGGCGATCATGAGCACGTCCCCCCGACTCCCTGCGCAGCGCCGCCGCTGGCAACGGACGCTGGCCCTGGCCACCCTCGCCGTCGCGCTCGCCGTCGTCGTCGTGCCGGCGCTGCTCGGTTTTGCGACCACCTACCGCCTGCTCTACGCGCCGTGCGGTGAGGACGGGCGCTCGCCGGGCGACTTCGGCCACGCCTGGGAAGACGTGACCATTGCCGGGCGGGTGGGGCGCTTCCGCGCCACCTTCATCCCCGGCACAAATGGCGCGGCGGTGATCATCCCTCCGGCGGCGGCCAGCGGGCGCGGCAACCGCCTGCACGAAGCCGACGTGCTGGCCCGGCACGGTTACGCGGTGCTCGCCTTCGAGTCGCGGCGCTGCGCCGGGATGGGGCCGCTCAGCCTGGGCTACCGCGAGATCAGCGAGGTGGGCGACGCGCTGGCCTACCTGGAGGCGCGCGCGGACGTGAACCCGGCGCGCATCGGCGTGCTCGGCTTCTCGTCGGCGGGCGCGACGGCGGTGATGGCCGCCGCACGCTACCCGGCGCTGCGCGCAGTCGTCGCCGAGGGCGGCTATGGTGACTTCGCCGAGGGGACGCTGGCGCTGGGCACCGGCGGGCCGCTGGAAGTGCTCTACAAGGAAGGGATTGCTCTCAGCTACCGCTTGCTTAGCGGCGTAGAACTTGCTAAGCTGAGTCCGCAATCTG
>JBBIHG010000019.1:20772-46072 GCA_037447125.1 Chloroflexota bacterium | reverse complement strand
GGGGTGAGGTCAACCAGGGCGCAGCATACTGCCTGACAGGTTTTGCACGCACCCGCGGGAAGCTGAAAGCTGCGAAAGTTTGCGCGCGCATTGCAGTCGCCGCCGCGATCGTTTAAGATCAGGCAGAGTTTCCATGTGACGCAGGAGAACAGGGTGATGCCGGATACCATCGGGAATGGGGTGAATGCCAACGCGCCGGTCGAGCAGCGTTTGCAGAGTCTGATCGAGAACCTGTCTTCGTACATCGAGTATTATCACGGGGGGTGGTGCCGGTTGGTGTCCTTCGACGGCAGGGTCGCCCGCGTCGAGTTGGGCGGCGCCTGCGAAGGCTGCCCCCTGTCGCTGAACACGCTGCACGGCTGGATCGCGGGCACGGTGCGCCAGTTCTTCCCCGACATCACCATCGAAGAAGCGCCGCCGCAGCGCTGATCTGTGGGCGCGCCGGGCGGTGCCCTTCACGCTCTGCCGCCTGGCAGGGCGTTCGTTTTTCCCGCCGGAACCGGGGAGCGGCAGCCCTGCCCGCCTCGCTCTGGCTGACTGATGGCTGACCACTGACCGCTGATCGCTGTCTTTGGGGGCGCGATGCGCAACTGGCTGTTGTTTTGGGGACTGGGCCTCATCTGGGGATCGTCGTTCCTGCTGATCAAGGTGGCGGTGGATGCGTTCGGCCCGCTGCCGCTGGTGTCGGTGCGGCTGGGACTGGCCGCGGCGTTCATGGCCGTCTTCCTGCGCGTCACCGGGCGCCGCTGGCCGACCAACCCCCGCGAGCGGGCGGCCCTGCTCTTCGTCGGCGTGGTCAACACTGCCGTGCCCTTCACGCTGATCACCTGGGGCGAACAGGACATTGACAGCGGCCTGGCGACCGTGCTCAACGCGACGGTGCCGCTCTTCACGCTGGTCATCGCCCATGTGGGCCTGCCCGACGAGCGCATCACCCCGCAGAAGGTGCTGGGCCTGGGCCTGGGCTTTGCTGGCGTGGCTCTGTTGGCCAGCCGCAGCACTGAGTCCAGCAGCCCCAACCCGCTGACGGGCCAGATCGCCGTGCTGGGCGCGGCGGCGTGCTACGCCGTGTCAGCGGTGGTCATCCGCCGCTACCTGCGCGGCGTGGACCCCTTCACCATCGCCGGCGGCTCGCTGATCATCGGCGGCTCGCTGATCATCGCCATCACGCTGGCCGCCGCGCCGCTGCCCGCCGCCGCCGACCTGGGCGCGCAGGACGTGCTGGCCGTGATCACGTTGGCCCTGGTCAACACGGTGCTGGCCTACTTCCTGTTCTACACGCTGATCTCCACCTGGGGGGCGACGCGCACCACGCTGGTCACGTATGTGATGCCGCCCGTCGGGGTGACGCTGGGCGCGCTATTTCTGGACGAGGCGGTGGACTGGAAGATCGTCGTCGGCGCGGCGATGATCCTGGCTGGCGTGGTGGTCGTCAACTGGCGCCGGCGGCGGGTGCGGCCAAGCAGGGCGCAGCAGAGCAGCGCCTCCACGACCTGACGAGGTCGGTGCGCTCCCTCACAGCCACCGCCTGGCATCCCCGCACCCTGTGCGGTATAACCATCCGACCGCACACTGGCCGCGAAGAGGCCCTTATGTCCCGCCGGCTCGCCCTGCTGCTCGCCCTTGTCCTCATCCTCCCGATCCCCGCCGTCGCTCAGGCGCAGGAGGGGCCGGTCGCCGGGCCTGCGGGTATCGGCGACCCTTACTTTCCCACGCTGGGCAACGGCGGCTACGACGCCCAGCACTACACCATCGAGCTGACTGCCGATCTCGCCAGCAACACCATTGACGCGACGACGACGATCACCGCCCTGGCGGCGCAGGAATTGAGCGCCTTCAACCTGGACTTCGCCGGGCCAGCCGTGCTCGGCGTGGAGGTCAACGGGGCGCCCGCGGCGTGGGACCGGCACGAGCGCGAGTTGATCGTCGTGCCGCCAGCGCCGCTGCCCGCCGGGGAGCCGTTCACCGTAGCGGTGCGCTACGCGGGCCGGCCCAGCAGCGTGTCCGGGTCGAGCATCCCCCTGCTGGTCGGCTGGACGAACTTCGGCGGCGGCGTGTTCGTGGCCAGCGAACCGTATGGGGCGATGGGCTGGTATCCGGTCAACGATCACCCGCTGGACAAGGCGACCTACGAGCTGCGCATCACCGTACCCGCCCCCTATGTGGTGGCGGCCAACGGCACGCTGCACGAGACGATTTCCAGCGCCGACGGCGAGACGATCACCTACGTGTGGGCCTCGCGCGACCCCATCGCCAGCTACCTGGTGACGGTCAACATTGACCAGTTCGCGGTGATGACCGGCCCCGGGCCGCACGGCCTGCCGCTGCGCACCTATTACCCACCCGATCACGCCGACGCCGTGGTCGCCGAGTTCGCGCGCACCGCCGACATGATCGCCTTCTTCAGCGAGGCATTCGGCCCCTACCCGTTCGAGGCGTATGGCGCGGTGGTCATTGATGCGGCGCTGCCCTTCGCCCTGGAGACGCAGACGATTTCGCTCTTCGGGCGCAACTGGATCACGGGCACGGGCGCGGCTGAGGAGGCCGTGGCCCACGAGCTGGCCCACCAGTGGTTCGGCAACAGCGTCAGCCTGGCCCGCTGGGGTGACATCTGGCTCAACGAGGGCTTCGCCACCTATGCCTCGTGGCTGTGGTTCGAGCACGACCGGGGGCCGGCCGCGCTGGATCAGATCGTCCGCCACATCTACGCGCAGATTGCCGAGGATCAGGCGGGGTTCTCGCCGCGGCTGCCGCTGAGCAGCTACCTCCCGCCGGGCGATCCCCCGCCGGATGCGCTGTTCAACCGGGGGGTTTACCTGCGCGGGGCGCTGACCCTGCATGCGCTACGCCGGCGCGCCGGCGACGAGGCGTTCTTCGCCATCCTGCGTGCCTACTACGAGCGCCACCAGCACGGCAACGCGACGACGGCGGACTTCATCGCGGTGGCCGAGGAGATCGCCGGAGAGCCGTTGGGCGACCTGTTCGTCGCCTGGCTGTACGCCCCCGCGCTGCCGGACTTGCCGGAGATGGGCCTCAGCGCCCCACTGCCCGCCGCGCAGTAGGGGGGGATTCTGGCGCAGATGCGCGCAGGGGCGGGTTTCGAAACCCGCCCCTACCGGGCGCAGCAGAGCAGCGCCCCACTGCCTGACAGGTTTTGCACGCACCCCGCCGGGTGGTTGCCTGGCACATTATGACAAAATATGATCACGAGCCGATTGCCTAGCGCGCCCAAATCATGTACTATGTAGATCGATTGCAGTGACTCCAGTATGCTGCGTGATTGCCGTTGTCAGTGTGAGCGGGGCTGCCGGCAAAGACGCCGTTCCAGTGAGCCAGTGGAGCGGGTTGCGGGGCTACGCAGTTCGTTTGTGGAGAGAATGAGAGAGACCGTCTTCCTCGCGGCACTCACGGTTGCGCCACGTGAGCACCGCGCGCAATCATTCGGGAGGGGCGTATGCAAACGCTAAGGAGTCATCTCATGTATCTGAAAGCTCTGATACTCAGCCTGATCGTAGTATTAGCAGCCGTTTTGTTCACGCCCCAGCGCGCACAGGCCCAAGAGCCAGGCTTGCCCGAATTCCCGGTCGTGCCAGAGGTCCCCGACGAGGAAGGCGCTCCCCTGCCGCGCGGGCCTTGGGCAGCCATCCGTATCGGCGCGCCGGTCTCGCCGGGCGACGTGACGCGGCCGCTCATCTGTATCCGATGCCAGCCCGATCTGGTCTTCTACCACAGCAATGCCGACGGTGACTGGGACCTCTACCGCCTGACTGACGACGGCCTCAACACCCTGGCCAACAATGTCACGCGCGGCAACGACAGTCATGACATTCAGCCCAGCTATTCGCCCGAGAACGACTGGGTCGCCTTCACATCCAACCGCGACGGCAATTGGGAAATCTATCTGGCTCAGCCCGATGGTTCGCGGCAGGTTCGCCTGACCCATAACTCAGGCAATGACGTCAACCCGGTGTGGGGTCCCTCCAGCCTGATCGCCTGGGAAAGCAACCGCGACGGCAACTGGGAACTGTATATGGCCGACGTGTCTGGCGCTGGGCTGCCCATCCGCCTGACCGACGACCCGGCCAACGATATCAACCCCTTCTGGGTGCCAGAAGTTGGCTGCTACTTTAAGCTGGAGGGCGGAAGCCTGGTCTTCCAGAGCGATCGGATCCGCGAGGGTGATGAAGACGGCATCCACGACTGGGATATCTACCTCCTGGACGTAGCAACCCGTGCGCTGACTCAGTTGACCGATAACGACACCGAAGATGTGGTGCCGGTCCTGTCGCGCGATGGCCGGTCTTTGGCCTGGCTCCAACTCAGCGAGACGGGCGTCTTTGACCTGTGGTTCATGAACATGATCACCAGAGAAGCTCGCCAGTTGACCGACCTGGGCGCGGATGTCGCCGGGCACACCTTCTCGCCAGACGGGCGCTCCCTCGCCTTCCACACCAAAATGAACGGCAGCTACAATGTCTACCTGGTAGATGTGATCACTGGCCAGGTGAGGGCCTTAACCGATAACGATGACAACAACCTGGCCCCCAGCTTCCGCTGCGACAACAGCGCCGTCATCTTTCATTCGGACGCCGTGGTTGATGAAACCAGGCCCGGCCAGCGCGAGCTGTTCACAGTTCGCCTGGCGGTGACGGGCGCGCCAGCCGTGCGCCTGACGAAGGACATCGAAGCCGACGACATCTACGCGCTCGCCGATCCGCGCGAGGAGATCAATAGCAAGGAAGGGCGTATGCCGCCGCATCCCAAGCCCCAGCCTTAGCCAGCGGCCCATTCCATCCCCAGCTAGCGGCAGGGGCATCCTGAAAGGGATGCCCCTGTTTTTGTGTGGTTGCGGGAGAGAGAAAGGCCGCGAGGCTGTCTCGCGGCAAGGAGGGGGAGAGTGGGCCCGGCAGGATTCGAACCTGCGACCGACCGGTTATGAGCCGGCTGCTCTCACCGCTGAGCTACGGGCCCTGCTAAACTCAGCGCCCAGCCAAAGCGCCGGGCGCTCGCAGAGCGGGCAACGGGACTCGAACCCGTGACAACAGCTTGGAAGGCTGTTGTGTTACCGCTACACCATGCCCGCAGCAACCATTCTGCCCTAATCTTACAGGATGCAACTCCACAGCGCAATACTCGTTGGCGGGTCGCGGTATAATCGGCGCGCCAGATGCAGCGATCACAGGGGATGGTCTTCAATGGCTCTTTCGGCTCGCGCCCACCAGTTGCTCCACGCATTTGAGCAGTCCGGCTGCCCCGTCTGCCGTCTCGTGGCGGACAGTGTGCACGCTCACATTGGCAGCCTGGTCTATGAGTACGCCAACGAGCCGGCAACCCATTTTGCCGTGCGCGATGCGCGCGGCTTTTGCGCGACGCACGCCTGGCACGCCCTCGACCAGATCAACGCCAGCGCGCTGGGCATCGCCCTGCTCTATGAGGGATTGGTGCGCAACCTGCTGAAGGACATGGGCGAGATCAAAGCGGACAGCGGGCGGCGGCAGGTCGCGGCAGCAACCGAGGCGCTCAAGCCTAAGGCGACATGCCCCGTCTGCGCGCACCGCGCAACTGTCGAGGAACACCTGCTGCGCAGCCTGTTCGACCACCTGGATGAGCCAGCCTTCGCCCAGGGATTCGGCGCGTCGGCGGGGCTGTGCCTGTCTCACCTGCGCGCGGCGCTCGACTCGCGCGCCAGCACGCCAGCCAAAGCGCGGCTGCTGGCCCTCCAGCAGGCCATCTGGTGGCGGCTGCAGAGCGAGCTGGCCGAGTACATCCGCAAGAGCGACTACCAGTTCGCCGACGAGGAACTGGGCACTGAGGCCGACAGCCCGCGGCGGGCCATCGCCAGCTTATCGGGAGCCAAGGACCTGGGCTGAGCGGCGCATCAGTCTTCGATCACGTACACCTCGTCGCCGGCGCGCACCACGTCATCCACCTGGACGGCGACTTCTTCGCCGGGCATCCCCTGATCAACGGCCTGGTGGTTGATCTGCATCGAGAGTACCTGCTGCTCGAACTGGGTATGCGGTCCGTTGAAGAGTACCCAGTCTTCGAGGTACAGCTCGTCGTCGAGCAGGATGGCCGCCACACCAATGCGGGTGAAGTAGTGGGTCACGACGCCTACATAACGATAGTCCACAGCGTTCCTCCTTCCCAGGCGGCGACTGCCGCTTCACAACCAGCGCAGGATGCGGCTCCGGCGCTCGTCCAGACGCAGCCCGGCCCGCCGCGCGATGGCCGTGGCCTCCTCGACCTCCTGGCGCGTCACGGGGCGGTTGAGCGGGGCGATGTCGCGCTCGCGGACGCGCCACGCCGGGCGATACTGGCCCATGACGTTGATGTAGGTATTGGCCGAGATTTCTTCGGCCAGGAAGCGCACAATTGCTTCCGTTCCGGCGATGCCCTCGGGCAGCACCAGATGGCGCACTAGCAGCCCGCGCGTGGCAATACCCTCGTTGTCAAGCTGCAAGTCGCCCACCTGGCGGTGCATCTCGCGCACGGCGGCCTGGTTGTGCACCGGATAGTCGGGGATTTTCGAGTAGCGTTGGGCCAGGACGGGATCGGCGTATTTTATGTCTGGCATGTAGATGTCAATGATGCCGTCCAGCAAGCGCAGCCCGGCTAGCGAATCGTAGCCGCCGGTGTTGTAGACGAGCGGGATGCTCAGCCCGGCTTCGGCGGCCAGGTGCACGGCGGCGATGATCGGCGCGATGACGTGGCTGGGCGAGACGAAGTTGATGTTGTGGCAGCCGGCCGCCTGAAGCCGCAGCATCACCTCGGCCAGCTCTTCGACGCTGATGATGCGCCCCTTGCCTTCCTGGCTGATCTCGTAGTTCTGGCAGAACTGGCAGCGCAGATTGCACTGGGCGAAGAAGATGGTGCCGGAGCCGTACACGCCGGTCAGCGGGTCTTCCTCGCCCATGTGCGGGAAGGCGCTGCTGACGATGGCCTCCGCCCCCGTGCGGCAGAAGCCGATCTTCTGCGTGCGATCCACGTGGCAGGCCCAGGCGCACAGGTCGCAGTCCTTCAGCGCGGCCTGCGCCGCGCGGACGCGATCGGGGAAGCCGCCCTCGCGCAGCAGGCGGCGGTAAGCGGGTTCGGGGCGGGGCATGGCGCTGTCCCTTCGCTCTGGCGTGCCCTTACCCCGCATTGTAGCATAGGTTGGAAGTTTACTGCTCCCCTCAAGTGGGTATAATTGCCTCAGGCGGCTTGTTTGACTTAACGAGCGACATAGCGCCGATGCCCGAAACGTATCAGTCACAGTTGGTTGCGCTGCTTGCGAGCGACCTGGACTTCCACAGCAGTTCAAGTCGCGAGTATACGCATGATCTGCACGCTTTTCCGGCCAAGTTCCCGCCTCAACTCCCGCGCAAGTTCATTGATGGCCTGACTCGGCTTGGCGATGTGGTGCTCGATCCGATGGTGGGATCGGGCACCACATTGCTGGAAGCAGTGCTGGCCGGTCGCTGCGCTGTCGGGTTCGATATTGATCCGCTGGCGCTGCGCCTGTGTAATGCGAAAACAACCTCTGTCGCCCCGCTGGACGCTGCCCAGGCGGGATTGCAGATGCTCAGGAAGGCGAAGCTGGCTGCCTTTGAATACAGCGATGAGTTGCGGGCAGAGCTTGCCGGGCGCTTCGATGCCAGGACCCAGGAGTTCGTGGACTATTGGTTCGCGCCAGAAGCGCAGGTTGAGTTGCTGGCCCTCTTGAAGCAGATTGAATCCCTGCCAGAAGGCGGCGTGCGCAGTTTCCTGGAGTTGGCCTTTTCATCTGTCATTATCACGAAATCGGGCGGCGTCTCCCTGGCGCTCGACCTGGCGCACACGCGCCCCCATCGTGCCAAAGACAAGCCGTACCGGTCGCCGATCAGGGAATTCGAGAAGCGCCTGAAACAGAACCTGACCAGTCTGGCGGCCCTTCCAGCCACTCGGCCCCTGGTTGTGCTGGGCTGCGGAGACGCCCAGAGCCTGCCTCTCAAGAGCGACTCAGTGGATTTGGTCGTTACTTCGCCACCGTATCCTGCTAACGCCATAGATTACATGCGGGCGCATAAATTCTCGCTCGTCTGGATGGGCTATCCGCTAGATGTCCTGTCCCAGTATCGCAAGCGGTACATCGGAAGCGAGGCCCTGAATGGCACCAGGACGGAGGAATTACCCTCCACGACCGCTGGAGTCATTCAGGCTATCGCTGCCAGGGATCGCAGCAAGGGAGCCGGGTTGCACCGCTATTATGCGGAGATGGCGCGGGTGCTTGGCGAAATGATCCGCGTCCTCAGACCCGGACGAGCAGCCATTCTCGTAGTGGGTAGCTCGGTCATTCGGGGCATAGATACGCGCACGTATGATTGCCTGGCCGAAATCGGGCAGCAGGTCGGCTTTGAGATCGCGCATATTGGCGTGCGCCACCTGGATCGTGACCGGCGCATGATGCCCGCCCGCAGAGGGCAGGAACGGAATTCTCAGATCGAAAACAGAATGCATCAGGAATACGTTATCGGCTTCTACAAGCCTGGAGGGCCGCGATGAGGCTGGCTGAGCCACAGACTTCCAAAGTCCAGGAGCCACTCCCCCCAAAAAAACCATGATGGCGACCGCCGGCCTCTTGCCCACGCGCCGCTTTCGCTGGCGCTGAGAAGAGGCGGCCTGCTAGCCGCCGTCCGCCGCGCGCAGCGCGTCCTCGAGCGCGAACGCCCCCGTATACAGCGCCTGCCCGATCACCACACCCGCGACCGCGCCCGTTGCCCGCAGACGCCGCACATCGTCCAGCGACGCCACCCCGCCCGACGCGATCACGGCCAGGCCGGTCGCCCGCGCCAGGGCCGCCGTCGCCTCGACGTTCACCCCGCTCAGGTCGCCGTCGCGCGACACGTCGGTGTAGAGCGCGTGAATCACCCCCATCCGCGCGAAGCGCGCGCCCAGCTCCGCCGGAGTCCACGCGCTGACCTGCTGCCAGCCGTGCGTCGCCACGCGCTCGTCGCGCACATCGAGCGCCACCGCGATCGCTTCCGCCCCAAAGCGCCGCACGGCCTCGCCCGCCACGTCCGGTTGCTGGACGGCCAGCGTCCCCAGCACGACGCGCGCCGCCCCTGCGTCCAGGGCGCGCGCCGCGTCGTCGAGCGCCCGCAGCCCGCCGCCGAACTGCACCGGCAGCCCCACTGCCGCGATGGCGCGCAGCGCGTCGAGCGCCAGCGTCGCCTCGCCGAGCGCCCCATCCAGGTTGACCACATGCAGCCAGGCTGCGCCCGCCGCCCGCCAGCGCCCGGCGACGGCGAGCGGATCGTCGCTGTGCACCGTCTCCTGAGCCGGGTCGCCGTGCTTGAGGCGCACCACGCGCCCGCGCCGCAGGTCAATGGCCGGATAGACGATCATGGTCACATCTCCACGAAGTTCTGCAGGATACGCAGGCCCACCGCCTGGCTCTTTTCCGGGTGCGGCTGGATGCCGAACAGATTCCCGCGCGCCACAACCGCGGCGACCTCAATGCCGTAATCAGTCGTCGCCAGCACGTCGCCCGGATCGCCCGCGTCCACGTAGTACGAGTGCACGAAGTAGGCGTAGGCCCCGTCCTCAATCCCGTCCAGCAGCGGGTGCTCCTGCTGGATGTGAAGCTGGTTCCAGCCGATGTGCGGCACCTTCGGCCCGGCGGCGGGGAAGCGCGTCACGCGGCCCGGCAGCAGGCCCAGCCCGCGATGCCAGCCCATCTCGTCGCTGGTCTCGAACAGGTATTGCATCCCCAGGCAGATGCCGATCAGCGGGACGCCCGCCGCCGCGGCCTCTTTGAGCGGCTCCTCGAAGCCCGCTGCGCGCAGAGAGTCAATCCCCGCGCCGAACGCGCCCACGCCGGGCAGCACGATCTTGTCCGCGCCAGCCAGCCCATCCGGCGTGGCGAGGGTGATCACGTCTGCGCCCAGGTGGGCCAGGGCGTTGCGCACACTGCGCAGGTTGCCCGCGCCGTAGTCAATGAGAGCGATCATGAGCGTGTCTCCTGCGTCGCCAGCAACCGATCCGCCAGCGTCACAAAATCCCGCTCCGTCCAGATCGTCCCGCTGCGCGGCGGCCACGCCCCGCGCAAGGCCGTTCGCCAGCGCCCCGGAATAGCCGCCAGCCCATAGGCTGCTCCGGCCAGCGCCCCGACGACCGCCCCCGCCGAGTCCGCGTCGCCGCCCAGGTTGACCACCTGGACAAGCGCTTCCTCAAAGGAGTCAGTGGTCAGCAAGCCCCACAGGGCGCTTTCCAGCGTGTGGCGCACCCAGCCGGAATTGGGCAATTCCTCGCGACGGCGGCGGGCGGCCCCTTCGACGGCGTCGCGCAGACCGTCGGGCAGGGGGACGGTCGCCAGCGTCTCGCTGACCGCTGCTGCGGGCGCGGCCCCGCGCAACAAGGCGACGATCAGCGCGTTGGCAAAGACGCAGGCGGCCAGGCAGTCTATGTGCACATGCGTCACGCGGCTTTGTAGCACGCTGTCCCGGCGGAGGGCCGCCGGCTCCGACCAGCAGGCCAGCGTCACCGGCCAGCAGCGCATCAGCGAGCCGTTGGGCGCGGAATCCCGATTCATCTCCTGCACCGCTTCCGCCGCCCCGTCCCAAGGCTCGCCGCGCCTGAGCCGCGCCAGCACGCGGTAGGTGTGGATGCCGATGTCGTCGGGGCCGCTGTCCGCCCAGGCGACGAAGCGCCGTCCCAGGTCGGCGGGGTCGAGCGGACGGTGCGCCAGCAGGCTCTCGGCCAGGGCCAGGGCCATTTCCGTGTCGTCGGTGAAACTGCCCGCGGGCAGCCGTCCGTTGACCATCTCGCGCAGCAGGTGATTGAAGGTGCGCGGCGGCCTGGCTTCCAGCGGCATGCCGAGCGCGTCGCCGAGGGCCGCGCCCACGGCGCAGCCGCGCGCCCGGTCGAGCAGGGCGGGATCGGGGTTCGTGGGCAAGGCGCTCATCCGGTCAGCGTCCCTTTGGTGCTGGGCACGTCGCCCCGGCGCGGATCGCGCGCCACAGCCGCGCGCAGCGCGCGGCCCAGTGCCTTGAAGAGCGCCTCGGCTTTGTGATGATCGTCGCGGCCATAGAGCACGGCGGCGTGCAGATTCATCCGCGCGTTGGAAGCGATGCTTTCCAGGACATGGGCCACCAGCGAGGTAGGCATCTGCCCGATCAGCGGCGCGCTGAAGTCCGCCTGAATGATGGCGTAGGGCCGCCCGCTGAGGTCCACCACCACGCGGGCCAGCGCCTCGTCCATCGGCACATAAGCATGGCCCATGCGGGCGATGCCCGTCCGCCCGCCGAGCGCCTCATCCAGGGCGCGGCCCAGGCAAATGGCCACGTCCTCGACGGTGTGGTGGGCGTCAATATGTAGGTCGCCGGTCGCCTGCACGGTCAGGTCGAACAGGCCGTGATGGGCGACGTGATGCAGCAGGTGATCGAAGAAACCGACTCCCGTGTCAATCTGCGCCGCGCCCGTCCCGTCGAGGGTCAGGGTCAGTGCGATCTGCGTCTCGTTGGTGTGGCGGGTGATGGTGGCGGTGCGTTCAGTCATCAGGGTCTCCGTCCTTTCGCCATTGTGATACTGCGCTGCATCGGAGGGCGCGGCAGAGCAGCGCCCCTACGGTTTCCTTGCTTACCCGATTCGGCATGGCGCATCGGTCTGCGCGGGCGTCCCCGCCGTCAGACTTCCGAAGTCTCGGAAACTTCGGAAGTCTCCCCGATCGCGCGCAGCGCGGCGAGCAGGGCGTCGGTTTGCGCGGGCGTCCCGGCGCTGATGCGCACATGATCTTGCAGGCGCGGCGTGTTGTAGTGGCGGATGAGGATACCGTGCTCCTCGGCCAGCCGCCGCCGCAACCCCGCCGCCTCCATGCCCGTCACCCGGCAGAGCACGAAGTTGCTGCGGCTGGGGTACGGGTGCAGGTACGGGATCGCCGCCAGCTCGCGCTCCAGCCGCTCGCGCTCGGCGGTCAGCCGCGTCACGTTGGCCTGCAAATAGGGCAGGTCGGCCAGCGAGGCGCGCGCCGCTGCGTCCGCTGCCACGTTCACATTATACGGCTGCTTGATCTTCCACAGGTGGGCGATGATCTCGCGCGGGAATACGCCGTAGCCGATGCGCAGCCCGGCCAGCCCGGCCCACTTGCTGAAGGTGCGCAGCACAATCAGGTTGGGCGTCTCTGGCACGCGCGGAACCAGACTCTTCGCCCCGCTGAACTCGATGTACGCCTCGTCCAGCACCACGACCAGCGGCAAGTCGAGCAGGCGCTCGATCGTCTCCGGCGGGATCAGGCTGCCGTCGGGGTTGTTGGGCGAGCACAGGAAGAGCAGCCTGGCCCCGGACTCGCGCGCCGCCACCTCGATCTCCTCCACGTCTAGCGAGAAATCGGCGCGGCGGGGCACGTCCACCACGCGACCGAAGGCCAGCGGCGTATCGAAGGCGTACATGCTGAAGGTCGGCGGCGTGTTGATCACGGCGTCGCCCGGCTCGATGAACAGCTCCAGGATGAGCGCGATCAACTCGTCCGCGCCCGCCCCGGCCAGGATGTGCTCGGCGCTCACGCCGGCGTAATCGCTCAGCCCGGCGCGCAGGGCGCGCGCCTCCGGGTCGGGGTAGATGTGCGCCGTGTTCAGCGCGGCCAGCGCCGCCCGCGCGCCCGGCGCCGGGCCGTAGGGATTCTCGTTGGCGTCGAGCTTGATCAGCCGTTCCGCCGGGATGCCCAACTGCCCCGCGAACACTTCCAGCGAGGCGGTTGGCGTGTAGGACTGCATGGCGGCGATGTCGGCGCGGACGCGCACCTTTCCCTGTATGCGAGAGGGTGAAACCTCAGTCATGTCATTTCATCCTGTTCGGCGCAAGCGCTGGCCGGCTTACCTCACCCCCGCTCGGCCCGCTGACGCAGGCTTCGCCGAGCGCAGCAAGGCTGGGGGTGAGGTAAAGCGAAAAGCCGCCGCAGACCACAGACCAACCTTATCGCCCCTACCGCCTGACGCGCGCCTGGGCGGCGGCGGCGTGCGCGGTCAGCGCCTCGGCGCGGGCCAGCACCGCCGCCACTTCGCTCAACTCAGACGCCGCCCGCGCCTCCAACCCCACCAGACTGGTGATCTTGACGAAGTCCAGCACGTTCAGCGGCGAGGCGAAGCGCGCTGTGCCGCCGGTGGGCATTACGTGCGACGGCCCGGCCACGTAGTCGCCCAGCACCTCGAAGGAGGTCTCGCCCAGGAAGACGCCGCCCGCGTTGCGCACGTGCCCGGCCCAGTCCCAGGGATTGGCGACCAGCAGGCATAGGTGCTCGGCGGCGTAGTCGTTGGCGACGGCGAACGCCTCGTCGAGATCGCGCACGATCACCGCGCCGCTGCGCTCGGCCAGCGACTGGGCGATGATCGCCGCCCGGCTGAGCGCGGGGACGCGCCGCTCGACTTCGGCGGCGA
Organism: Chloroflexota bacterium; assembly: GCA_037447125.1. GTDB lineage: Bacteria > Chloroflexota > Anaerolineae > Aggregatilineales > Aggregatilineaceae > UBA2029. The sequence goes on along the minus strand of JBBIHG010000019.1, from coordinate 32,681 downwards.
CCGCTTCGGCCAGGACGCGGCTCGGCGTGACCAGGATGGCCGAAGCCAGGGCGTCGTGCTCGGCCTGGGCCAGCAGATCGGCGGCGGCCAGGGCGGGATTGGCACTCTCGTCGGCGAGGACCATCGTCTCAGTCGGCCCCGGCAGTCCGTCAATGCCCACGTCGCCATAGACCTGCTGCTTGGCCAGGGTGACGAACAGGTTGCCCGGCCCGACAATCTTGGCCACGCGCGGCACGCTCTCCGTGCCATAGGCCAGGGCAGCGATGGCCTGCGCCCCGCCGACGCGCACCACCTTCGTCAGCCCGCAGACCGCCGCCGCTGCCAGAATCACCGGCGGGACCGTACCCGTCCCGCGACCAGGTGGCGTGGTGACGACGATCTCGCTCACACCGGCGACCTGGGCGGGGATGGCGCTCATCAGCAGCGATGAGGGCAACGGAGCCGTGCCGCCGGCCACATAAACGCCCACCGAGTCCACCGGACGGATGAGCTGCCCCAGCAAGCCTTCGCGCGTCGCGTCCACCCAGCCGGTGACCGGCTGCTTCTCGTGGAAGCGGCGGATGCGTTCGGCGGCGTAGCGCAGCGCGGCGGCGACTTCGGCGGGGATGGCGTCGAGCGCCGCGGCGATCTCGTCTTCCGGCACGGCCAGCCTGTCCAGGTGCGCCCCGTCAATGCGCGCATTCCAGTCGCGCAGGGCCGCGTCGCCGCGCTCGCGCACGCTGCGGATGATGCGCCGCACCGCTTCGTCGGGCGTCACCGGCTCGCCGAACAGCTTGTGCAGGCTGTCGCTGAGCCAGGCGGGGACGATGATGTCACGCAGCGAGTCGCGGCGCAGGATCGTCGCGCGAGCCTTGCTCAGGTCGTCGTAGATGCGCAGGGTGCTCATGCGGGGGTGTCCTCTCCGTTCAGGGCAAATAGCAGGCGCTGATAACGTTCCGGCGCTTCCTCGAAGATGTAGGTCACCGGCGTGACGACTACGCCGCTGCCGCCGATGGCGCGAATCTGGCGGATGACCTCGTACAGCTTGCGGGCGTGGGCGACGATGTTGATCGCCCACCACTGCCCGGCCCCCTGGCGGGTGATCATCGGTGCGATGGTTGGCCCCTGCAAGCCGCCCAGGTCGGGCTGGCTGAAGACGCGCGCCGCCACATCTTCCATGGAAGCGCCGCGCATGTTGGCGAAGATCATGTACTGGCCGCGCGCGCGCAGGTGCGCCTCGATGAATTCCAGCATCTGGCGCGTGGCGGCCAGCACATCGGGGCGCTCTTTGAGGGCTGCGAGGTTGCCGATCAAAATCGCCTGCGAGCGGACGATGGTGCCATCTTCGAGGGCGCGCAGGCGATTCTCGTGCAGGGTCGTGCCCGTGCTAGAAATATCGGCGATGAAGTCTGCGTAGCCGACGATGGGCGCGGACTCCAGCGCCCCGTCCGCGCTGACGACGCGCACGTTGAGCACGCCGCGCGCGGCCAGGAAGCGGCTGACACTCTGCGAGTATTTGGTGGCGACGCGCAACTCGCGGCCCGCACCCCGCCGGGCCAGGTCGGCGACGGTCGTCACGCCTTCCCAATCCTCCGGCACGGCCAGCACCAACCGACATTCGCCGAAGCCCAGCGCTTCGTGTACGACGATCACGTCCTGCGCCCCTTCACCGAATGCCTCGAAGAGCGTGTCGTAGCCGGTGATGCCCAGGTCCACGTCGCCGGCGGCCACGCTGAGCGGGATGTCGCGGGCGCGCTGGAAGAGCAGCAGCACGTCCGGCAGCGCGGGCAGCGTCGCCGTGTACTGGCGGGGGTTGGGCTTGTGCACGCGCAGCCCGCATTCGGCCAGGAAGTCGAGCGTCTCGCCTTCCATGCGGCCTTTGCTGGGCAGCGCGATGCGAATCTGTTCGGACATAGGGGAGTCTCCGGGGCCGCTGGCCCTCTACACGCGGGTAAACAAAAAACGCCTCCCGGCGGGCCGGGAGGCGTCTCGATGATCTCCTGCGTCTGTCACACGCTCAGACGCACAGCATCCACGCGCCAGCGGACCGCCGATGAGGGGTCTGGCCATGATGGTGCGCGTGAGCGTGAGCCTGCTGTGCGATCATGCGGCAGAGTATAACGGCGGCGGCGGCGCATGTCAATGATTTGCGCTCGATCGGGCGTGTCCTGTGAAGGGGCCGGATTATTGAACCGCAGAGGCGCGGAGATCGCAGAGGAGAGACGGGTGAAGAACTCTCTTTGGTCTTTCTCTGTGTCCTCTGCGCCTCTGCGGTGAGACTTTGCACCAAGACGGGTGCGCCCCTGGCTCAGCCGATCTCCTGGCGGCGCAGGAGCAGGCAGCTTGCACCCACAGCCAGCGTCGAGATGCCCAGCGTGACAGCCAGCGCGCCCCAACGGGCGGGCGCGTCGGCTCCGACGGCCAGGGCGCGCCCCCAGTCCAGCAGCCTGTTCGGCGCAAGCGGCGTGAACGAACCCGCCAGCAGCACGGCGATGATCAGCACGAAGGCGATGCCGCCCGCGGCCATCATCGAGCGGCCCAGCGTGCTGGCCAGCAGCGACAGGGCCACCAGGCAGAGCAGCCAGACAAACATCAGCCAGGTCAGTGCCAGGAAGCCCCCCAACGACGGCGCGTCGAAGAGCAGGACGGTGTACAGGTACGCGCCCAGCGCGCCCAGCAGCATCCCCAGAGCGAACAGGATCGCCAGCGCGGCGAACTTGGCCAGCACGAAGACCTCGCGCGGCAGGGGATGGGGGAAGATCAGCGCCAACTGCCCGCGCTCGCGCTCGCCGACGATCACGCCGAAGCTCATCAGCAGGGCCAGCAGCAGCCCGAACTGCGAGATGTTCTTGAGGAACTGGTCAATCGCGTCGCGCTCGGTCGGTTCGGGGATGATGATGACGATCCCCTCCATCTGTCCCTCGCTGAGCTGTTCCAGGAGATCCGGCGTGATCTTGGCCAGGATGGGCGACATCAGCCCGACGCCGACCAACACAGCCAGCACCACGATCAGCTTGCGCGTGCGCCATAGCTCGCGCAGCTCTTTGCGCAGTTGCACGCCAAAGACTCGCATCACAGCGCCACCTCCGCCCCGGCTGGCACCCCCGCGTTGTTGGTCAGCCCCAGGAAGATGTCTTCCAGCGTCGCGCCGAGCATCTCGAAGCGCGAGACCGACAGCCCAGCCAGCATGGGCAGCACCTCGCGGCGGGCGGCGTCCACATCGTTGACGGTCAGGCGCAGCCGCGCCCCTTCGAGCCTGGCCCGGTCCACCCAGGGCAGCGCGCGGAACTGCCCGGCCAGCGCATTGAGCCGCGGGATGTCGTCCGGCGCGGCGTCAATCTCGAAGATCGGGCGGGCGTAGCGGGCCAGCAGGTCATCGCGCCGGGCCTGCAGCACCAGACGCCCGTGATCAATGATGCCCACCTCGTCACAGATGCGCTCGGCGTCGCTCAGGATGTGCGTCGAGAAGAAGACGGTCAGCTCGCCGCGCAACTCGCTCATGATGTCGAGCATCGCCTTGCGCCCCGCCGGGTCGAGCGCGGAAACGGGCTCGTCGAGCAGCAGGACGCGCGGCTCCGGCAGCAGCGCCTGGGCCAGGCCGAGCCGCTGCTTCATCCCGCGCGAAAAGCCGCCGACGCGCTTGCGGGCAGCGTCAGCCAGGCCGACGCGCTCCAGCGTCGCGTCAATGGGCGGGCGCTCCAGGCCGTGCAGATCGGCGATGTACTGCAGGAATTCGCGGGCGGTCATCCAGCCGTAGAAGCTGGGCATATCGGGCAGGTAGCCGATCGGCGGGCGCTGGCCGCGCCCCACTTCGATACCTTCGATGACGATTCGCCCCGCCGTCGCATGGGCCAGGCCAGTCATGATGCGCAGCGTGGTGGTTTTGCCGGCCCCGTTCGGCCCCAGGAACCCAAAGATCGCCCCTCGCGGTACAGTCAGGTCGAAACCAGCCAGTGCGGTGAACTTGCCGAAGCGCTTGGTCAGCCCCTCAATGGTGATCGCGTTCATGCCACGTCCTCGCCCCGACCCAGGGTAAAGTAGGCGATGGGGCCCAGCAGACTGCCTAGCACCACGATGGCGACCCATGCCCAGACGGGCAGCGGCTCGCGCACGGTCTTGCGCCGGTAGATGTCCACCAGGGCGTAGATCTGCAGGCCGACCTGGATCACGATGAGCGGGATCAGGGCCAGAATCAGGGTTGAAACGTCCATAGTCATCACTCCTCAGCGGCCCGCCACCCAGCGAGCGGCGGGCAGAATTAGCGCACACTCACCGGTACGCACAAACGGCCAGCAAGTTGCAGCACATAGAGCATCACCGGCGCACAGAGAGCCAGGGGCAGGGCCGTATATGGTGGTACCAGGAGGCTCAAGCGGCCCCAGTGTAGCGTGGCCTGACCGATCGCGCTAGACGGCGGCGGGTATCCGGCTGGCGGGGCGCAGCAGAGTAGTCCCTCTGCTACCTGATGACACCCCTGACCCGTGCCCCGGCGCGAATCGAGCCTTGTTACGCCTGGGGGCTTATGCTACAATGCTGCGCCGGGCTGGAGCGCGGCCTATGGCCGGGCCTGGCTCAAATATCACACGCCGGGACTCCGCCTGTGTTGTCTGGCTCAACGCCGGATTGCGGCGGGGGATGAACGGTGTGATCGCCTAAACACACCTCAGGAGGTATTCTGCAATGCCCGTTGTCTCCATGAAAGCGCTGTTGGAGACGGGCGTTCACTTCGGGCACCGCGCACGCAAGTGGAACCCGAAGATGAAGCCCTACATCTTCACCGAGCGCAACGGTATTCACATCATCGATCTGCAGCAGACCATCGTCTATCTCGACGAGATCTACAACCTGGTACGCGAGACCGTCGCCGATGGCGGCTCGGTGCTCTTCGTCGGCACCAAGCGCCAGGCCCAGGAGACGATCGCCAGCGAGGCGACGCGCTGCCACATGCCCTACGTCAACCAGCGCTGGCTGGGCGGCACCCTGACCAACTGGCGCACCGTGCGTGGCCGCCTGGACACAATGAAGCGCCTGGAGCGCCAGCTTGAAGAGGGCGTCTTCGACCAGCTCACCAAGAAAGAGCGCCTGCTGCTCGACCGCAGGATGGAGAAGCTCGAGCTGCGCTTCGGCGGTCTGCGCAACATGTCGCGCCTGCCCGACTTGCTCTACGTGGTGGATACGCACCGCGAAGAGACCGCCGTCCAGGAGGCGAACAGCCTCAAGATTCCCGTCATCGCGCTGGTAGACACCAACTGCGACCCGGACTCCATTGACTATGTCATCCCGGCCAACGACGACGCCATCCGCGCCATCAAGCTGCTGACCAGCACCATCGCCAACGCCGCTCTGGAAGGCATCGCCCTGCGCAAGACGCGCGTGGACGATGAAGTGCTGCCCGAAGAAGATGTGGACTTTGTCGAAGTGATGGCCGATGAAGCGGACGACGAGGCCTATCTGGGCGAAGCCACGCTGGCCAAGCTGCGCAGCGGTGACCTCGACTTCGGCGGAGGTGACGAGGACCTGGCGCTGGACGAAGCGACCGAGAGCGAGGAGAGCTAGCCGATGGCAATCACGGCACAGATGGTCAAGGAGCTGCGCGATCTGACTGGCGCTGGCCCCCTGGACTGCAAGAAGGCGCTGGAGCAGTTCAACGGCGACATGGCAAAAGCGGCGGACTCCCTGCGCGAGAAGGGACTGGCCAAGGCCGCCAAGAAGGTGGGCCGCGCCACGAATGAAGGCATCATTCACGCCTACGTGCACCATACCAACCGCCTGGGCGTTCTGCTCGAACTGAACTGCGAGACCGATTTCGTCGCCAAGACGGACATCTTCCGCACCCTGGCCAATGACATCGCCCTGCAGATCGCTAACCTTGGCGCGAAGTACGTCAAGCGCGAAGATGTCCCGGCTGCACTGGTCGAGGCCGAGCGCGATCTGCAGCGTCGCCGCGCCCTGGAAGAAGGCAAGCCGGAGAATGTCGTGGATCGCATTGTGGATGGCCGCATGAGCAAGTTCTATGAGGAACTGGTGCTCGTCGAGCAGCCCTTCATCAAGGATGACGGCACGACCATCGGCGCGCTGATCACCAAGGCTATCGCCGACCTGGGCGAGAACATCACCGTCCGCCGTTTCGCTCGCTTCGCCATCGGCGAAGGGGCCGAGACCGACGAAGCCTAGAGGACGCTGTGCTGAACGCGGGGGATTAGGGGTACGCGACCTAATCCCCTTTTTTGTCGGCTGGCATGGCCGGGAGCAGCGCGCGAGCCTGCCACCGCTCGCCGCCAGTCCGCCGCAGGATCGAAATGCCCGCTCTGGGCAGGACTCCTGTCAACCACAGAGAGGACAGACTGATGACCATCCCCTCCCAACCTTCCCCTCCTCGTTACCGGCGCATTGTGCTCAAGCTGAGCGGTGAGACGCTGGCCGGGCCGGAGGGCTTCGGCATTGATCCCGAACAGGCCGCCGTCATTGCCCGCAAGATCAAATCTGTGGTCGATCTGGGCGTGCAGGTCGCCCTGGTGATCGGCGCGGGCAACCTGTGGCGCGGCAGTCGTGGCGTGGAAGGCGGCATGTCGCAGGCCACCGCCGACCACATGGGCATGATCGCCACCGTCATGAACGGGCTGGCCCTGCAAGATGCCCTGGAGCGGATCGGCGTGCCCACCCGCGTGCAGACGGCGGTGATGATGAACCAGGTTGCCGAGCCATACATCCGCCTGCGCGCCATCCGCCACATGGAGAAGGGCCGCGTGGTGATCATCACTGGCGGCACGGGCAACCCCTACTTCACCACCGACACGGCGGCGGCCCTGCGCGGCATGGAAGTCAACGCCGACGTGATCATCAAGGGCACGCAAGTGGACGGGGTCTACACGGATGATCCCAAGAAGAACCCTGACGCTCGCCGCTTCGACCGCCTGACCTACTCTGAGGCCATCGAGTACCGCGTGCGGGTCATGGACCTGACGGCGATCACGCTGTGCATGGACCACAAACTGCCGCTGATTGTGCTCAATATCTGGGACGACCACAGCCTGCAAGATGCCGTGCTGGGCCAGCCGGTCGGCACGCTGATTGACGGGGAGTAGAGCGTGAGACATGAGTCGCGTGTCTGGTTTGCGGCCCGGACTCCAGCCTCACGACTCATCACAAGCAGCGCTTCACTCGCTGTCGAGGATGGCATCCACGCGGAACTGCCCGCCGGCGGTATCGGCGGCATTGGCCAGGGCCTCGTCGCGCGGCAGCGATGGCGCCACCACATCCGGGCGCAGGACGTTGCGCAGCGGCAGCACCGAGGCCGTGGGGGGGATGGCGTCGGTATCGAGCGCCTGCAGCCGCCCGGCATAAGCCAGGATGTCCGAAAGCTGCGCAGCATAACGCTCGCTCTCCTCGTCGGTGATCTGGAGCTTGGCCAGCTCGGCGATGCGGGCCACCATGGCGCGGTCAAGTGTCATCGTGCTGCTCCCAAGAAGCGAATAGGGCCGCGCTCGATTATAGCCCACAGGGTGAGCGGCGCGAAAAGGCAGGCCCGCGCGGGTGCGCCCCAGGCCAGTCACCGAATTGGTTGACGCCGCCGGAAAGCCTCACCCGGCGAACAGACTCACCACCTCGAACTTCTCGACATCCACCAGGCCCACGTCGGTCAGCTTGAGACTGGGAATCACCTCCAGAGCCATGAAGCTCATGGCCATGAACGGGTCGTGCAGTGGCGAGCCTAGCTCACGCCCGGCCATGTCCAGCAGGCGATCCAGCGCGGCGCGCACCTCGCCGATGGGCCGCTCGCTCATCAGCCCGCCGACCGGCAGCGGCAGCTCGGCCAGCACCTGCTCGCCATGGACGGCGACCAGTCCGCCGCCCATGCGCTCGACGGCGCGCGCGGCGGCCCTCATGCTGGCATCGTCGGCGCCGATGACGACCAGGTTGTGGTGATCGTGGGCGACCGTCCCGGCAATGGCCCCGCGCTTCAGCCCGATGCCGTGAATGAAGCCCTTGCCCATGCCCCCGGACGCACGGTGCCGCTCGATGACGGCCATCTTCAGCAGGTCGCGGGCTGGGTCGGCGACAGCCTGTCCGTCCACGATCTTCGCGTCTTCAATACGGTGCTCGGTGAGTAACTGGTTCTCTAGGCTGCCGATGACGCGCACCCGCCGCCCGCTGGCAGGGATGGAGAAGTCCACCGCGTCCCAGGCGATGTGCATCGAGCGCGGCAGCGGCGCCACCTGCGGCGCGGGGATGTCCACGGCCAGCGCGCCGTCCCGCGCCACCAGCCGCCCCCCGGCGAAGACCAGCTCGGCGCGCGGCGCATCGAGCACGGAGAAGACGAACAGGTCGGCGCGGCGACCCGGCGCGATGGCCCCCCGGTCATACAGGCGGAAGTACTCCGCTGTGTTGAGCGTGCCCATGCGGATGGCCGTCACCGGCTCCAGCCCGCCCTCGGCGATGGCCACGCGGATCATGTGGTCAATCGAGCCGTCGTCGAGCAGGTCGGCGGGCTGGCGGTCGTCAGTGCACCAGCAGATGCGGCGGCTGTTGTGCGGCGTGACCAGCGGCAGCAGCGGGCGCAGGTTCTGGGCGTTGGTCGCCTCGCGGATGAAGATGACCATGCCCTTCTGCAGCTTCTCGCGCGCCTCGTCAATGGTGGTGCACTCGTGGTCGCTGGCGATGCCGGCGGCGATGTAGGCGTTCAGGTCGCGCCCGCGCAAGCCGGGGCAGTGCCCGTCCAGCACACGCCCGGCGTAGGCCGCGATCTTGTCCAACACGCCCGCATCAGCGAAAAAGACGCCGGGGTAGTTCATCATCTCGGCCAGGCCCAGCACCCAGGGATGGTCGCGCAGGGTCGTCAGGTCAGCGGCGGCGAGGGCCGCGCCCGCCGTCTCCATGTGCGTAGCCGGCACGCAGCTTGAGGCCATGACGAACATGCTCAGCGGGTTGCCCCCCGCCGCGTCGAGCATGTAGCGGATGCCGTCCAGCCCGTGCACGTTGGCGATCTCGTGCGGGTCGGTGACGACGCTGGTCACGCCGTGCGTCAGGGCGGCCACGCTGAACTGGGGCGGCGCGCACAGGCTGCTCTCGATGTGCACATGGGCGTCCAGCAGGCCGGGGGCCACGTAGCGCCCGCCCAGGTCGAGCGTCTCGGTGGCGCTGTACCCTGCGCCCAGGCCGACGATCAGCCCGCCCTTGATGGCGATCTCGGTCGGGTAGATCTCGCCGGTGAAGACGTTGACCAGCCTGAGGTTGGTCAGCAGCAGGTCGGCGGGGGTCTGGCCGCGCGCCGCGGCGATGCGTTGGGTCAAGTCCATGGGGTGATCTCCTCGGTGCCATTGAGTGATCAGCGGTCAGTTTTCAGTAGGGGCGCCGCTCTGCCACGTCCGGTGAATGCTGGCGGGTAGGCGTGCTGCTCCGCCGCACCCAGGTTTGCCAGGCGCTCGGCGATTCTACGCCCATTCGCCCACATACGGCGCGTGGGCGGCCAGGTACTCGTCTGCCAGGACGCGCGCCCGTGAATAGGACAGCACCAGCGGGTGAGCCATCAGCGCGTCCACGGCCTGGGCGCGCGATCGCGCCGCCACGGCGCGCACCGTCAGCCGCTCGTAATGCTTGATCACCCGCATGAGGAGGGCAGGGCCATCCGGAATCGCCCCGACGGGCAGCGGACGCACGCCATCGCCGTCCACCACGCAGCTTACCTCGACCACATCGTCCGCCGCCATGCCGGCGATGGCGCCCTGGTTGGGCACGTTGAGCGCGGTGTAATGCGGCTCCCCCGTGGTCAGCGCGGCCATGATGTCCAGGGCCACGCCCGCGTAGCCCTCACCCTCGTGAGGATCAACTTCCAGGAAGGTGGCGCTGAACCGGGCGTCGGCCTCTTCGGGGGTGGGCGCGTCCTGCTGGGCGTAGTGCATGTAGGTGGACGAGCGGCGGCGCTCGTAGCGATAATAGGCGGCCAGCGCCGCGTCGAGATCGCGAGCCGGGTCAAGCTGCCTGAGCTGCGCCAGCAGGTCGCGGTTGAGCATCAGCACCTCTTCGCCGCGCGTACGCTCCTCGGCGCTGATGGCGGCCACGGCCCGCTCGGCGTAATAGAAATAGTAGAGGTACTCGTTCAGCCACATCCCCAGGTGGCGCACCAGGGCTGGCTCGAAGATATTGAGCTGCGTCCCGCGCAGCACCTCCGGGTCGGCCAGCAAGCGCGGGAGCACGTCCTCGCCCCGGTAGATCACCTGCCGCGTCCACGAGAGGTGATTCAGCCCGAAGACCTCCGGGCGCAGGTCATTGGTCGTGCAGCCCAGGCGTGGCGCGATGGCTTCCCCCGCGCCGTTGGCCGAATCGCAGATGCCGACCACGCGCGCGAATCCGGCGTCGTGCAGGGCCTGGGCGACCAGCCCCGCCGGATTGGTGAAGTTGAACATCCAGGCGTCGGGGCACAGCTCCTCGCGCAGGCGGGCGTAGCCGAGGATAGCCGGGATGCTGCGTAGGGCCATGGCGAAGCCGCCCGGCCCGGTCGTCTCCTGGCCAAGCACGCCATGGCGCAGGGCGATGCGCTCGTCGAGCACGCGCCCCTCGTCGCCGCCGACGCGAATCGTTGTCACCACGAAAGACGCCCCGCTGAGCGCCTGGCGCGCGTCGGTCGTGGTCGTCACGCGCACAGGGCTGCCTGCCTTGCACGCCACGCCTTGTGCCAGCGCGCCGGTCAGAGCCAGCTTAGGGCCGTCAATGTCCATCAGGCAGATTTCGTCGAGGCCCACCGCCGCCGCGCGGCGCAGCGCCGAGGCGACAAAGAGCGGGGCGCGCACACCGCCGCCGCCGATGACCGTGAGTTTCACGGGGTTCTCCTCCTGGGGATCATACAGGCAGCACACTGATCCCTAAGGTACCACAGGATCGGCGCGGAGAGGTAACCGCGAGCGCGGTGCCTGGGGCCAGATGTGGGAATAAACAGCGAGGAAGCTCAGTACGCCTGGGACTGACCGTTGCGCTCGATCAAGGCCCACACAGCGCGCATCAACTCGTTCGCCCCATTCTCTTTGGCGAAGAAGAGGTCGGCGCCCGATGCCAGCGCGTCCTGGCGCGCGTGGGATGTGTTCGTCGTGGAGAAGATGATCACCGGCGTGTTGGCCGTATGCCGGTTGGCGCGCAGGCGGCGGCACAGATCATACCCATCGAGATCGGGGGCCCGCATACTGACGAGGAAGAGGTCAGGTTTTAGCGACCGGACCACATGCAGGGCGCTCTCTGCGTCTGGCGCTTTCAGAACAGCCAGCCCCTGTCGTTTCAGCATAGTAGCGAAGTTTTCCAGCATGTTGACATCGCTGTCAACGACCATAACGGCTTTGTTGACCATACCCACACCACCCCAAAGCTGGTGCCCCACTCAGCAGAGGATCAACCATGGCCCGGCGGGCCTGGCCATAGACCAGGCCCTCGACGCCGCGATACTCAACAACCCGTGCAGACCGGGTCGGGCCAGGCTACAACCCGGCATACGACTCGCTGCGCTTGTGCAGGACAATCGCCTGGGCCAGCTCGGCCAGCGTCCCCGCCTTGACCTCGCGCAGCCACTTCTGCGTTTCCTTCGACAGGCCGAAGGCGGCCAGCAGGGAGGTATCGCGCTCCTTGACCAGGCGATGGCGCACTTCCTCGTCGAGCAGCGCCACGCCCATCAGGTTATCCAGGCGCTGCATCTCGTCTCGGCGGCTCACGCCATCCCACCAGATGTTCGCCCCTTCGAAGCCATGCCCTGTGGGCCACGGGGAGACATCCATGATTGGGGTCTGATCCATAAGAGCCATTGCCTTCTCTCCTTCAATCCTGATAGAGCCGTAGTTTCCCACCATGTCAACCCCCGCTTGGTTGCCGGAGGAGATCTCGATGGCCTGGGCCGCGTTGCCGGGCACCAGGGCCAGCGTCACCGCCAGCGCCCCTATCACCGCGTGGGG
>JBBIHG010000019.1:8346-20672 GCA_037447125.1 Chloroflexota bacterium | reverse complement strand
TCAGCACGACCAGCGTCACCATCACGACCCGGCGCGGATCGCCGGCCAGCCAGTTGGCGGCTGTAAACAGGGCACTTTTCATCTCGTATCTCCTCAGATGATAGTTTAGTGCGCTTAGCACGAATAATCGCTGGTTGATCGCTACTCTAGCAGGGGGTGTGCAACAAACTGCTTACCAAAATGAAATGGGCCGCACCTAATCTGGGTGTGGCCTCTTTGCTCGCGTGAATTGGGGGGAAGGCGCTACTTCAAGAGGGACTCGGCGAGGGCGATCGTTTCGTCGTCTGGCTCAGCGCCCAGTTCTTCCTCGAACAGATCGCACATTTTCTGGTAGTGATTGCGCACCTGGCGCTTGTCGCCCATGCCCGCGTAGCAGAGCAGGACCGCGCGGTGAATGTCTTCGCGGAAGGGGTCGGCATCCAGCGCGCGGCGGTAGGCGCGCAGTGCGCCGCGATAGTCGCCCCGCGCGTTGGCGCACTGGCCCAGCCCGACCAGGGCCTCCAGGTACATCTCGAACAGCCCCTCGCGGCGGTAGATGACCCATTCCTCGTCCCACGAGGGGAGGAAATCGCCCTGGTAGAGCGCCACGGCCCGCCGCCACAGGTCTTCGGTGCGCGCGTCGCGCACCGACAGCAGTCGCGCCTGCTGGGCCAGGCTTTCCAACTCATGCGCATCGCACCACAGATCGACCTCGGGGTTGAGGATGTACTGGCCCTCGTGGAAGATGATCACGTTCTCGCCGAGTGCCTGGCGCGCGCGGTAGAGCGTGGTGTGGAAGTTGGAGCGCACGCGCTGCGGCGAGCTATCGGGCCAGAAGTCGAGACTGATCCGCTCGCGGCTCTCGCCGCCGTGGAACAACAGGTAGTAGAACATTTCGCGGGCCGTGTTCGAGCGCCATTCAGACAGGGCGATGGCCTCGCCATCGCGCTCCAGGCGCTCGTGGCCCAGCGTGAGCACGCGCAGGCTGTAGGTGGCGTGCGGCTCGATACGGCGCAGGCGTGATGCGTGGCGCACGCGCATCTGGGCCGAGCGGTGCTGCTTGAGCGCGCCCACCAGCTCGCCGAACTTGCCCGCGCGCTGCACCACCAGCGACTCCAGGGCCGGTGTGTAGGCGATCTCCGTGACCAGAATCTGCACGGTGCCGATGGCTTTCGCTTCCTTGAGAGCGAGCTGCACAATATCCTCGGCGGCGGCCAGGTCCGAGCAGTTCACCGCGGCATAGGCCAGCAACGCATAAGCCCACACCAATTCGGAGCGCGCGCCCTGCTGGCGCAGGGTGACGATCAGCGCCTCGAGCTGTTCGCGGGCGGTGGCGGCCTGGCCCAATGCGATGCGCGCTGCCCACAGAGCGGCCTGCGCCATCACCCCCTCCAGCGCCAGCTCGTGTTTCTCGGCCAGCCGCAGCGCCTTCTCGGCCAACGACTCGGCTTCGTGCGGCTTGCCAGACCAACGCTGCAAGGTGGCGCAACTCACCAGAACAGCGCTGCGCAGCCAGGGGTCACTGGGGCCGATCAGTTCCAGCGCGCGGTTGTGCAGCTTGAGCGATTCCTCAAAGCTGCCCTGGTCGCGGCGCAACTCGCCCATGCTCCACAGCAGGGCGCTCTCAACACGGCGGTTGGGCACGCGGGCCAGGATGCTCAGCCCGTCCTGGTAGGTCGTCCAGGCGCGCTCGTAATCGCCGCCGCGATAGTAGTAGTGGCCCAGGTTGTTGAGCGCAGAAGCCAGCGCGCCGGTACTGCCCAGCGATCGCCGCAGGGCGACGACCTCTTGCAGGCACGCGCTGGCGTCGCCCAACCGGCCCAGGCGCGAGTAGGCCACGCTGAGGTCTTGCAGGGCGTTGGCCAGGGCATGGGCGTCGCCGTCCCGGCGGTGCAGGTCGAGCGCCTGCTGCAAGTACTCCACCGCTGCCGTCAGCTCGCCCAGGCGCAGATGGGCCACGCCCAGTATCTTGAGCGCACGCCCGTGCAGATCGGGCTGCTCGACGACATGGGAAGCCAACTGCCGCGCTTCGGAGACGGCGGTCTGGAAGTCGCCGCGCTGAAGCTTGATGAAAGCGCGCTGAAGCTGGATGTACGTGTGGCCGGTCGTGTCGCCCGCCTCGGCGAAGCCGCGCTCGGCCTCGTTGAGCGACTGCTCGGCTTCCTCGTAGTTGTAACGGTCGGTGTGCACGCGCGCGCAGTTGTACAGCAGCCCTGGCGCGAAGATGCCGATCTGTCCCAACTGGGCGCGCCACTTGAGCAGCGTCTCAACCTTGCCCTGGGCGAAATACATATTGGCGACGCGATCCGAAATCTTGGCCGCGCGCTCGATCAAACCGGCAGCCATGTAGTGCTCGAAGCCCCAGTCCACCTGGTTGCGCTCTTCAAACCAGCGCGCGGCCCGCGCGTGCAGGGTCAGGAACAGGTTGGGGTCGTCCTGTTTGAGCTGGCGCTGCAGGAAGGTGCGGAAGAGGCGGTGGTAGACCAGCCCACCGGCCATCTTGGAAATGAACAGGTTGCGGCTCTGCACCTCAGATAACCAGTAAGCGCTGTCGGGGTACTGGAGCACGGAGGAGCACAATTCCGGGGTCATGCGCAGCAACGTCGAGGAGGCGAGCAGAAAATCGCGCAGGCCCGGCGGCTGAGCTTCCAGCATGGACGTGGCCAGCGAGTCAAAGAGGGCTTCGGGACCTTTGCCCCCTTTGAGGATGGCCTGTTCCAGCTCGGCGGGCAGCGGATGCAACGCCAGGACGGTGCCGGCCGGCCATCCTTCCAGGCGCGCGGCCAGGTCTTCGGCGTCTTCCATCGTGCGCACGCCGCTGGCTGGCGTGGACTGGGCCAGCTCGAAGATCTCCGGGGCAGTGAAGCGGAGCTGTTCCTGGCCGAGCGCCACCACCTCGCCGCGCGCGATCAGCTCCGTCAGCGGCAGGTTGGGCAGCACGCGCCCGATCATGATCAGGTGACAGTTGGACGGCAAGCGGTCGAGCAGCACCTGCATCCAGGTCTCGACTGCCACCGAGCCGGAGATGATCTGGATGTCGTCGAGGACGTAGAGGGTGCGGCCGGTGGTGTTTTCGCGCAGGAAGTCGGCAATGAGCGCCGCCAGCTCGACGGGCGTCATGCCGGGCAGGGGCGCCAGGCGCTGGATGCCCGGCGCCACCAGGTCCAGGACTTGCAGCGCGCGCTGGAATAGGGTCGGCAGGTCGCGCTCGCCCTCTTCGAGCGTATGCCAGGCCACTGCGGCGTCCGGCAACTGCGCGGCATACTGGGCCACGAGCGTCGTTTTGCCGTAGCCGGGCGGGGCGCAGACGAGAGTCAGCTTATGCTGGCGGGCGCGGGTGAGTTGTTCGAGGAGTCGCGGTCGCTCGATTGCGCCTGAGACATGTGGAACCAGTGTGTCGCGTTGCAGGGTGCCGTAAGCCATGTCGCTAGCCCCAACCGGCTTTTTTGGTCAGGAAACGAACGGTGTGCCGCCAGGACGCCACACACCGTCCAGGCTGTGGGGCAGCAGAAGGTTGGCGACAACAAAACGCCAGGACGAGATTCCTTGCCTCAGTCCCATAGCCCCCTATTCTGATATGGCGTCGCCAACAACAGCGGTCCGCCAGGCGCAGAAATCTGACCCGTAGTATGGCAAATCACTACCCAGGATGTCAAATTACACGCGCGGGCCGCTGCGCGAGAGAGCAGCAGCCAGAATCGCACAATTGTTACAGGCTTATTATATCATTGTACAGCACCTCGCTATTCGAAACAATAGGATGGCGACTGGATGCCACGCGCGCCCGGTTGCGCAATATGCGCGCTGACATTACACTAAGCGCGCTACAAGGTGTTGCCCGCGCGGCGATCCCCGGCATGGCGGCACCCTCGGCACGCATCCAGCAGTCAGGTCGCACTAGCGTAAGGAGTTGCCGTGTCCGCCCACAGGTCCGAACCGCGGCGTTTCGTCTGGCTCATCGCTCTCGCCTTGCTCACTCTTACGCTGCTCGCCGGGTGTGGCGGCAAGTCATCCGGCGAGACGCGCGCCCCTGCCGACGCCGGTGGCAATGCAGCGCTCAGCGCTGCGCAGCAAGCCCTCCCCACCGACGAGCCGCTGGCCGCGCGCGTGAACGGCGAGCCGATCACCCTGGCGCAGTTCGTGCGCGAACGCGAGCGCCGCGCCCTGGGCATGATGGTGGAGCCGGCGACGCAAGACGCCTTCAACGCGCAGGTGCTGGCAGCCATGATTGACCAGGTGCTGATCAATCAGGGGGCCGCGCGCGAGGGCGTCGTCGTCACGGAGGAGGAGATTGACGCCGAGCTCGCCGTCCAGGCGGAGCTGGCGACGGCCAGCGGCACGACGCTGGAAGAGACTGTGGCGGCCCAGCTCTACACCATGGACGAATACCGCGTCGTCATCCGCGATATGCTGACCGTGCAGAAGCTGAGTGATATCGTGGCCGATGTCGCGCCCTACGCTGAGCAAGTTCACTCGCGGCATATCCTGGTCGCCGACCAGGCGGTCGCCCGCGACCTGATCGCCCAGCTTCAGGCCGGCGCCGATTTCGCGCAGTTGGCGACGCAGTACTCGCTGGACGGCTCGACGGCGCGCCTGGGGGGTGACCTGGATTGGGTGAGCGAAGGCGACCTGCTCCAGCCCGAAGTCGAGCGGGCCATCTTTGCTCTGGGGCCGGGTGAGCTGGCGCTCTACCCGGTGCAGAGCAGTCTGGGCTATCACGTCGTGCAGACCCTGGAGCGCGTCCAGGACCGCCCACTATCCGCGATGGCGCTGGCCGAAAAGCGCCAGCGCGCCTTCCTGGCCTGGCTGGAGGGCCAGCGACAGCTCACCAACATCGAGCGATTTGTCGGGGTGCTGGTGCAGTAACTACCAGGGGGAGCGAAGGATGGGTCAGGGAGCGAGCCTGTTTTTCAACACCGTTTCGGCCATCTTCTTCGTGCTGACGCTGCTCGTGCTGATCGTTGTCATCAGCGTGGCAAGCGGCTCAATCGAAGCGCCGTTCCTGGCGCCCCCGGATACTCAGCCGCCGCCGACAATTGCCCAGCCGCCCACCCTGACGCCCTCGCCGCTGCCTGATGCGGCGCTCACGGCCACAGCGGCGGCCACAGCGGAGGCGGGCCAGTAAGCTTGACCGCCGGGCGAGGGAGGAAACGCGATGAACCGGTTCCTGAATGGGTGCTTCAATCTGATAACCTTCGTCTTTGTGCTGTTGACGATTGGCACGGCAGTCCTGGCGCTCAGCATCGCCGGCGGCGCGATGGAGCCGCCGATCCTCAAGCCATCGGCGACGCCGGCCGTCCCGACTCTGGCCGCTTTTGAGCCACCCACGCCCCGGCCCACGTGGACGCCCTCCAATACGCCGACGGAAACGTCTACCCCGACGGGCACCCCGACGGGCACTTTGACGCCGACGGGCACCTTCACCCCCACTGACACGCCAACTGGCACTTCGACGCCGACGGCGTCGCTCACGCCCTCGATCTCGCCGACCTTCACCCTGTCGCCGACGAACACGCTGCCGCCCCCGACGAGCACCTTCACCAGGACGCCCACGCTGCCGCCTTCGCCTACCCCGCTCCCCCCGACCCCCACGGCGACCGTGGTCTTCTCGTTCATTGTGCAGCCTGGCTCGGTGATCCTGCGCGAAAACTACGGAAACACGGCGGGCTGCAACTGGCAGGGACTGGCCGGGCAGGTCACGACCGATCGTGGCGAGCCGGTGCTTGGCGTGGAAGTGCGCGTGCGCGGCGAAGGAGTCAACCTGTCCACCCTGAGCGGCCTGGCTCCCTTCTACGGTTCGTCGGGCTGGGAGATCAGGGTCGCCGAACAGCCCAACACCGGGCGCTATGTCGTTGACCTCTGGGTTGCGGGGCAGCAGGTATCACCGAGCCAGGAGATCGTGTTCCCTGGTGTCTGCCAGCAGAACCTGGCGACGCTCAATTTTATCCGGACGAGTCAGCCCTAGCCCGCCAGGGGCGGCTGCACACTCAAGCAGGCTGCATGGCCCACAACCAGTCTTCGGGCGCGGGTTTTCTGGACGTGATCACGGTCTTCTTCGTCGTGCTGACGGTGGGGGTGATCGCGCTCATCGTGCTCATTCTGGCCAATCCCAACACGCCGCTCAACCCCCTGCCGCCGCCCACCGTCGCACCTACGCTGGCCCTGCCCACGCTCACGCCTTCTGCCACCGTCACCCACACGCCGACGCCCACCGCCACGCCCACCACGACTGAGACGCCCACTGCCTCGCCGACGCCTACCGTCACGCCGACCGCGACGGACACACCGACGCCCACCGCCACACCCACCCAGGTGCTGGCCGGCGCGTCCGTCCCCGCCCAGCCGGGCGACAGCGAGGCGGCTACGTCACTGCCTCCCCTCGACGACGGCAGCGGCGGGATCGTGCCGGGGGCTATTGGCCCGCAGACGGCAGCGCCGACGCCAACGCGGGCTGCGTTCCCCTTCACGGCGGGGCCGGTGCGCTACGAGCCGAATCGCGGCGAGCAGGGCTGCCAGTGGCTGAGCGTGGCCGGCACGGTGACCGGGCTGTCCGGCGAGCCGCTGGCTGGCCTGGCCATCGAGATCAGCGGGGAGAGCTTCCGCAGCGTGCGCGTCTCCGGCTCAGCGGAGGGGTGGGGCCGGTCCGGGTTTGAGTTCCAGGTGGGGGCGGCGCCGCGCCCGGCCACGTTCACCCTGAGCGTGCTCGGCCCGGCTGGCACGCCCATCTCCGAGACGCTCACCGTCGAGACCGGCGTCACTTGCCAGACCAATGTGGCCATCGTCGAGTTCAGGCAGAACCACCCCTACTAACAGCCGCCCGCCAGCTTGCGCAGCGATCTATCCAGGCCCGAACGACAGGGGAGTTGGGGTGCATTTCAGTTTTGGGGCAAAGCATTACCGCAGAGGCGCAGAGAGCACGGAGAAGGGCAAGAAATCATCAAGAGTTCCTCTCTGCGTCCTCTGTGTCTCTGCGCTTCAAGTGATTTCGCCCCCATTGTGAAATACACCCGGGATTGGCCGCTGAGACGCTCGCCGCCGCGCCTAGCGGTCGCAGGCGTCGCCGATCCCGTCGCCGTCGCTATCTTGCTGCAAGGGGTTGGGCACCAGCGGGCAGTTGTCCACGCTGTCGGCCACGCCGTCGCCGTCGGCATCCGGGAACATCCCGGCGCTGACGATCACCGAGTCGCCTGACTTGAGGGTGAAGGAGGCGCGGCCAGTCGGGCCTACGTGGCTGCCGCCGCCGGGCGGGCTGAAGCTGTAGCCGGAGGGCAGCATGTAGGCCACGTAATAGCTGCCGATCAGATCGAGCAGCGTGAAGCTGGAGTCCTGCGTGTAGACGAGCGTGTTATCCGCCGTGCGGTAAAGGGCGATGGCGCTTGTGCCGGCGGGCAAGGCGGTCTCAGTGGGGTCGCGCACCCCGTTGCCATTCGCATCCAGCCAGGGGTCGGTCAGCGTGGCGGTCGTCTCCAGCCACCAGCCGGCGTCCCAGTCCGTGGTCGTCATGCCAGAGATGACCTTGAAGGGTGCCGTCTGGCCGGTCAGGGCGTCGGGATCGCTGTCCAGCGTCTCATCCTCGCCCCGGTTCTGTGGGCTGCCCTTCAAGCCGATCACCTCCGGCCAGTCGAAGCGCAGAGTATAGGTTCCCGGCTGCACCGCAACGAAGCTGTAGCTGCCATCCGCCTGGGGCGTCACCGTACCCACCACGGCGTCGCGGCTGTCGCGCAGCTCGACGGTCACTGCGCCGGGCAGACCGTATGGCTCGCCGGCATCCTGCAGGCCATTGGCGTTCAGGTCGTGCCAGAGCTTGCCGCCAATCGTCGCCGGCAGCCACAAGCCCGCATCGCGCCTGGTGTCTGTCGCGCCTGGGCGGAGGGAGAAGAGGTCAGTCGCCCCGCTGGCCGGGTCGGCGTCGCTGTCCCGTGCATCGTTGAAACCGCGGTCTTGCGGGCTGAAGAGCGCGCCGCCAGGCGCGGAGAAGGCCACGGTGTACTGCCCGGGGGCCAGGTCGGCGAAGGCATACCCGCCGTCCGAGCCAGTGACCTCCTGGCCAACCGGCGCTGCCGCCGCGTCAACTAGCGTGACCGTCACCCCCTCGTGGCCCGGCTCGCGCAGCCCCTGCCGGCCATCGGCATCCAGGTCGTGCCAGGCGCGACCGGTCAGCGTCGCTGGCAGCGGGATCAGCCCGGCGCCGACCTCCACCGTCCCGCCAGAAGTCAACGCGACGGCGGCGCGACCGGTCTCATCCACGTCGCTGTCTGCCCCTGCCGGGCTGAAGGCATAGCCGGCGGGGAGGGTATAGGTGACAGAGTAGCTGCCCGCCGGCAGGTTGAGCACGCTGAAGCCAGCCGTGTCGGCATAGAGCAGGCCGCCGGCGCTGTCGTACAGGCTGATCGTGCTGCCTCCTGGCTCCAGGTCTGGCTCGTCCGTGTCCCGGATGCCGCCGCCGTCGCCATCCTCGAAGGGCACCGCCACATTGACCGTGCCTTGCAGCGACCAGCCGGCGTCCAGCGCCTCAACCGTCGCGCCGGAGGTCAGGTCAAAGAGCGCGGTCTCGCCGCTGAGCGGATCGGCGTCGCTGTCGCGCACCTCGTTCCCGCCCTGGTTGAGGGGACTGAACTCCAGCCCGGCGACTGGCGGCCAGAAGAAGGCCACCCGGTAGCGACCCGGCGCGACGCCGCTGAAGGTGTACGCGCCCGCAGCAGTGGGCGCCGTCGTCGCCGCGCTCATGCCATCCTCCGTGCGCAGGGCGATGGTCATGGCCGCCGGGTCGTCGCCGGGCACGCCACCCGGCTCGCCTGCGCCACGCAGACCGTCGTTGTCCAGGTCTTCCCACACCAGGCCGCTGACCGTCGTCCCCAGCCAGACTCCGGCGTCCAGATCGGTGCGATCCTGGCCGGAGCGCAGGGCGAAGGCCGCCATGCGACTGGTGGCCGGGTCGGCGTCGCTGTCCAGCGCGTTGTCGTTCCCCTGGTGCGGCGCGGTGAACATCTCTGCGCCGGGGAGGGCGAAGCCCAGGCTGTAGCTGCCCGGTGGCAGGTCTGCGAAGCCGTACTGCCCATCCTCGCCGGTGATGATCGGCTCACCGACCGGCGGCTCTGCGCTGTCATAGAGGGTGACGACCACCCCGGCGTACCCCGGCTCGTCCGCACCCTGCAGGCCGTCCCCGTCCTGGTCGTGCCAGACACGTCCGCCGACACGCGCCAGCAGGTACAGCCCGGCGTCGAAGTCCTGGGCGTCGCCCGAAAGAAGCATGGCCGCCGCCGTACTGCCCGTCAGCGGGTCAATGTCGCTGTCGGCGGCCTCGCGGGCGGCGTTCTGCGGACTGATCAGGTACGGCCCTGCGTCCACGGTCAGCGCGTAAGTCCCTGGCGCCAGCCCGTCGAAGCGGTACGCGCCGCCATCGGACGTGGTGCCCGCGTCCAGCTCTGCCCCGCTGCCAGCGGTCAGCGTCACCGGGATGCCATCCAGCCCCGGCTCGCCCTCGTCTTGCAGACCGTCCGCGTCCAGGTCGTGCCATACCGCCCCGGCGACGGTCACAGGCTGGTACAGGCCGGCATCGCGGCGGACGGACTCGGCAGAGAGCGGGGTGAACGGCGCGGTGATCCCGTTCGCGCCGGTGTCGCTGTCTCTTGTGTCAATGGCTCCAGCGGCCTGGGAAGTGAAGACGTAGCCATTCGGCGCAAGCACCTGTACGGTGTAGGCGCGGCCCGGCGTCACCCCGGCGATGCGGTAGGTCCCGTCCGCGTCGGTGATGGCCGAGGAGCGGCTCGTCTCCGCCGCCACGTCCCACAGGCGGACGGCCATCCCGCTGAGGCGCGCCTCGCCGCCATCCTGCAGACCGTCCCCATCCCGGTCGTGCCACACGCGGCCTGTGACCGTCGCCCGGCGATAGAGGCCCGCTCCCACCGTCAGCGCGTCGCCGGAGAGCAGGGTGAGGTCGGCGCGACCGGTGGCGTCGGCGGCGCTGGCCGGGCCGGGCGGGCTGAACACGGCGCCATCCGGCCTGGTGTAGGTCACGCTATAGACGCCGGGCGTGAGGCTGCGGACGGCGCCCCGCGTCCCCGACCAGAGCAGCATCCCGCTGTGGTCGTACAGGCGGATCGCGCTGGTCCCCGGCGGGTACGGCTCTTCGCCCGCGCTCTGCGCGCCGTCGGCGTCCAGGTCTTCGAAGGGGCTGGCGATGGTCAACGTCGCCGCGAAGTAGAATCCGGCGTCGCGCGCGGTCTCATCCTGGCTGGAGGCGAGGGTGAACGGTTCCGTCCGCCCATCCGCGTCAAAGTCGCTGTCCCGCGCGCCGTCGCCGCCCTGCCCCTGCGGGCTGGCGCGCAGATCGGGCAGGGCCGGCCAGGTGATAGCCAGCGCATAGTCGCCCGGTCGCAGGTCGCCGAAGCGGTAGCTGCCATCCGCCGCCGGGTGGATCGTGTCCAGCGGCGTCCCGTCCCCGTCGAGCAGGGCGATCTGCACGGCCAGCGAATCGCCGCCAGGGACGCTGCCCGGCTCACCAACGCCCTGAATGCCGTCCGCGTCCAGGTCGTGCCAGAGACGCCCGCCGACCAACGCTGGCCAATAGAAGCCCGCGCCGAAGGTCATGGCCTCGCCGGAGGTGGCGAAGTGCGCCCCCGTCTCCCCGCTGGCGGGATCGGCGGCGCTGTCGCGCGCGGGGCCGCCCTCCGGCGCCGAGGTGAACGCCATCCCCTCCGGGGCGCTGAAGTGCACGTAATAGACGTGGCCAGGGATCACTCCGCTGAAAGCATAGGCACCATCCGCGCCAGTTATCGCTGTCCCTATTTGCGTGCCAAGCGCGGTGAGCAGGGCGACCTCAACCCCAGCCAGGCCCGGCTCGTCCGCTCCCTGGACGCCGTCGCCGTTCACGTCCTCCCACGCCCGGCCCGCGAACGTCGCCGGGCGATGCAGTCCCGCATCGAAGGCGAAGACATCGCCCGACCGCGCGACGCGCGCGCCGCTCTGGCCGGTGAGCGGGTCGGCGTCGCTGTCGTGCGCGTCGCGGCCCACGTCGCGCGGGCTGAAGCGGGTGCCGCCCGGCGCCACGAATTGCACACGGTAGGGCACGCCCACCGCCAGGTCACCGAACAGGTAAGCGCCGTCCGCGTCGGTGGTGGCGGAGCCGGCGAGCGCCGTCCCCTGCCAGAGGCGGACGGTCACGCTGCCCAGGCCCGGTTCATCTGCAGCGCGGATGCCATCAGCGTTCAGGTCGTGCCAGACCGCCCCGCTGATCTCCGCCCTGCGGTACAGCCCCGCGTCAAAGTCCATCACCGCGCGAGCGAGCGGCGTCACGGTCACCGTCTGGCCGGTGGCCGGGTCGGCGTCGCTGTCGCGCGCGTTGCTCCCCCGGTTGGCGGGGGAGAAAGCAGCCCCCGCCGGGGCGCTGAACCGGACGTAGTATGCGCGTCCGGGGATGACGTTCTCAAACACATAGACGCCCCGCGCACTGGTGGTCGCGCTGCCCACCAACACGCCTCTGCGCGTGTACAGCTCGACCAGCACGCCGCGCAGCGGCAGCTCCCCAGCCTCCTGGACGCCATCGGCGTCGCTGTCCTCCCATACCTGGCCGGTGACCTGCACGGGTGTGTAGAACCCGGCGGCGAAGCTCACCACGACGCTGGGGCGGGCAGTCACGGTTGCCGTGCGCCCGCTGGCAGGATCGGGATCGCTGTCGCGCCCGGCCAGAGTGAAGACGGTCCCCGGCGGGGCGCTGAACTGGACGTAGCAGGCGCGCCTGGGGACGATGCCCTCGAAGGCAAAGGTGCCGTCCTCAGCGGTGATCGCCGAGCCAAGCTGCGTGCCCAGCGCCGTGAACAGAACGACTGGCACACCGCTCAGCGGCGGCTCGTTCGCCTCTCGGACGCCGTTCGCATTCAGGTCTTCCCAGGCAGTCCCGACGATGCGGGCGGGGGGGAATGGCTGCGAACGGGGGGCGCTGGCGGGGCCGGCGGCGAGCGTGGTGGGCGACGCGGCCTGGGCATGGTCTGGAGGCAGCAGCGCAGACAGGGCAAGCGCGGCGAGCAAGGCCCCGACAAGCAGAATCAATAGACCCGTGCCCATCCACCAGCGATGGCAGGTTCTGATCATCACGCCTCTCAGCACCGGGGGCTGCCCATCATGGCGACGAGACACCCGCCCAGGCGGGATGTCGCAGCAGCACCATGCGGAAGAAAGCACTCTCTCGTAAAAAACACCAGAGGTCTATCGGGTGGGGCGCTGCTGCTCCCCGTGGTGCCGCCCCAGTATAGCACCAACTGTCGCTGTCGGGCGAAATGCAGCTAGCCCGCGTCCGTGGGACGGGCAGGGGTGGGGGTCAACGAGAGCGCAGCAGCACAGCGCCCCTG
>JBBIHG010000019.1:0-8246 GCA_037447125.1 Chloroflexota bacterium | reverse complement strand
CGCCCCCCCTCGCTTGACAAGGGATCGCCACCCATGCTATAGTGCCGGGCAAGCTGAGCGTCGGGGCAGGACTCATCCCCCGCGTGGTCACAGTCCACTCATGCCGAAACTCAGCCCGGGAGAACGATGGTGGCTAAGTCGCGCAACGAACAGCTTGTCGCACGCTTGCGAGACCTGCAGGTCAGCTCGCCCGACGTTGAGGCTGCCGCCATCGTGAGTGTTGACGGGCTGAGCATCGCTTCTTCTTTGCCCGGTGATGTCGAAGAGGATCGTGTCTCGGCCATGTCGGCGGCCATGCTCTCGCTGGGCGAGCGCATCGCTGGTGAGCTGGGGCGCGGCCATTTGGAACAGGTCTACGTCAAAGGGCAGAATGGCTATGTCATCCTCAGCGCCGTCGGCGAAGAAGCTGTGCTGACTGTCATGGCCCGCCAACAGGCCAAGCTGGGCCTGATCTTCCTGGATATGTCGCGCGCGGTGAAAGAACTCGAGAAGCTCGTCTAGCCCGCGCGGTCCGGACACTCTCCCATTCACCACCATGCAGACGACTTCCTCGCGCCTCGTCCCGCCGCCGGAAAGGAGTATAATGGGGTCGGCATCTGCTGGCGCGTCGTCAGTCTGGAGCCTGGAACGAGCGACTGCCCTGCAGACTCACGCGGTGTGCCGCAAAACCCACCTCTCGTAGCAAGTGAACGCCGTCAGCCTTGATTCACCCACAAGGATGAGCTGCGGTGGCTGGACAACGTATCCTGCTCGTAGAAGGCACCGACGAGCTTCGGCAGCACCTGGCGAACCGCGTCCTGCGTCCCGCTGGCTATGAGGTCGTCGCTGCCCAGGATGGGGCTGAGGGATTCACCCTGGCCCGCGAGCTGGGGCCGGACGTGATCGTGTCCGGCTATGACATGCCGCGCGTCAATGGCCTGTCTATGCTGGAGGCCCTACAAAGCGCCGGCATCTACATCCCTTTTATTCTCATGACCGCCGCAAGCTCAGAGGCGCTGGCCGTGCGGGCGCTACGCATGGGCGTCAACGACTATCTGGTCCGCCCATTCGCTGATGAGGAATTGCTCCATGCGCTCCAGCGTACGCAGCGCCGCTTTCGCGCTCGCCTGATCGCAGAGGACATTCCCGAACAGCTCCTCCAGATCAACCGCCGCCTGGAACAGCGCCTGCACGAGCTGGATACGCTGGTCTCGCTCGGCAAGCGTGTCACCGGCCAGTTGGAGCGCCAGCAGGTGCTCAGCCAGGTCGTGGACGCGGCGGTCGAGATCGCCGGCGCCGACTCCGGCGCGCTGTTGCTGGTTGACCACGCGCTCGACGAGCTGTACCAGGTGGCGTCCATCGGCGAAGGTCACGAGGCGGGCGACGACCTGCGGCTGCGCGTGGCGGACAGCTTGGCCGGGCAGGTGGTGCAAACACGGCTGCCGCTGATCGTCGCCGGTGACGATCTACAGACAGGCCGAGCCAGCCATCCCTTTGGGGCACTGGCCTACGTCCCGCTGGTGCTCAAGGACCGCGTGATCGGCGTGCTGGGCGTGACCACGCGCCAGGAGATTCACCCTTTCGAGCAGCACAAAGTGCAGTTGCTCGGCGTGCTGGCCGATTTCGCCGCCATCGCCATCGAGAACGCGCGGCTCTACGCGGCCACTGAGCGAGAGCGCGATACGCTCAGCACCATTCTGCTCGACACTGAAGACGCGATCATTGTCGTAGATGACGAGGGTTACATCCTGTTCTGCAATGCGGCGGCCTGCCGCACATTCGACCTCGACGCCGCGCGCTGCTATGGCCAGCCGCTGGCTGAGGTGCTCGATCACCGCGAGGTCGTCGAGCTGTTCAACCGCGAGGCGCGCAGCGGGCGGAGCCGGCGCAGCGAGATCACCCTGGCCGATGGACACTCGCTGCACGCCCAGATCACCATCATTCGCGGCGTGGGGCGCGTCGTGATCATGCAAGACATCACCCACCTCAAAGACCTCAATCGCATCAAGAACGATCTTATCACCACAGTGTCGCACGATCTGCGCACGCCGCTGACGGCCATCCTGGGCTATGTCGAGCTGGTCCGGCGCAGCGGCCCGCTCGCCGAGTCGCAGCGCAAGTTCCTGGAGCGCATCGTCTTCAGCGTACAGTCCATCACTGCGCTCATCTCCGAACTGCTGGAGATGGGCAAGATCGAGGCGGACTTCGACCAGGACCACGAGCCGGTCTCGCTGGTCGCGGTGATCCGCCACACGATTGAAACGTATCGCCCGGTCTGGGAAGATAAGCGGCAGACCGTTCAGGTCCGCCTTTCTGACGGACTGCCACCCGTGCTGGGCAACCCGCTGCGGTTGCGCCAGGTGGTCAGCAACCTGCTCGACAACGCGGTCAAGTACACGCCCGATGGCGGGCAGATTCGGGTGGCCCTGGAGGCGGAGGGGGATTTCCAGATTCTGCGCGTGGCCGATACGGGCATCGGCGTGGCCCAGAAGGACCTGCCCCATATCTTCGATAAGTTCTACCGCGCCGACGAGGCCATCGAGAACTTCAGCGGGACGGGCCTGGGGCTGTCTATCGTCAAAGGCATCGTGGAACGGCACAATGGGCGCATCTGGGTCGAAAGCCAGGCGGGCAAAGGCAGCACATTCACAGTCATGCTGCCCAGTCATATCGCCAACCCGGATATGCCGTCTGAGTAGCCGGATGCTCCCAGGCCAGGCCACCTACGAACCGGGGAGCGTCACCGCGACGCTCCCCGGTTGATTCAAGGTGTTTGATCAGGCAGGCGGGGGCGTGTGGCGGTACGCCCCCACACCACCGTCACCGCGGCGGGTAGCCGGTCGAGGGCAGCACGCTCACGCCAGCGACCGTCGCCTGCGCGCGGGCCAGGATCGTGGTGCCGCCAGCGCCGTCCGGCACGGCGATGATCGCCTCGTTGACGAACAGGCCATCCAGCGGGCTGGTCAGCACAGTGGTGACGATCTGCATCTGCACCGTCTCGCCGGGGGCGATGCTGTCAATGAGGAAGGTCACCGTCTGCCCGACGATGGTCACCGTGCCTTTGCTGGTCGTGGCGCTGTCAACGCGCAGCGCATCAGGCAGCGTATCCACCACCGGGACGTCGGTGGCGGTCGCGGTGCCGTTGTTGGTCAGGGTGATCGTCCAGGTGATCTGCTCGCCGGGCAGGCCGATGTCGCCAGGTTGCAGGACGCCGACCTTGCTCAGCGCGGGGTCGAACAGGCTGAGCGCCGGGGCGCCCGCCAGGCCGCCGCCCGGCTCAGCGCCCGGCCCGCCGACGAGGATATCCACCGCGTCGCTGTTGTCGGCGGGGTTGCTGTCTTCGCCCGCGCTGCCGGTGATGGTCGCCGTGTTGGTGATCGTCTGGCCGTTCGTGCCCTCGCGGGGGTACGCGGTGATCTCCAGCGTGGCCGAGCCGCTGGGCAGCAGGCCGCCGACCGCCCACTCACCCGTGATGTGGTCATAGGTGCCCTGGCTGGCGCTGTGCGAGACGTACTGGAGGTCAGCGGGCAGCAGGTCCTCCACCGTGGCCGTCACCGGGTAGTCCGCATCGTTGTTGGTCGCCGTGATCGTGTAGACGATCGGCTCCAACTCATCGGGATATGGGTTATCCACCGTCTTGGTCACGCCCACGTCGTGGGTGAGCACCGCTTCCAGGCAGACTGTTTCGGCGCGCAGGGCGGGCACATTGTGATGGTGCAGCAGCAGCACGCAGGCAGGGGTCGGACCCTCGTAAACATCCCAGTCGTAGCGCACCGGCACCGACGCGCCGACCTGATCCTGCCAGAGCGGCGCGCCCGTGTAGTCGTTCACGCCGTCGGTCGAGAAGTCCACGCCCTGAGCGAGCGCGTTGTAGGTCATCACGTTGCTGACATCCACCAGCGTGCCGTCCAGGTACCAGCTTGCCACGAAGAAGTCGAAGGTGGCGTCCGTGTCATCCAGGCCGAGCAGACCCGCCCAGGTGCCCATGAACAGCACGCTGTTTTGGAAAGGCGCGGTGTTGATCAGATTTGCCGGCAGATCGTTGACGTAGTCGCCGTACCAGGACGAACGGCCTGTGCCGAAGTTGTCCACGATGACGATGAACACGTCGCTCGACGCGCCGAAGAGCGGAGCACCGAGGTTCCAGTTCCACAGCCGGTAGTCGGCGAAACCGTCCTGGTCGGCGTCAATATAGACCTCGAACCACACTTCTTCGGAAAGCGACGACCAGTTGCCATAGGTCGAGAGGCCGAAGTAGAGGCGGCTGTCGTCGTAGAGCGTGCCGCCCAGGTTGCTGACCGCATTGTAGTCGCTGGTCACGCCGATGTACTGCAGGTCCGCCGAGTCGTACACGCCCGTCAAGGAGGCATCGTCCTCGCTCTCGCCGTAAAGCTCGAAGGCCGAGACCAGCGAAAGCTCTGCGTAGGGCAGCGCGCCGCCGGTGAAGACCTCCGTGCCGGCCATCTGGATGAACTCCACACCCGTTGGGCCGGGCAGCAGCAGCGGATCAGTCGTCGCCTGCAGCGTCGAGGAGGGACGCACCGCCGCGTACACGGGCACCCACAGCTCGCTCTCTGCGCCCGCCAGACGTACCAGGCCGGATTCCTCGCTGAGCCAGTGCCGCGGGAAACCATTCTGCGCCTCGGCGACCGTCGGGTCGTGGCTGTGCGGGGCAGTCCAGGTGGCGTGATTGGTGATGTTGAGCGTGACCTGCACCGTCGCCGTGCTGCCCGCGCCCACTGTCACGCTGGCCGGGGACACGGTGTAGGCTACGCCGTCAATGTCGGCCAGCGGCACATAGCTCACATCGAAGGAGGCGGACGCCTGCCCCCTGTTCTCCACGGTGATGCTGCGGGCGATTGCTGCCGGGGCATCGGCGTCCATGATGCCGAACGACACGCTCACCAGCTCTGGCGCCGCCGCGTTGTAGGCGATCACCTGGCTGTTGGAGGCGTTGGCCACATCCAGGCGGCCCACGCCCGCGCGCGCCGGCCCATAGATGGGCGGCGTCTGGTTGTTGCCGCGGTAGACGTGATGGGTGGCGGTGTTCATCACCAGCGCCTTGATCTCGGCTACGCTCCAGGTGGGGTGCTGTTGGCGCAGCAGAGCTACCGCGCCCGCCACGTGCGGCGAGGCCATCGAGGTGCCGCTGTAGTCCACCGCGCCGCTGCCGGTGCCCAGCGCCGTCGAGGAGATGCCGAAGCCGGGCGCGGCGATGTCGGGCTTCAGCCCCACATTCGTGCCGTCCGGCTCGCGCTGCGGGCCGCGCGACGAGAAGCTGGCCAGCGTGTCCGCCGAGCCGCCGAAGACGATGTCGTTGTCCATGTGGACGGTGACGCCCGCGCCGCGCAGGGCCTGCCCGTCAGCATAGGTGATCATGACCGACGGGATGGTGATCAGCGGGTTGGTGCCGCCCAGCCCGCCGAAGGGGCCGGTCGCTGTGTTGGCGATGAGCACGCCGGTTGCACCTGCCAACTGGGCGTTGTACACCTTCACCGTGAAAATGCAGTCCCCGCGGTCAATCAGGGCGATGTTGCCTGGCGTGAAGCCCACCAGCGGCTCGCAGCCGTTGGTGGCGAGCGCAACCCCATCATTGACCAGTTCCAGAAAACCAGTCACATCGTACACGGCCGGCCCAAAGCTGGCCGACGCGGCCTCATAGACACCCAGCAGCGGGCTGCCTTCTGGCCCGACCACCTCAATGCCCAGGCTGCCGTCCACCGAGGCGGCCACAGAAATGGCCCGGTCGGCGGTGGCGGGGTCGCCCTGGATGAAGTAGGTGTCGCCGGCGTTGCCCGCCGATGACACGACGACGATGCCAGCCAGCGACGCATTGTCCGCCGCCACTGCCCAGCCGATGTTCGGGTCGCCGAAGTTGCCGCCGACGGACATATTGACCACGTCCACGTCATCGAGCACGGCTTGCTCCAGCGCCAGGATGGCGGCGGCTTCGGAGACGTAGTTGGAGGTCGAGCCAATCTTGTAGGCGTAGAGCGTCGCGTCCGGCGCGACGCCAGGGCCGATATCCATGGTGGCGAAGGGCGTCCCCGCGTCATACGCGCCGCCATAGGTCGCCCCGCCGACCACACCATAACCCGCTGCCGTGCCGGCGACGTGCGAACCGTGCCCGTTCTGGTCGTAGGGATCGTCGTCGGGGACGAGCGCAGGCGACGAGATCGGGTGCCAGGTGTCGCCGACGAAGTCATAGCCACCCGCGATCTTGGCCGTGGGAAATTCCGCCGCTTCGGGTGTGCCATCACCGTCGCCGCCGAAGTTGACATGATCGTAGTCAATGCCGGAGTCGATGATGCCGACCGCGATTCCTTCGCCGGTGAATCCCCCGCCCAGGCTCCACAAGGCAGGCGCGCCGATGAAGGGTACGCTCGTCGAGTTGTCCAGTTCGGCGATGCGCTCCGGGTAGGCCGCCTTGACGCCCGGCAGGCTGCGCATGGCAGCCAATTGGCTGGCGTCGGCGCGCACGATCAGGGCATTGAGCACCCTCTGGCTGGACGCCACCACCTGATAGTTCACGCCGGCAGCGGTCAGGGCGCCCAACGCCGCCTGCTGCGCCCCTTTGACGCGGGCGACCTGCGCCTCAGCCGCCGCGGCCATCTGCGCCTGGCTGAGACCAGGCGCCGCTACGGCTTCGATGGCCGCTGGCGCTTGCAGCTCGACGATGATGTTGACGACGCCCAGCTTGCTCAGGTTATAGAGCAGGGGGTCGGTCCCGGCGGGGACGATCTCGCGCAGCTCGCCAGTGAGCGCGCGCCCAGTGGGGTCTGGCGGCAACTGGAACTCAACCGCCTTGCGGGGGCCGTCCGGGCCTTGCGCGCGGACGGCGGTGGAGGTCAGCAGGGGCGACAGGCTCAGAACGAAGGCCAGAACCAGAAAGAGTCCCCCCGTTAAGAATTGGTTGCGCGTCTTTTTGTTCATCACTCACCCTGTGTGTAGGCTCAGCATAAGCTCGTGCCAGATGGCGAGCACTGGGTCAGAAGTGGCTCATCGCAGCAGGGTCGGGTTTCTCCTATAGGTACGCTCCTTTGCAGCCAGCTTTGATCATCAAGATCACAAGATTTGTTGCGTAATAGAGGTTGGGGTAGGGGGCCCCAACCCCACTGACAAGTTTACACGGCTACCTGCCGCAGCGGGTGACGACGAATGCGTCGGTTAACCAAAACCGCGACAATGGCAAAGACGTCACTATGGGACTCGCGTGCATGGCGATACACCTGGGCCAGAACCCGGAAGGTTTTCAGTTGGCAAATCGTATTCTCGACCACCATCCGGTAGTGGCTGAGCCGTCGATTACGCGCTTTCTGTGCATCAGTCAACTCGCCGCCTTTGGGTTTCTTGTCGGGCAATACGGCCAGGTGCTCCTTCTGGATGCCTTGAAAGCCACTATCTCCCATCATCGCTTCATCATCATCCAGGCGCTCACGCACCTGACTTTCGTCATAGAGTTTCTTGTCATGCCTGGCACCTGGAACCGTCGCACTGTGGGCCATGATCTCACCATCAGGGCCAACCACGACTTGGGTTTTGAGCGTATGCCGCCTCTTTTTACCCGAATAATGATTTTTCTGCGCCTCGGGGTCTTTCGGTCGCCGGGTCGGTTGTTCGGTGGCATCGACAATCGCGGCCACTTCGGGAAATTCCTGCATAAACTGGTCCATTTTCTGCTTGCGGCGCGCTTTGTCGGGCCACGCCACTTCGTCGCCCAACTGCTCCCGCAACACCGCCAACACACCCTTGAGATTGCGGCTGATGTTGCTCTTGTCCAGGTCAAAGATAAAACCCAATATCTCATACGTCGGGTATACCCGCAGCCAAATCATCGCCATCAGCAACCGGTTCCGGGCGTCGTGTTGGTACCGACGACCCGCCCCAACCGCCCGCTGTCGCTCGCGTCGGTCCAAGCGCGTTTCATCGTAGCGCTCCAGATCGTTGACCAGTTGTTGGTACAAGGTCTCAAACTCTTCGAGGCTCAGCCCTGTCAGATTTCGAAACACGGACGGTCGACGGCGTAATTTCTCGTACACGGTCATGGTGGGTATCCAGTGAGCTAAAACAGGATGAATAACCTCTCATTATCACCCATCAGCTCAATCACGCAACGACTCTACACGAAGGGGGGGCGAGTCAAGGGCGCAGCGGGCGATGGCCGCGCGTATCGCTCCCCTCTGGTTACCCTGTCTCTAGAGCGTGTTATGCACTAAGTACAACCACAGAAATTATGCTGGAAGTGCCCCGATAATGGAAAGCACCTG
>JBBIHG010000018.1:13007-46662 GCA_037447125.1 Chloroflexota bacterium | reverse complement strand
AACTGTACCTGAAGTGGTTCGACGTCAACCCGCCAGATATGTTCCTGCCCCAGGAGTGACGCGACGCAAGGTGAGTGGAGAGGCGGTTCCCGCCGCCTCTCCCTGGCCGGACAGGTGCGGTGTATGCTGCTGGAGGTCTCCGATCCCGTGTGGCAGACGCCGCGCTGCGTTTACTGATACTGGCGTATCTTGCTGAACTGGACGTATGGCAGATGCTCGCCAGTTTACCTCACCCCTGGCCCCTCTCCATTGGATGGAGAGGGGAAAAGTTCCTTGTGGAGGAAGGGCCGGGGATGGGGGGGACAAGCACGCCAACGACTTGTTCGTGGACCCTCCTCTGAGGGGGGCGGCGTGTCGCCGAGAGGTGCGACGGAGCCTGCTGTCACACGCACAGGAGTCGGCGCGAACCTCTACTTGCCCGTACCGGCAACTCCATTGCCACTGGGAATCCTAGCGAGACAGGCTCATGGATGAAAGAACGCGCACTGAGCAAAGCCAATCGCTCCATCTGCCGCCGCCAGCCGATCCTGGCGAGAGCCTCACCCCACCTGGCCTTTACGAGCGCCTCATCAACTGGCTGGCCGGGCTTCCCTGGTGGGCGATCATCCTGGGCGTGGTCGCGGTCGCTGTGCTGTATTCCATGCTCACCTCAGAAGCGTACCGGCGCGTCATCCAGTCGCTGACTGACAATCCCCAGACTTCCACTGAAGACCTGTACAACGTCGTCCAGATCGTCGGCGAGCCGACCATGCTCGTCGGTCGCTACGTGGGCGAGACGCAGGATTCGGTGGTCACTGTGGTGGACGAATTGCTCGGATCGGTGATCGAGGCCGAGCAGGTCACGCGCACCGGCTTCCTCCTGGCTGAAGACCCGGCGTCCATCACCCTGCGCACCGACGCCGGGCTGGTCACCATCCGCAAAGACCGCATCGTGGACGAGCAGCGCGAGACGGTGGGAGGCAGCGAGCAGATCACGCTCACCTACATCGAGCGCGTCACCGTCACCGGCACAATGACCAGGCGCACCGACAAGACCATGACCATCCGCACCGTAGACGAGGTGGCGCAAACATTCGCTATTGCGCGGGTGCTCAGCCGCACGGCCATCCCCTGCGATGAGGTGAACGCGCCCGGCTGCGAAGTGGGCGAGTACGTCACCATCGAGCGCCAGGGCGAGATCATCACCGGCACGCTCAACACCCTGTCCAACACCAGCCTGAGCCTCTCGCTGCCAGATGGCAACACCCGCGAGATCCGGCGCAGTGACATAGATCGCTTCGACGTGCCCACGCTGACGGTGGCCCTCAATGCGCGCAGCGCCACGCGCGCGATCGTGCCCGGCGATGAAGTGCGCATCGCTTTCGCGCAGGGCACCGACATCACCCAGGCGCTGGAGGAGCTGGAGACGCTGGACGATGTGCCCGTTCCGCTGCGCTATACCGACGGCCAGTCGCGCGTGGTGCTGATCGGTTATGCCACGCTGGACGAGGCCCTGGCCGCGACCGGAGCGGGCCAGGTGGACGCTCTGCTCTACCTGGATGACGGCCCCGACCGGCTCTATGTCGAGACGTGGGTGGAGGAGAATCCCAACGCGGGCGTGGTGCTGCCCACGCCGCCGCGCGAGTGCCAGAAGGGCTGCAAGGTGACCGTCAAGCTCAACGACGACGTGCTCACCGGACGCATAGACTGGGAGACCGACGACGAGATCCGCCTGGTCACAACCGAGGCTCAGTTTGTCGAGCTAGACCGTTCCAAGATCGTCGAGAACCGGCGCATGGAACCGGGCACCTGCGCGCTGAACAACCTGCGCGGCTGCGATGCCGGCATCTTTCTGACGCTGCGCGTGACCTTCCAGGCCTATACCCTGGCCCTGGTCTTCGGCCTGATCTTCGGCCTGATGCGCGTGCAGAGCAACCCGGTGCTCTACGCCGTCGCCACGCTCTACGTCGAGGTCGTGCGCGGCATCCCCTTGCTGGTCATCCTGCTCTACGCGGGGTTCGTGGTCAGCCCCCAGGTACGCGACATCTTCGGCGTGAACCTCAGCGATGAGCAGGAGGCGGTGCTCGGCCTGGCCTTCGGCTATGGGGCGTTCATCGCCGAGATTTTCCGCGCCGGCATCCAGAGCATCAGCCGGGGGCAGATGGAAGCGGCGCGCAGCCTGGGCATGAGCTACCCGCAGGGGATGCGCTACGTGGTGCTGCCTCAGGCCGTGCGCGTGGTGCTGCCGCCGCTGGGCAACGACTTCATTGCCATGCTCAAGGACTCGGCGCTGATCTCGGTGCTGGCCCTGCCCGACCTGCTGCAACTGGGCCGCCTGTACGTCTCGCGCACGTTCCGCGCCTTCGAAGGCTACAACACCGTCGCCATCCTGTACCTGCTGATGACGCTGTTCCTCTCGATGCTCGTCCGCGTCATCGAGCGGCGCACGCGGCTGCCCCATTAAGCGCGTGGAGGTGATGCCATGAGCCACCACTCAAAACCGATCATCAAGATTGAGAACGCCCACAAGCGCTTCCACACCCTGCGCGGGACGGTTCATGCCCTCAACGGCGTCAGCCTGAACATCATGCCCGGCGAGGTTGTGGTCATCGTCGGGCCGAGCGGCTCTGGCAAGAGCACGTTGCTGCGCTGTATCAACCGCCTGGAGACGCTCGACGGTGGCTCGATCACAGTGGACAACATCCCGCTCAAAGGAGCGCGCAACATCAACAAGGTGCGCGCCGAGGTGGGCATGGTCTTCCAGCAGTTCAACCTGTTCCCCGACCGCACGGCGCTGGGCAACATCGTCCTGGCCCAGCGCGTGGTGCGCAAGCGCAAGAAGGCCGAGGCCATCGCCAAGGCGAACGGGCTGCTGGCCAAGGTGGGCATCCCCGAAAAAGCCGATTCGTACCCGACGCAGCTTTCGGGCGGGCAGCAGCAGCGGGTGGCCATTGCCCGCGCCCTGGCCATGGACCCCAAGATCATGCTCTTCGACGAGCCGACCAGCGCGCTCGACCCGGAGATGATCAAAGAGGTGCTCGACGTGATGCTTGCCCTGGCCAAAGAGGGCATGACCATGGTCGTCGTCTCGCACGAGATGGGCTTCGCGCGGGCGGCGGCGGATCGGGCGGTGTTCATGGATGAGGGCGTGATCGTCGAGGAAGACACGCCCGACGTGCTGTTCAGCAACCCGTCGCACGACCGCACCAAGCTTTTCCTGAGCAAGATCCTCTAGAGGCCGGTTGAGAGGTCGTGCGCCTGGCTCTGCCCCCAGCCCGCCCTTCCTCTACGCGAGGAAAGAAGGGGGTGCGTGCCAGGGTTGTCACGGGCTCGCTTTTCGTGGGGGTCATTGACTTCGCCTCCTGCCTCGCTGCGTGTGGGGCGAGAGAGTGAGGCTGAGCCAGAGCGCGCCGAGGCCGCTCATTCCTGAGGAGATAGCGCTGATGACCGTTCGTGTTTTGTTTGTGTGCCTGGGCAATGTCTGCCGCTCGCCGATGGCCGAGGCCGTGTTCCAGCATCTGGTGGACGAGGCCGGGCTGACCGACCAGATCGCCATCGATTCGGCGGGCCTGGACGCCTACCACATCGGCGAGCGCGCCCACCCCGGCACGCGCGCCGTGCTGCGCCAGCATGGCATCGCCTATGAGGGCCGCGCCCGGCGCGTCAGCCGCGCCGATTTCGAGCGCTTCGACTACATCCTGGCCATGGACGACGAGAACCTGGCCGACCTGCAGGCGATGGCTCCCCCTGGCACGCGCGCGGTGATCCGCCGCTTCCTCGATTTCGCCGCCGACACGCCCACCCGCCAGGTACCAGACCCCTACTACAACGGCAAGTTCGACTACGTCTACAGTCTCGTGCGCAAAGGGGCAGAGGGACTGCTGGCCCATCTGCGCGCCCACAAGGGACTCTGACCATGACTCTCCCGCCCGCCCTGCGCGAGACGCTGACCGGCGTGCTCGGCGCGCCGGTGGAAGACGCCCGCCCGGAACACGGCGGCGACATCAACCAGGCGGCGCGCTTCACGGCGGGCGGCGTCACCTACTTCGTCAAGTGGAACGCCAGCGCGCCCGCGACTATGTTCGCCACCGAAGCGCACGGGCTGCGCCTGCTGGCGGCGGCGGAGGCCGTGCGCGTCCCGGCGGTGATCGCCCAGGACGAGGCCCGCGACTCGTGCCCGGCTTACCTGGTGCTGGAGTACATCGCGACGGGCGGGCGCGTATCGGCGGCGACGATGGCCCGCTTCGGCGCTGCGCTGGCCGCCCTGCACCGCCACAGCGCGGAGCAGTTCGGGCTGGACCGCGACAACTTCATCGGGCGGCTGCCGCAGCCCAACACACCCTCGGCGGACTGGGCGACCTTCTATCGCGACCAGCGCATCGGCTTCCAGATGGCGCTGGCCCGGCGCAACGGACGGCTGCCCGCTCGCCGCGAGAAGCTGCTGACCCGGCTGATGGAGCGGCTGCCCGACCTGCTCGCCGGCTGCGGCGCGATTCCGGCGCTGATTCACGGCGACCTGTGGGGCGGCAACTACCTGGTGGACGAGGCGGGCGAGGCCGTGCTGATCGATCCGGCGGTCTGCTACGCGCACCGCGAGATGGACCTGGCCATGAGCGAGTTGTTCGGCGGCTATGGGGCGTCCTTCTACGACGCCTACTTCGCGGCCTATCCCGCGCCGGGCTACGCGGAGCGGCGCGCGCTCTACCAGCTTTACTACATTCTGGCCCACCTCAACCTGTTCGGGGA
Source organism: Chloroflexota bacterium (assembly GCA_037447125.1). GTDB lineage: Bacteria > Chloroflexota > Anaerolineae > Aggregatilineales > Aggregatilineaceae > UBA2029. Next base: position 41,937 of record JBBIHG010000018.1, on the reverse strand, counting down.
ATCCTACGGCGGGCGGGTGGACGCCATCGCCGCGCGCTATGTGGGGGCGTGAGCGCAATGACTCGACCGCTGAGGCGGACGCTTGAGCAAGGTCTGAGACCAGCCGGGCGAAAGCTCTTCTATGCGCTCGCGGTGGACCCCTGGCTGCGCGAAGGGATCACGCGCCGCGTCTGGTTCGGCCCCTATCGCGGCCTGGCGTTTGAGCTGGCCGCCCCCATGATGGGCCGCCGGAACGTCTTCTACCGGGCCTACGAGCCGGCGGTCACGCGCTGGCTGCGGCGCAACGTCAGGCCGGGCATGGTCGTCTGGGACGTGGGGGCGCACGTGGGCATTCATGCCCTCTATGTCGCCCATCTTCTGCAGGGCCAGGGGCAGGTCGTGGCCTTCGAGGGCTGGCCGGAGAACGCCGCCTGCCTGCGGCGCAACGCAGCGGCGAACCCCCGCCTGAGCGCCCTGATCACGCTGGTACCGCAGTGCATTGCGCGCCAGGCCGGGCCGGTGCGTATGGCCGAGGGGTCATCGGACGGCAAGCATCACCTGGCGGCGGGCGACGAGGCGCGGTGCCTGGAAGTGCAAGCGACGACGCTCGACGATTACTGGCGCGAGACGGGCACCTGCCCGGACATTCTGATCCTTGACATCGAGGGCTATGAGCTAGACGCGCTCGAAGGGGGGATCGCCCTGGTGCAACGTTGCCGCCCCCGCCTGGTAGTGGAGCATCACCAGCGAGCGGAGGCGCTGCGGGGCTGGCTCGCGGCGCAGCAGTACACCGTCGAGACTGAGGACAACCGGCACATCTTCGCCCGGTGATGGGGTCAGGGTCCCGTCAGGGCGTTCTGACGCCCACTCATGTGTCTCGTGGGCGCTGGCTTTCGATTTCGCCCACGATCTCTTCCAGCGTCTTCTGGCCGAAGAGCATATCTCGCTCTTTGGTGTAGTCGCCGAAGCCTGCTGTGAACTGCCTGAGAAAACGGGCTGCGTTGACAACGCCCAACTCTCGATAGAGCAGGCGAATCGCCTGTTGATTAATCTCCGCCAGCGGCCTCACTTCGCTAGTCATCGCTCAATCTCCTGAACCAGGTCGAGCGGGGAGATGGCTGTCACCGGCAGATCCTCCACACGCTTCGCCCTTCGCAATAACTGATCATCACAAGTACAGAAGTAGTCTACCTGGCCAGCTTCTGCCGAAGCCAAATGCAGCGCGTCAAGGGGTTTCAGCCCAGACTTCACCAACTGGGCCGCCCGCGATTTGGTCTCATTAGATAGTCTAACAAAGTGCTTTGCTTTTGACAGAACGGCGTCTGCGTGTTCTTGGCGCACGGGTAAGGGATTTTGTGCAGTTTCATACTCTAATACTTCGGATGAGACCAATTCGAATTGACCAGCGTCACACATGGAAATGAGACCTAAAGCAGCTTCAGCTTCTAGGGCAATCCGAATCTGATTGGGTGTATCCAATGGTCTTTGAATGACACAGATATCCAGGTAGACTTTCACTCCAGCCGCCTACCCCCCTCTTTGCCGATGCGCCCAGCACAAACCTGGCAATAGCCTTCCGGTCTTCCCCAGGTCGAAATCTCCGGAAGCTCTATCCTCTCGCTGCATCGTACCATGAATCCATCCTGTGCATCAATTCAAGACTCGTCTACCGGGCGGGTGAACGCCATCACCGCGCCCCCTGTGCGCCTACGGCATCCGTTGGAGCGGACTCAGCAGCGGCCCGCGCTCGAAGAGCACGCGCATGCCCCCCGCAATGACCTGGCGAGTCCCGACATCCAACGGCAAGGCCGCCCACCGCTCATCGGTGAGGCCGTACTCGACCTCGCGCCCACCGTCGTACCAGACTCGCAGGGATGTGAGCTGGCCGTAATACTCGACTTGCTGCCGCTGCACCGGCCCGAAGCGATGTATCCAGGCTGTGTTGTGTAGATAGTGCTCAGGCTGCCGGGCGATCACCACCAGGTCAATGTCCGAGGCGTCGGTGGCCGCGCTGCGAGCGTGCGAGCCGACCAGCGCCACCGCCTGAATATCGGGCTGCGCGGCAGCCCACCGCGCGAACTCATCCAGGAACTGGCTGATCGGGTCCACCGGCTCACTCCAGCCACCGACCCAGGCGCGCCAGTCAGCGGAAGCTGAAGACATGCGCCCCCCAGGGCCGCAAGTCCACGTACAGCCCGTCGTAGACCATCTCGTCGCCGCTCCGTTGATAGTCGGCCCCGTCCAGCGCATCGCCCAGCGCCCACGTCCGGCCTTCCAGCCCGAAATCGGCCAGGCGCACCCGTCCCTGCGCCGACGCCGCCGAGTAATTGACCACGATCAGCCGCCGCTCCTCGCCCGCCTGCCAGGTGAAGGCGATCAGGCTGCGGTGCGTGGCGTTGAGGTCCCAGGCGGGCGTCGCGTCGCGCAGCCGCCACGCGCCCCCGTGGTAGATGGGGTGCCCCGCTTCGGCGAGCAGCGCCCGGTAGAAATCCAGCGTCTCGGCATCGTCCGGCTCGGCGGGGCGGCGGCGAAGCTGCACCGGCAGCTTGACGCGGTGCCCGGCAAGCTGACCCTCGTGCAACAGCGTCGCGCCGGGCAGCGTGGCGACCAGGGCGGCGGCGGCCCGGTCGCGGCCCGGCCCCAGCGCCTCCGCCGCGCGGCGCTCGTCGTGGTTCTCGGTGAAGCGCACCATGTGCCGCTGGTAGACCAGGTCAGCGTGCAGGTGCTCGCCAACCCTTCGCGCCGACCCTTCGACCAGCCGGTCGTAGAGCCGCTTGTCGTAGGCGTAGTCGAAGCCCTGGGCCAGCAATTCCCACTCCAGGTCCCAATAGACCTCGGCCAGGAACAGAAAATCGGGGTTCTGCTCCTTGACGGCGGGGATGACTACCTCCCAGAACTCGGCCTCCGGGACAGGCCCGGCGCGCTCGCCCCATGTCTGGGCGAAGACGCGGTTGGTGACCAGCATGGCCATGTCGCAGCGTAGGCCGTCGCACTGCCCGGCGATCTCCAGCAGAGTCGTGGCGGCGCGGTTGCGCACGGCGGGGCTGAAGGCGTTGATCTGCGCGGTGTCGGTCCAGGGAGGGAAGTGCGGGTCACGCCCGTGCGCGAAGATGCGCTCCTCCGGCCCGGCGAAGAAGATCTCCGGGTGCTCCACCAGGTCGCGGCCTGTGCTCTGGAGCAGGCAGTCCGGCGCGGAGAGCAGCCAATCATGGTCGCGGGCCACATGATTGGGTACGTAGTCGAGGATCAGCTTCAGCCCGCGCTCGGCCAGGCGTGCCCGCAACGTCGCCAGCGCGTCCGGCCCGCCCAGACGCGCATCAACCGTGTACTGACGCACCGCGTAGGGCGACCCGACGACATCCTGGGGCGAGAAATCGGGCAGGGCGCGGCGGTATTCAGCCAGCAGACCACGCTGAGCCAGGGCCTGCTGCCGCCCGGCGGGGCTGCGCTCCCAGACGCCCATCAGCCACACCGCGTCGAAGCCCCAGGCGGCCAGCGCGTCGAGCGTCTCGTCGGGCACGGTGCCCAGCGTGATCGATTCCTGGTGGGTGGCGCTCAGGCCGTGCAGCCACGTCCAGGTGTTGATCTCGTAGATCAGAGGGCCGGGTCGCCAGGGGGCAGTGGGCATGGGCAGGATACCTCGCTGTGGGAGCGTCCAGAGTCCGAAGATACCCTCAAACGATCAGAAAAGCCATGCTCCTCCGGCGGAGAACATGGCTTCTGGTCGCATTCCCGGCCCGCGCGTTACTCTTCGCGCTCGGCCAGCCAGCGCTCGGCGGACATGGCCGCCGCCGTGCCCTGCCCGACCGAGGTAGCCACCTGGCGGTAGATGCGATCCTGCACCTCCCCGGCGGCGAAGACGCCCTCGACATTGGTGCGCATCAGCCGGTCGGTGATCACGTAGCCGTACTCATCGCGCTCAAGCTGCCCCTGGAACAGATCGCTATTGGGGTCGTGGCCAATGAAGATGAACACGCCGTCAGTCGGGTACTCGCGCACCTCGTTCGTCTTGACGTTGCACAGGCGAACCGCCCGCACCTTGTCCTCGCCGAGGATTTCCTCCACCACTGTGTCCCAGATGAAGTGGATTTTCTCGTTGGACTGGGCGCGCTTTTGCAGCGTGGCGCCGGCGCGCAGTTGGTCGCGGCGGTGGATGACATCCACCCGCCTGGCGAATCTGGTCAGGAACAGCGCCTCTTCGAGGGCCGAGTCGCCGCCGCCGACCACGACCACGTTCTGGTCGCGGAAGAAGAAGCCGTCGCAGGTGGCGCAATAGCTGACGCCGCGCCCGGTGAATTCTTTCTCGCCCGGCACGTTGAGGTGGCGCGGCGTCGCGCCTACAGTGACGATCACCGCGTCGGCTAGATACTCGCTGCCGTCGTCGGTCTTCAGGCGGAAGGGCGAGCCGCCGCTGAAGTCCACTTCCGTCACCGCGCTGTACAGCTTGATGCGCGCCCCGAAGCGCTCGGCCTGCGCCTTCATCTGCTCGACCAGTTCCTGCCCGGACAATGCCTGCGGGAAGCCGGGATAGTTCTCAATCTCGTAGGTCAGCGAGACCTGCCCGCCCAGTTCGTGCCCGGCGATGACCAGCGGGTTGAGGTTGGCCCGCGCGGTGTAGAGGGCGGCGGTCAGCCCGGCAGGGCCGGAGCCGATGATGATCACCCGCTCGTGCTGCACGTCGCCGGACGGGGCGGCCTCCTGCTCGCTGCGGGTGCTGGTATTCAGAGTGAAGCTCAAGCTGTTGCTGCTCATGGATTCCTCGCTTGCTGGCTTGGTGATCAGGCGCGCAGGGCACGCCTGGGGATGGCCTATTCGCCCATAGCCTACCATATTTCAGATGCGCGATGGGCCGTTCCGTTGTAGATTTTACGGGATTCTTATCATCGCTTGCGTGATGCGCCCATGCACCTGCCCAACCGCCATGCTCCCGCGCTCGCTCTCGTGGCGATCCTGCTGGTCGCTGCGCTGCTGCGCGCCTGGCTGATCGCCGGGGAGCGCGTCTCCTTCGACTCCGACGAAGCAGTGGTCGGCCTGATGGCGCGGCATATCACCCAGGGCCAGCCAATCCCGACGTTCTACTACGGTCAGGCGTATATGGGCAGCCTGGATGCGCTGCTGGTCGCGGGAGGCTTCGCCCTGGGCGGGGAGTCGGTGGCGACGATGCGCGCGGTGCAGCTTGCGCTGGCGCTGCTGGCGCTATGCGTCGCGCACTCACTGGCGCGAGCGGTGACGGGCAGCCGGCGCGCCGCGCTGATGGCGCTGCTGCTGCTCGCCATTCCCACGCCGCTGGGCGCGCTGTACGGCACGGCCACGCTCGGCGGCTACAACGAGCTGATTCTGCTGGGGAGCCTCGTCCTGCTGTGGAGCTGGCAGATCGCCGTAGACGGGCGCGACGCACCCTGGTGCTGGGCGGCGTTGGGCCTGGCGGCGGGGATCGGCTGGTGGGTCAACGCGGCGATCATCGTCTCCATTGGTGTCGCCGGGCTGGTAGGGCTGCGCACGTTGCCCCGCTGCCCCTGGCGCAGCTACGCCCTGTGCGCCGCCGCTTTCCTGGTCGGCAGCGCCCCCTGGTGGCTGTACAACCTGGGCCACGACTGGGCTTCGCTCGACTTTCTGCTGGGCGGCTTCGGCCATGCGCCGGGCGCTGATCCAGTGTCGCGGGCGGCGGCGTCGGTCGCGCTGATCGGCCTGGGCCTGCCCGCGCTCTACGGGCTGCGCCTGCCGTGGGAAGCCGATTTCGCGCTGGGGGCGGGCGCGCTCGCGGCGGCGCTAGTCTATGTGGCCCTGGTGACGGACTCACTGGCGGGGAGCCTGGCCCGGCTGCGCCGGAAGGCTGGCCCTCCCACGCTCACAGACCCCTTGGGAGTCTCTTTTCCCCCACCCCAAACCCCTCCCCCACAAGGAGAGAGGGGCTTAGAGCGCGCGTCTGTCTCCCTTTCCCCACCAGGGGGGAAGGGCCGGGGATGGGGGGCTTACGACCCTGCGCGCCGCTGGGTGTGGACGGTGTTCGGCGTCTTCGCCGCCGTGTTCCTGCTCTCGCCGTTCACCGATGCGACGGGCCGTTACCTGCTGCCGCTGTGGGTTCCGACGGCCATTGGCGTGGCTCTGGGCCTCGACCGGCTGCGGCGAGCCGGGAAGATCGTTGCGGCGGGCGCATTGGCGGCGCTGCTGGCGGCCCAGGCGGGGACGGTCCTCCGCGCCGCACAGATGGAGACGGGCCTGACGCCGCAGCTTGTCGAGGCGCTGCGTATTCCGGCGCGCCATGACGAACCGCTGCTCGACTTCCTGGCCGCCGAGGGCTACGCGCACGGCTACGCGGCCTACTGGACTTCGTTCCGGCTCATCTTCCGCTCCGGCGAGGCGCTGATTCTCGACACGGCGCTGCCCTACGACGCGCAGGGTTACCGCCCCGTCACCGATCGCTACCCGCCGTACCGCGCCCAGGTCGAGGCCGCCGAGCACGTTGTGTGGATCACGCAGAACTTCCCGGCGCTTGACGCGCGCGTCGCTGAGGAGCTTGGCGCGGCGGGCGTGAGCTACCGGACGCGCGACTTCGGCCCCTACCGCGTCTACTACGCGTTCTCGCGGCGCGTCTCGCCGCGCGACTTCGGGCTGGACGCGGCGGAACCGCTCGACGGCAGCGAGAGCAGTCGCGCAAGCCACTGATGTCGCCATTTCGTGCGTGTAGGGCGGGTTTCGAAATCCGCCCCTGCAAGACCGGTTTGTTCGGCGGGGGTCCGTAGGGCCGTATGGCCATACGCCTTTACGGGAACACCATCAGCCGCCCGTGCCATCAAGTGGGGCGAGGCTGGGGTGAGGTCCTGTATAGAGGCGTACCGCCATACACCCCCACCCATCAGGTCTTGCTCGTGCCCGCTGACTCGCGCTCCCGGCGCATCTGCCGCTCAAGCTGGCGCAGGCGGCGCGTCGCCCACAGCCGGTTCCACGTGCCGACGATGCCGTGCGGCAAGACCATCACCACCACCACGAACAGCGCGCCCAGGAACAGGTCCCACATGTCGGAGACACGGTAGACGGCCTCCGCCTCGCCGCGCAGTTGGCTCCCGATCAGCAGCAGGACGGCGGCCAAACCGATGAACACGCCAGCGCGATAGGCGAGCATCAGCCGCCCGTAGCGCGGCGCGCGCGGCTCGGCCTTGACCATGCGTCCCCCCAACTTCGTCAGCGAGCGACGGAACACCCACACCAGTGCACCGGCGACGGCCAGGGCGATCAGGTGCCACACGGCCAGCAGGCCGAACACCCGCGTGCCCAGGGTGAAGGTCTCGTTGCGCAGGTACGTCTCGCCCAGGTGCAGGCCCAGCGTGGCGATCACCGGGCCAGTGAGCGTGCCCACCCCGCCGATCAGCGTGTTGAGCAGCGGGTCCACAGTGTAGACCAGGCTCAGTGTGTCGGGGTGCACGATCTTGTCGGTCGCCCAGATCACAAACAGCAGCCCGCTCAGCGTGGCGACCGCCCCGGCGAAGACCATCGTCAGCACCTTGTAGAACAGGGTGTGGTAGCCGATGGTCTGGGCGCGCTCCTCGTTGTCGCGGATAGCCAGCATCACCCGCCCCACCGGAGAACTCATGTAGCGGCGGATGGCCAGGAAGATGACGGCGAAGAAGATGACTGTCCAATGGTACATGGTCAGGCGGCTGCCGTCGGCGGTCGGCGTGACGTTGAGCGCCGCCGGCAGCAGGCTGCGGAAGGCCAGCCCGTCCTCCGCGCCGGTGTAACTGCGGAAGGTGCCGCTTTTGGCCAGCACCCAGAACACCTCGGCCAGGGCCAGGGTGAACATGGCGAAGTAGATGCCGCGCACGCGCAGCGTCACCACGCCAGAGGTCAGACTGATGGCGATGCTCAGCAGCAGGGCGACCGCCGCCGCCTGCCAGAAGGAGATCGCTCCCTCGGCGGGCAGCAGCAGCAAGGCCAGCAGCACGCCGAGCAGCGTCACCACGACCAGCGCCCGCGGTCGCAGCCGGCTGAACAGGGCCAGCCCCAGCGCGACCAGCAGCACGACAACCAGCGCCTTGTGCTGTAGCCCCGTATGGTAGTGGCCCATCAGCATGAAGGTGATATAGCCGCCTGCGCCGAAATACAGCGCATGGCCAAAGGAGATGATCCCGCTGAAGCCGAAGAGCAGGTTGTAGCTCATGGCCAGGCTGGCCAGCGTCAGGGCGCGGGCCATCTCGCTCTGCCAGAAGGCCGAGCCACCGGTCGGGCGGCCCGGCTTCACCTGCGAGCCGGTCAGGTCGGCCACGATGTAGGGGAAGCGCCACAACAGCACGAAGACCAGGGCGAAGAACCAGTTGTCCAGCACCAGCCGCGCCAGTCGCTCGGCCAGGCCGCGCAGGGTGGAGTTCGGGATGCGCTGGATGCGCGCGAAGACGAAGCGCTCGACCATCATTTCCCCCTGCCGAACAGGCCGTTCGGCTGCACCAGCAGCACGACGATCATCAAGAGCAGCACCGAGGTCTCGGCCAGCACTGGCGCGTTGAGGTGGGCCAGCGAAAGCTGCTCGGCGACGGCCCGCGTCAGCCCGACCACGATGCTGGCGATGGCCGTGCCCGCAAAGCTGCCCATCCCGCCGATGACGATGACCACAATGGCCAGGATCAGGAACTGGTTGCCCATGCCCAGTGTCGCACCCTGGTAGGGCACCAGGGCGATGCCGCCCAGCGCCGCCAGCCCCGCGCCCAGCACGAAGACCAGCGTGAACACCCGCCGCACGTTGATGCCCAGCGCCTGCACCATCTCTGGGTCTTGCACGCCGGCGCGGATGATGATGCCGATGCGCGTGCGGTTGAGCAGCAGGAAGACGCCGATCATCACCACCAGGCCCAGCACGATGATGAACAGCCGATAGTAGCTCAGGCTCTGGCCGAAGAGTGGGAATCGCTCGTTGAGGAGGGATGGCGGGGCGAGCGGCTGCTTGGGGTCGGCCCCGTAGTAACGCTCGACCAGATCGAGGAAGATGGCCCCCAGCCCAAAGGTGAGCACCAACTGGAAGACGGGCCGCTCGTAGAGCGGGCGGATCAGCCCCATCTCCATGATCGCGCCGATCAGGGCCACAAACGCCACGCCGCTGGCGATGGCCGCCAGAAAGCGCACGTCAGCGCTGCCATCCACGCGCAGGTACACGTCGTAGCCCACGTAAGCGCCGATGAGCAGGAACGCGCCCTGGGCGAAGTTCAGCACGTCCAGCAGCCCGAAGATCAGCGACAGCCCCGACGCCACCAGGAAGATCAACATGCCCAGCAGCACGCCGCGGAACATCGTCTGCCCGGCCACGTTGAAGCCGAAGTCGGCCAGGCTGATGGTCAGCAGCGCGGCCACGTAGGCCAGCACGAGCAGCCACGAGCGGCGGTGCTGGGGCGACAGGTGAGCAAAATAGCTGTGCATCAGTCCCTCCGCTCCTAAGCCACGCCCAGCGTGGTCTTGATCAGCTCCGGGTCGCGCACCAGGTCGGCCATCAGCCCCGCGTGCACGGAGACGCCCTCCTCGATGATCACGTAGCGCTCGGCCAGATGGCTGGCGACCTGGAAGTTCTGCTCGACGAGCAGCACGGTCGTCCGCGCCGAAAGCTGGCGGATGGCCGCCATCATCTGCTCGATGATCAGCGGGGCCAGCCCTTCGCTCGGCTCGTCAATGAGCAGCAGGTCGTTGTCGGCGACCAGGGCGCGGGCCACGGCCAGCATTTGCTGCTGCCCGCCGGAGAGGTGGCCGCCCGGCAGGTGGTAGAGCCGCTTGAGGTCGGGGAACAGGCCGAAGATGAAGTCGGCCTTGCCCGCCAGGTCGCCCTTTTTACGCTCGGCGATCTGCAGGTTCTGGGCGACGGTCAGGTCGCGGAAGATGATGCGCTTCTCTGGCACGTAGCCGATGCCCATCTGGGCGATGGTGTGCGGGCGCTTGCCGTGCAATGACTGGCCGTTGAAGCGAATCTCACCGCTGCGCGGGGGCGTCAGGCCGATGATGCTGCGCAGGGTGGTCGTCTTGCCCGCGCCGTTGCGCCCCAGCAGCACGGTGATGCTGCCGCGCGGCACAGTCACCGACACGCCTTCCAGGATGTGAAACTCGCCGATGAAGGTGTGGATGTTCTCTACTGCCAGGATATGGTCCGGGGCGGCGCTCATCTGCTCCCTCCCCCGATGATGCTGGCGAAGTCGCCATAGATCTCGCCCAAATACGCCTGCTGGACGGTCTCGTTGCGGGTGATCTCGGCGGGCGTGCCCTCGGCCAGCACTGCGCCCAGGTGCATGACCGTGATCCGGTCGGAGCTGGTCATGACCACGTTCATGTTGTGCTCGACGAGCATGATCGTCTTGCCGGTGCTCCGCTGAATGCTGCGGATCGTCTCCATCAGCAGCGGCACCTGCTCGGCGGCCATGCCCGCGGTCGGCTCGTCGAGCAGCAGCAGCTCGGCGTCGGAGGCGAGCAGGATGGCCAGTTCCAGCTTGCGCTGGTCGCCATGCGGCAGCATGGCGGCGGGGACGCCCAGCCTGTCGCCCAGGCCCACCTGGGCGATGGCTGCCAGCGCCGTCTCGGTGTACTGTGAAAAGCGGCGGAAGTGCCACCAGAACTTGAAGCTGTCCTTGCCGAGCGCCTGCGCCGCCAGACGCACGTTCTCCAGCACGGTCAGGTTGGGGAAGATGTTGGTGATCTGGAACGAGCGCCCGATGCCCAGATGCACGCGGCGGTGCAGCGGCTCGGCGGTGATGTCCTGCGCCTTGAACCACACCGCCCCGCTGGTGGGGCGCAGGTTGCCGCTCAGCAGATTGAACAGGGTCGTCTTGCCCGCGCCGTTCGGCCCGATGATCGCGTGCAGTTCGCCGGCGCGCACGCGGATGTCCACGTCGGCCACGGCGACCAGGCTGCCGAACTCCTTGCGCAGCTTCTTGCCTTCGAGGATGAACGTCTCTTCGACCATACACCTGCTCGCTTGTTACAGGGTGCCAGAGAAGTCCCGCGCCTGCCCTTTACTCCCCATCCCCGGCCCTTCCCCCACGAGGGGGGAAGGGAGAAAAGCGCACACGCTAGGCCCCTCCCTCCTTGAGGGGGAGGGGTTTGGGGTGGGGGGAAATAAAGCCCAAGTCGTCTGCTCTCTGTCAGTTACCTCAAGATGGTGGGGATACCGCTGCACAGCGGAGCCAGCGGCATCCCCCGTGGAACGGACGCTACTGGGCGCGCTCGGCCAGCGGCGTGCAGTCGAGCGTCTCGCTGCTGCGGTCGGCCCCGGCCTCGCACGGGATGTCGGTGATCTCTATCTCTGCCAGCAGCTCGTAGAACCGGAACTCCGGATCGGTCAGGTTGGTGATGCGCACAGCGTACATGGGCATCAGCGCCTGGTGATCCTCGGCGCGCAGGGTGTAGGTGCCCTTCGGCCCTTCCCACTGCAAGCCTTCCAGCGCGGGGATCAGCGCGTCAAGCTCGGTTGAGCCTTCGGCCTTCTGCAGGCCGAGCACCAGCGCCTGGGCGTTGGCGAAGCCACACTCGGTGAACAGGTCGGGCACGTCGTTATAGACTTCTTTGTGCCGCGCCACCAGCCAGTCGTTGACCTCAGTCTTGGGCAGGGTGTAGTGGTAGATGATGAACCCGTCGCTGGGGATGATCGTGGCCTCGGCGAAGGCAAGCTGGAACTCATTGGAGTTGAAGAAGGCCAGCGCCGCCATCTTCTCGGCCACGCCTAGCTCCTGAATCTGCTTGACCAGCGGGATGGTCGTCGCGCCCGCCCAGATGTAGATCACGCCGTCCGCGCCGGAGTCGAGAATCTGCTGCAGGTAGGGGGCGAAGTCGGTCGTATCCAGCGGGGCATAGAGCGTGTCCATCGCTGGGGTCGCACCCATCTGCTGCAGCATGTAGTCGAACGCCTCCGCCTCTTCGCGCCCGAAGGCGTAGTCGGCGGCAAGCTGGACGTAGGTCGGGCCGATGGCATCTACCCAGAAGGGGGCCAGCACCAGCGCGTCGTGCCACGAGTTGCGACAGGCGCGGAAGGTGGTCGGCTCGAATAGCTCGCCAGTCAGGTTCTTGGCGGCGGCGGGGCCAGCCATCAGCACCACGCCATACTCGGCGGCGATGCTGACCAGACCCTGCGTCACGCCGGACGACGGCGCGCCCGCCAGCACTTCCACGCCCTCAACCTCGATCAGCTCGCGCGCCTGGGTGGCGGCGACGTTCGGGTCGTTGGCGTAGTCGCGCACGATGACCTCAATCGGGCGACCGGCGACCTCCAGAGTGCCGTCGGTGGCGTATTCGAGGCCGAGCATGAAGCCGTTCTGCAGCTCGACGCCGTAGAGTTGGAGCGCGCCGGTCAGGTCGGTCAGCAGGCCGATCTTGAGCGGCTTGCCTTCCTGGGCGCTCGCTGACCGGTACGATGGTACCGCGACCAGCGACAGCGCCATCAGGGCAGCCAGTACGATCAGTGTCCATTTACGCATTGCCAATGCTCCTTGAAAGTGTCTCAAACCCTGCGAATTCGATGGGTAGGGCGCAGAATCGCAAAACCGCTTGCCTGTCTGCTGTGCGTGATGGTTGCTGGCGCTCCTCCTTCCGCTCGTTGGCCGAAAACTCCTTCCAGGGACTGCTCACGAAAACCGCTCGCGCAATTCGCGCTTGAGAATCTTCCCCGCTGCCGAGACGGGCAGGGCATCGAGGAAGACGACGGACCTGGGTACTTTGTAGGCGGCCAGGTGCTCGCGCAGGAAGGCCAGCAGTTCGTCTTCGCCGGCGGCAGCGCCCGGCCTGAGCACCACGCAGGCTTTGCCCACCTCCCCCCATTTGGGATCGGGCACGCCGATCACGGCGCTCTGGTGCACCGCCGGATGGCGGTAGAGCACCTGCTCGATCTCCACCGGGTAGACGTTCTCCCCGCCGGAGATGATCATGTCCTTCTTGCGATCCACGATGTAGAAATACCACTCCTCGTCGCAGCGGGCCAGGTCGCCGGTATGGAACCAGCCTTCGTCGTCCAGCACTTCGGCCATGGCGTCGGGCAGGTTGAAATAGCCAGAACACAACGACGGCCCCTTGAGCACCAGTTCGCCGACTTCACCAGGGCCAAGCGGACGGTTGTGCTCGTCCACGACCCGCGCGTCCACGAAGAAGTTGGGCCGCCCGATGCTGCCCGCCTTGCGAATGGCGTCCTCCGGGGCCAGGGCGAAGATGCCCGGCCCGAACTCGGTCATGCCGAAGCCCTGTTTAAAGCGCACGCTCTTCTCGCGCCCGAACTGCTCGACCAGCGGCACCGGCAGCGGCGCGCCGCCGCTGGTGCAGAAGCGCAGGCTGCTCAGATCGGCCTCCGCCCAGTTGGGGGCCTGGGTGAGCATCTGGTACATGGTGGGCACGGCCCCGATGAAGTCGGCGCGGTACTGCTCGATCAGGTCGAGCACCAGCGCCGGGTCGAAGCGGCGCACCAGCACCACCGTCCCGCCGACGATCAGCAGCGGCAGCGTGTAGACGAACATCCCTCCGGTATGGAACATCGGGAACAGGTTGATGGTGGTCTCGCCGGGCAGGATGTCGTGAATGATCGTGTTGAGCGTGTTCCAGGCGATCATGCGGTGGCTGATCTGCGCGCCTTTGGGCAGGCCAGTGGTGCCGCCGGTGAAGATCAACGCGGCGATGTCCTCTGCCTCCAGTGACTCACAGGTCACCGCGTCCGGCGCGCCGGATTGCAGTGCCGTTTCGAAGTGCCTGCTGCCAGGGATACCCTCGCCCTCAATGTGCAGCGTGTGCGTCACCGATGGGATGGCGGCAGCTACCTGGGCCACATTGTCCTTGAACTCGTCGGAGAAGATGAGCGCCTTGGGCGTCGTGTCGCCGACCACCTGGGCCAGCTCGCGCCAATGCATGCGCCAGTTGTAGCAGGCCAGGATCGCGCCCAGCTTGCCGCAGGCGAAGAAAGCGTCGAGGAACTCCACGCCGTCGTGGGCCACAATGCCCACCCGGTCGCCTTTGCCCAGGCCCACCTCATCGCGCAGCCAGTTGGCCAGGCGATTGGCGCGTTCGTTCATCTGCCGGTAGGTGTAGTGGGGGCGAGCAGCCTTGCCCGCGTCCACGACCGCCAGCCGGTCGGGGGTGTAGATCGCGCGCCGCCCCAGCGTATCGCCGATGTACATGGGCCGTCCGTCACTTTCTCCTGGCCAGCCGCGCCTGAACCTTGTCGCTCGTCAATTCGCGCAGCGCGTCGGAGGCGATCCAGCGCGCCGGTTTGACAGGCATGGTTTGTATCTCGCGGGCCAGGACAATCGCCGCGCGGTTGAGGGCCTGGTTGCGCTTGCCAATGTTGCGCAGCGCCCAGTTGACCGCCTTCTTGACGAAATTGCGCTCGTCGGTTGCTCCGGCGACGATGACCGGGAAGAATGCCTCGAAGGCGGAGTCGGGCGCGTCTTTGTCGTGCACGGCCAGCGCCGCCATCATGACATAGCCGGCCCGCTTGACGAATTCCTCCTCGCGCGCCGCCCACTCGAACGCTTTCTGGTGGGCGTAGGGCGTCTGGTCGAACAGGTTGCTGCACGTCTGGTCCACAATGTCCCACGAGTCGAACGTCGCCGCCCAGCGATCCATCCCGGCGGGCGTCATCTGCCGCGGATCGGCGATCATGCCCGCCAGCAGCCGCGCTTCGTGCACGCCGGAGTCCCACAGTTGCAGCGCCAGGGCGTGATCGCGCCTGATCTCCTTAGCGATCTCACGCACGGTGTAGACCGAGATGCCCAGCGTCTCCGTCTTGGGCCTGATCCCGTAGCGCGCCATGCCCGCGACGTTATCCGCGTTCGCCAGCGCCCGCAGGTGGGCCATCACTTCATCGTAGTGCACCGGCCTACTCCGTCCACACAAAAGCAGCCGTGGCCATTGTGTAGCCCGCGCCGCTGCCGCAGAAGATCACCAGCTCGCCCGGCTGCGGGCCGATGCCCCCCTCAACCGCGTCGTCGAGCGCCATCGGCATGCAGGCCGAGCCGGTGTAGCCCCACTTGTCCATGATCATGTGCGTCTTGCTCAGCGGCAGCCCCAGATCGGCCATCACGTATTCGATGGTGCGCGCGTTGAGTTGGGTGAAGTATATCTTGTCCACCGCGCTTACCGGTCGCCCGATCTTCGCCAGCAGGGCGCGCACCAGCGGCGGCCAGCCCAGGTTATTCGTGTCCGGCGGGAAGCGCTTGCGAATCTCCAGCACCTGGCGCGGCGACCCTGCGCCACCCGCCGGCGCGACCGTCCCGCCGCTGAAGACGCCCATGTAGTCGTGAAACGAGCCATCGGACTTGATGTTGCCGCCCAGGAAGCCGGGCCGCTCGCCCGCGCGCAGCAGCACCGCGCCCGCTCCGTCGCCGAAGAGGGTGCAGGTGCGCTTGTCCGTCCAGTCCACGTAGCGGCTCATGCCATAGGCCCCGATGACCAGGATGTGGCGGTAGGCATTGTCAGTGGCGATGTAGCGGGCGGCCATGTCCAGCCCGATCACCCAGGCGGCGCAGGCGCTGTTCACATCGAACACACCCGCGTTGGTCGCGCCGAGCTTGTGCTGCACCACCGACGACGTGCCCGGCGAGATGTAGTCGGGCGTGTCCGTCGCCAGGATGAGCAGGTCAACGTCCCCCGGCGCGACGCCCGCCCGCTCCAATGCCTGCCATGCCGCGTGCACGGCCAGGTCGGAGGTCACTTCGCCGTCGCCGATCAGGTGGCGCTGGCGGATGCCGACGTTGTCAATCAGCCACTGATCCACCGGCTCGCCGAGCAGCGCGTCGAGTTCGGCATTGGTGAGCACTCTGGTCGGGACATAGCGCCCCGTGCTGACGATCTGCGCGTAGCGAGCCATGCGCTAGCTCTTCAGAAACTCGATGATGGCGCGGTTGGCCGCGTCCGGCTGCTCGATGAAGAACAGGTGCCCCGCGCCAGGGATCGTCTTCACCTGCGCGCCCGGCCAGGCGGCGGCGATGGCCTGGCTGTTGGCCGGCGGCGCGACCTCATCGTGCTCACCGACCAGCAACAGGACAGGCATGGTCGGCGTGAAGTCCGTGATATGGTCCTGCTGGAAGTAGGCCAGCCCGGCGCTGCTCTGGCGCAGGTACAGGGCGGGCGACTGCTGGCTGCTGAAGCGCAGGTCGATCAGGCGCTGGAAGCCCTCCGGATCGCGCGCCTCAAACCCCTCCGCCGCAGCAATGCGCGTGCCGCGCTTGACCAGTTCCAACGGGTCGCCGGAGCGATCCTGCAGGGCCTGCATCGCCCGCGCCGAGGGCATGGCGACCAGCGGCCCCCAGTACAGGGTGGAGGCCAGGAGCAGGCGGTTGATCCGCTCCGGCTGCTTGCGGGCCATGAACAGGGCGATCCCCCCGCCCAGCGAGTGCCCGAAGACGTGCGCCCGCGCGATGCCCAGCGCGTCCAGCAGGCCGAGCGTGTCCTCGGCCAGCATGTCCAGCGAATAGGGCACGTCCGGCTTGTCGGAGTCGCCGATGCCCCGGTTGTCGAAGGTGATGACGTGGAAGTGCCCGGCCAGCGGGCCAATGTTGCGCCACCACGACGCGCGCCACTGCCCCACGCCGCAGATCAGCAGCAGAGGGTCGGCAGCGGGATCGCCGTGCGTCTCGTAGAACAGGTGAATGTCGTTTGCCTGGATCAGGGGCATCGCTCACCGTCCTTCGGGTGCTTTACCTCACCCCTAACCTCGCTTCGTTCGGCTTGCCCCCTCTCCATGCATGGAGAGGGGGCAACGAGGCGCGTCAGCGCCGAGTGGGGGTGAGGTAAAGTAGGGCATGGCAACTCACTTCTTCAAATCATCTGCCTGAAGTCACATGGTAGAGATTAACAGGCGTTGAGCCTTCAAATGACTCTCAGCTTCCGTACCGTTCGGCCAGCGCCTTCTTGTCAATCTTGCCCGCGCCCGTCTTGGGCAGCGCGTCGGCGAAGACCACCGACCTGGGCACCTTGAAGCCCGCCAGGTGCTCGCGCAGGAAGGCCAGCAGGTCTTCGGCGGTCAGGGCGGCGCCCGGCTCAACGACCACAACCGCCCGCCCGACTTCGCCCCACCTGGCGTCTGGCACGCCGATCAGCGCCGCCTCTTTGATCGCCGGATGGCGATGCAGCACGCTCTCGATTTCGGCGGGATAGACGTTCTCCCCGCCGGAGATGATCATGTCCTTCAGCCGCCCGACGATGGTGGTGTAGCCCTCGGCGTCGCGGGCGGCCAGGTCGCCGGTGTGCAGCCACCCATCGCGAATGGCATCCGCAGTAGCCGCCGGGTTGTTCCAGTAACCGGGCGTGACGTGCGGCCCGCGAATGAGCAATTCGCCCGGCTCGCCCGGCGCGCACTCGCTCCCGTCCGGGCGGGCGACGCGCACGTCCACGTGCATCAGCGGGAAGCCGACCGCTCCGGGTTTGCGGCGCACGTCGGCGGCGGGCAGCCAGAAAGTGTTCGGCCCGGCTTCGGTCAGGCCGTAACCCGTCTTGAAGTCCACCCCTTTGGCCCAGAAGCGCTCGAAGACGGGCATGGGGCACGGCGCCCCGCCGCTGATGACCAGCTTGAGCCGGCTGAAGTCCACCTGCGGCCAGCGCGAGTGCTGCTGCATCAGGATGAACATGGTCGGCACGCCGAAGTAGAGCGTCACCATGCCGGACTGGATCAGGTCGAACACCTGATCCACGTCGAAGCCGGCGCAGAGAATGCTCGCCCCGCCGATGTGGATCAGCGGCAACGTGAAGACGTTCAGCCCGCCAGTGTGAAAGAGCGGCGCGTTGAGGATGGCCACATCGTCCTGGTCCAGCCCCCAACTCACCACCGTGTTGATGCTGTTCCAGGTCATGTTGCCGTGGGAGAGGATCGCCCCTTTGGGCAGGCCGGTCGTCCCGCCGGTGTAGCAGATCACCCAGGGTGAGTCCCAGTCCAGGTCGGGGCGCGGCGCTTGCAGGGTGGCAGGGTAGGCGTCGCGCCCGGCGAAGGGGTGATCCTCTGGCGCGGCGAGCGCATCCAGCGCGACGAAGTGGCGCACGCCGGGCACCTCTGGGCGCAGCCAGTTGACGCTCTCGGCGAACGCGCCCGAATAGGCCAGCGCAACCGGCGCGGCGTCGCGGATCAGGTCGCCCAGTTCGGCGGGCGTCAGCCGCCAGTTGAGCGTCTGCAGGATGGCGCCGATGGTGCCGCAGGCCATCCACAGGTCGAGGTAGGCCAGGCAGTTGGTCGCGTAGACGGCCACGCGGTCGCCCCGCTCCACGCCCAGCGCGCGCAGGTAGTTAGCCGTCCGCGTCGCCTGAGCGTGCCAGGCGGCGTAGGGGACGTCCGCGCCGCTGATCGTATCGCGGATGGCCAGGCGCTGCGGGGTCAGTTGGGCGCGGCGCTCCAGAAAATCGGTGATATAAAGCGACTTTTGGCGCATGATCGGCCTGCGAATAACCACAAAGTGTTTAGGCGCGTGGGGCAGAGCGCGCCAGCAACCGCCTGCCCCATCTCTATTGTACTCCCACGCCGCGCACAGCGGAGCAACGCTCCTCGCGCTCGGTTTGCCTCACCCCCAACGCACCGTCGTCGCGCTCCAGGTGTAGCCGGTGCCCGCGCCCGCCAGGGCGATCAGGTCGCCGTCCCTCACTCTGCCCTGCGCCAGGCCCAGTTCCAGCGCCAGCACCTGATCCACGCTTTGGATATGCCCGTAATGATCCAGATAGACCGCCTGCTCCGGCGTCAGGCCAACCGCCGCCAGAATCTCGCCGAAGAACGACGCCTTCATGTGGGTGATGCCCAGGAAGCGCAGGTCGCCCAGCGCGTAGCCGCTGCGCGCGACGGCCTCGCTGATCACAGCGACGAAATTCGCCAGCGAGACCTCTCCCAGCCGCTCAGCCATGTAATCAGCCTGTTGCACGTCCAGCCTCCCGTGCAGCGTGCCCATCTCTGGCGGCATGAGCGCGATGGCTCCCTCGGCGGGGATGAGCACGACCGTGTCGACCAGCGAGGCATCGGTGCGGGCCGCCGACTCCAGCACCAGGTTGCGCGCCAGCCCGCGCTGGAAGATGGCCGCGCCGCCGCCCGCGCCGAAGTTGAACATGAAGCGCGTGCGCAGGTTGCCCAGGTCAATCAGGTCGTTCTCGCGGCTGGCGGAGACGAGCAGCACGTTCTGCAGGCGGTCGTCCAGGCGCATCATGTCGCGCGCCACCTTGTAGGCGATAGGCGCGCCCGCGCACAGGGCATATGTCTCGAAGGCGAAAGCGTTGCTCGCGCCGATCATCTGCTGAATCTTGGACGCCGCCGACCAGACGATGTGGTCTTTGTACTCGCTGCCGTGGTAGAGAACGGCGTCCAGTTGCAGGGGATCGAGTCCGGCCGCGTCGAGGGCGCGCTGAGCGGCCTGAGCGGCCATCGCCGTGATCGTGTCGTCCGGCCCGGCGACATGAATCTCGCGGATGCCCATCTTCTCCAGCACGACGAAGTCGGGCAGGCCGGTGCGCGCGGCGATTTCCTGGCCGGTGAGGATGGTGGGGGGGATGTATACCCCCGTCCCGGCGATGCCAATAGGAGGGAGCTCAGCGAGCGGCACAGCGATGTCCCCCTGCGAGTACGCAGTCCAGCGCCAACCGGGCAGGCACAGGTGAGCGAAGTATACCCGACTCCTGCCGCCTAGACATCCAGCGCGTAGCCGGCGACCGTCAGCAGCACGGTTAACGCCCCGAAGCCCAGTTCCAGGAAGCCGAGTGTCTGCACACGCACCCGCCGTCGCCAGGGGGACAGGCCGTGCAGGGCGCGTGCCAGCAGGATGGCCAGCGCGATGACGGCCAACAGGGGCGCGACTCCCCCGGCGGCCAGGGCGGTCACGCCGCCCACCGCCAGCAGATTGGCGGCGACGACGGGAGCCACGGCGAGTGGCTTGCCCTTTTCCAGGCGCAGCCGGGCGCGGATATAGAGAATAGACGGGACGCTCCGCCCCAGCAGAATGGCCCACAAAGCCAGCGCCGGACCCGTCGCCGCGCCGCCAGCCAGGGCCACGGCGGTCGCCGTGCCGGCCAGCGCGCCGGCCCCAGCCATCTGCGGCCACAGATCGCGGCCACGATTCTGCGCGTAGCTGACCAGCAGCAGAAGGGCCAGCGGCGCGGCCAGCGACACCGGCAGCAGTACCTCCGGCCCGGCGATCAGCAACCCGCCCGCCAACCCGATCGCGGCGGCGGCGGCATAAAACAGGGCGACGCGCTCAGCCAGAGTCGTGCGGGCGTAGCGCCTGCCGTGCCGCCGGTCCTGGTAGGCAATCTTGAGCGGGTGGCGCAGCAGGAACGCGCCCAACACACCCAGGCTGAGTAGCAGCCCGGCCCACGACGGCGCAACACCCAGCCCGACGACGATCGGCTCCAGCAGAAAGCCCCACGCGCCGTGCTCCGGCGGCAGGGCGACGGACTTCAGGCGGACACCTGAGTGTGCGGACGTGACAGAGGCCATGCGAGAGTTCCCTGGTTGGTGGAGAGATCGCTAGCTCCGCCCGTAGACGGGCACCGCCGCGCCATTGACCGCGCGCGCCGCGTCCGAGGCCAGGAACAGGATCACGTCGGCGACGGCTTCCGGCGCCACCCACTTGCTGAAGTCGGCGCCGGGCATTTCGGCGCGGTTCTGTGGCGTGTCTATGGTGCCGGGCAGCACGCAGTTGGCGTTAATTCCCTTGTGGCGCAGCTCGGCGGCCAGCGTCTCGACCAGGCGCACGACCGCGCTCTTCGACGCGCTGTAGGCGCTGTGCTGCGCGCTCCCCGCCAGGGCCGCGCGCGCCGCCACGTGGACGATCTTGCCGCCGCCGCGCGCCAGCATCGCCGGGACGACCGCCTTGCTGATCAGGAAGGCCGAGCGCGCGTTGAGCGCCAGCATGAACTCCCACGTCTCCAGCGGCGTCTCGTGGACCGGCGTCCCGGCGCGGTAGCCGCCGACCGTGTTGGCCAGGATGTCAATCGCGCCGAAGCGATCCAGCGCCCCAGCGACCAGCGCTCCCACGGAGGCTTCGTCGGTCAGGTTGGCAGCGGCGAAGTGCACGCGGGCAGGCGCGAACTGCTCCGCTGGATAGGCGGCGGCGAGCCGGTCGGTCGTGCGATCCACCAGCACCAGGCCGGCCCCGGCGTCGTGGAAAGCGCGGGCGACGGCCCCACCCAGGTTGCCGCCCGCCCCAGTGACGAGCGCCACACGTCCACTGAAATCGAACATCGTATTCCTCCTGCGAGAAGACGTCGGCGGTCAGCCCTCAGCGATCAGCAAGAAAGACCGGCTCCGCGCCTGACCGAGAATTCACCCTTGCGGACAGCTCTTGATCCCCCCGCCCGCCATGGGCGGAAACGCCCCGGACTCGCTGGCCCCCGCTTGCTGATGGCTGATGGCCGACGGCTGTCCGCTGACCGCTACGCATGTTCTCGCCCGCGATGCAGGCGCATCTCCAGCAGCTTGACCGCCATGGACAAAGAGAGAGTTAGCACGAGATAGGTCAGCGCGACCACATTGTACGCCTGGAAGAAGGTGAACGTGCTGGCGGCGTAGGTCTGGCCCCGGCGGGTGATGTCCTGCACGCCGAGGATGGAGACCAGCGAGCTTTCCTTGAGCATGGCGATGAAATCGTTAGCCAGCGGCGGGATGACCACGCGGATGGCTTGCGGCAACACTACCAGACGCATGGTCTGCCAACGGGTCATGCCCAGGCTGCTGGCGGCCTCACGCTGGCCCCGGCCAATGCTGTCAATGCCGGCGCGGAAGACCTCAGAGAGGAACGCGCTGTAGGAGATGGCCAGGCCGATGATCGCCCGATAGCTGTTGGGGAACTCGCGCGTTTCAAAGGCGGCCAGGCGGGAGCCGATGCCCTGAAAGGTGAGGTCGAAGCTGACAGTGTCGCTGAGGGTGACCGTGATGCGCAGCCAGGTCAGCCACTGGCCCAGATCGTTGCCCAGCACGATCAATTGAGGGATGGCGGCCAGGGCCATGTAGTAGACCAGCACCAGCGTCGGGATGCCGCGCACGCCCTCGACGTAGAACGTGCTGAGCTGATAGATGACCGTGTTTCTTGAGCGGCGCAGCAGGGCGATGAACAGGCCCAGAACGATGGCGATTGAGTAGGCGACGATGGATACCCAGATCGTCGTCCAGATGCCCTGTCTGACAGCCCGCCAGATGATCGGATAGGGGTGGCGATCATTGACGGCAAGCACGAAGAGGATCACCAGCAGCGCCATCAACAGCAGCCACCACGGGGCGCGGGCCAGGCGGCGGATGAGGATGTTCTTCTTCTGTGGGTTCGGGCGGGAGATGGCCGGGGCCGCGTGTACAACCGTCATGGGTCACTTCCGGGGTGGGGTCGTGCAGACAGTTTGCCAGCAAGCGGCGCGGATAGGGGGTGCGCCGTGGCGACCGCCTGCCCGCGGGCTGAGCGGCATGCCCGTAATGATACTTGGCGGCTGCGAGAACGCCAACCATCTTGTTGCCAGGGGGGGTGTGCCAAACGTGGTCGGTGCGGGGGCGGGGCAGGGGCGCGTACAACAACAGACATCCGAAGTTTTCGGAAACTTCGGAAGTCTGGTCCATAGGCTGGCTCCTACACAGCGGCGATCATGGCCCAATATCCTCTCGCGGAAAGTTGCCCCACATCTCACGCCGCGCCTGGTCAATGTCCTCGCTCGAAATATCCAGCTTGAGGTCCGCCAGCACGCCATAGGACGACTTCTTGGGTCGTTTGTCCGGTCCCTCGACCAGCGTGGGCGCGATCTGAGCGATCAGGTGAGCACGTTCGGCTCGCGAAAGCTGCATCGCCAGCGTGTAGACCGTCTCGTAGGATAGCGTGCGCTCAGCCATCGTCCCTTCTCCATTCCAACCCATCTCACCCTTCATTATACGGCATCCGCAACAGGCGTCCTGGTGTCTGACATCAGGCTCGGCGGAGCGATGTGAGCTGCGCCTGGAACGACTCAGACGCCGCCCCCTCGGTGAGCGACCGCCCGCGCCAGCGCCGCCCACTCCTCCAGGCTCAGCGTCTCAGCGCGGCGCTGCGGATCGATCCCGGCAGCCCGCAGCAGGGCGTCGGCGGCGGCCTTGTCCAGCCCCAGCCCGGCGCTGATGGCGTTGCGCAGTTGCTTGCGCTTCTGGCCGAAGCCGGCGCGCACCACGCGGAAGAACAGCCCCTCGTCCGGCACGTCCACCGGCGGGCGCCCGTAGACATCAATGCGCACCACCGCCGAGTCCACGTCGGGGCGCGGCCAGAAGGCGCCCGCACTTAGCCGCAGGGCGATGCGCGGCTGCCCGTAGAACTGCACGCTGACCGCCAGCAGGCTCATCTCACCGGGGGCGGCGACCAGCCGCTCGGCGACCTCGCGCTGCACGGTGACCACAATTCGCTGCGGGCGCGGCATCCCCTCGAAGACATGGCGCAGGATGGCGCTGGTGATGTAGTAGGGCAGGTTGGCGACGAGAATGTAGGGTGTGTCGCCCAGCCTGGCAGCCAGGTCGAGCGTCAGGATGTCGCCGTGCACGATCTCGACATGCGGCTGGTCGGTGAAGGTGGCTTCTAGCAGCGGGATCAGCCGGTCGTCCACCTCGACGGCGATCACCCGCGCGGCGGCGCGGGCCAGGGCGCGGGTGAGGTTGCCCGTGCCGGGGCCGATCTCCAGCACCGTCGCGCCGGGCGGTAGCTCGGCCAGGGCGACGATCTTCTCCAGCGTGTGCGGATCGTGCAGGAAATTCTGGCCCAGGCTCTTCTTCGGCGCGATGCTCCGTCCGTCGAGAAGCTGGCGGTCGTTCATGGGGCGGTGTCGCCCTGGGCGACGATGCGCGGCGCGGGCGTCGCCACGATCCACTCGGCCACCGTCTCGCGACTCGCGGCGCGCCCATCCTCGCTGCGCTTGCGAATCTGCTGGCGGCGCAGCCCGTCGGCCCCTTCCTGGATCACGCGCTCTTCGCCTGCCTCCAGCGTCGAGTCGGAGCGAGTGATGGTGGTGAAGGGGATCGGCTCTTCCTGGGTGATCAGCTCTTCGTTGACGCGCACGACGCGGATGGTCATGCCCGCGCTGAGCGGCGCTTCGAGGGGCGGGATGGTGGTGTCGAGGCCAGCCGGGGCGACTCCAACCTGGGCCAGGGCGTCGCCGACAGTGGGGCCGAGCGCGCGCGTGCGCAGCGTTTGCCCGTCGGCGATGACCGTCAGCGGCACCGAGCGCTCGATGGCGACGATCAGTCCCTCGGCGACCGGAGTGCTGGGGTCGGGCACGATGCGGTCAGCCAGGTACAGCGTCACGCCGGCGGCGTCCAGGGCGCGCCCGACATCGGCCTGCGTCGTGTGCAGCACCCGTGTCGTCTCGCCCTCGACCAGCTTCATGGTCACGCTGCGCACCACGCGGATGGTCGTGGCGGGAACCTCCCAGCCTAGCTGCTCCAACTGCTGCACGGGATAGGGCTGACCGTTGACCTGCGCCACGTCATACTCGCCGAGGGGGATCGCCTGCTCTTCCAGCACGTCGAGCGGGTGGACGGCCTGGGTGCGCACCTGGCGCAGCGTCCCGTCAACCTGCACGGCGACAGCGTGGGCCTTGCGCACCGTGATCGTCATGCCGTCGCGCAGCGCCGACTGCGGCGCGGGGTGCACCAGGTCTTCAGGGTCGAGGGGGATGCCCGCGTCGCGCAGGGCCTCGCCCACGGTACCGGCATGCGTGTGCAGGCGCTGGATGCTGCCGCTCACGTCCAGGGTGACCGATTTGCGAGTCAGGCGGTCGGCGGCCAGTGCCCCGCCGGCGATGAGGGCCGCGCTCGCGGCGATGAGCACTGCGCGCGTCCAGCGCCGGCGCGGCCTGCGGGCTGGCGCGGAGCGTTGGTGGGGGGTCAAGGCGCGAATCTCTTCACTCAAAGGTCGCCAGAAACACGACGGGGTTGCGGGCACGTTGCTCGGGCCAGGCGCTCCTGCGGCACCCAGGGTATAGCCCTTAGTGCTGCTGCCTTCCGGCCCTGACACGGTTCGGACGCCCTGCCGCGCAGGACCCAGTCCGAGCAACCTGCCAGCAACCCACCGTCACAGGTGGTAGTCTGTCAGCGAGAACGCGCCGCGTCCTCAGGGTGGATATTAGCGGATTGACCGACTGCTGTCAACGGTGAGTGCGCCAGGGTGCGGAGGGCGTAGAGGGGCGGACAGAGCACCTTCCCTGCGACAACGCTATCCCAACCATTCCTTTTGTTATCATCTCGTCAAAATCGCCCAAATCGGCCATTTTGCGCTGGCTGGCGGGCTGTCTTCGGCTATAATGTGGGATACTGCGCGGCCTCCTTTTGGATAATGAGGGATATTCACTCCTCCCATGGAACGGCTCACCTGGCGGTGGTTGTGGATTTGGGTTGGGGTTCTCGTCGCTGGATGCACCCACGTCTGGTCATCCAATGGGACGCCCACAGCAACGCGCGAGCCGGCACTGCCCCTGCTGGGCTATACCCGCCTGCCCCCTACGCTGACCCCCAGCCTGTGGCCGGTGGCAGGCGCCACGCCGCTGATCGCCGCCGAGAACGCGGGCATGAGCGCGACATCGGTGGCGCTGTACCTGAACGTGAGCGGCCCCGCCTGCTATGAGACGGCGGTCGGCAGCCTGATGTGCCTGGGCCAGGTCCATAACCCGCTCGATAAGCCGGTCGAGCATGTTACCGTCGGAGTGCACCTGCTGGCCCGCGATGGCACAGCGCTGGCCGCGGGCGAGGCGACGCTCTCACGGTCGGTGCTGCCCGCTGGCGCGTCGGGACCCTATCGCGTGCTCTTCGACAGCACGCCCCCCGGCTATGCGGGCGCGCATCCGTTCGTCATGACGGGAGAGATCGCGACGGACTACGAGGGGCGCTTCGCCTCGCTGACCATGCAGGAAGTGTCCGGCGCGTTCGTCATTGACCAGTACCAGGTATCGCTCTCGCTGACCAACAAGGGCACCCAGCCGATCGGCGGCATCGCCGTGACCATGACCCTGCTCGACGAGCACAGCCGCGTGACCGGCTTCCGCCGCGTGTACCTCGACCCGGACCGCCGCCTGGCCCCCGGCGACTCACTCGCCCTGACGCTCAAGGTCATTCCCCAGGGGCTCAACACCGTGGCCTTTGACGCCTTCGCCGAAGGGTATATCGTCTCCAACTGATGGGGAAAGCAACCCCCCAGTATGCATGGTATGGGCAATGACAGCCCTTACCTCAACCATACCCCGCCTGGGAACGAACGACCAGGGTTCACAGCAGGGTATAAATTCAGCGCCCTCGGCGGAGGGTAGCTCCGCAAAATCGCGTGATCGCCGTTGGCCCCCCACCCCTAACCCCTCCCCCCACGCTGCGCGGAGGGAGGGGAATGGCTCGCACATCATTCTCCCCTTCCCTCATTTTGGGGGAAGGGGCGGGGGATGGGGGCAAAAACGCATTTCTGCGTAACTTGACAATGTCACATTACGCGGGTTCCAACCCCTCCCTAAATCCCTCCCCGCCAGCAGGGAGGGACTTTCAGGCCCGACTTTGCTCCCTTCCCCTGCTTGCGGGGGAAGGGCTGGGGATGGGGGTCAAATGTGACATTGTCAAGCAACTGACTGCTCTCTCAATACATCCGCAGGTAGCCCAGCCCCTCGTCGCGCTCGCCGTCGAGCACGATCTCCAGGCAGCGGCCCTCCGCCTCGGCCGGCACGTCAATCACGCGGATGACATCGGCCAGGTCGGCGTCGTCGGGCAGCAGGTCGGGCAGCGCATTCTGAGCGGAGTCGAAGAAGTCCCAGTCATAGATTACGCCGGGATCATCGGGAAACAGTGCCAGCGGGAAGATCTGCGCCTCGACCAGGTCCTGAAAGAAGTGTGTGCCGTAAGCCATCTCCGGCGCGGCACTGCTGTTGGAATAGGCCACTTCGATCAAGGCGCGGCTGTTATAGATGTCGGCATACGATACCTTGACGCCCAGATTGACGTCCGACGTGCCCCAGCGCCCCGGCCCAATCAGCACATAGCGCTCGTCGTGCAGCCGCTCGTTGAGCCGCCCGATGACGCGCCCCACCTGCAACCGCCTCTCCACGCTGGGAATCTCGTGGTAGGCCAGCGGGTCCACGTAGACGATGTAGCGCACCTGCTCAACCAGGCCTTGCGGCACCTGGCGTCGGGCCGAGAACAGCACATCGCGCGCGGGCACGTCTTTGGGGACACGGAAGGTCGCGCCGGTGCGGTGCTCGCTGAGCGGGCGGCACTGCAGCAGCGAGATACAGTACTGCGGGCGCGGCCAGGGCTTAGTCACTTCGATGGCGAACTCGATGTCCACCGGGTGCTCGTAGCGCGTTTCGAGGAAGGTGAGCAGGCTGCGCATGGTGCTGGTGAAGGCAGCATCGCGGGCCAGCCCATCAAAGGTGAAGACCAGCCGCGCCGGGTCTACGCTGCCCGGTCGGGAGATGAAGGGCTGCAAGTGCTGCCCGTCGTCGTGCGTCGCCACCAGGCGTAGCGCCGGGAAGTCGGCGCCGATCACCTTGCCAATAGGCAGTGTTTCGAGCGTGTTGTCTTGCAGATTGAGCACGTCAATCAGGTGCTGCGAGTAGTGGCGAAGCTGCTCGACGCGCGTTTCGGGGCGCAGGTGCGGGTGCGAGAGGGCGATCATGCGCGCGTAATCGTGGTCGGCGCGGTCCACGGCGCGCGTGCCCAGCCCGCAGACCAGGCGCAGCAGGCCGTCCTCGCGCCGAATCTTGGCCGACCAGCGGAACGGGTTGCGGCTGAAGCCCACCCCGGCGATCATCGGGAAGTAGTATGGCCCCCAGCGCTGTCCTTCGACCTTCTGGATCAGAACGGCCATGCGCTCGTCGAAATCCACCAGCCCCATGCGCTGGCGGTAGATCAACGCGTCCGGGCTGAGCGTGCTGGCATAGATTCTGAGGATCACGTCCTGGGCGGCGCGGAAGTTCTCCTCCGGCGTGCCGTTGTTGGGTAAGAAGAAGCTGTCGTATTTGCCGGCGAACGACGTGGCGAAGCTGTCTTCGAGCAGGCTCGACGAGCGAAAGATGAGCGGCGCCGGGCCGATGTGCGCCAGCAGGGCGCGTAGCTCGTCGGCGATGTGCGGAGGCAGGGCGGCCCGGCGATAGCGCTCGTAGATCATCGGGTAGTCGTTGACGATCTGCTCGCGCGGCTTGTACTTCTGGTTCATGATCCCGTGAAAATCGTTATAGGCGTGCACATCGTAGAACACGTCCGCGCCGACGTAGTATGAATCCGGGATGGTGATCTGGGCGGAGTCCAGCCCTGTGGACGCGCCGGCATGCTGGAGCAGCTTCCAGGCCAGCAGCATCCCTGCCGCCTTGCCGCCGATTTTGCCGCGCCCGATGCGCCGCGCGCGGATGTCCTTGAGGTCCTCGATGGTGAAGACCTCTTTGGCCAGGCCCACAAAGCTCAGGTGATCGCTGATCATGCCTTTGATCAGCACGACGATGATCTCGCGCAGGTGGTGCTGGACCTGGGCATGCTCATCCGGCGGCAGGCGCTCGTAGCGCTCGCCCTCCGAGAAGAGCAGGTCCCACGGAGCGATCTCCGGGTTGAAGGTCAGCCGCACAGCGCGGTCCGGCTCGCGCTGGTGCAGCACCTCCGCCAGAATGCTCTCGAACAAGTCGTAGGGCAGGTTGTAGGCGAAGTAGAAGTCGGCCAGGTGGGCGCGGATGTAGCGCACGCGCTTGTCCCAGTCCGCCGCCGACTCCTGGAACAACGGGTCGCTCAGCCCCTCGCGCTTCTGCGACTCGATGGCCTTCTGGTGCACTTCGCGCTCGAAGTCCTCCTCGCTGACGATGCCCCGCCCGAACAATTCCTCGCGCATCCGCTGGCGAATCTTGCGGCTGAGGACCGGGTACTGCGAGATGACGAGGTAGAGCTGCAGCACCTTGGGCATCTGCTGGTTATCTGAGAAGGAGCTGGTTTCTTCGAACATGGTCCTCACGCGTGGTGCTGGTGAAATTCCTGTTGCTTCACTTTTAGCAGGTCTGGGGCGAAAAAACAAGACCCCGCGCGGTGGGG
>JBBIHG010000018.1:0-12907 GCA_037447125.1 Chloroflexota bacterium | reverse complement strand
CGCTCAATCCCCGCAGCGCGCCCATTCCAGATAGTCCGCCAGGAAGCGCCCGGTGTGGCTCTCCGTCACCTGGGCCACTTCTTCGGGCGTGCCCTCGGCGATCAGGTAGCCGCCGTCTTCGCCGCCCTCTGGCCCCAGGTCTATGATGTGGTCGGCCACCTTGATGATGTCCGGGTTGTGCTCGATGATCAGCACGGTGTTGCCCTTGTCTACCAGCGACTGCAACACCTCGATCAGCTTGGCGACATCGGCGGTGTGCAGCCCTGTAGACGGCTCATCCAGCACGTAAAGCGTCTGGCCGGTGGCCCGCTTGGAGAGTTCGCGGCTCAGCTTGACGCGCTGCGCCTCGCCGCCGGACAGAGTCGGCGCGGGCTGGCCGATGCGGATGTAGCCCAGGCCGACGGCGGCCAGCGTCTCCAGCTTGTTGCGGATATTGGGGATGTTGGCGAAGTAGTCCAGCCCCTCGCTGACGGTCATATCGAGCACGTCGGCGATGCTTTTGCCCTTGTACTTGACCTGCAACGTCTCGCGGTTGTAGCGCGCGCCCTTGCACACCTCGCACGGCACGTAGATATCGGGCAGGAACTGCATCTCGATCTTGAGCTGGCCCTCGCCCGCGCAGTTCTCGCAGCGCCCGCCCTTGACGTTGAACGAGAAACGCCCGGCCTTGTAGCCGCGAATCTTGCTCTCCGGCAGCTCGACGAACAGCTCGCGGATGTGGTCGAACAGCTTGGTGTAGGTGCCAGGGTTGCTGCGCGGCGTGCGGCCAATCGGCGACTGGTCAATGTGGATGACCTTGTCCACATACTCCAGCCCGTCAATGCCGTCGTGCAGGCCGGGACGCTCCTTCGCGCCATAGACCGTCTGGGCCAACTTCTTGTAGAGCACTTCGATCATCAGCGTGGATTTGCCCGACCCGCTGACGCCAGTGATCACGATCAGCTTGGCCAGCGGCACGGTCACGTCGAGGTTCTTCAGGTTGTTCTCGCGCGCGCCGCGAATGGTGATCGCGTGGCCGTTGCCGGGCCGGCGCAGCAAGGGCAGCGGGATGCACTCGCGCCCAGACAGGTACTGGCCGGTGATGCTCGTCGGGTGGCGCATGATCGCGTCCGGCGGCCCTTCGGCGACGACCTCCCCGCCGTGCTCGCCCGCGCCCGGCCCCAGGTCAATGATCCAGTCAGCGGCGAGCATCGTCTCGTGATCGTGCTCGACGACGAGCAGGGTGTTGCCCAGGTCGCGCATCCCTTCCAGCGTGGCCAGCAGGCGGGCGTTGTCGCGCTGGTGCAGGCCGATGCTCGGCTCGTCCAGCACGTAGAGCACGCCGGTGAGCTGGCTGCCGATCTGCGTCGCCAGACGAATGCGCTGGGCTTCGCCGCCGCTGAGCGTGCCCGCTGTGCGCCCCAGGGTCAGATAGTCCAGCCCCACGTTGACCATGAACTGCGCCCGTGCCTCGATCTCCTTGAGAATCTGGTGGGCGATGTGTAGCTCGCGCGGCGAGAGCAGCGGGTGCCCGTTCACGTCCGGGCCAGTGCCGCGCAGCGACTGCACCCAGCGCAACAGGTCCTTGACCGGCAGCGTGGTCACCTCGTGGATGGGCGAATCGGCGACGGTCACGGCCAGAGCTTCGGGGCGCAGACGGTTGCCCTTACACGTCTCGCACGGGCGCTCGCTCATGTACTCCTCGTACTTGGCGCGCATGTAGTCGGAGGTGGTCTCGCGGTAGCGGCGGGCGATGTTGTTCAGCACGCCCTCGAACTGCGTGTTGAAGGAGAAGTGGCTGCCGTCGTCGCGATGGTGCTCAACCAAAATCGGCCTGTCGGAGCCGTGGAGCAGCAGTTTGTGCTGCTCGTCGCTTAGCTCGCGCCAGGGCGCGTTGGCCGGGATACCGAAGTTGCGGCAGGCCTCCAGCAGGATGGCCCGCGTCCAACTGTCGAAGCTGTTGGTCGCCCAGGGCGCGAGCGCCCCCTCGCGCACCGAGAGATTCGGGTTGGGCACCATCAGGTCGGGGTCGAACTCGCGGCGAACGCCCAGGCCCTGGCAGGTGGGGCAGGCTCCGTGCGGGCTGTTGAACGAGAAGGTGCGCGGCTCGATCTCTGGCAGGCTGGCGTGGCCGTACACGCAGGCCAGGTGCTCGCTGAAGAGGTGATCGGTCGGGCTGGCCGGGTCGGTCACGTCGTTGACGATGACCACACCGCCGCCCATCTCCATGGCCGTCTCGACCGAGTCAGTCAGGCGGCTGCGCGCGGCAGCGGCTTCCTCGCCGTTGGGGTCGTCGAAGCGGCGCACAACCAGCCGGTCCACGACGACCTCGATGGTGTGCGCTTTGTAGCGCTCCAGCGCGATTTCTTCGCTGACATCCACTACCTCGCCGTTGACGCGGGCGCGGACGAAGCCCGCCTTGCGGATGTCCTCGATCACCTTCTCGTGGCGGCCCTTGCGCGCCTTGATCACCGGAGCCAGGATTTGCACGCGGGTGCCGTCGGCCCAGCCCTCAATCGCCTCGACGATCTGCTGGGCAGACTGGGCGACGACTTCCTGGCCGCAGACGGGGCAGTGCGGCACGCCAATGCGCGCGTAGAGCAGGCGCAGGTAGTCGTAGATTTCGGTGACAGTGCCCACCGTCGAGCGCGGGTTGTTGCTGACGCTCTTCTGGTCAATCGAGATAGACGGCGACAGCCCTTCGATCTGGTCAACGTCCGGCTTCTCCATCTGGCCGAGGAACTGCCGGGCGTAGGCCGACAGCGACTCGACATAGCGGCGCTGTCCTTCGGCGAAGATGGTGTCGAAGGCCAGCGAACTTTTGCCGGAGCCACTCAGCCCGGTGATCACCACCAGCTTGTCGCGGGGGATCACCACGTTAATGTTCTTCAGGTTGTGCTCGCGCGCGCCGCGCACAACGATCTGGTTCTGGGCCATAGAGCGGATTGATCCTCAGCACTATGCTTATGGACAACGAATACCAGCGAGAGAACAGCGATTATCGAGATGTCGAGCGCCAGAGAGAGGCGTTCGGAGGGCAACGTGATGCGAACGGATGGTCGGAACGCCTGTTCTGTAGTGTAGCTCCGGGCAGGATGGGTGTCAACATCCTCACACCCCAGCAATGACACACAGGCCATCGAATGAGTCTAGCAAATCGGCGGGCGGGGAGCAATGCCTAGTTGCGGAAATTCGCGGGCAGAGACCTCCGAAGTCGCGCAGACTTCGGAGGTCTCGCGGTCATGTCAGCGGCGATGATCTTCAGCGGCGGCGATTCCGGTCGCGCGAGGAGCGCTTCCGCCCGAAGAGAATGCGCCAGAACAGGCGCAGGAAAGCGCCCACCAGCGGCATCTCGGCGACAAAGCCCAGCACGCCCAACACCGTCCCGGCGACAGTCGCCTGCGGCACGGTGAACAGCCCAAACACATGGTTGACGTCCACCTGCACCGTCTGGCTCCACAGGGCGACATTGGTTGGGCCGGGCGGCTGGCCGGCCTTGGGCTGCCAGGTGATGATCAGCCCCAGGGCAATGACCGTCTTCTGCGCGCGGTCGCCCCTGAGCGTCCAGCGCCAGGTGAGTTCGCCGCCGCGCTGCAACTGCTGGATCGGGGGGGAGACCGAGCTTACAGCCAAGTCCGGCGCCGACAGGGTGGCCGTCACAAAGGCATCGTGGGTAGCGTAGCGGTCGGTGAGCAGGATGGGCGTGGCGACGACCTCATTCTCGCCGATCTCCGCGACCGGCTGCAGCGCTCCGCCCTCCAGCATCTTCAGGGTGACGCGCAGCGAGCCGGCGCGCCCCACCTGGAACTGGGCCGGCCACTCAAGCTCTACGACGCGCTGCTCGTAGCCTGTCGCCACAGCCGTCATCCCGCCGCTGCCGTCGGGCGCGCGCACACCTGCCGCCGAGTCCAGGGGGGCCACCGCGACGCCTGTCGCGCTGTCGAGCACCACGCCTTCCGCCGCCGGCGCGGCGTCTGTCCTCGACGGAGCGCCGAGAACCATCTCAGCGACGGCCTCGCCGCTGAGGCTGGGCTGCACTGGCACAGCCATCGCCCCGGCGGTCGTGTCGGTGACGGCATTCAGCTCTAGCGCGCCGCCAGGAGCGTTCAGGCTTTGCGCCGCGACCTCGGCCTGGGTGTAGAGGACGCCGCCTGTCGTGCGCGCTTCGCTCGGCTGCGGGCCGTGCGCCACCCACAGGATGATGACGGCCGCTGCCACCACCGGCAAACCGATCAGAACCAGGAAAAACTTACGCATGGCGGACCTCCCCCGAGATGTGAGACAGGAGTCGTGAGCTATGAGTCCAAGATGCGAGCCCCCGAACTCCGGACTCATGATTCATTACGATTGGGCAGCAGGTCAGACAATGCCCGCGAACAGGTCGCGCTCGCGGCGCTCGCCGCGGACCGGCTCCGGCCAGGCGCGCGTGAAGTCCTGATGCCGGAAGAGCAGCCGGCTGATGATCTCCGCCGGGCTGCGCGACTGGCGCAGATTCTGTTGGCTGGCATGGCAGCCAGCAGCAGTGTCCCACGCCGCCTGGTAGCGGCCAACCGCGATTCGCGCGTGCGTGGGAAGCTGGTTGTCCAGCGCCGCCTGCAGATCGAGGTCGCCATTCTTGCCCACCCGGTGCGGGTCCTGGCCGCGCAGGCGCATCTGCCAGATCAGCAGGCGCAGAGGCATGCGCGGGAAGCTGGTGTAATAGAGCCTGGCCGGGCTGTATGGCTCCAGGCCCTCGGCGACGTGCTCCGGGTAGGCTCCCGCGTCGCCTGCCAGGTGAAAAGCGCGCGTTGTAGCCCGGTGCATGCAGATGTGGTCGGGGTGTCCATACCCGCCGTAAGGGTCGAACGTGACCACGACCTGCGGGCGCAGTCGGCGTATCTCGCGGACGATACGCCCCACTACCACTTCCTCGTCGGCTTGCCATAAGCAGTCTGGATGCTCGTTGTCGGGCGAGCCCATCATCCCACTGTCGCGGTAGCCGAAGGGGATCACTTCCTGGATGCCGAGCGCGCCAGCCGCGCATTCCAGCTCGGCCAGGCGCAGCGCGGCGACCGAATCGTAGCCGGACATGTGCTCGTCGTCCACCGAGCCAACATCGCCGTTGGTCGAGCAGATCAGGCTGATGGCGACACCCCGCCGGGCATAGTAGGCGATGGTGCCACCCATGCCGAACGACTCGTCGTCCGGATGGGCGAAAGCCAGCAGCATACGCCGGCTGGCGGCAACAGAGTCAGGACTAGCCGGTGACCTCATCGTCAATCCATTTCAAGTACTGGCGCGAGCCCATGACCACGGGCAGCGCGATGATCTCCGGCACGTCGTAGGAGTGCGTCACTTTGACCGCCGACATCAGTTCATCGAAAGTCTCGGTGCGCGTCTTGATGATCATCAGGACCTCTTCCTCTTCCTGTATGGCGCCCTGCCACAAAAACATTGACTCGATGGGCACGAAGTTCACGCAGGCAGCCAGCTTATTCTGCAGCAGGCGGCGCGCGATGCGCCGCGCCTGGGCCTCCGATTCGGCCACCACCAGTACCACCAGATGATCATTCATCAGCCCCTCCATTGGCCTCTGGTTCGCCAACAGTCACGCGACATCCCCACTGAGCCGCCTCGTGAACCACCACTCGACCCGGCGGGCGCGCCTGCCGCCCACGCGCTCGTACCCGTGCGAGATTATAGCACGCGCCGCTGCCCATGATAAGCATCAATGCGCCTTGACAGGCCCGGCAATTCGGGCACAATAGCGGCCCAGGCTGCCCACGATGGCCTTAGCACGCTGGTTAACGATGGCAAGCGGGACGCGACCAAACACATGGTACAATGGACGTGAGCCGTGTGCGCGCCCTGCCGAGCAACCTTGCTCTGGCGGCTGCGTAGAGGTGGGTAGCATCGTCGTTCGCACCAACGGGGGTTCTATGCGCTCGTACGCAATCGAGATGGGCCGGGCGGTCGCCGATGCGCGCAGAGTCTACGAGACCGACACGCGCTTCGGACGTCAGGTCACGGTAGGCCCACGCTATTTCCTGGCCGGGGCGCTGCTGATCATGATCGTCGGCCTGGTGCTGCGCCTGTGGAACCTGGGCGAAGCGAGCCTGTGGACGGACGAAGTGCTGACAGCCATCCGCGCCCAGGCCCCGTTCCAGGAATCCCTGCGGTCAATCATGAACGCGGGCAACCAGACGCCGATCTACTTCCTGTCGCTGCGTCTCTTCCCCACCACGACGGAGGCGCTGCTGCGCCTGCCGTCGGCGCTGCTCGGTTTGCTGGGCGTGGCCCTGCTGATGGCCGCCACGCTGCGCCTGTACCACAATCCGGAGATGGCCCTGTGGGCGGGCGCGCTGCTGGCGGTCAACCCGTTCCACGTCTGGCTGTCGCGCACCGCGCGGCCCTACTCGCTGATCTTTGTCCTGTCGCTGCTGATCGCCTTCACCTTCTTGCAAATGCTGCGCGGCCACCGCTCGCGACTGGTGTGGGGCATATTCACCGTGACCAGCATGATCGCCTACACCACGCACTTCACCATGGTAGGCCTGCTTGGCGCTCAAGCGATGATCTTCGTCTTCGGTTGGCGGCGGCACGCGCACTGGTTCCGCTCCTGGCTGACCGCCCAACTTGCCGCGGCGGTCCCCGTGCTGACCTGGACCTATCTGGTGCTGCGCGACCCGCCGCTGGTGGCCTCGTACTGGATTCCGCGCCCGGACCTGCGCGATATTCCGCTCACCCTGTGGAACATGTCGCTCGGCTACGACGGCGTCTTCAAGTGGCTGATGGTGCCGGGGCTGATGCTCGCCACGCTGGGCATACTCTTCGGGCTGGGCTACGCGCTGGGCGACCGCCGGCGCGACGAGCCTAACTTCTTCTGGATGTGGCTGATTGTGGGGCCGCTGGCGTTTGTCTTCCTGCTGTCAACGTTCATTGTCTCAATTTACGTGGATCGCTACTTCATGGCCCTGCTGCCAGCGCTGCTGCTGCTCATGATCCAGGCCTGGGTCCGCTTCTCGCCGCGCCTGTGGCGCGTGGCGCTGGGCGTGATCCTCGCCACCTGCCTGTACTCTGTCCTGTTCGCCTTCGTGGATGGCAGCTTCCGCCGCGACGACTGGCGCGATGCGGCGGCCTATGTGGCCGAGCGCGTCGAGGATGGCGACGCCATCGTGGTCGAGCGCGATAACACGTTCGAAGCCTTCACCCGCTACTACCAGCAGGCCGAGCCATTCCTGGACGGCGAAGAGGTGGTCGAGGAGGCGGACATCTTCCTTCTGACAGAGACGCCCGACACCTCCGCCCTGGATGAGAGCGCCGAACGGCTCTGGGTGGTCTATCGCAATCCCAATGAGGACGTGCACCGGCTTGGCCTGATGCCCGACTTCGACCCGTTCGACCCCCGCCTGTCGAGGATGGGCGAGTGGCTGAGCGCGCGGCGCGCGCAGGTGCGGGAGATTCAGACCTTCAACGGCCTGAAGGTGCTGCTGCTCGATGCGGATAGCGCCCCGGCCCCGGCGGGGAAATGAAGGGGAAATCTGGGCAATGGGGGTGGTACGCCTTGAGTTTTGAGCCGTGAGTCAGGAGTCAATGGCACTTCACGACTCCCGACTCATGACTCCTGATTCAAAACTCGCTCTTTCTTACTCCCAAAGGCGCAGCCCGAAGCGGCTCAGGTAAATCGGCAGGCTCTTGTACAGTGAGTTTGCCTCTTCAATGGCCTGGATCATCTGGCGCTTCTCGCTGGAAGTCGGGCCGCACAGCAGAGTGATCGAGCCACCATCGCCCCCCGCCCCGTTGACCTTCCAGCCGATCGCGCCGTTGGCCTTGGCCACTTCGATGATGCGATGCGCGTCCTGGCTGATCAAGTCCGGATGCAGTTCACCCTGCGCCTCCGTGTTGATGCTCATCGAGCGGCCCAAAGCAGCCCAGTCGCCGGCATAGACCGCGTCGCGGGCCATCTCCGCCGTCTTGCGCAGCTTGTCGAGCGCCTGGTGCTCCGGCCCGCCCGCCTCCAGCCGCTTGATCACCTGCTCGTGCACCGCCGACGACTGGTGCGCCTTGCCCAGGAAGACCAGCACCAGCCGTCGCTCCAGCTCCCACCACACGGAATTGGGCACCTGGATGCTGG
Source organism: Chloroflexota bacterium (assembly GCA_037447125.1). Classification (GTDB taxonomy): domain Bacteria; phylum Chloroflexota; class Anaerolineae; order Aggregatilineales; family Aggregatilineaceae; genus UBA2029. The sequence goes on along the minus strand of JBBIHG010000018.1, from coordinate 4,815 downwards.
AGACGGTAGCATAGGGGTAATGGAACATCTCAATGAAGCTCACTCCGCCATAGGCCGCGCAGAGCTGGTCCTGGATGCCGCTCTGCAGGCCGAGCATCTCCGTCTCGACGCGATGCGCGGCGTAGGCAATCTCGTGCGGCGTCATGGTGCCAGGCGTCAGGCGGTCCAGCGCGCCGATCAGGGCCACGGTGATCGAGGCCGAGGTGCCGGTCGAGCAGCCGGCGGGCACCTCAGAGTAGACGGTGATGTGCAGGGCGATGTCGTCCGGCACGCGCATGTACTCGATGGCCGCTTCGAGCAGCGGGTGGCGCTCCCATTCGTTGTGGCCGGGCACAATCGGGTAGACGTCGCCGTAGTTCTCCGCGTAGAGGATGATGCGGTGCTGGCGCTCTCCAACCGGATAGACTTTGAGCTGTACCTCGACGTAGGGGTAGACGCCGATATTGAAGATCTCGCCGTGCCCCGAAAACCACGTGTCGGTCCAGCCGCCGTTGTCGCAGATGCGAATCGGCGCCACGCTGTTGATCACGCGGAGGGGCTTTGCCTGACTGTCGCTCACGGGTAAGAATCCTCTCTGGGCACGCGAACCTGACCCTGCACGCCCAAGTATACTGCGCGGTCCCTCACCGGGCGACTCGCCCGGCGAGGGCCAGGGCAATCGCGTCTCGGTCTGCGGCACACAGGCCTCTTGACCTCAAACCCCGGTCAGCCGCTCAGAATCCCCTCTGCCCGCGCCGTTTGACACCCGCGCCGATTCGCCGTACCGTTGGGCGTGGAGCGGCTTCCCCGCCCCTGTGCGCTTGCATGGAGCAGGTATGGACCCGGTTGTAGTCGAGCTAGGCCCGCTGACGCTGCGCGCCTACAACGCCTGGCTGCTCGGCGGGGCGCTGGCCGGCCTGGGCATCATCGGCTGGCAGGCACGGCGAGTCGATGCGCGGCGCGCTGTTCGCTGGCTGGACGTGGCGCTGATCGCGCTGATTGCCGGGGTGATCGGCGCGCGCGGGCTGCACGTAGCCCAGAACTGGGATCGCTTCGCCGCCTTACCTGACCAGATGGCGCGCCTGTCGTTGGGCGGGATGGCCTGGCATGGCGCGCTCCTGGCCGGGCTGCCCATTGCCCTGCTCGCCGCCCGGCTGCGCGGCGTGCCCTTTCGCGCCTGGACGGACGCAGCGGCATTGGCCTGGCCGCTGGGGATGATTGCGGCGTGGGGCGGCTGCCGCAGAGCGGGCTGCGGCGTTGGCTACGAAGTCGCCACGCTGGCCGGCTGGCCCGGCTGGCTGGTCGCCGAGCTACCGGACGCCTACGGGTTCGTCGCGCCGCGCCTCGATGTACAATCCGCCGGGATGGCCTTCGGCGCGGTGCTGTGGGCGCTGGCCGCCCTGCTCACCTGGCGCGGCTGGCTACCGGGACTCCGGCTGTGGCTCGTCCTGGGGCTGAGCGGCCTGGGTCTGGCTTTACTCGGCTTCCTGCGCGCCGACTACGCCCCCATGCTGCTGGATCGCCGCGCCGACCAGGTCTTCGACCTGGCGTTGCTGCTGGTCTGCACGGTGATCGGTGGGGCGCTGTGGCTGCGCGATCGGCGGGAGAATCGAGTCCGAATGCGAGGGATGCGGTATGATTGAAGCAGCAGGGAGTCTTGACTCATCCCCAACAGCGAGGGAGACAGACGCCGATGAAGATCACGCTGGGCCTGGCCCAGATCAGCCCCAAGCTGGGCGACGTGCCCGCCAACCTGCGCGAGCACCTGGCGCGCATTGACGAGGCGGCAGCCCAGGGCGTGAACCTGCTCCTGTTCCCAGAGCTGTCGCTGACCGGCTACTACCTGCAGGACATGGTCTACGAGCTGGGCATCACCCCCGGCCCCGACGACTCTGCCTTCGGCCCGCTGCTGGAAGCGACGCGCCGCCACGCCCTCGACCTGACCGTGGGCTTCGTCGAGGAGGACGCGCGGCACCGCTTCTACATCTCGCAGGCGTACCTCAGCGGTGGGGCCGTCGTCCACGTGCACCGCAAAGCCTACCTGCCGACCTACGGCATGTTTGACGAAGGGCGCTACTTCGCCTGGGGCGACGAGGTACGCGCCTTCAACACGCGCTTCGGGCGGATGGGCATGTTGATCTGCGAGGATTTCTGGCACGCTTCGCCGCCCTATTTGCTGTGGCTGGACGGGGCCGACGTGCTGCTGCTGCACAGCGCCAGCCCTGGTCGCGGGCTTGACGAAGACCCGCGCCTGCACAGCGCGCGCTGGGTGGAGATGGTCAACAGCGCCTATGCCAGCCTGTTCACCAGCTTCGTCGTGCACTGCAACCGCATCGGCTTCGAGGACGGGCTGAACTTCTGGGGCGGCAGCACCATCGCCGACCCGAATGGTGAGTTCCTGCTGCGCGGGCCGTATTTCGAAGAGGCGCTGGTCGTCGGGCAAATTGACCTCAACCAGCTTCACCGCACGCGCTACCGGCTGCCGCTGCTGCGCGACGAGCGCACTGGCCTGCTCAGCCGCGAGCTGGCGCGCATCCTGGACAATACGCCGCACGGCAATCGCTAGGTTTGGAGGTAAGCAGGGTTCAGCGATGGAGCACATCCCATTGACCATCCCCATCGGCGAAATCAGGGCATTCTGCGCGCGGCACCCCATTCGCCGATTGGCGTTGTTTGGCTCCGTCCTGCGCGATGATTTTTCGCCGGACAGCGATGTGGATGTCCTGGTAGAATTCGTCCCCGGCTCCAACGTGACCTACCTTGACATGGTGGCGATGCAAGAAGAGCTGGCCGCGCTGCTGGGTCGGTCTGTGGATCTGCTCACGCCAGGCGCGCTCAGCCAGCACTTCCGCGAGCAGGTGCTCAATTCAGCGGAGACCGTCTATGAACGACGCTGATCGCGCGCGGCTCCGGCCTATGTCCAGCCAATAACCCTTCTTCGCCTGCCAGAAGTCAATGAGAGGCCCTGTAACCCGTTACCCACGCGCACAAAGGAGACCCCATGCTCCACGAGCTTCAGCTAACCGGCCCGCGCCAGATCGCTCTCGTGCCCTACGAGGAGCGCCCCCTGCAGCCCGACGAGATTCGCGCCAGGGCAGTGCTCAGCGGGATCAGTCACGGCACGGAGCTGAACCTCTACCGGGGCACCGCGCCGTTCCACAACCGGCGCTTCGACCCCGACCTGCGCCTGTTCCTGCCCGCCGAAGAAGGCGCGCTCTATCCCGCGTCCCTGGGCTACGAGTGGGTCGGGCGCGTGAGCGAGGTCGGCGCGGACGTGTCCGGCTTCGCCGTGGGCGACCTGATCCACCTGCCGCTCGGCCACCGGGCGACGCACACCATCTGCCCCACCGAGCAGACGATGATCGGCAGGGTGGAGCCATTGCCGCCCGGCCTGACGCCCGACGCCGCGATCACCCTGGCCCTGGCCGGCGTGGCCCTGCAAGCGGTCCACGACGCGCACATCAAGGTCGGCGACCGCGTGGTCATCTTCGGGCTGGGCGTCATCGGGCTGCTGGCGATCCAGTTGGCGCGGCTGGACGGCGCGGCCTGGATTGACGCGATCGATCCGCTGCCGGGCCGCCGCGCGCTGGCCGAACAATTCGGCGCAGACCGGACGCTCGATCCCACCGCCGGAGATGTCGCCTACGCCATCAAGACAGCCAGCCCGGGGCGCGGCGCGGATGTGGCCATTGAGCTTTCGGGCAGCGACGCGGCCCTGCACGAAGCGGTGCGCAGCGTGCGCGTGGCGGGGACGGTCGTCGCCGGCGGCTTCTACCAGGGCGGGGCGGCGGCGCTGCGCCTGGGCGAGGAGTGGCACCACAATCGCGTGACGATGGTCTCCAGCATGGGCGTGTGGGACTGCCCGCACCGCGATTATCCCACCTGGGATCGGGCGCGCGTCCACGCGACGGCCACGCACCTGCTGGCCGAGGGGCGACTGCGGGCCGACGGGCTGATCACGCACCGCTTCCCCTTCGCGCGAGCGGCGGAGGCTTACGCGCTGATTGACCAGCACCCGGCGGACGCGGTGAAGGTCGTGCTCACCTACGAACCCGCCTGACCCGGCGCTGCGACCCTCTGTGGACGCCACCTTCTTGCTGCGCGGGCTGGTCATCGGCTTCTCCATCGCCGCACCGGTGGGACCGATCGGCGTGCTGTGCATCCGCCGCACGCTGGCCGGGGGACGGCTGCACGGCCTGGCGTCGGGGCTGGGCGCGGCGACCGCCGACGCGAGCTACGGCGCGGTCGCCGGCTTCGGCCTGACGGCCGTCTCCGGCGCGCTGGTGGAGCAACAGGTCTGGCTACGGCTGATCGGCGGGCTGTTCCTGTGCGCGCTGGGCGTGCGCACCTTCCTGGCCCGCCCGGCGACGGAAGCCGCCTCCGCCAGCCGGAACGGGTTGCCGGGCGCGTACCTCTCCACCTTCGCCCTGACGCTGACCAATCCGCTGACGATCCTCTCCTTCGCGGCCATCTTCGCCGGGCTGGGCGTCGCCGAGACGGGCCGGGACTACGGCGCGGCGCTGACCCTGGTGGCGGGCGTGTTCGCTGGCTCGGCGGCGTGGTGGCTGCTGCTGAGCGGGGGCGTGAGCCTGCTGCGCGAGCGCTTCACCGCGCGCCGGATGCGCTGGGTCAACCGGCTGAGCGGGGCGGTGCTGGTCGCCTTTGGGCTGGCGGCGCTGCTCGCCTGATGCGCCCTGGCGCGGCACTTTTGATCTTGCCAAACGCAGCGTCTTGGTCTATACTGTGGGCCAGTTGAGCCATGCGGGCGTGGTTCAGTGGTAGAACGTCTCCTTGCCAAGGAGAAGGTCACGGGTTCGAATCCCGTCGCCCGCTCAA
>JBBIHG010000017.1:10085-49178 GCA_037447125.1 Chloroflexota bacterium | reverse complement strand
ACGGGCAGCGCCAGCAAATGGGCCTCGCAGGCGCAGTCCGACGCGCCGAACCCGGGGACCGGCGCCGTCACGCCCGGCAGCGCGCGGATCGCCTGCGCCCACCGGCACTCCTGCCGCCCGGGGGCGACTGAGTACCAGACTCTCTCGACCGTGGTGACCGCTGTCAGCGCATCAATGTGCCAGTGAAGCTTTTTGTCGGTGCGGAGGTGACGCGCCACCCGCCCGCGCAGCCCGCCAGAACCGCGCGCGCTGCCCACGTAGACGAACAGACCGGGAGACAGCGCTGCCAGTCCCAGACGCCCCGCGGCCAGCGTCAGCGGGCGATCCAGCCGCAGGACGAGGACGTAAGTGCCGGGCAGGCTGGGCAGCGCGACCCGCTCCGGGCGTAGCAGGTTGGACACAGCCGCCTCCGCGAAGCCAGATGTGAGGCTGAACATGCCGGCCAGTGTAACAGATTAGCAGGTATGGCGGCGATAGCGCCGCTTAGTCCGCTTCATCGGGTCCACGAATAAGTTGTTGACGTGCCTATCCCCCCATCCCCGGCCCTTCCCCCACCAGGGGGGAAGGGAGAAAAGCGGCGGGTCTGTTCCCCTTCCCTCCGCGCAGCGTGGGGGAAGGGGCTGGGGGATGGGGGGCCATCCTGGCGGCCGAGTCGCCGCTCCCAACAGATTGTTCGTGGACCCCGCTTCATTCTTCATCCTTCATCCGCTGGGTTGCCCGGTCTCGCTTAAGCGGCTACAATGGGGGCCATGAGCGCTGTATCGTGTGCTGTTTGAGGTTGTGGACGCATGACCACGACGAAGCAAGAGCTTTACGACGTGCTGCTGGGACTGCGCGACACGTACCGGGACAAGGTGGCGGAGATGGAAAGCGCGCAGGTGCTCGACATCACCGGCACCGGCTACACGAATCACCAGGCCGAGGATGCAACAGCAGTCTACGATCAGACCGTCGGCGTTTCCACGCTGCGGGCTGCGCAGACGCGGCTGCGCCAGATTGACGAAGCGCTGGCCAGGTACGACGATGACACCTATGGGGTGTGCGAAGACTGCGGGCAGGAAATAGACATCGCCCGGCTGGAAGCGATCCCATACACGTCTCTGTGCCTGCGCTGCGCCGAGACACGCGACTACCAGGCCCGGATATGACGCACGTGACTCATCAGACGTCCCCGGCGGCCGGGTCGCCCCGCCGGACAGCAGCGCGCTGGCTGTTGCTCGCTTGTGTGGCCGCGCTGGCCATCCTGACCGACCAGATCAGCAAAGCCTACGTAGTGAGGCACCTGGACCTGTACGAGTCGTGGGTGCCGGTGCCCGCGCTGGAACAGGTTTTCCGCTTCACTTATGTGCGCAACACCGGCGCGGCCTTCGGACTGTTCCCGCAGGGTGGCGCGATCTTTCTGATCATCGCTGTGATCGTGTCGGCGTTCATCATCTACTACTACCGGCAGGTCCCGCAGGGAGGCTGGTTGCTCCGGCTGGCACTCGGCCTGCAACTGGGCGGGGCGCTCGGCAACGTCATTGACCGCGTCCGTCTCGGCTACGTCGTGGATTTCGTGGACGTGTGGCGCTGGCCGGTCTTTAACGTGGCTGATAGTTGTATCGTCATCGGCGTGGGGCTGCTCCTGCTGATTATGCTGCGCGAGGAGCGCCGCGAGCGGCGAAACGCCGCCGCCGATGAGACGACCGGTGAAGATTACTCGCTCGATCACCGCAGTGAGCGGGTGTCGTGGCGCTGATCGGCGGCTGAACAGAAGCTGAATGGTGAACGTGACGGGCAGGCCATCCGCGAACGGACGCCTGCCCGTTGTTGTTCCGAACGCCCAGGGCTACCAGGCGTAGGCTTCCGGCGCAGGGCCGCCCGGCCCTGGCCAAATAGCATCCAGCGCCTTCAAGTCGTCCTCGGATAGGGTGATTTCCAGCGCTCGCAAACTGCCGGTGAGTTGCTCCATCGTCCGCGGGCCGATGATCGGCGCAGTGACGGCAGGTTGGTGCAGCAGCCAGGCCAGAGCTACGTCAGCAGGATGGTCGCCTCGCCCGGTGCAGAACTGCTCGTAACGCTCCAACTGCGGGCGCGCATCAGCCATGCGCTTCTGGATCGAATCCTCGGTGCGGCGACCTTCTGCCTTCTGCAAGGCACCGGCCAGGAGGCCGCCGGCCAGCGGACTCCACGGAATCAGGCCCAGGCCGAACGCCTGGCAAGCCGGGATCACTTCCAGCTCGATCATGCGCGCGGACAGGTTGTACAGGCTCTGTTCCGACACCAGCCCCATGAAGTGCCGCGCGGCGGCGAGGCCCTGCGCCTGGGCGATGTGCCAGCCAGCGAAGTTGCTGCTGCCGATGTAGATCACCTTGCCCTCGCGGACAAGTTGCTCCATGGCCTGCCAGATCTCTTCCCAGGGCGTGCTGCGGTCAATATGGTGCATCTGGTAGAGGTCAATGTGATCGGTCTGCATGCGGCGCAGACTCTCTTCGCAGGCGCGCTTGATGTGGTAGGCGGACAGCCTGGATTCGTTCGGCCACTCGTCCATCCTGCCGTAGACCTTGGTCGCCAGCACGACCTTCTCGCGCCGCCCCCCGCCCTGCGCAAACCAGCGTCCGAGTATATGCTCGGTGACTCCCTGGCCCAGCTTGCGCCCGTAGACATTGGCCGTGTCGAAGAAGTTGATGCCCAGCTCCAGCGCCCTGTCCATGATGGCGAAGCTGTCTGACTCGCTCGTGTATGGGCCGAAGTTCATCGTGCCCAGGCACAGGCGACTGACCTGCAGGCCCGTGCGCCCCAAGCTCGTGTAGTTCATCTGGCTACGCTCCTTGTGGTGACTTACCCGCGATGCGCGGTATGACTGCCAATGCTCCTGCTTCCATTATGGCATCATTCGGCAAGGGCGGCCAGCGTCTCCCCTGCCGCCAGGGAAAATGTGCTAGAATACGCGCCAAGAAAGGTTCTTGACATGTTCTTGGAGAATGGACCCATGACCCGTGTGATTCGCGCGCCGCGCGGCACAACCATCACCTGCAAGGGCTGGCAGCAAGAAGCCGCCATGCGCATGTTAATGAACAACCTCGATCCCGATGTCGCCAAAGACCCCGATAACCTGATCGTCTACGGCGGGCGCGGGCGGGCGGCGCGCAACTGGCCGGCGTTCGACGCCATCATCGCGGCGCTGCGCGAGCTGGAGAACGACGAGACGCTGCTCGTCCAGTCTGGCAAGCCGGTCGCTGTGTTCAGGTCGCACCCCGACGCGCCCCGCGTCTTGATCGCCAACTCGAATCTCGTGCCGCACTGGGCCACCCAGGAACATTTCGACGCGCTGGAGCGGCAGGGGCTGATCATGTACGGCCAGATGACCGCCGGCTCGTGGATTTACATTGGGACACAGGGCATCCTGCAGGGCACGTATGAGACGCTCGGCTCGCTGGCCCGCCAGGAAGGGTGGGGCAGCCTGAAGGGCAGGCTCGTCCTCACCGCCGGGCTGGGCGAAATGGGCGGCGCGCAGCCGCTGGCCGTCACCATGAACGAGGGCGTCGCGCTCATCGTCGAGGCAGACCCGCGCATGGCCGAGCGCCGCCTGCGAATGCGCTACGTCAACCGCGTCGTCACCGACCTGGAAGAGGCGCTGGAGCTGGCCCTGCCGGCCAAGGAGCGCCAGGAACCGCTCTCGGTCGGCGTGATCGGCAATGCGGGTGACCTCTTCCCTCGCCTGGTACGCATGAACATCGTGCCCGATGTCGTCACCGACCAGACCTCGGCGCACGACCCATTGTCGTACATCCCCGCTGGCATCGCTTTCGAGGAGGCAGCGGCCCTGCGCGAGCGCGATCCCGCCGAGTACCAGCGCCTGGCCCGCCAGACGATGGCCAAGCACTGCCAGGCCATGCTGGACTTCCAGGCGCGCGGCGCGGTCGTCTTCGACTACGGCAACAATCTGCGCCAGCAGGCGCTTGATGAGGGCGTCAGCGCCGCCTTTGACTATCCCGGCTTCGTGCCCGCCTACATTCGCCCGCTGTTCTGTGAGGGCAAGGGGCCGTTCCGCTGGGTGGCGCTCTCCGGCGATCCGCGGGACCTCTACCGCACGGACGAAGCGATCCTCGATCTGTTCCCAGAGGACGAGCACCTGGCGCGCTGGATCAGGATGGCCCAACGCGAAGTTGAGTTCCAGGGGCTGCCGGCGCGCATCTGCTGGCTGGGCTATGGCGAGCGGGCGCGGGCAGGGCTGGTCTTCAACGATCTGGTGGCGTCCGGCGAAGTCAGCGCGCCGATCGTGATCGGGCGCGATCACCTGGACGCCGGATCGGTCGCCTCGCCCAACCGCGAGACGGAAGGGATGATCGACGGCTCCGACGCCGTCTCCGACTGGGCGATCCTCAACGCGCTGATCAACGCGGTCGGCGGGGCGACGTGGGTTAGCTTCCATCACGGGGGCGGCGTGGGCATCGGCTACAGCCAGCACGCCGGGCAGGTGATCGTCGCCGACGGCACGCCCGAAGCGGCGCGGCGACTGGAGCGCGTGCTGACCACCGATCCCGGCATGGGCATCGCCCGCCACGCTGACGCCGGCTACGAGCAAGCCATCGCCGCCGCACGCCGCCACGGAGTCAAGCTGCCGATGCTACAAATGGACTGATCCATCGGCTGCGCGGACGAGTCGCGCTTCAGTTGGCAGGAGTTCGGCGGCCAGAACAGACAAGCGCCGCGCCGGTCATATCCCTGACCGGCGCGGTCCATTTCTGTCACGGCTTGATGCCGTCCTTGCCCTGCCCGGACTCATCAGTCTTCTGCGCCGATGAATGGGGCGCTTCGCTCCCCTGCTCCGCCTGCGGCACATCCGGCGCCGCTGCTGCGGAGGGTGGACTCTCGGGCCTGGCAGTGGACTGCTCATCGGGGGGAGCGTCAGCGGCAGGGACAGGCGGCGCGTCGGGCCTGGACGATGACGGCTCCTGGGGAGGAGTCTCCGCCGCAGGCGCAGGTGGCCCTTGCGGTTGGGCAGCCGGTCGCTTGGGGAGAGTGTCTGGGGGGGCGAGGGGCGTTCCGGGCTTGTCCGGAGGAATCTTGTCGGCAGGGCTGTCCGCCGGAGCCGCAAGCGGGACTGCTGGCGGGATCGCAGGCTCCTCGGAGGGAGCCTCAATGGTCACGGGCAGCACCGCCTCAGGCGCGGAGTTGGCGTCCGCCGGCTCTGGGACGGCCTTCGGCCCCGGTACAGAGTCCGGTGACGGCTCTCCAGGCTGAACCGCCTCGGAGGCCGCGGGCAATTCCTCACCGCCAGGCGGCTTCAGCGGAGCTACCGCCGTCGCAAGAGGAGGCGGAGTGAGCACAGCGCGAAGGGGTTCAGGCTGCGGTATGGGTTTCTCGCCCGCCAGTGTCTTCGGTCCTTGGGCGGGCTTTGACGTGGTTGCCCGTTCAGGAGAGGGCGCTGAGACCTGCTCCAGGGTGGGAGCGATTCTGCCAGACTTGAAATGCAGACGGATTATCATCTGACCCAGGCGCAGCTCATCCCCGTCGTGCAGGCGATAGGGGCGGTGTGCGTTGAGCCGCTGGCCATTGAGAAAGGTTCCGTTGCTGCTGCCCAGGTCCCAGACGTTCAGTGTGTTGTCGTCACCATAGCGGATGGCAGCGTGGCGCCGGCTGACCCCCATCCGATAACCGGCATGCGGCGTCAGGTCAACGTCCGGCGCGACCCCCGTCGCCGGATCGCGGCGCCCCAGGATCGTCTCGGTCTTCGGCTGCAGCACTACTGACTTCACAGCGCCTTCGATATCGAGCTTGAGGCTGTCACCCAACACAAACGTCGCCATGCCTTGTGTCTGGTTCCCTTTGACGGCGCCTGTCTCGCCCCCGCCTGCGCCCGCCTGAGCCTCTGATCCTGTGTCCAGCGCTTTGGTGCTGATCGGCAGCTTGCCGATCAGACTGGCGCCGCAGTTGTCGCAGAACACAACGCCGGCGCGGTTCTGATACCCGCAGTTTGCACACTCTTGCATGAAGTCCCCCTGATGCACCTCGCTCCATGCGCCTGCCACTGAGCACTATTGCCCCCTGGCAGGCTTGCCAATCCCACAGTCAAGACCGGCAGGCAGAGTCACGGTGAGCCTCGTCGCGGCGCCACCGTCCGGCCCTGATCCCTGCATCCCCGCTCGCCCTGTCACCTTGTCCGATTTGGCGAAGTGCCCTAATCTTAAGACACATTGGCGTTGCCCGCCAGTCAATGTCCAGGCTGCCAAAGGCGCCGGTGAGTTGAGCAGCAAGCGGATTCGCTCGCCGTCGCCGCGCCCGGCTGGGCCAGAACCTGTTCTTACGCCGTGTCCGACGAGCACCCGGCAGAAGGAGCGACACCCATGTCTCACGCCCTCAGCGCCATTCAGGTTGCGCGCATGATTGACCATACCTTCCTCAAGCCAGAGGTTACCCGCGAGCAGATCGTCGCCTTGTGCGAGGAGGCGCGAGTCTATCGTTTCGCCTCGGCAGCAGTGAACCCGTCCTATGTGGCTCTGGCAGCCCAACTGCTGGCCGGCGCCGACGGTGTGGTGGTCTGCACGGTCGCCGGCTTCCCGCTCGGCGCGACTACCCCTGAGGTCAAGGCTTTCGAGGCAGAGCAGGCGATAGCCAACGGCGCGCGCGAAGTGGACATGGTGCAGAACGTCGGTGCGCTGAAGTCCGGCGATCTCGATCTGCTGCGCCGCGACATCGCGGCTGTTGTCGCCGTCACGCGCGCGCATGGCGCCATCTGCAAGGTGATCCTGGAAACGGCCCTGCTCACCGACGAAGAGAAAGTCACCGCCTGCTGCGTCGCTCAGGAAGCCGGAGCCGACTTCGTCAAGACTTCGACGGGGTTCGGGCCTGGGGGGGCAACTGTGCACGACATCGCCCTGATGCGGCGCACGGTTGGCCCGGTCATGGGCGTCAAAGCGTCCGGTGGCGTCCGCACCTATGCCGACGCCCTGGCGCTGATCGAGGCGGGCGCGACGCGCATCGGGACGAGCGCCGGCGTGCGCATCATCGCCGAAGCGCAAGGCGGCGCAGAACAGCCCCCGTCAAGCGCGGGGTACTGAGTCAGCGCAAGTCCAGACCCGGAGTCCACTTGTGCGCGCTGATCCAGGCCCTGCGCCAGGAAGGTCAGTCCATGCAGTTCAGTTCAGCCCCGTCTGTTGAGCCGCGCCGTCCGGCAACAGCCCCCTCCCTGCGCGCCTTCAGCGTTGCTCTGGCCCTGATCGCCCTGCTGACGATTGCCGCGAGGCTCGTGCCCGGGCCGCGCACCATTGACGACGCCTTCATCACCTTCCGCTACAGCCGCAACATCGTCGAAGGGCACGGGTTTGTCTACAACCCGGGGATGCAAACGCTGGGCACGACCACCCCGCTGTTCACACTGCTGATGGCCGGCACGGGCTGGCTCACCGGCAGCGCCAACTACCCCTGGTTCGCGCTGATCGCCAGCGCCGCCGCCGATGCCGCGAGCGCGGTCCTGCTGGCCCTGCTGGTTCGGCGGCTGGCAGGCCATGCCGTGCCGGGCGCGATCGTTGGCGTGTTGTGGGCAGTCAGCCCGGCCAGTGTCACCTTCGCCGTCGGCGGCATGGAGACCAGTGTCGCGATTCTGTGGATGGTCGCGGCGGCATATGCCTACATGGCGAGTCGCACGGGATGGATGGCCTTCTTCGCCGCGCTGGGCGTCCTCACGCGCGTGGACGCGCTCATCTGGGTGGGACCGCTCTTCGCTCACCAGCTCATCGCGGCCTGGCGAGCCGGCGCCGGGCGCGGGCGGAAGTGGCTACCGTGGCGCAGTTGGGCCATCTTCCTGGCGACTATAGCACCGTGGTACCTGTTCAGCGCGGCCTACTTCGGGACCCTGCTGTCGCGCTCGCTGAGCGCCAAGCGCGTGGCCTACGTCGTGGACGACCTGCAGGCCCTCGTCCGCCTGCTGCAACACATCGCCACCCCTTTCTTTGAGCAGGAGACGCTCGGCGTGCCCGGAATCGTCATCGGCATCGTGCTCTACCCGGCGCTGGCCGCTGCGGGCACGCTGTATGCCGTCAAGCGCCAGCCGCGCCTGCTCCCTTTTCTGCTCTACCCCTGGCTGTATGTCGCGGTGTTCAGCGCCATGAATCCGCTCATCTTCCGCTGGTATCTGGCGCCCCTGCTGCCGCTCTACTTCGTCGCCATCGTCCTTGGCGTGTGGGGAGTGGCTGGCGCTGTGGCCGAAGCCACACGCAGACCGCGCCTGGGTTTGTCGGTCACAGGGGTGCTGGGCGCGCTCTTCATGCTGCTGTCGCTCAACGCCTGGGTGCTGCGCCCCGATCACGGGCGTGCCAGGCCAGCCCCGGCCATGGCCTGGCACAAGATCGAGTTGAACTACCGCCGCATGGCCGAGACGCTGCGCAGGGACTTCAGCATCAGCGAGACAACGGTCGTTGCCGCCGGAGACATCGGCGCCGTCGGCTACTTCAGCCGCGCTCATATCCTCGACACGGTCGGCCTGGTCACACCGGAGATGATCGCGTATTACCCGCTGGATGAGAGCCTGCTGGCCGAGGGAGCCAACTACGCCGTGCCCCCGGCGATTATCATGGACCACCTGCCTGACTATATCGTGCTCATGGAGAGCTTCGTGCGCAACGGTCTGGCCCGCGACCCGGCATTCGCGCAGCTTTACAGCCAGGTGCGCTTCTTCGCCACCGACTACTACGGGACGGGCATGATCCTTTACCAGCGGCGCAGCCTGAGCAAAGGGCCGTGCTGCGGCTGACGGGCTGCCGGCGCCGCCCGGCACCGATTCTTGCGTCCCGTTTCACATCCAGTACAATGCACAGGGGACGAACAGCCAGGAAGCGACTGTCGCTGGCCTGACCATTGTCGTGCCCATCTCCAAAGCAGCCATCGTGACCACGATCATCTTCACTTTCATCGGCACGTGGAACGCGCTTGAGTGGCCGCTGCTGGTGACGTTCAGCGACAACTGGCGGCCCATCTCCTACGGGCTGTACGCCTTCACAACCGAGGCCGGCTCGGAGGTCAACCTGTTGATGGCCGCCTTGGTGATCACCCTGGTCCCTGTGCTGATCATCTACCTGATCGCCCAGCGCCAGTTCACCGAGGGCATCGCCACAACGGGCCTGAAAGGCTGACCGTCCGCGCCAGACTTCCGAAGTTCTCAGAAACTTCGGAAGTCTTCGTGCGCGCCCCGCCCCCTTGCCACGGCGGGGGCAGCCGAGCGTAACGAGTCTGGGGTGAGGTAGAACAGCGCGCGTTTGACGCAATCGCCCTGTGCACACGCCGCTGTTTCTGGCCGGATGCGCGCTATGCCAGTAGAATCGGCGCTTTGCCGTTGGGCGCAGCACGGAGACCAGTCGTTCGTTCGAATCATGAAGTGGCGAAGCGCAGCAGCACTGCTCATCCTCGGCGGGTTGGTCTGGCCCGCAAATCCCCCTGATCGCTCCATTCGGCCTGTGGCTCAGGCCCAGGCGGACATCGCTCCGTGCGGCTATGCGGATGGCTTCGATTTCCCCGTGTCCGATGTGGATATTGAGCGCACGGACTTCGCCATCTATCGCGCCCGGTTCGGTGGGCTGCACACCGGCATTGACCTCGCCTTCGAGCAGCTTGGCGAGCCGGTACGGGCAGCGGCGCGCGGCCGCGTAACCTTCAGCGACCCCGAGGGCTGGGATACTGAGAAGGGTGTCGTCGTCGTCCAACACACGCTGCCCAATGGCACGCTCGTCAACACGCTTTACGGACACATGGAGGAGTTGAACGGGTATGAGTTCCCGCCAATGGGCCAGTGTGTGGAGCGCGGCGATATTGTGGGGGCCATTGGCTTCCCTTCGCGCGGACGGCCTCATCTGCATTACGAGGTGCGCACACGTTACCGGCATGAGGGCGGGCCGGGCTACACGACGGAGAACCCCCTGGAACTCGGCTGGCTGCACCCGGTTGACTTCACCTTCGTGGCCAACCTGGCAGCCCACCCGGCCTATCACTGGCATCTCTCGCTGCCCGAACGGGTGACCCTCCCACCACTACCCCTCGCCGACGGGACTCTCGTCCTGGCCAGTGGCGCGCATCTGCGGGCGGTCGCGGTGGACGGCACAACGGTCTGGCAGTTCGGCACGCTGGGTAGCCTGACGGGCCTGCTGGCCCTGCCGGACGGGCGTCTGCTGGCAGCAACTTCGGCTGGCCAGGTGGTCGTGCTGGCCGGGGGCCGGCTGAGCGCCCTGTGGGCCGCGCCCAGGAGCCTGACGTCGCCGATCCTGCTGGGTGAGACGGTCATCTTCATGACGGATGAAGGGCGGTTGACCGCCTTCACGCCGGATGGCGTGTCCCTCTGGGAAACGGAGCGGCTCGGCGAACGGGCCGTGCGTTGGGCCGTGAGTGGAGACCGGCTGGCCATCGCCACACCGGATAATGCGCTTGCCATTGTGGACAGCACAGGCGCGGTGCTCATGCGGCGCGCGTTCGAGGCGCTGCCCGTGCCATTCGCGGCGGAAGCTGGCGCATTCTGGGTGCTGAGCGGGACGACCGTCGAACAGCTGGAGCAGGCCCTCACCTGGAACCATGTGGTCGACGCCGAGCGACCGTTCAGCGCCGGCGCAGAGCTGGTAACCGGCCTGGACGGGTCGCTTTACACCTACAGCGGCGAGGGCCGCGCGCTGCACGCCTGGGGGCCAGGTGGTGAAGCCCGGTGGATCGCCTTCATGCCCGGTAGCCATCTGCGCCCACCGCTGCTGGGCATCGGAGGCGGACGGCTGCTGTACGCGCTGAGCGCCGATGCACAGCTTCTGGTCTTCGACACCGGGGATGGACGGCTGATCGCCCAGCTTGGCCTGTACGACGGCGGAGTCGAGCGGACGGCAGCGGCACGCTGGCTGGCGGTCGGGCCGGAGGATGATGTGCGCTTTGGAGGCGGCTTCCTGACGGTAGTCGGCCTGGATGGCGCGCTGCTCGCCGCCACAGCCCTGCCCTGACAGGCATCAGCGCCAGGGATCGGGCTGCCTGACGAAGCGGGCCTCAATGCCGGCGTTACGGAACCAGGCGGGCATCTGGTCGCGCAGGACGACCATCTCGCTGGCGTAGTGCGAGGTGCCGATCAGGTTCATCGGCAGCGTGGGCACCAGAGCGCGCATAGTCTCGCGCTGGCGGGCCGCATACTCGTAATTCCCTTGCAGCCACCAATGCCCGGTCACGTAGGTGTCGCAGCCCAGATCGCGCGCTTCCTGCAAATGCCTGGGGTTGTCGCCGCCCCCAGGGATGATGGCGATATGCTCGACCGGCTGGCCGTTGAAGCGAATCTGGTTGTAGCGGATGTAGGGTAGCTCGGTGACTTCGGCCAGGCGCTCGGCGAACTCGCCGAATCCCACATCGGACACGCGCCCGTGCACGCCCTCATAGCCAGTGAAGTGCGCCGAGAACGGTGCCCAGTCGCGCAGCTTGAGCGCCCTGGCCAGCGCGATGACCGTGCTGAGCTCAGCGTGGCAGTCGAGCGGCGCGTGGCAGGAATAGTAGCTAATATGGTGCTCGCGCAGGTCTTCGATCTGCCCTTCGCGCAGGCCGATGAAGCCGCGCCCGCACTCCTCAAAGTCCGCCGGATGGTGGGCGAAGATCAGCGCGCCCGGCGCTTCTCGCTCGACCTCCAGGGCCAGGATCGTGTCGAGCACCGCCTGGTCGGGGAACACGATCAGGTACACGCGGTCCACTTCGGGCGTCGAGTCCAGCAGCAAGCCATTCCACCCGCCCTCCACGAATTCGGGCGGGGCAGCCTGGTGGTAGACAGCCTGCTCAGCGGGCGCGAATATTTCCGCCCAGAGGGCACTCTCATTGTAGGCGCGGACGTTGAAGAAGTCGTCCAGCTTGGTCACGAGCTCAGCCTGTATCATCGCTTCCCCCTCCTGACTGGGCGAACTGCCGCGCTTCCTCTTCGACCAGTGCCACAACCGCGGCAATCGTCGGATCGGGCGGCGTATCTTCCACCGGCAGCAGCCGCGCCTCGCGCACCGTCCAGGCGGGCCAGGCCACGTCCACACGCAGCAGGCATCCCTGAGCCACATCGCCCAGGACGGGCGGGCCGCTGCCTGGCGAGGGCAGCATCTTCGCTGAGCGGTCAATGACCAGCACCGGCGGCTCCGGCGGGGCGACCGCGTTCCCTGCGGCGACGGTGAACGCCACCCCACCCTTGGTCAGCGGCCGGGGCCGGCCCCAGATGATCAGCGGCATCAGCAATTGCCCGGCCAGCAAGCGCAGCGACGATGGCGGGATCGGGGCCTGCTCCGGCCCGCCGATCACGGCGCCGTCATAGCCCATGCTGTCCAGCACCAGAAAGGGTGCCCGTCCCAGCGTCGCCCGGCAGACCCACGCCTCAACGGTGCAGGTATCTCCCAGGTCGAGCAGGACGACCGGCCCCCGGCCCGCGCTGCGTTCCTGATGAATGAGCGAGAACAGGCGCGGGAGCAGCGCCAATTCACCGCACAGGTGCGCGGTCGCCAGGAAGGTGACCGTCTCCGGCTCATCCCCGGATTCGCGGAAGCTGCCGTCGCCGCCGTACCTGGTCGTCTCCATCACACTCATGCCCGGGCCGGTCTCGCCGAAGCTTGCGGCTGCTAGCCCTCACTCACCCGACCAGGCAGGCGCGCGCTTCTCCAGAAAGGCGGCCATGCCTTCCTTCTGGTCGTGGGTGGCGAACAGCCCGTAGAACAGGCTGCGCTCGTAGGCCAGCCCGGCGGTCAGCGGCGTCTCCAGGGCCATGTTCACCGCGTCTTTGGCCATGCGTATCGCCACCGGCGCGCGCGCCGCGACCTGCGCGGCCAGGGCGATGGCCTCGTCCAGGTACGTGTCCACCGGCGCGACACGGTTGACCAGGCCGAAGCGTTCGGCTTCGGCGGCGGTCAGGCGGCGGTCGTTCAGGCACATTTCCATGGCCAGCGCCTTGCCGGCCGTGCGCGTCAGGCGCTGTGTACCCCCTGCCCCAGGGATCACGCCCAGGTTGATCTCCGGCTGGCCGAAGACGGCGGTCTCTGAGGCCACGATCATGTCGCAGGCCAGGGCCAGCTCGCAGCCCCCGCCGAGCGCATAGCCGCTCACGGCGGCGATGACCGGCTTGCGCAGGCCGCGCAGCCGCTCCCAGCGGGCGATGAACGCTTTCTCCATCAACTCGACCGGCGTGGCCTGGGCCATCTCTTTGATGTCGGCGCCAGCGGCGAAGACCTTCGCCGTGCCGGTGATCACCAGGCAGCGCACGGACTCATCGCGGTCGAAGGCAGCGAGCGCGCCCATCAATTCATCCATCAGCGGGCCGGTCAGCGCGTTGAAGGCGCGCGGCTCGTTCAGCCGGACGAGGCCCACGCCGTCGGCCGGCGTCTCCACTAGAATGTGCTGGTACTCCATAAGGGGCTTGCTCCTCAACACATAAAGAGGCAGACAGGCCAGCGCTTCCCGGCAGCGTCAGGCTGCTGGCGGCGCCCAACCCGGCGGTATTCTAACAAGCCGCGCGACCAGTGTACAACATGCCGCAGGGCAGGGTAGAGCTTCGGAATCGGTGGAGAAGCCGGTGCCAGTGCGGGCCAGGGCCGCGGCAGCCCGCGGAACGTCGCGGGCCGCACCCGTGACGATGGCTACCCGCCCGTTGAGGTCAGCCGAGAAGGTGCTCATGGGGTTCTCTCCCACGCAAATAAACAGGAGCAGCGCGCTGGCTGCCCCTGTGACGTAGCGATACTGATCTTTGCTCGCTTAGGCAATGGTCACGCTCTCATCCAGGTACACGTCCTGGATGGCGTTCAGAATCTCGACGCCCTCGTTCAGCGGGCGCTGGAACGCCTTGCGCCCGCTGATCAGGCCCATGCCGCCGGCGCGCTTGTTGATCACAGCGGTGCGCACCGCCTGAGCCAGGTCGTCCTTGCCCGACGGGCCGCCGCTGTTGATCAGACCCACGCGCCCCATGTAGCCGTTGACCACCTGGTAGCGGCACAGGTCAATCGGGTGGTCGCTGCTTAGCTCGCTGTACATCTTCTCGTGGTACTTGCTGAAGCCAATGGCCTTGAATCCGCCGTTATTCTCCGGCAGCTTCTGCTTGACGATGTCCGCCTCGATGGTCACGCCAAGGTGGTTGGCCTGGCCGGTGAGGTCGGCGGCCACGTGGTAGTCCACGCCGTTGTGCTTGAAGGCCGAGTTGCGCGTGTAGCACCACAGGATGGTCGCCATGCCCATTTCGTGGGCCACCTTGAACGCCTCGCTGACCTCGACGATCTGGCGAGTCGACTCGTCTGAGCCGAAGTAGATCGTCGCGCCGACGGCCACCGCGCCCATGTCATAAGCCTGCTCGATCTGGGCGAAGAAGACCTGATCGTACTTGGCCGGGTAGGTCAATAGCTCGTTGTGGTTGAACTTGAGCACGAATGGAATCCTGTGCGCGTACTTGCGCGCGACCGAGCCCAGCACGCCGAGCGTCGAGGCGACCGCATTGCAGCCGCCTTCGATGGCCAGCTCGACGATCTTCTCCGGGTCGAAGTAGATCGGGTTCGGGGCGAAGGACGCGCCCGCTGTGTGCTCGATGCCCTGGTCCACCGGCAGGATGGACAGGTAGCCGGTGCCGGCGAGACGCCCGTGATCGAACAACTGCTGCAAGCTGCGCAGCACAGGCGTGGGCCGGTCCGACTGCATGAAGATACGGTCTACCCAGTCCGGGCCGGGGATGTGCAGCATCTCTTTGGGAATGGTCTTGCTGACATGGCCGAGCAGGTGCTCGGCGTCTGCCCCAAGCAGGGCCTCAACGTTGATTGCGCTAACCGTAGTCATGTCTGGCTCTCTTTCTGCACTGACCGAGTGTGATTTTGGCATCAGCCCTCAATGATCGCCGACCTTGGCCGCAGACGGTACGGCCATTCATCACGGTTTGGGAGGTCAACTGACACTCAGCGGATAACCGGCAGAATCATAACACGCCCGGCGGCGGACGCAAGGCTCGATCCGGGCGAGAGACACTCTGCGGACCCGCTCAGTTGCGCCGCACGCCAATGGTTGCCGTCTCGTCGTCGAAGCTGAAGGCGGCGCTGTGCGCGCCGGCCTCCGGCCCGGACTCGACCAGGGCATCGGCCAGCGTCTCGCGCCGGATGACCTCCGCGAACGCCCGCAGCGCAGCACGCAGCCGTTCGCCGGCCTGGTAGGTGACGGTGATGCGGTCGCTGATGGCGAAATCGGCATCCTTGCGCAGCGACTGCACGCGGCGCACGAACTCGCGGGCCAGCCCCTCCTGGATCAGTTCCTCGGTCAGCGTCGTCGCCAGCGCCGCCACGTAGCCATACTCCTCGGCCACCGCGTAGCCCGCCGCCGCCGACTGCACAACCTCGCACTGCTCCGGCGTGATGGCGTAGGTATGGCCATCCACCTCCACGTTGATGGTTTTTCCGGCCAGCAGCGCCTTCGCCCAGCGCTGGACATCGGCAGGCGCACCTTCGCGCAGCGCGCGCTGCACCTTGGGGAAGTTGCCCTTCAGGACACGAGCCAGGACCTGCGGCAGCGGATTGAGACTGTAGAAAACTATCGCCTCCGCTGACTCAGCCACCTGCACTGCCTTGACGTTTAACTCCTCGGCAATGGTCGCCGCCAGATCACGTACCACCTCGCGCTCGGTGCTGTAGCGCACGACAAAGACCGCCTCGGCCAGCGGCTGGCGCACCTTGATCGCGGCGCTGTTGCGCGCCGCGTGTCCCAGGCTGACCAGCTTCTGCGCCAAGCGCATGTTGCTCATCCGCTTCTCGTCAATCAGCATCTCATCACAAACTGGCCAGAAGGCCAGGTGCACGCTCTCCGGCGCGTCCGGATCGGCAGTTGTCACCAGGTTACGATACAGCGCCTCAGAAAGGAAGGGCATCGTCGGGGCGAGCAGCTTGGCCAGCGTCACCAGGCACTCGTAGAGCGTCTGGTAGGCGGCCAGCTTGTCGGCATCGCTCTCCGACTTCCAGAAGCGCCGGCGCGAGCGGCGCAGGTACCAGTTGCTCAGCCCATCCACGAACGCTTCAATCGGGCGCGTCGCGCGCGGGGCGTCATACGTCTCGTAACCCTGCGTCACCTCGCGCACCAGCGCGTGCAGTTCGCTCAGAATCCAGCGATCGAGCGGATCGCGCTCGCTGGCGGGCACCGGCGTGCTATGCGGGTCAAAGCCGTCCAGGTTGGCATAAGTGACGAAGAAGCTGTAGACGTTCCACAGCGTCAGTGTGAAGTTGCGCACGACCTCGCCGACCAGCTCCACCGAGAAGCGGCGCGGCTCACCGGGCGGCCCGGCGGTGTACATGTACCAGCGGAAGGCGTCCGCCCCATACTTCTCCAGCACGCTCCACGGTTCGACGATGTTGCCCAGGCTCTTGGACATCTTGCGGCCCTGGTCGTCCAGGATGTGGCCCAGGCAGATGCAGTTCTTGAAGTTGACGCTGTCGAAGGTCATGACGGCGATGGCGTGCTGGCTGAAGAACCAGCCGCGCGTCTGGTCTACGGCCTCGCAGATGTAGTCTGCCGGGAACTGCCGGGCGAACATCTCCTGGTTCTTGTACGGGTAGCCCCACTGGGCGGCGGCCATCGCCCCGCTGTCGAACCACACGTCAATCAGTTCCGGCACGCGGCGCATCGTCCCGCCGCACTGCGCGCAGGAGAAGGTGATCCCGTCCACGTAGGGCCGGTGCAGGTCAAGCTGAGACAGGTCTTGCCCGCTGAGTTCCTGCAACTCCGCCACGCCGCCGACGCAGTGCTTGTGGTCGCACTCGGTGTTCTCACACACCCAGACAGGCAACGGTGTGCCCCAGTACCGCTCGCGGCCCAGCGCCCAATCGCGCAGTTCCTCCAGCCAGTTGCCGAAGCGCCCGTCCTTGATATGCGTCGGCACCCAGTTGATCGTCTGGTTGAGCGCGATCATCTGGTCGCGGTAGCGCGTGGACTCGATGTACCACGTCTCGCGGGCGTAGTAGAGCAGCGGCGTCCCGCAGCGCCAGCAGAACGGGTAGTTGTGCACGTAGTTCTCGGCCTTATACAGCAGGCCGCGCGCCTTGAGTTCTTTCTTAATCAGCGGATCGGCGTCCTTGACCCACATGCCCGCCCAGGGCGTCACCGCGTCTATGAATGCGCCGTCCGGCTTGACCGTCTGGATAACCGGCAGCCCGTACTCGCGGCCCACGTCCATGTCGTCTGCGCCGAAGGCGGGGGCGATGTGCACGATGCCGGAGCCATCCTCCATGCTGACGAAGTCGCCGTGCAGCACATAAGCGTAATCCTGTTCGAAGGGCAGGAAGGCGTAGAGCGGCTCGTAGCGCATCCCCAGCAGTTCTTCGCCCTTCATCTCGCGCACGACCGTGTAGGCGTGCGGGTCGTTGAGCGCCTTGTCCAGCAGGGCCTGGGCCAGGATCAACCGTTCCGTCCCCTGCCCGTTGGCGGCAGGCCCCTCGACCATGACATACGTCTCGCGGCGATTGACGGCCAGCGCCGCATTGCCGGGCAGCGTCCAGGGTGTGGTCGTCCAGACCAGGAAGTGCGTCCCTGGCTCGCCCCTGACAGCGAAGCGCACAAAGACGCTCGGATCGGCCACTTCCTCGTAGCCGAGCGAGACCTCATGGCTGCTCAGCGGCGTCCCGCAACGGGCACAATAGGGCACGACCTTGTAGCCCTGGTAGAGCATCCCCTTATCCCAAAGCTGGCGCAGAATCCACCACACGCTCTGGATGTAGTCGTTCTCATAGGTGATGTAGGCGTTCTCCAGGTCCACCCAAAAGGCAATGCGCTCGGTCAGCCGCTCCCAGTCCTTAATGTAGCGGAAGACGCTCTCGCGGCACTTGCGGTTGAACTCGGCGATGCCATAGACCTCGATCTCGTGCTTGTGCTTGAGGCCCAACTCTTTCTCGACCTCGATCTCGACGGGCAGGCCGTGCGTGTCCCACCCGCCCTTGCGCAGCACGTAAGCGCCGTTCATGGTGTGGTAGCGCGGGAACATATCTTTGAAGGCGCGCGCCAGCACATGGTGGGTGCCGGGCCGCCCGTTGGCCGTCGGCGGACCCTCGTAGAACACGTAGACGCGCCCCCCCTCGCGCTCCTTCATCGAGCGGCGGAAGATGTCGCGCTCGCGCCAGAAAGCAAGCTGTTCCTGTTCCAGGGCTTCGATGTCAATCTTCGGTGTGACTGGCCTGAACATGACTCCTCCTGAATGCAGTCGGGTTATTGGTGGTTGGTTGTTGGTTATTGGTGGTTGGTTGTCTGGTGCCGAGTGGCCGACATCGGGCGACACATCTTCAGGGACAATCACTAAGAACCAACGACCAGTTACCCTTCCTCACCGGTATGCGTACAGTCGAAACACGGTCGGTCCGTCAGCGTCGGAATACCCACTGTGAATATAGACTTCCCACGAGACTCCCAGGCCGGCGGCTTCTTTCTTCCCTTTGCAGGTAGCCACAGCGTACGGCCCGCCCCAGGGTTGCGAGCGGTCAGTCACGTATCCCGGCAGCGGAGCGTAGTTGCAGCTTCCTCCCTCACGCTCATAGAAGGCGGCGACATCGCTGCCAGCGAGCGCCGTGCGATACACCCAGGAAGCCGCTCCTTGCTCCGGCTTCTCGCGACGCACCAGGTCAGCTCCTGGCGGCACAGGCGCCTCGAGGGGAAAGAGCAGCCCGTACAGCGGCCCGGCCACCCGCCACAGGATCAGCCCGGCGGCTACCAATGCCGCCGCCATCGCCAGCAGCGCCGCCCACATAGGCACGCCCAGGCGCGGCTGGCTCGCGTCAGAAACAGGCCGATCCTCCTTGGCCTCAGAGTCCAGTATGGGCACGCGATCACTCTCCCCAGTAACGCTGAATATCAATGACAATCTGGTCAGTCGGTTGTTCATTGGCGTCATAGGCCGGCTGGATCAACACCGTCGCCACCTGGGTGATGCCATACCCGGAACGATCCACCTGGCAGCGCGTAGACAGATGGCCTTCGCGCAACGGTTCCTGGCCGGGGCGCTCCTGGACGGTCCGGTACTGGCGCACGCATACCATGCCGTCGCGTTCGAAATAGAACGCCTCGACCGCGGCGAACGGGTCGTCGCTGTAGTATTGCAGGTGATCGAAACCTTCGTAGACTGTTTCGTGATTCACCAGGCGCGCGCCGGGATATATGGCCACCTCGAGCGGCTTGTCACGGCTGGCCCGCAGCCCGAGTACTACCACGACGACGACCGCTACCAGGACCATGAACAGCACGACCGCGATCAATACGAGGCGCACCAGGCGGCTTGACAGACACCCGCCCGGCGGGGTATTCTGCCACTCCTGGATACGCTGGCCGGTTTGCGTTGCCTGATCGCTCATGTCCCCCTCCCATCCTGCGGTGCGCAGCGTCTCAGCACCCGTCCGCGTGCGGCCCGGTGAGCGCCTCCGATGATGCAGTGCCCTCGGCCAGCGCCCGTGCCAACTGCACATCCTCGCCCAACAGCGCGCGGATCGGCTTGACCCACTCGCTGGCCAGAATCGCTTCCCACTCGGCGGATGCGCGTGAGTCCGCTCGTAACTGGCTCACGGCAGCGTGTGTTTCGTCCCACTGGCCAAGCCGGGCATAGCCGCGCGCCAGCCACAGATTCGTCAGGAGCCGAAAGCGCCGGTCGGGGATGCGTGCATCCAGCGCGGACCGGGAGTGAGCAATGGCTCCCGGTGCATCCTCCAGACGATCGGCGATCAGCGCCTGGGTGTATGCCGCTCTCCAGCCCGACGGATCGCGCTCTGCTGCCAGCCGGGCGCACTCCTGCGCACGCTCATACTCGCCAAGCTCCGTCCAGATCTCAGCCAGCCCAATGTGACCATCCGGCGAGTCCGGCGCCAGGCGGACGAGCCGCTCATAGTCGCTTCTGGCCGCGTCCACATGCCCGGCCAGCCGGCGCAGTTCGGCCCGGAAGCGCAGGCGGTCAGCGTCCTCTGGCTCAGCCTGGATCAGCCCGTCCATCACCGTCAGCGCCCGATCCAGTTCGCCCGCGCGCAGATGGCGGACGGCCTTCTGGTACCTGATGCCCACTCCGCCACGCCAGATGAGCTCTGCGGCAAGCAGCCATCCCAGCGCCCCGCCCAGGAAGAACAGCCGCCAGCCCGGTACCAGCCCCGCCAGCGCCAGCAGGATCAGGACTGGCACGCCCAGCACCAGCAGCCGCCTGCGCCTGCGCGCCTCGCGCAGCGTATCCACCGTCGCGCCCTACTTGCGGTCCAGCAGGCGCATGCGCACGACCAGCTCGCGCCCGCCCACGGATTCCCAGAACCGTCGCGCCTCCTCGTTGGCAACAGCGACCTGCCATTCCACGCGGCGCACGTTCTGTTCGGCAAACCAGTGGCAGATGCCGCGAAACAACTGCCGGGCGATGCCCCGCCGGCGGAAGGCCGGCTCAACATAGATGTCGGCGACGAAGCCTACATCCTCATGCTCAAACAGATCGGGCGTCAGGTCCACAATCGCTCCCAGCACATAGCCCACCACAGTCCCGTCCACCTCGGCGACGAAAGCGCGGGTCTGTGCATCACCGCGCACCTCGATCAGACGCGAGGCGTAGGCAGCCGGAGCGCCCGCTGCCATCCGGGGCATGCGCGAGTCCAGTTGCGTGTGATAAGTACTCAGCGCCGCCCACATGCGCGCGATGGCCTCCTGGTCATGCGGCTCCACCGGCCGGATTGTCACGCTTTCCATGCCCTTGTTGTCCATGCTCCATGCCCTCGACCTGCCGGCCACAGAAACAAAACGCCCGCCCTTCAACTCAAGGGACGGGAGCCTGGCTCGCGCGGTACCACCCTTGTTCCTCACCGCAAACGGCGAGGCGCTCTGCTGCCACCACCATGGCAAGGTCTCGATAACGGGGACCAGACCGGCCCGGCTTAATTGCACATGCGTTCAGCCTGCAGCTCAGGAAGGATTTTCCGCCCCGCTTCCGGCCTGGCTCGCACCGTCCCAGGCTCGCTGACCGCCGCGCAGAGGCGTACTCGTTTCCGTCAGCGCCTTTTCAGCTTGCCGAGAGCATACCATAGGGCGCAGGAGCGGTCAAGACTGCGCGGCGCGCGGCGCGCGGCGCGCGGCGCTCAAGAGCGCGCCAAAGGCGCCAAACAAAACCTGGACAGAAGACGGGCGTTCTGGTAGAATTCCGGCACTGTCAAGGCAAATTCCAGTTATGATCGGAGATTCTGGCGTTGGCTAATCACAAATCTGCGCTCAAGCGCATTCGCAGTTCCGAGAAGAAGCGTCAGCGCAACCGCATTTTCCGTTCGCGCGCACGCACGGAGATCAAGAAGGCGCGCACTTTCATCGAGGGCGCGGACCTGGAGAACGCTCGCCAGGCGACGCTGGAAGCGATTCGGACTCTGGACAAAGCCGCTGTCAAGGGCATCCTGCACCCGAACAACGTCGCGCGGCGCAAGAGCCGGCTGATGAAGAAGCTCGCCCGTCTTGAGGCAGAGAAATCCTAGCCGGATCGCCGTCCAGTCCGCAGACCATCACAGGCATCCTGCACATTCAGGATGCCTTTTTGTGTTGGCTCTCAGCAAACCCGCTTTGGCACTGGTGAGGATGCTCGCTCACCAGCCTGCCGGCTGGAGTCAGCGAGCCGCTAGACTGGCCTGGCCATCTCATCACCGCCGCCGGGCACGACAAAACGATAGCCCACGCCGCGCACCGTGGTGATGTACTGTGGCTTCCGTGGATTTGGCTCAAGCGCCTTGCGCAGCCAACGGATATGCACGTCGAGCGTGCGCGTGTCGCCCATGTAGTCCGTCTTCCACACCGCCTGCATGATGTGCTTGCGCTCAAGGGTGTTGTTCAGGTTGCCCATGAACAACTCCATCAGCTCGGTGAGCTTGGGCGTGAGCCTCTTCTCAGACCAGGGCGTGGTCAGAGTCTGGCTCTCGGTATTGAGGGTGAAAGGTCCCACGGCGAGATGGGCGCCCTGCACCGGGGCCGTGAAGCGATCGATGCGATTGGTCAGCTTGCGCGCCGTGAATGGATGCACGAGCAGCACATCGGCTGCGCTGTTGCCGGCCGCGTCGGCTGCCCGGATGTGGATGAGAGGGATCCGCTCGAAACTGGCTCGCAGACTGAAGCTGATGCGGTTGCCCGAGGTGCGCAGCGAGGCCGCGTCAAGCACAATCACATCCGGCGCATCCTCGCGCGCCATCTCCATCGCCTGCTTGCCGGTGTGGGCGATCTCAACCTGGTACTTGGCCTGAAGCGACGCCGCGAACGACTCACTGCTGTTGCGCGCACTCTCGATCAACAGGATCCTGGTCGCCTTCATCGATCCCCCCAGCACGAGGCGCAATAGCGCAAATGAATAGCAGCGCAAAAAGAGCGCCGGATCGGTCTTTAACATTTGCCCCCTGTCATTATAGTGGCTGGCTAGCAGAAGACAAGAACTGCCGCGGCGCGGCTGAATCCCCCACCTGAAATCAGCACGTCCCGGCCACGGTCTGGCCCTCAGGAAACTCCGGGCAGTCACAATTAGGAGTATTCCCACACACCGACCGCCATATATGGCCCATCTCCGCCTGGCCTGCGCTTGCCGAGCGGTTTGCGTCTGGCAGACCATTCCTTAACACTCGGCAGATCAGATTCCTACCCTGGCCGAACCAATCGCTGGCTGCCAGGGGTTGCCGTCACGTCAGGTCGCGTGTCGCCAGGCAGATGTCTGCCTTTGCGCTATGATTGTGGACGAGACCAGAGACCAGCCAAGAATCTCCCTGATGGTGATGAGGAATGGAGCAGACTTCTCGGCACGTGCGAACATGGGCGCAATCTGCGCACTTCGACCGCCTGGCACAGTCCATTGACGCGCAGGAGGTTGTTCGGACCGCCATCGCCATCCAGCAGATCCCGGCCCCAACCTTCGACGAAGCGCGCCGGGCCGAGTACGTTCGCGACCGTCTCGCCGCGGCCGGCCTGTGCGATGTGCGTATTGATTCGCTGCATAACGTCATCGGCCACTGGCCGGGCGAAGACCCCTCCAGGCCTGCATTGCTGCTGTCCGCGCACACTGACACGGTATTCCCTGCCAACACCGATCTCACGATTCGCACCGCCGTCGGGCGGGTGTACGGGCCGGGGCTGGGCGACAACAGCCTGGGCGTCGCGGCGCTGGTCGCGCTGGCTGAGATGCTCGCCCGGCACGGCGTCCGCCCGCCAGCGGACATCTGGTTCGCGGCCAACAGCCGCGAGGAAGGGTTAGGCAATCTCGACGGCATTCGGACTGTATGGCACGCACTGGGCGCGCGTCTCGGCGCTGCCGTCGTCATCGAGGGGATGGCCCTGGGTCGCATCTACCACGCGGGGATCGCAGTGCGCCGGCTGCATGTCGTCTGCCGCGCACCGGGGGGACATAGCTGGCTGCACTTCGGCCAACCTAGCGCCGTGCACGGTCTGATCGAGGCAGGCGCACGGATCATCGCCCTCACTCCGCCCGCCAGTCCGCGCACGACCTTCAACATTGGCCTGATCCAGGGTGGGCATTCGGTCAATAGTCTGGCCGCTGAAGCTGAGTTCTACCTCGACTTGCGCTCAGAAGATGCCGCCTGCCTGCAGGACTTCGAGCGAACCGTCTGCGAGCGCATCAGCGCCTCGGCCATCAATCCCCATCTGGACATTACGATTACAGTGGTCGGAGACCGGCCAACCGGTCGCGTCGCCTCGTCGCACCCCCTCCCCCAGATGGCCGCCGCCGCTTTGAGTCTGGCAGGCATTCCCGGGGTCTTCGAGCAGGGCAGCACCGACGCCAACGCCCTCCTGGCCCAGGGCCTGCCCACAGTCACAGTCGGCGTGTCGTACGGCGCTCACTCGCACCGCGCAGACGAGTACATCGAGACGGCCCCGGTCGCCCAGGGTCTCTGGCAGCTCCTGCTGCTGGTGCTCTCCGCCGCCGCTTGGGACTTCCGCGACTCCGGTTGAGCGGGTCGTCAGCCTGAGCCGCTCGGCGGTCCGAGGGCGGGCAGCAGCACCCTTCCCCTGGTTGGTATTCCAGCCGGACGCTGCGTACAATAGGGAGCGTATTGCCCGTTGCGATCCGACAGCAGCCGCGGGGAGTCGCGCATGTCCAACCTGCCCCCTGGGCGTCGCACAGAGAGTCTCTTCGACAACCGCTACCGCTACGACTACATCTACCCGCGCGGGCGGTCCGGCGAGACATTGCGCGCCTACGACACCCTTGACGACGAGCGGCCTGTCGTCATCAAGCGCCCTGCCCCGCAAGACGCCCCGCCTATGCGCGCCGGACAGGAAGTGAACATCCGCACCGAGCGCCAGGCACTCGAGCGCCTGGCCGGGCATCCGGTGCTGACCGCGCTGCGTGGCTATGGCACAACACGTGTCGGTGGGCACTCGCACGAATACATCGTCATGGACCTGGCCGAGGGCGAGATTGTCGAGAGCATGGTGCTCGACCTGGCGGAAAGAGGCGCGTATCTGCCCGAGCTGGAGGTCCTGACCATCGTGGACAGCCTGCTCGATCTGCTGGCCCATGCCCACGACAAGCAGGTCGTCTATAACGACGTAGACGCCAAGCACCTGTTCTGGGATCGCGCCGGCTATCGCCTGAAAGTGATTGACTGGGGCAACGCGGTCTTCCTGGATGAGCCGGGCGCGCTGCCCACCGTGTCTCGCGCGACGGACATCTACCAGGTCGGCGAATTGCTGACCTTCATCCTCACCGGCGGCAACCGCCTGGTCGCCGAGACGGGTGAAGACGGCGGGCATTTCCACGTCAACTTTGGCCCCGAAGGCGAGCGTATTTCGCCGCGCCTACAAGCGATCATCACCCGCGCCGTGCATCCCGACCCCCGCCGGCGTTTCAGCACCATCCTCGAGTTGCGTCTCGCGCTCAACGAGTACCGCCAGCCGCTGCTCAAGGCGCGCGACGAGATCGTCTCGCGCGTTCGCAAGCGCGTCCGCGCCACGGCCAGTGTCGAGGAATTGAGCGCGCTGCAGGCGGAGCTGGACAGCGCCTTCGAGATGGATCCCGGCCACCCTGAGACCAACCGGCTGGCCAATGAGATTCAGTCCTATCTGCGCCAGATCAACGTGCAGGCCGATCTTGACGCCATCCGCATCTATCTGGAGAGCGGCAACTGGCCGCGCGCCCTATCACTCCTCGACGATCTGCTGCCCCGCGCGGACTCAAAGCACGAGCCGATCATCCGCTTCTTGATCGCCGCCTCGGCCATGCTCGACAACCTGGCGATCACTCCTCCGCCGGCCGGTTTCCTGCAAGCGCTGGACCTGCTGTTCAGCGGCGAGCCGCAGCGCGCCGGGCAGACCCTGCTCGTCACGCCGGAGGTGCGCGTCAGCGCGCGTCAGGCGCAGTGGCTGCTGGCCGAGCAGTTCGCCGTCCACGTGCCAGAGGTTACGTTGCTGCGCCCCCACCTGCTCAAGCTGCGCCACGATCTAGAGGATGCGCCAGCGGCAGACCCCGTCCTGGCATTGATCGCCCAGACGGAGGCGGCGCTCGCCCGCGCTCCTGTGCCGGGTCTGACCGGGCTACATGTGTTCTACCGCCAGGTCGCCGCCGGATTGGTGGACCTGGAGCACGCTTTGGGAGCGCTTGAGAACACGGTGACTGGCCACGTTCTTGAGGAAGCGTTGGCCTCGGCCCGGCGCGCCCATGACGCGGCCAACACCATCGTGGCCTTGTTGGAGAGCGTAGGCCATTCCGCCTACGGGAATCCGACGCAGGCCGGCGACGACCTGTATCGCGCGTCATGCATTGACCCGACCTCGCCCCATTTCGGCGCGCTGCACGATTACCTGGATGAGGTGCACCAGGCCATTGGCGCGCTGCGCCAGTTCCGCCCACGCGCAGATGGGGCAAATCTCGCCGCCTGGTTCGCCAATGTTGAGAAGTTCCTGGGTTCCTATCTGGACGATCTGCCCGAACCGGCGCTGCACGACGCGGTGCGCGCCATCAGCGCCGCCGCCGAACGCTGGACCACAGTTGTCAACTACCTGGCCCTCGGCAGGCGGCGGCCATCGGTGCAGTTGCTGCGCGAGGCCGCCGACGACGTGCGCCCGGTCAACGAGCACATCGCCGCCTGGTTCGGGGACCTGGCCAACCGCCTGCCGGACGTGCCCTTTGTGGAGAAACTCAGCCCCAACCAGGCGCTCGCCGATGCGCTCGTCGCCGGGTGGAGTGCCTGGGATCGCGGGGACGGCCTGACGGCGGCGGAATCCGGGCGCGCCGCGTACACTCTCGCCCAGACCGACGGAGAGCGTCTGGCCGCCAACCGGTTGCGCCGCACAGGCGAGCTGCTCGACCAATGGTTGCGCGAAGGCAGCCTGGGCCAGCCGGAGCGCACCGACGAAATCGAGACTGAGGTACTGGCGATTCTGCTGAGCGACGAGGAGCACGAGCGCCAGGCCTTCGCCGAGCAGATGCCGAACACGGCGCTCTACCTGCGCGCCATGGGGCGCGGTCTGATCGCTTTCATCCAGCAGAGCAGCAGCGCAGGCTGGCGTGCGCTGTACCTGCATTATGTGCTGCGCGGCGCGCTGTCGCTGCATGCTGGGGAACTGGACGAGGCTGAGTTCTGGCGCAATGCCGCCCTCACTTGCTATGACAGCGCGCGCACGCACATTGCCTTCCAGGTGCTCGACCGCGCGCTCACCGGTCGCCGGCTGGTTCACACCGCCCAGCAGGCCATGAACGCCGTCGCCCGCCCCGGCGACCTGGGGGCGGTGCGTAGCGCGCTCAACGCCCCGCTGGCCGCAGACATGCTTGCCGGTGCTGGACGCGCCGTTGACCTGGTCGAAGACGCCCTGCGTCACTGGTCCGATGGCGACTTCTATGCGGCGCGCGGAGCGCTGGATGGCGCGTTGGAGCGCCTGGCGGCGGCGGTGGAGGCGGCGGACCTGCGCATCGAGCCTTTCCTGGCCTGGGTCACCGGACTGCGCGATGCCGCAGCAGAGCTCCAGCAGGTCCGTCTGAGCGTCGAGCAGAGCGCCGTCACTACCAGCCCGGAGGTGGATCCGGCGCTGGCGCAGGCGCTGACCACCATCGTCCGGACGACGCTGGATAGGCTGGGCGCCGACCATGCCCACCAGGTCCGCCAGTGGGAAGACATGTACCGATCGGTGCTCGACACCTACACCACCCAGCGTCTGACCCGCCGCGAGAAGCTGGCCGCCTTCGATCGCCATTTCGCGTCGCTGTTTATCACCCGTCACCCGGCCTATCCGCTCTTCCGCTCGTGGAAGGCGCTGGTAGAGCAGCTTCCGCCGGATGAAGCGGAAGATGACATGATTCAACTCGATGACCTGCCGCAGGCCGCCGGTGCTGGCGTGCCAACCCTCCTGGATGGGGACGCCCCCGCCGAGAGCCGCGTAAGGGCTGTTCGCAGGAAGGGCGGCGGTCGCCTCAGGAACCGGCTAGCCGTAGCCGCAGTTCTGTTGCTGAGCGTCGCCACGGGGATCGCCCTGGTACGCGGCCTGAGCGGCGACGACGGCCAGACACCCACGGTGGCGCCGGAGCCAACCTCCGCCCTGGCCACCCTACCGGCTGTGGCACCGCTCACTACGCCACAAGGCCCTGTCGCCGCGCAGGGGACCAGCACGCCGGGGATCACTGTCAGCCCTGTGCCGCCCTCGCCGACGCTCACAACGCCGCCTCTCACCGCGGCTCCAAGCGCAACTCCAACGGAGCCGGTAGCAGCCGCGGCACCGCTCACCGAAGAGGCCACACCCGCGCCCTCACCAACGCTGTTCGTAACCAGCACGCTAGTCCTCAGCCGCACGCCCGCCCCAGTCATGGAAGCAGCGCCGGCCACAACCGGCACCCGCGGCGATGTGCTAGCCGGGTTGACCAGCCTGTCCCCAGAGAGCGTGCCCGGCCCCGCCGGGTCGCTGACGCCAGGTGCGGGTGGTGTCTGGACGCTGTCCACTGCGAGCGGGGCCGGGGACATCGTCGTTGAACTATCCCCGGAGCTGCTCAGCACGCTGTTCCAGCCGGGCGCTGCCAGCACACTGCGCCGGGCGGATGCCGTTCTGGAACTTGTCAGTTACAATCAGGCGGCGATCAGCGATGGCGACGTCGCCTTTGGACTGGGCACAGCCAACCGGCTCAGCCAGCGGACCATCGGCCAGGTTCAGCTTGTGGACATGGATTTCGTCAGCCTGGGCCTGAACCAGAACGGTCGGTTTCGCTCTTCGACCGAGTTCCCGCTGCAGGAGCCGCGCCTCACCCTCTCGGTGCGGCGAACGGACACAACGACGCTGAGCTTCTACGTCAACGACCGCTGGCTGGGCGATTCGGTGTTTCTATTCCCACAGGGTGAGCCAGTGTCGCTGCTGCTGACTGTGTCGGGGCGCGACGTCGTGGTCCAGGTTCAGTCGTTCGTGCTGGATTTCAGCCCGCGCGATGAGATACCGTAACCTATCGTGAGCAGTCGTGAGTCGTGAGCAAAGCGAAGGAATCGTGATGGAGTCGGCCCAGGCGCTAGGCGCCTGTTTCACCCTCGGCAATTACATAGACACCTACGCGCCCGGTCACTACGCCCGCGTCCTTGAGGGCGAAGACGAGCGCACCGGCCAGCGCGTGGCCTTCAAGGTCATGCGCCCAGAGCACCTGTCTGACGACGGGACACCCCGCTGGGAAGCGCGCGCCTTTGTCAGCGAGGCCGATCTGCTCATGCGTCTGGCAGGCAGCGATACGGTGGTGCGTCTCTATGACTGCGGCTATGTCTCCGCCCAGCGCGAGCGTCCCGAATCCGGCGACATCCTGTCCCTGGGGACCGATGTGGCAGCCTTCCACGAGGCGCTCTATCCGGCGCTGGCTCAGCGCTGGCGTCCGTACCTGGCCCTCGAGCTTCTGCCGCGCCATCACAACCTCTTTTACTTGATGAAGCCCACCTCCGGCAACGGCCGTCGGCGTTTGCCCACGGAAGAAGGTATCGATCTCGCGCTGCAATTCGCCAGCTTTCTGGGCGCAGCCCACGACCAACGCATAGTCTACCTGGATCACAAGCTGGAACACGTCTATTGGGACGGGCAGACGCTGCGCATCATTGACCTGAACAGCTCGCAGCTTGTCGAAACGGGCACGCGCACGCTCGACCAGTACCTGGCCCAGGACGTGCACAATCTGTGCGTGGGCATCCTCTACCCCGCCTTCACCGGCCTGTCGCCCCGCAAGGGCGCGCTGCGCCCCCAACCTGCGTCCCAGGCGGAAGTCGAGCAGCGCTACGCGGACATCAGCCATCTCGACTTCGGCGTCGAGCCGACACTCAGCCCAACGCTCCAGGCTTTGCTCCAGCAGGGTGCGCGGCAGGAGCTGAGCAACGTCGCGGCATTGCGCGCCGGCATGGAGCGCATTGCCGGACGGCATGGCTGGGACCTACCCGGCACCCACACCATCCCTGCGCTGCGCGATGCCCGCGAGCGAATGCGCGCCGCCCTGGCCGAGCTGCGCCGGGGCCAGGATGCGCTGCGCAGCGCGCGCGAACTGCTGCTGGAAGCCGTCATTCTCGACGACATCAATGAGGAGATAGAGGCCGAGTTGCGGCGCATCCTGGCGCAGATCAACGACGCGCTCAACCACCGGGTTATACCCTGACCTCCGGCGAAGGAGAAGTGATGGCCGATCTACGTGAGCAACTCGAACGCCTGCGCCGCCTGCTGGAGGCAATGCCCTCCAGCGCGACCGCCAGCGAAATCGCTCAGTTGGAGAGCGAGGCGCGGGCGCTGCTCGCCCAGAGCAAGAACACCCAGCACGAGGCCGAGGCGCGCGAGCTATTCGCCGAGCTGGCCCGTCACAGCGCCCCACCCACCCCCGAGGCGGCTACTGTACGCGGGCTGCTGCGTCGCGCCCGCATCCGCATCGAGATCGCCGGCAGCGAAGATGACATTGACGAGGCGATTGACATCCTCGCCCAGGCATTGGATCACGACCCGAACAACCCGGAGATTCACGCGCTGTTGGTCAACGCCGCAGAGCGCAGTCCCCACCTGGAAATGAAGGTCCAGGGCCTGCTAGAGCGCTATGGCATTGACCCCGGCGCGGTCGTCACCGCCCTGGCCGCCGCGCCGGCAGCGCCCCGCACCGAAAGCGCCGTGCCCCCGCCGAGCTTCGCTGACAGCGCGACGAGCGCTGGCTCCAACGCGCTGTCGGAGGTCTCAGAGGCGTACTACGCCGGCGACTACCAGCGCGCGGTAGACCAGGCCAATCGCATCCTCAGCGCCGATCCAGGCAACGTTCAGGCGCGCGAGTACCGCCAGAAAGCGGAAGACAACCTGTTGCGCGGTGTGGTGCCAGATCACCGCATCCCGTTCGACGCGCGCATTGCCTACAACCGCGCCAATTCGCTGGTGCGGGCTGGCAACTACGACGAGGCCGAGCGCCTCTATCGCGAAGCCCGCGACCTGGCCGCGCGCGCCGGAATCAGTAGCTGGCAGGACGTGGAGCAGGCGCTGCTCGACATCCAGGACCTGGCCCTGGCCCGCGAGCTGCTGGCCGAGGGCGATCGCCTGCTGGCCGCCGACGACTGGGAAACGGCGCTGCAGAGGTACGAGGGGGCGACGCGCGTCGTGCCCAATGATCCGCTCGCTCAAGAGCGGATCGAGATGGTGCGCAGCGTCCGCCAGCAGTTCGACCAGGCGACCGTGCAGCTCAACATGAGCAGTGGGCCGCTGAGCGAGCGCGCCCGCGAATTGCGGCAGCTTCTCAACACCCTGGCCGGCCTGCGCCAGCTACTGCCCGGCAGCGAGCGCCTCAAGAGCGTGGCGCGTGAGGTTGAAGAGCGCATCGAGAATATCATCGCCCAGCTCTACAACCAGGCCCAGGGCGCGCTGACTCGCATGGAAGCTGCGTCCGCCCTGGACGAGCGCCTACGCCTGGCTACCGAGGCGGTGCGCGCCCTGGAGGCAGCGGCGGACCTTGCCCCGGCCAGCGAAGACATCTCCGCGCTGCTGCAACGGGCCCGCCATCGCGAGGCGGATATGGCAGAAGCGCGACACGTCATCGAGCGCGCCTCGGCCCTCATCGCCCAGAATTACGAGAACGAGCTGAGCCAGGCGCGCACGATGCTCGCCGGGCTGCGTGGCTACGCCCAGGACCCGCGCTATCGCATGGTCGTCGCCGACCTGCTTGCCCGACACCTGGAGCGCGCCGAGGCCGCGCTTGACGACCGGGACCCGCAGACGGCCCAACGCTGGCTGGATACGGCCAAAGACGATCCCTTTCGCATCCTGGGGCGGCGCACCGATATTCTGCGCCTGGAGGCGGCTGTCCGCCAGATGCGACGGCGGCAGTATGGCCTTTATGCCGTGAGCGCGGCGGTCATCCTGATCACCCTTGGCGCGGTCGCGCTGGCTACGGAGCCTACCTGGCGCCCGATCCTCGACCCGCCCACGCCTACGCCCACGGCGACTGCCACGATCACGCCAACGCCGACCGATACGCCAACGATCACGCCAACGCCCACTGCCACCGAGACGCCTAGCATCACGCCGACTCATACCTGGACGCCGACCCCGACGGACACACCGACACATACCTGGACGCCGACGCCCAGCCACACGCCAACCCATACCTGGACGCCCAGTATCACCCCCACGGCCAGCGACACGCCGACGCCGACATCCACGCCGACCCATACCTGGACGCCGAGCATCACCCCCACGCCGAGCATCCTCTGCTTGGTCTTCGCCAGCAGCCAGGCCGTGAATGTCCGCGCCGAGCCCAGCCCGGTCGCCACGCGCATCTTCACCGTGGATCTAGGGCAGGCCCTGGAGGTGCTGGATCAGCAGCTTGGCCGGGACAACCAACGCTGGTTCGAGGTGCGTTTCAAGGTGGGGCAGTCAACGATCATCGGGTGGGTGCGCGCCGACCTGGTGCAAGAAGTGCCCGACGCGCCCTGCCCGACGCTTGGATCGGGGCCGCGGCAGTGAACGTCCACAACAACACGAAGCGGCCACACGCAGAGGCATGTGGCCGCCAGGTGGGTCGTACAAGACTCGAACTTGTGACCTCGTCGATGTCAACGACGCGCTCTAGCCAACTGAGCTAACGACCCAATGCGCCCTTAGTATAGCGAGGCCGCGCCGTTTTGACAAGGGCCGCATCACGATCACGATTTCCGTCAGCCCGGCCATCACCTGAGCAGCGACGAGCCGTTGTATACCAACTCGTGCACCACGTGCTATAATGCCCCCGGCGGGAGGGGCGTTTGGGGTGGGGTCAAACAGGACATGGCTATTGGGCCGGCGAAGAGGGGGCGCACTCAGCCCTCGTTCTTCGCTGAGCGCCTAGTGGCCATGCCCTGGCACCGGCAGCTCGGAGCGCTGACGACCGATGCGCGAGACGATCCAGGACGCACTGCCTCTGCTCACCGGCGGCTTCTTCGCCCTGGCGTTGCTATTGATCCTCATCTCACTGCGCTTGTTCCGCCGCAGCCGTACAGACGTCTTCTGGCGGCGACGGCGCGAAGCCGGTCAGCGCGGTTGGCGACTGTTCCTCTTCGCCTTCAGTCTGCTCGTGCTGGCCAGTCTCTCCTGCGCGCTGACTTTTGCCATCGGCCTGCTGGGCGGCGAGGACTCCGCCACCGGGGACACACCCACGGTGACACAAGAGACGCCGCGCCTGGCTGCCGGTCTGGAGACGCCGGACGCCACCTCAACGGTTGCCTCCGGCACCAACAGCACGCCGGAGAATACATCCGGGCCAGCCGAATCGGAGTCCACTCCCACGGCCCCGCCAGCCACCCTGATGATCGTGATCATCACCGCTACTTCCGCCTACTCTCCCACGCCCACGCCCTTCCCCACCTTCACGCCCTTCGCCACCCCCGCCCCGGCCGGCGTAACACCCCGCCCCGGCGCCGTCTTGCGCATTACGGCGCTCAGCGACCAGGTTGACGCGACTCTGCGCCCCGTCAACGCGCGTACAGAATTCGCCACTGGCACCAAGCGCATCTACTTCTTCGTGGAGTTCAGCGGGATGACCGACGGCGTGCAGTGGCGGCGCGCCATCTTCAAAGAGGGCGAGCTTTTCGATGACAACACGTACCCCTGGGGCCTGGCCAGCAGCGGCACGGCGCATTTCTTCTTCGGCCAGGACAGCGGCTTCGAGCCGGGAACTTACGAAATTCGCCTGTACATCGGGGCGAGTGATACTCCTTCCAGTGTGATGCCCTTCACCATCGTCTCTGAACCGTAGAGCGTCATGCCCCCCAGCCTCCGTGCGACCGTCCCGCGCCCCCGCGTCGTTGTGGCGCTGATCATCCTGTGCGCCCTGGCCGGTCTGGCACTGCGCCTGGTCCTGCTGGTCCGTGCCGGGTGGCGTTACGACTACGATGAAGGGATGGTCGGCCTGCAGGCGCTGTCCATTTTGCGCGGGGAGCGCCCCGTCTTCCACCCCGGCCAGCCGTACCTGGCCGCGCTGGAGTCCTACCTGATCGCCCCCTGGCTCGCCGCGTTCGGCGCCAGCGCCGTGACGCTCAAGCTCGTTCCCTGGCTGCTCTCCGGGCTTTACGTGGCCACGACCGGCTGGCTGGGCTGGCGCGCCTTCGACCAGCGGGTTGGCGCGCTGAGTGCGCTGCTGGCTGCGCTCGCGCCCGCCTACCTGTTGATCACCGGCACGAAGGCATGGGGCGCCACCGCCGAGACGCTGGTGCTGGGCAACCTGGCGCTGATCGGAACGTCCTACGTCGTGGACGAGCGGCATCGTCTCTCCATCCGCATGCGCGCTCTGGCTTTGTCAGGCTTCATTGGCGGAGTGGCGTTCTGGGTATCGTGGCTCATCGTCTTCTACGCCGTTCCAATCGCAGCAGTGCTCATCTGGCGAGGTCGGGCGGCGCTGCGCCGGGCCTGGTGGGCCGCCATCTTTGCCTTCGCTCTGGGCAGCACCCCCCTATGGGCCTACAACCTGGGCCACGACTGGGCCACATTTCGCTATCTGCTGCGCTCGCAGGGTGACACCTGGGGCAACCTGCCCGCCGTGCTCGATCACCTGACCTATGACCTGGCTCCCCGCCTGGTGAGTGGCGATCCGCGCTGGCACATCCTGAGCTGGGAGGCCATCTGGTGGCTGCAAATCGTATACGAAGGTGGCCTGATCGGGTTGGCGCTGTGGGCCTGGCGCGGACCCTGGCCGGCTGCACGCCGCGCGACTCGCGTGCTACTTGCCGCGTTCGCGCTTGCCCTGCCCTCGATCTACGCGCTCAGCGGCTACGGCAACCACGCCCTGAACGAGTTCGGCTTTGACGCGACGGG
The DNA here is from genome assembly GCA_037447125.1 of Chloroflexota bacterium. Taxonomy (GTDB): domain Bacteria; phylum Chloroflexota; class Anaerolineae; order Aggregatilineales; family Aggregatilineaceae; genus UBA2029. The sequence continues at coordinate 14,975 of JBBIHG010000017.1, read as the reverse complement.
GCGCTACGTGCTGATGCTGCACAGCGTCCTGCCCATCGGCGCGGCGGCGCTGGCCGTCTGGCTGGCCCGCAGCGGGGCGAGTGCCAAGCTTGCCGGGGCGGCGGTGCTGACCTCCATCATCAGCCTGAACCTGCTCGGCGCCCTGCGCGCCGACCCGGTGACGAGCTTCGCCTCGCCCTACTACACCCGCCAGCCAGAGACGCTTGGTCCGCTCACCGCCCTGCTGGACGAAGAGGGCATCCGCCACGTGTGGACGGATGTCGGCATCGCTCACGTGCTGATGTTCGAGACGAGGGAGCGCATTCTGGCGGCGGATTGGTACGACATCTACGGAGCGCGGGGTCTGGTGCGCTTTCCAGAAGTGCCGCAGCGCATCCTCGAGGCCGAGCGCGTGGCTTTCGTCGAGGTCGTGCTGCCCGGCCAGGAGGCCACACGCTTTGAGCAGGCATTCCGCGCCGCTGGGATTGCGTACCGGCGCGCGCGCGTGGCGCCGGACCTGCTCGTCATCATCCCGGACGAGCGCATTGATCCCGCGCTCGTGGGCGACGGCCTGGGCTACCAGTTCTAGCGATCCAGTGGCTGGCGCAGCGGCCCGGCCAGCGGGGTTCCTAGGGTGCGGCAACAACCGGCACCGCCGCGAGATCCCCGCTGACAGTGACCAGCTCGGCGAAAACCCAGCCCATGCCGCCGGAATAGGAGACCTGCAGCCAGGTGCCATCGGCGCTGCGGCCCGTCACCCTCACCTGCGTACCCTGGGCCAACACGCCGATCGCCTCATAGCCCGTGCCCGGACCCACTCGCACGTTGAGCTCGGCCACGACGATCTGCGCCAGCACCCCCTGGTCGGGGCCAGGGGCAGGCGTCTCAGTCGGTACGACCTCCTGGACGCCTTGGGCGTCGCCGCTGGGAGCGGAAGCCGCCGCCGCGCCCGGCGCATCGGTCACCTGGACGGCGACATCCTGCACGCCCAGCAGGGATCCATCGGCACGGAACGCTTCCACGGTCAGCAGATGCCGGCGCTTGTCAACCGCCGTCCAGTCCGCCCGCGCCAGCAACGATGGCACGCCCAGCGGGTTCGCCGCCGCCACCTCGCTGATGAGCCGGTCGTCCATACGGAACGCGATGCGGGCCACGCCGGCGCCAGCATCCTGAGCGATCGCGTAGAGGACCACCTGTGTCCCTTCCGCATAGACGCTGTTGTTGACCGGCGCCAGGACGACTACCAGCGGCGCGCGCTCCAGACGCCGCTGCGCCTCATCTGCGGGCGTCAGGCTCAGACTGCACGCCGTGATCGCGCCGGCCAGCGCCAGCCAGACAGAACCCAGAGACCATCGCCTTCGTCGGTAGGTCATCGCTCGTTTCTCAGCGCTTAGCGCCCATTCGACTCGCCCCGGAACAGGTTCCGCACGGCGGGGTCTTCCGGATCGGGATAACCAAATCGTTCGATCAGCGTGCCAAGCGAGAACTCGTTCACGCCGCGAGTGCCGAGGAGCAGCTCCTGGAGCACAATATCCATCACGAGCAGCAGCCGCCCGAAGTACTGGTACTGGCCACGCAGTGCCGTGAAGAGTGTGGCAAACACCCGCTCGCGCAGCTCATCATCGGCAATGCCGCTGCCAGGCCAGCCCACCAGCCAATCGTACTGGTAGGCGCCAATGGCGACAACATCGCCGCGCAACCGCACCAACTGGTCAATGGCTGCTTTGCGGGACGATGCATCAACCAGCCGCCCCGTCTCTCGAAAGGGGACGTTGCTCAACGAGCGGCACAGAGAGCCTGGCGGTGTGGAGGTCAGCAAGCGCCCCAGCCCCTTGCGGTGAAAGCCGAGCGCTCGCGCCAGCGCATCCAGGCAGCGCAGGTAGTAGGCTACCAGATGCGGCTGGTCTGCATGGCGATCAACGCGCCACACCAGAGACAGGAAATCGCTGAAATCCAGGGGAAGCTGCGGCGGAGTCAGCGGGCTGTACGGTGAAGTGAGCTGGTTGACGCGGTCCATAGTGTCGTAGCTGCCTCATGCTCTCTGGGCCAGGCGGGATTCCAGGTGGACGCCGAGGGTGTCCTGGAGTCCCCGGCGACCTGGAGCCCGGTTACCCCAAGCGGTGCCGTCCGCGCGCGATATTGATCATGTCAACCAGCATCCCGTAAGCTGTCGTTGTCGGATCGGGATCGCCCTCCACGAGGGTCAACTCATGCAGCGTATCAGTCTGGAAGGTGACCGCGCTGCTCGTCCGACTCACCTGGCTCAGCGGATCGGAGAGAGAGAGCCGCACTGGACGCACACTGGCCCGCACAGAGTCGCCATCGCGCACCGCCTCGCACAGCAGCTTGATGCGTGCGCCCTCCATCACAGCAGCCTGGGCCTCGGCGATGGTGACGGCCGTGATCCCCGTCCTGGCCACATCAGTGGGGCGCAGGTCAGCGCCCATCAGCACATTGGCCAGCACGACGATCTTCACCGCCGCGTCCCAGCCCTCCAGGTCGGTGGATGGGTCAGCCTCGGCCACGCCAATCGCCTGGGCCTGGGCTACCGCCTCATCGAACGGCACTCCTTCCTCCAGCCGCGTCAGGATGAAGTTGGTCGTGCTGTTGAGCACTCCGCGCACGCGCTGGATGGTCGTGGCCAGCAGCGCCTCGCGCCCGATGGCGTGCACCGGCGCGCCGTCCATGACCGCGCTCTCGAAGAAGAAGCCCACTCCACGCGCATCGGCCAGAGCCTTGAGTTCGCGGTAGGCATGGGCGACTGGTCCCTTGTTGGCCGTGACCAGGTGGCATCCCTTGCCCAGCGCCGCGCGCGCGTAATCTGTCGCTGGCTGGCCCGTGCGCGGGTTGAGCCAGGTCGCCTCCATGAACAGATCGGCAGGGCAGGCATCAATGAAGGCGAGCGTATCCGCAACCGACGGTCCGGCGTGCAGCGCACTTAGCGCCTCGCCGCGCTCGACCAGCGCCAGTGCTGCCGCCAGGTCTAGTCCCTCCGCGCTGATTGCCCGCCCGCGCGACTGTGTGGCGACGCCCGCGACCGTGAAGGTCAGCCCGTAATCGTCGCGCAGGACGTCCGCCTTGCACAGCAACAGCCGCGCTAGAGCGCGCCCCACGTTGCCAAAGCCCAGCATGGCGATTCGCATGTGCATCGCGCAACACTCCTTCAGGCCGCCACCTCACCCGGCGCACGAACTCCCGGCTCTTCTGCCGGATACAGGGGCCATTATACTCGATTCGCGCCGCGCAGCACGCGGCTTTTTCCCCGCTGGGGGATGTCGCGTTGGAGGCGAAATCCTTGAACCGCAGAGACGCAGAGAACACAGAGAAGAAGTAATGATGTTGCCTTGTTCTTCTCCGCGCTCTTTGCGTCTTTGCGGTGATGCTTTTTCACCGAGCACTGCGATGTGCCCATCCCAGCGGCGATTCTTGCCGTCGCCGCCGCCGCTATGCTACGATCTCGCCGTCAATTCTCTCATCACGAGCGGTGGAGGGACCGGCCCGTAGAAGCCGCGACAACCACCGGGTGCACTGGCCCGGCAGGTGCCAATTCCGGCAGGAGTCTTCTGGAAGATGGGGGCCTGAGCCAGCCGTCGTTTGCCCCTTGCCAGCAAGGGGCGGTTTGTTGTGCCGATGGGCTGCCTTTCCCGCACGCATAGACTGCACCGCATAGGGACGAGCCAATGACGAGCCAATTGCCGCCGCACACCAATCGCCGCTATCTCGACGCCATCGCCGACCACGTGCTGATCTACGACGGGGCGATGGGCACCAGCATCCAGCGCTACGACCTGTCCGCCGAGGACTTCGGCGGCGAGCAGACCAACGGCTGCAACGATTACCTGGTGATCACCCGCCCGGACGTGATCGAGGAAATTCATGCGTCCTTCCTGGCCGTCGGCTGTGAAGTCATCGAGACCAACACCTTCCGCTCTAACCGGCTGACGCTGGCCGAATACGGGCTAGCCGGGCGAGTGGTCGAGATCAACCGCGCTGCCGCCGCCCTGGCCCGCCGCGTCGCCGACCGCTTCGCCGCCGAGACGGGCGTCCCGCGCTACGTCGCCGGCAGCATGGGGCCGTCCGGGATGCTGCCCAGTTCCGACGACCCCGACCTGAGCAAGATCACCTTCGACGAACTGGCGGGCGTATTCGCCGAGCAGGCGCGGGGCCTCGTCGAGGGTGGCGTGGACGTGCTGCTGCTGGAAACCAGCCAGGACATCCTCGAAGTGCGCGCCGCGGTGGTGGGCATCGGGCGCTACTTCGCCGAGGCGGGCGTGCGCATCCCCTTGCAGGTGCAGGTGACGCTCGACACCAGCGGGCGAATGCTCTTCGGTACGGACATCGCCAGCGCCCTGACCACGCTCGAAGCGCTGCCCACCGATGTGATCGGCCTCAACTGCTCCACCGGGCCGGAGCACATGGCCGGGCCGGTCAAGTACCTGGCCGAGCACAGCACCCGCCCCATCAGCGTGCTGCCCAACGCCGGGCTGCCGATCAACGTGGACGGGCAGGCCGTCTACCCGATGCAGCCGGAGCCGTTCGCGGCCATGCTCGGCGAGTTCGTGGACTGGGGCGTGAGCGTGGTGGGCGGTTGCTGCGGCACCACGCCGCAGCACCTCGAACAACTCATTCGGCGCGTGCAGAGCGACTCACACACGCCCCGCAAAACCCTTACCCGCCAGCCAGACACGGAGCCGGCGGCGTCGAGCGGGATGCGCGCCGTCGCCCTGCGCCAGCAGCCGCCCCCTACCCTGATCGGCGAGCGCGTCAACAGCCAGGGCAGCCGCAAGATCAAGCGCCTGCTGCTGGAGGAGGACTACGACGGCATCGTGCAGGTCGCGCGCCAGCAGGCCGAGTCTGGCGCGCACATTCTCGACGTGTGCGTGGCCCTCACCGAGCGCCCCGACGAGGCCG